>JBCCLH010000017.1:0-111506 GCA_039026955.1 Bacteroidota bacterium
ATACGGATTTACCGCGCTCGCTCCAAAACCAAATAGCAAGGCAAAATGATGCACTTCTCTTGGTTCGGCAGATTCAATGATCAAGCTAACTTTTGAGCGTTTTTTAAGTTTATGTAACGCGTGATTTAAATACGAGCATGCTAATAATGCTGGAATTGGTGCATGTTTTTCATCTACATATCTATCCGAAAGAATGATGATATTTGCGCCATTATCAATTGCTTTGGACGCTTTGTGCATTAGGTTTTCCAGAGCGATTTCCAATTCGTTCAATCCTCTGTTTACCTCGTACAACATGGAAATTGATTCTACTTTGAAATTTGGATTGCTATCGTAGTTTCTGATTTTATCCAAATCGTGTTTAGAGATGACCGGATTTTGAATTTTTAGTTTTTTACAGTGTTCCGCATTGATGTCAAAAAGATTCACATCACTTCCCAAGGTCAGGCTGATATCCGTGATCAATTCTTCACGAACACCATCCAACGGCGGATTGGTGACTTGTGCAAATAATTGTTTGAAATAATTATAGACCAATTGCGGCCTTTCCGAAAGAATCGCAATTGGCGTATCGCTTCCCATCGAGCCAATCGGTTCTTTGGCGTTTTGTGCCATTGGGCGAATGATGGTGTCTAAATCTTCTTGTGTATAACCAAAGACAATTTCACGCTTTTTGAGTTCAATTTCCTCATATTTGATCGGACCTTTTTTAGCTGAAATATCACGTAGATGCACTAAGTTTTCATTCAACCATTTTCGGTAAGGATGTTTCGCCGCGATCGCTTCTTTGATTTCTTCATCATTGACAATTCGTCCTTCATTCATATTCACCAAAAACATTTTTCCAGGTTCTAAACGACCGTGAAACGCCACATTTTCGGGTTTGATATCTACCACGCCAGTTTCTGACGACATGATTACATTTCCGTGTTTCGTCACCGTATATCGCGATGGACGCAGACCGTTTCTGTCCAACACTGCTCCAATATAGTTTCCATCGGTAAACGGAATCGACGCAGGTCCATCCCAAGGTTCCATTAAGCAAGAATTGTATTCGTAAAAGGCTTTTTTAGCATCCGACATATTTGGGTTTTTCTCCCACGCTTCTGGTACTAACATCATCATCGCTTCTGGTAACGAACGACCTGACATGAGTAATAATTCCACTACCATATCTAAAGTAGCCGAATCTGATTTGCCTTTTAAAATGGTTGGTAATATGTTCTTGATGTCTTTTCCAAATAACGGACTTTCCATGATTTCTTCGCGAGAAAACATACGAGACACATTTCCGCGCAGCGTATTGATTTCCCCATTATGACAGATGTAGCGGAACGGTTGTGCCAAATCCCACGTTGGGAAGGTATTCGTCGAAAAACGTTGATGCACCAACGCCAAACGCGTATCTAAATCTGAATTGAATAAATCAAGATAGTACTCATTAATATGTTCTGGTTTTAGCAATCCTTTAAAAATGATAATTTTTGTGGACAAACTAGGCAGATAAAAGAATTGCTGCTCAGACAATTTAGAATTATATATCGTATGCTCAGTTATTTTACGCGCTGCAAATAATTTTAAATTAAAATCTTTGTCAGATTGCTTTGCAGAAGCTTTCCCTATAAATATTTGCTTAACAAACGGTTCTGTTTCTTTGGCAATTTCTCCGAGTACCTCACTATTTACAGGCACATCTCTCCAACCGATGAGTTGCAATCCTTGATTCTTGATTTCATTTTCAAAAACGTCAATACAAAATTCACGTTGATTTATTTTTTGAGGAAGAAATACATTGCTTACGGCATAGTCGCCTGCATTGGGTAATGGAAAGTCGCAAAACTTTTTGAAAAATTGATGTGGTATGTCAATTAAAATTCCTGCACCGTCACCTGTAACACCGTCCGCACTAACCGCACCGCGATGTTCTAATTTTACTAAAATTTCAATTGCTTTGTGAATGATGTCGTTGGAACGCTTTCCTGTTAAACTACATATAAATCCCGCACCGCAATTGTCGTGTTCAAATTCTGGCAAATAGAGTCCTTGTTTTGTCAGCATCATCAAAGTATTTGGAGGTTTTACACCTTATTGGACTTACTAAGATAAAGGCAAGGATTTTAGGATAAAAGCAACATGTTTATTTTTCTCATATCTATAATCAAGAGGGAATGAAAATGAAATATTAGTAGTTTTTGGTTTTTATTTTACGAAAAATGCAATTGTGAAAATATCAGCTTTAGTTCATTATTTTTACGAAAACGATTTCTTTTATTTAGATTTATTACAAATAATTTATGATTTTAATAAAATTATAATATTTTTTCTATTTGAAGTAGTTTAAGATTTATCTTATTTCGGAGTGGCATTAAATTTGTATTTTTAGAAGCAATCTTTAATCATTCCACAATGAAAAAAATTACATACACACTTATTTTATTACTTTTTTGTGTGACATCCGTAGATGCGCAAATTTGGAAACAACTCCGCGGTGGCGGAAAAGGACAAGCCATTTACAACGATAATGGAACGCTTTGGGTTATTGGAATGGGCAATAGTATTTTTTCATACAATGGTCGCACATGGATTGAATATCCCGGAAATGGAAAAGCTATCGATATTACGGTGCATAACGGAACGCCATATATTATTGGAGTGAATAATGGTATTTGGAAAGGAACAGGTTCTGGTTGGGTTCCGATGCCTGGCAATGGACTCGGAAGACGAATTTATAATGATAATGGGCAATTGTGGCTGATTGGATTGAACAACAACATCTTTTCATTTGATGGTCGAAATTGGAATTTGTATCCTGGCGGCGGCAGGGCTGTTGATATTGCTGCGCATAGAGGCATTCCGCATATTATCGCAGAAGATGGTAGTATTTGGCGCGGAAACGGCATGGGTTGGATGGAACTTCGTGGCGGAGGCATCGGGCAAAAAATTGCGTGCGATCGTGATGGAACCGTTTGGGTGATTGGAATAAATAATGGAATTTTCCGTTACCGATTGAGTCGTTGGGAAGAACATCGCGGCGGCGGAAGAGCCTTAGATATCACTGTTTTTAGAGGTGTTCCTTATATCATTGGCTTGAATCATTCGATTTGGAAAGGATAGTTAACGAAAGTTCGATGTAACTATTTCGTTAAATACATATTAGTCAGAAACTTACAAAAAGTGTCAAATCGAGCGCAGTCGAGATTCAATCGAAATTTTAACTTTTATAGTGTTCTCGACTGCGCTCGAACTGACAAGTGTTCATTTTAAGTTAATTATAAGTAATTTAATAATTCCTCATGCGAACTCACGTTAATTAAAATATAAAATAATAGCAAACAGAAAGAGGCTAAAAAGTACAGATTTCGTCAAACCGAACTTGATACTGAAATAAATTTAGCACAGGTTTCGGTTTCTCATAATAGTAGATAATCAGTGTGATGAGATTCTGAGTCAAGCTCAGAATGACGCCTTCAAAGGCTTTTTAGACTCTTTTTAATGTCTTTATTATCATCTCTAAACCCAAGCATTCACAATTCCGCCCATAATGGCAAACGTGACAACCCAATAGCCTACATTGATTAGCATATATTTGAAAGATCTTTGTTCAAAAAGTGAATTTGTCACTAAGGCTGGCATGACCAAAAATAACGCTGCGCCTACGCCGTGAATTGCGCCGTGACCAAAGGTGTGAAATTGTGCATTATCAATACTGTGGACTTCATCTGGCGGCATTCCACCTGTAATGACGGAGGTAGCATAAATAAAGAATACAGCGATAAAAGCGAGTATTACGCTCAATCCAAAGCGCAAAGGCATTCCTTTTTGTGCTTGTGCTTCAGTGATACCTGTTTCTTTCATCCAAGCTTTTCCAAATAGTGGTCCGTACCATAAAAATCCGATGACCAATGTAGACAATGCAGCGACAGCCAATGCTATCCAATTCACATGAATATCTTCCATAATTTCTTAATGTTAGTTAATAATAGTTATTTACACATAAAATGTTATAAAATGTCTTTAAGGTGTAACTAAATGTACTTTTTTTTAACTAACTATCAAATAGTTGCTAATTATTATTGATTAGTGTTACGCTAAGTTTTGAGGTTTTTTACCGAAACGACGTGTATCTTCTTTGGTTAAGACTTTAAAGTTTTTTGTTCGTGGAACATTGCGTATTGCTTTGTTAAATTGTGCTGGCAAACCGATTAATTGGCGTGTTTTTAAATCAATCCAAGCGCCCATCATTTCGCAGCTTGCAAAGTTTTTTCCATTCGAATCATAAAAATTATGAAGAAATTCAAAGAACATTCCGTCTTCGCTTAAACCCGCCACTTCCAAAGATACTTTTACAGGTTTTCCTGGAAAGGCTTCTTTAAAGTAATACATGTGTTCATAAAACACGACCGGACCAATATTGTTTTTGGCTAATTCCTTTTGCGTAAAGCCATTTTCAACTAAAAATCCCATGCGTGCGTGACTCATAAAGTTGATATATGCAGAATTGGCTAAGTGACGGTTTGCGTCTAAATCGCTCCAACGAATGTCAAATTCTTTAAAATACATTATATTTATTTTTTTATTTTTTATTACCAAAAATAACATGCCAATACTAAAAAGTCATTACAATCCACCACATATTTTTAAAAGTGGGCATTTTTCTACCATTCATTCTGGTTTGTACAGAAGCGTCACAGGCGTATACCAGAAACGGGAACGCGTTACGTTGAACGATCAGGATTTTATAGATTTAGACTGGAGTTACGCCGCTTATCATAAGAATGTTTCCAAGCTTATTGTGATTTTGCATGGTTTGGAAGGAAATGCACAACGCGCTTATATTAAAGGAACTGCTAAGATTTTTAATCACAACGGATATGACGCCGTGGCGATGAATTTTAGAAGTTGTAGCGGAGAACCCAACCGATTATTCCGATCGTATAATGCAGGTGCTACGGAAGATCTGCGAGAAGTGATGGAATATATTGTGGCAAACTATCCGCAGTACGATCATATCGTTTTAAAAGGGTTTAGTTTGGGCGGAAATATGCTATTGAAATATTTAGGAGAACCGATTCCGCCTCCAAAAGAAATCAAAGCTGCCATAGCCATTTCTGTTCCTTGTCAATTGGAAGGCTCTTTGAAGCAAATGCGCCGTTTTGAAAACTTTTTATACAACAAAATGTTTATCAGGAATTTGCATGAAAAATTAAAAGATAAACACAAAGCATTCCCGAGTTTGATCAAGCTTGAAGATATTAAGAAAGCAAATTCGATGTTGCATATTGACAATTTGTATACGTCGGTTGCGCACGGTTTTGAAGATGCATTCGATTATTACAAAAAGTGCTCCTCCAGACAATTTATCCCATATATTAAAATTCCGACTTTGCTGATCAACGCTCAAAATGATTCGTTTTTGTCTGAATGCTGCTTTCCAATAGAAGAAGCTGAAAAGAATACAAATTTTTATCTGGAAATGCCAAAATATGGCGGACACGTAGGTTTTTATGATATTGACGATGTGTACTACAACGAAAAAAGAGCAATCGATTTTGTGACTACTTTGGTTTAAAGTGTGAGTTCTGCTGGTGAATCCGTATGGCTTTTTGCGATAGTAATATCCCAACTGCCAATGAGATGAATGCACCAATAGTAATTCCCGGAATAAAATCGATAAACAGGAAGAAATCATAAATTCCGTGGAAAACAGTCGCCAATCCCAATCCTAAGAGATTGTATTTGACACGGTTTCTGGAAAATTTGGCTTTTCCCATATAATATCCCATGATAATTCCGAAAGTAGCATGCGCTGGAACTGCCGTAAATGCTCTGTAAATCGCCGTTTCTATGCCGCCTTGAAAGGAATACGCTAGGTTTTCTGTCACCGCAAACCCCATAGATACCATGACAGCGTACATGATGCCATCGTACGGTTCATCAAACTCTTTGTGTCTTTGGGCAAAATAGCGCACAAAAATATATTTGCTGAATTCTTCTACCAAAGCCACAAAAATGAACGCTTTGCAGAATTGTATCCAAATTTTAAGATCTTCCAATTCTGGAATGTATTGCGAGACGAAAAAATGTGAAACCGAGGAAATGAGAATACTACCAACGGCTCCTAACAGAAAACAAATCATTAGGAGATGTCGCGGCTCTTTGTCATATTTATCACTGTAATAGATGTAAATAATGATCAACAGCGCAGGAGCAATTGATAATAATATTAATGGCATGAGGTAATTTTATCAAAAATAAAAAAACGAGAGATATAATACCATTTACAACTTGAAATTACCGTAATAAAATGCCCTTTTTTCCTTTCTTCTTCCTTTAAAAAATAAAACGTAGCTACGGCTATGTTTGATTTTTGAAACTTGAATAAAGAAAAAAATCATCATTTTCTTTTACGGCAATTTCAAATCATAACTGGTATAATAAAGTATTTATCTAGGTTTATCGTGTGAATGGTGTAGGAACGATTCCGCAAAAGCGAAATCCAAATTATAGCAACGTATAAACCCAAGGCGTGTCGGTAATTTTACTATTTTTGCCGTATGATAAAGTCTATGACAGGATTCGGAAAGTCTGTAGAACAACTTCCGTCAAAAAAAATAACGATTGAATTAAAGTCACTCAATAGCAAGAGTTTGGATTTGAATGCGCGTATTCCCTCGTACTATCGAGAGAAAGAATTGCTAATGCGCAAAACCATTGCCAAGACCTTGTTACGTGGAAAGGTAGATTTCTCCTTGTATTTGGAAATAACTGCCGAAGAAACTTCCACAGTAATCAACAAAGCTGTAGTGAAAGAATACATGAAACAGCTTCGTGAAATTCAACCCGATGCAGACGATATTGAATTGTTGAAAATGGTTGTGAGAATGCCAGATTCACTAAAGACAGAACGCGAAGAAATAGACGAAAAAGAGTTTGAAGTGATTCAAAATGCATTACAATATGCTATTGAACAATTAGACGAATACCGAACTGCAGAAGGAAAAGTGCTGGAGGAAGACTTTACATTGCGCATTAAAAATATTTCTGAGTTGCTTCAAAAAGTAATCAATATGGACGATGAACGCATGGTTTCTGTGAAAGAGCGTTTGCGTCGTGCTTTGGATGATTTGAAAGAACAGGTAGACGAAAATCGTTTCGAACAAGAGTTGATTTATTATTTAGAAAAATTCGACATCACAGAAGAAAAAGTGCGACTTACAAATCACTTAGATTATTTCTCAAAAACATTACAATCTCCTAATTCCAACGGAAAAAAACTCGGATTCATTACCCAAGAAATTGGACGTGAAATTAACACAATAGGTTCTAAATCCAATTACGCACCAATGCAGCAATTGGTCGTACAAATGAAGGATGAATTGGAGAAAATTAAAGAGCAATTGTTAAACGTATTGTAATGAAAAAAGGAAAACTTATTGTATTTGCAGCACCTTCTGGAGCTGGCAAAACCACCATTGTACATCATTTATTAGGAATTCCTAGATTGAACTTAGAGTTTTCGATTTCGGCAGCTTCTCGTGATCGACGCGGCAATGAAGTGGATGGAAAAGACTATTATTTTTTATCTCCGAAAGATTTTAGACAGAAAATTAAAAACAAGGAATTTTTAGAGTGGGAAGAAGTGTATCCTGAAAATTATTACGGAACCCTACAAACGGAAGTCGATCGTATTTGCAATGCTGGCAGCAATGTGATTTTCGATATTGATGTGGTTGGTGCTTTGCGAATTAAACGAAAGTTCCCTGAAGAAACACTCACCGTTTTTGTAGAACCGCCACATATCAACGAATTGATCAAACGTTTAAAAAATAGAAAAACGGAAAGTCAGGAAAAAATCAACATGCGTGTTGCCAAAGCGCCTGCGGAAATGGCAAATGCACCACAATTTGATGTTCGCATCATGAATGACGATTTAGACACTGCAAAAGCAGAAGCAGAACGTGTCGTCGCTGAATTTCTAGGAATTGATAAAGAGGCTTAACAATGAAAATTGGTTTGTATTTTGGGACGTTCAATCCGATTCATGTTGGGCATTTGGCCATTGCCAATCACATGGCAGAATACAGCGATTTAGAAGCCATTTGGATGGTAGTAACACCGCACAATCCTTTTAAAAAGAAAAGTTCCTTATTGGCAAATCATCATCGCTATGAAATGGTTATGATTGCTACGGAAAACTATCCGAAAATCAAACCGAGTAAAATTGAATTCGACTTACCTCAACCGAATTACACGGTCAATACTTTAGCACATTTACAAGAAAAATATCCTCAGCATGAATTCTGCCTGATCATGGGCGAAGACAATCTGAAAAGTTTGCACAAGTGGAAAAATTACGAAGTGATTTTAGCGAATCACGATGTGTATGTGTATCCGCGTATTTCAGAAGGAACTGTGGAACATCAGTTTACCAATCATCCTAAAATTCACCGTGTTGCCGCTCCGATTATGGAGATTTCTTCCACTTTTATTCGAAACGCGATTAAAGACAAGAAAAATATTCAACCCTTATTACCACAAGATGTTTGGAAATATATGGATGAGATGAATTTTTATAGAAAGTAGGTTACTTAGACCGCTGTCGCTATTAGAGCCAAGATCACTATCGCTGTTAGAATCTAGAACGCTTCGCTCCTAGATACGGCTATGCCTTTGGAATTTTAGACCGCTATCGCTTTTAGACTTTTTTGATTCGTCATTGCGAGAATTTCAAAGAAATTTGTGGCAATCTGTTGCTATCAAAACACAATTTTTTCCAATGAAACAAACAGATTGCTTTACGTCATTCCAATGACGCATCGTTGGCATTGATACATTTTCAAATTAACAAATTAGCAACTTAAACACTAATATACTTTCGTGTACAAATGCTCTTCGTTGTTTTCCATATCAACCAACACTAGCTCATTTTCATCTTGTGTTTCTGCATCTTTTAATTCGTACCATTTAAAAGAATTCGCTTGGTCGTCTATTATTTTTACAAATAATGAACCTTTGTTCGCATGGTTGTATTCATCACAATGTGTGGAAAGCGTGTAATGATACGGTTTACTTTCAGAATTTTCAGAATAGGACTTGGCAGTTCCGTTTTGAAGAAATTCAATTGTATAGTCTGGATTTTCTTGTGAGACCCAAGCGCCTACAATTTCCTTTTTTGGTGTTACAAAAGAAGTGATCACCATTAATATTACTAACAATATGGAAAGTGGAATAATGATTAATGGTCGATAACTTCTCATACTATTGGTTATTTGTGACGCAATATTAAGAAGTTTTCGAGATATTGATCAAGGGGATTTTTCCCCTTTTTCAGTTTTTTTTACCGCAATTTTAGCTGTAAATTCTTTACACAAAATGTGTGGAATGTATCTAATACCAATTAAACTATAAGATGCAACATATAGACTCGTTCATTTGGCATCCTAGTTTCTTGCGAATAGGTTCCGTAGCTACGGCTATGCAACCCATTCACAGCGTCCTATGATACCAAAGCAACTTCGTCTCTAAAGTCGCATCTTATAGTTTAGTTGGTATAATTTTCCTGAGAAGGAATTCGTAATACCTGTCCTGGATAAATCAAATCGGGATCTTTGAGCATTGGTTTGTTGGCTTCGAAAATTGCTGGATACTTCATTGCATTTCCATAATACTGTTGTGCAATTTTTCCAAGCGTATCACCTTTGGCTACCGTATGAAATTGCGCTTCTGGCGCTTGTTCTTCTACTTCCATTTGATCATCTACCATCGCGATTCCCATGGTGTTTCCAACTACCAATACGACTTTTTCCTTTGTAGATTGATCAATGGCAGTTCCAGAAATTGTGGCGGTATCGCCATCAAGCGAAACACACAAATTATTTACGTGCAAGTCTAAATCGTTGATGGTTTCTGTAATTGCAGCTGCTGCGTTTGCAGAATCATCTACAGTAATTTCGGCAGTTTTTGATGTTGTAGAAGTGGTTTTTGAACCGAATAATTTATCTCCTACCTCTTTTATGAATGCGAATAAGCTCATGTTGCTGGGTGTTTGGTTTTGGGTTTTGGTGTTGTCGCTAGCGCTCCGTTGTCAGTTGTGTGTTGTCGGTTGGTCGCTGCGCTTTGTTGTTGATTTGTTTTTTGTTGATTTGTTTGTTTGTTGATCTGTTGATTTGTTTTTTGCTTCTCAAGGAGACTGAGTTTATCGAAGTGTCAATTTAAAATTCAACATTTAACTTCGTTATGCGTTAATATGGTCAATTTATATGTTTGTTTTCTGAAACTTCTCAATACTCAATACTAACATCTCACAACTCTTCACAGGTAGAAAGGTATAAAATCTTGTTTTATCTGAAAAATATATAGTTTTAAAAAGAGATTCTGCTCTGTAGCGGAATTATTTCGGCTCACTTTATTTTAAACTTGTTAGAAGACACTCATTAACTTCTGAGGAGATTCCGCTCTATAGCGGAATTAGTTCAGTTCATTTTATTAAAAGTCATAAATTAGATTCCTTTGAGATTCCGTCCTTCGACGAAATTATTTCGGCTCACTTTAGCGTGAGGCGAAATAAAAAGAAACAGCCTTTGCACGAATGCAAAGACTGTTTCTAAACTAAATAACCAACCAAAGTCTTGTATATTTTTATTTCTTAAAGTCGTCCTTGTTGAACACTTTATTGATAATCTTTTTACGTTTTTTATCGGATTGTTTCGGCTTTGGAGTACTTCCATCTGAAGATGGTCGTAAATACTGAATATATCCTCTTCCTTCAAACTCATACGTTGTTCCAGAATTTGGGTGGAATAACGCGATGGTTTCGTCATTGATAACGCTCAATTCAAAGTATTCATTGCCTAGATAATCATAATCTAATGTTAAAACTTTCGAATACGGATCGCCTTGTACGTCATACACTGTGTAAAATCCTTCGTAATCGTACACTAGATTACCAATTGGCGTGTCAATCGGATCAGTAGAAGATAAGAACGTATCGTCATTTCCGCCAGCTAAAAAAGCTAAGAAGTTTTCATTATCAAACTCATTCAAAGCACCTTCTTGACTGGTAAATATTTTTCTCCAAGCGGTAAATTCTTGTAACAAATAGTGAATGTTATCATAGAATACAAAATCATAATCAAAATTAGATCGCTGATATCCTGTTAAAAAATAACTTGTATCCGTGAGACTGTCATACATACGAATTCTATTCACTCCAATCTGCTCCACAAATAGCGGCACAAAACCATCAATGTCATGGTCAATATTTACGGTGTCAAAATTGGTTACGTATACACCAACATCAATTCCAAAACCATTTCCATTGTTTCCTATTCCCGAAATATTATTATTTGCATAAAAAACACCGTTAATGAATGATACGGTAAATGCTCGTTGTAAAAATGGCACTTCTCCATTTCCTGTAGTTTGATTAATATTTACATACCACAATTCGTACGAGCTTAATAACTGATTTAACGAAATACCTGGCTCGGCGATAATTGGGTCTTCTACCAAAACTTCTGTATAACATGAAGTCATAGTCACACTAAATAATGTAATGAAAAGTAATTTTAAAGTCTTCATAAGCCAATCGTTTAAAGTTGTTGTGTAGTTACTTTCAAAACGCATGCCAAAATGATACATCCTTGAAGATTAAGCGTGTTTTTGGAACGATATTTTATGTATTTTTGAAGCATAGATCAACCTTTTATGGACAACGAATTAAAATACGCCGTTTTCGGAGCTGGAAGTTGGGCAACTGCTATTGTAAAGATGCTTTGTGAAAATTTAAACGAAGTTGGATGGTACATGCGTAGTGTGTATACCAAAGAACATTTACTAAAAGAACAGCACAATCCAAGCTACTTAAGTTCTGTAGAGTTTCATACGGAAAAGCTGAAATTGAGCAATGATTTTGATGAAATTGCAAGTTATGCAGATATCCTAATTTTTGTGATTCCTTCTGCCTTTATTTATGGCGAAATGCAAAAGTTAACGGTTGATATTAAAGATAAAATTGTAGTTTCTGCCGTAAAAGGAATTATTCCTGAATCTGGATTGTTGGTGGGAGAGCATTTTCACGATATATATACTATTCCTTTTGAAAATATTGCGGTGATTGCAGGACCTTGTCACGCAGAAGAAGTGGCGCTAGAGCGTTTGTCGTATTTAACGATTTCCTGTGCCGATCAAGAGAAAGCACAAATGATTGCCGATTCTTTGTCGAGTAATTATATCAAAACCAAAATCAGCGACGATGTCATCGGAACGGAATACGCCGTAATGTTGAAAAATATTTATGCAATCGCGGCAGGAATTGCGCACGGATTGGGTTATGGAGATAATTTCCAAAGTGTGTTGATGAGTAATGCCATCCGCGAGATGAAGCGTTTCATCAAAAAAGTCCACAAAATGAAGCGCAATATCAACAATTCTGCCTACTTGGGTGATTTATTAGTAACAGGTTATTCAGTTTTTTCTCGAAATCGTATGTTTGGAAATATGGTTGGAAAAGGCTACACCGTAAAATCTGCACAAATGGAAATGAACATGGTTGCCGAAGGATATTACGCAACCAAAAGTGCTTTTGAACTCAATCAGAAAAACGAAAAGAAAACCCAAATTCCGATCATAGATGCGGTTTATGCGATTCTATATCAAAATAAAAATCCGAAGAAAGTTTTTAAGAAATTGACGGAGAAGCTTGACTAATGTGTTAATGTGCTAATTTGAAAATGTACCAATGGTGTTGATTTGCTGATTTGAAAATTAACACTCACAAACTCAACTACTAAAATACCAAGAGCGCTAGCGATCCAAAAGGCGAAGCCGATACCAAAGCGAAGCGTATCCAAAAATCTAAAAGCGAAGCAGTCTAAATTCTAACAGCGACAGCGGTCTAAAGCAAGGCGTATCTAAGCCTACTTTACCAAAATCCCCTTAGTATTCATCAACGGAATCGGCTGAAAAGCCTTCATATTAATCGTATTTTTCCTAAAAAGATACTTTTTGTCATACATTTTGTTTCCCTCAAAAAAAGTCACGCGAAATTCATTGTTGAGTGTAAAGACATCTTCTTGCATCCACTCGGCTTTTGCATACGATTTTGCTGGAAGTTTTTCCAATTTGTGACGCATCGTCGAAGTCTCGCGTTCTGCATCGTAACCGCGAGAAACGATGAGCAACATTTCCAAATCTACGTCTTTGTCATTGATGATGTATACATTCCAATCGTCTGTTTTGTAAACTTCATTGTATTCTTGTACAACCGCCATGTAAACACCTTCCACTTTTGGAATTTCAATATCTTTTTTCATCGTGAATTACAATGCCGATTTAAACTGCTCTAAAAAACGCACATCATTTTCGCTTAGCAAACGAATGTCGCCAATTTGATACAACAACATCGCAATACGATCGATTCCTACACCAAACGCAAAACCTGAATATTGCTCAGGATCAATTTCACAATTCGTCAACACATTCGGATCTACCATACCGCAACCACCGATTTCCAACCAACCAGTTCCTTTGGTGATTTTATAATCGGTCTCCGTTTCCAATCCCCAATACACGTCTATTTCAGCACTTGGCTCTGTGAATGGGAAATACGATGGACGCAAACGAATTTTTGACTTCCCAAACAGTTCTTTGGTGAAGTGTTGTAGCGTTTGTTTTAAATCAGCAAAGCTTACTTCTTTATCAATATACAAACCTTCTACCTGATGGAAAAAGCAGTGAGAACGTGATGAAATCGCTTCATTACGATATACTCTTCCCGGAGAAATGGTTCGGATTGGAGGTTTGTGAGTTTCCATATAACGCACTTGTACCGAACTGGTATGCGTACGTAACAAGATATCTGGATTGGTCTGAATGAAAAACGTATCTTGCATGTCTCGCGCTGGATGGTATTCTGGAAGATTCAACGCAGTAAAATTATGCCAATCGTCTTCCACTTCAGGTCCGTCAGACACATCAAAACCAATGCGCGAAAAAATATCTATAATTTGATTTTTTACCAAAGAAATCGGATGACGCGCACCAATTTCAATCGGTTGTGCCGGACGCGTTAAATCGCCATACACACCTTTTTCTTCCGCCTTGTTTTCCAAAGCTTCTTTCAGTGCGTTGACTTTCTCCTGAGCAATCGTTTTTAGTTTATTGATCGTTTGCCCAAATTCTTTCTTTTGTTCGTTGGGAACATTTTTAAACTCCGCAAAAAATTCATTCAACAATCCTTTTTTACCTAAGTATTTGATTCTGAAATTCTCTATATCTCCTTTTGCTTGTGTTGTAAATTTTTCAACTTCAGCAATATGTTCCTTGATCTTATCTATCATGACGATATCTTGATTTAGCTTGCAAATTTAGAAAAAACTTACTGAACTCATTTAAACTTTTAATATTTAAGCGAAAATTAGAGATTTTTGGTTCTGTTGAAAGTTTTTTTGAGTTTCATAGCAGCGTTACGAAGCGCAAAAAAAGTAAAAACAGAACTGAAAAGGACAATTTTTTAGCAAATAAAAAAAGTTTACATGAGTTCATCTATTCAATGTATTCCTTCTCCAAAAAGTAATTGACAATCGCTTCTTTCATCAATACACTTTGTTCTCCTGCTTTTAAGGTTGGCAATTGCTCTTTAAACCTGTAGTGCGGCCAGCCATCATCATCAAAATAATCAAATTCGTAATAACCATACGGTTCTAGCAAACGACAGATAGCAATATGCATCAAATTGACTTTATCATCTTTTTTAAACGTACGATGAATTTGTCCCAACTCCTGCACACCAATTAAGTAGATAATCGCATCCAAATCGAGCGTGTCTCCTTCTGCAAATTGATTGGTGAGTTTTTCAACTACGGTATTCCATCGTTCCTTTAATACTTCGTCTCTTGCCATATTTCGTTCTTTTCCGATGCAAATTTACACAACGTTTGGGGAACTGTATCGATTTCTACTGGAAACTTCTATTTTGAGTTGAATACCAATTTTTCTCACATTTAAAGGCATCTCGCGTAACGGAACACAATAAATTGTTACAAATAGTTGTTCTATATTTGTTAAAACTCGATACGCATGAACTTTATTGACATCATTATTGGCGGCGCAATTGTAGGTGGTTTTGCGCGCGGACTCATGAAAGGACTTTTTTTAGAAGTAGCTTCACTTGTTGGATTGATCGTAGGATTGTACGGCGCCATTCACTTTTCATACTTTGCTGGCGACTTTTTAGTGGAGAATTTCCCGTCTTGGGAGGAGAAATATGTCAATTTAGCAGCCTTTGCCGTTACTTTTATTGTAATTTTAGTCGCTGTTACGATGGCTGGAAAGTTATTGACGAAAGTGGCGGATTTTGCTTCGCTCGGAATTTTGAATAAACTTTTAGGTGGCGCTTTTGGCGGATTGAAAGTGGCAGTGATTGTCGGTGCAGCTTTGGTATTTTTTGAGCGAACTAACAATACAATGACCTTTGTAGAACAAGATAAAATTGAAGAATCTACCTTATATGAGCCTGTAAAAGATGTTGGCGGATTTGTTTTTGCCTATGTTTTGGAAGAAACAAATCAAAATGGTAACTTAGATACATTCAAAACCGATACAGCACAACAGTTAGAAGAAAAACGTGCGCAAGAAAACGATTTAAAGGAAATTGAGGACAACGAAAATTAAGATTTAGACGTATGTGTGAACTCTGTGGATATCCAGATATTGAGCATCTTTTTGGCGAAAGACCTACGATACAGCCTTTGAAGACGAAGCTGAAAACCACTACGTTAAAAAGAAAGCATAAACAAGTAACAAAAACTACTAAATAGCTACTTATAGATCAAAATTACCTCTCTTATTTATGTGTGAACATTGCGCCGGCTTTTTAACAGAACGTTTCTTTTCTGCCGAAGATTATGCTGCTTTTGAAAAAGCTTTGGGAAAAAAGCTTGTAGACGGAACATTTATTCGTGTCATAAACTCCAATCAATTACCACAAAATACCCAAGAAACTGTATTTCAATGCACTCACTGCGGCACCGAATGGGTATTGTCTGTACCTGACTTTAAAGATGGCTGGCAAGGTTATTTTTTACCAAACGATCAACTAGCAGCATATGAATATGAGGAAGTTGAAGATACTTCTCGTCGTAATGATGGCACTTTTCAAACTACATTAAAAAGCGGACAAAAAGGTTGTGGATTTTGTTTACTGATGTTGCTTGCCTTAATCATCCTCATTTTTTATATCATTTACAGCTTCTTCCGTTTTATTTTTGACTTTATCGCTGATTTGTTGTTTTAGGCTAAGAATGCACACACTTAACGAATATAAAACTATGGTCTATTGTCAAGCGAGGAAACTACGTCTTTCACATTTTCCTTAATCCACTCTAAACAATCCTCAAAACTATCATAACAATCTTCTTCCGGAATTAAACCAGGAATGAGATCAATGCGTTCCATCATGTAGCGCGGTTGTGCTGGAATGTTGACAAATAGCACTTTACAATCCATGTTTTTTAAGTCGACCAAGATATCTTCTAAGGTATACAATCCGGATTGATCCATGTATTGCATACGTCCCATGCGAATGATGACCGTTTGTGCGGTTTCAGGCAACTGTTTCGACAAAGCTTGAATCTCACTCGTAGAGCCAAAAAACAATGGTCCTTTGATATGTTTGATGAAAACTTCTTCTTTTAAATTTTCAGGGAAATCCATTTCATCTTCCCAAGCTTCTTCTCGCAAAGTTTTAATGTCTGAACCTTTCGCAGTAATATCTCCAATCTTTTTCATGAACATCAACGAAGCGATGATCAACCCGATTCCTACGGCGTAGATCAAATCCCAAAACGTAGACAAGGCAAGCACCGTCAGCATGATTACTACTTCTGAGCTTAATTTTAGCGGACCTAATTTGATGTCTTTGGGCAAACTCGGAATCGCACGTAAGCCTTTATAATCCATCACGCCAATTCCAACAGTAATTAAAATTCCTGCCAATACGGCTGCGGGAATTTGTGATGCTACAGGTCCTAATGCCAATAAAATGATTAAAAGTAATACACCAGCAATCATTCCTGACAAACGCGTCTTTCCACCAGAATTGATATTTACAACCGTTCTGATCGTTGCGCCTGCGCCTGGAATTCCACCAAAAATTGCCGCAATCGAGTTTCCAATTCCTTGTCCGACTAATTCCTTATTCGGTTTGTGTTTTGTTTTGGTCATATTATCTGCAACCACACTTGTCAACAACGAATCTATCGCACCTAACAATGCTAAAGTTAGTGCTGTAAATATATAGGGTGTGATAGTCCTTAAACTAAATTCGGTAAAGATTTCCATTCTTAGCATTGGGAAGTTTCCTGGAATTTCTTCGATGGGTTTGTAGTTGAGTCCGAAACCATATGCGATTCCCGACATGACCAACAACGCTACCAACGTACTCGGCACGGCTTTGGTGATTCGCTTGAAGCCATAAATAATAAAAACTGTTCCTAACACTAAAATAACTTCTAGCCAATATGATTTTTTCTTCGTAGCATCATCGGTACTTTTCAGAAATGTATATTCTGAAGGATTTTGCAATTCTTCTACCAATTTGTCAATGGCTCTTGGGAAGACGCGTAATGCACCAATCACTCCAGAAGCATTATTTTTCGCCAAGGTTTTCGATTCTTTTTCAATTTCTTGTTCAGAGATTTCTTTTCCGCGTCGTGCTGTTTCTTCAAAGTTTTCCAGCACCAAAATACCTTCTTTTTGTTCTTGGCGTAAGATATCCTCTAGAATCACTTCTTCTGCTTGTGCTTTGAATTGCGCTACATATTCCGCATCATTTTTTGGGTAATATCCTAAAGAAGGCAGTATTTGCGTAATTAAAATGATGACTCCAATCGCTGTCATGAATCCTGAAACTACAGGATAAGGAATGTATTTTATATATGCGCCTAATCCAATAGCGCCTAATCCAATTTGAAAGATTCCGGATAAAAGAAAAACCGTTAAAATTGCGGGAAGTGCTTTGTCTACATCGCCACTATTGGCAGCAATGATTCCCGCAATGATTACCATACTTACGGCGGTCATTGGTGCTGTTGGACCTGAAATTTGTGTGTTGGTTCCTCCAAATAAAGCTGCAAAAAATCCAATAAAAATGGCTCCGTATAATCCTGCACTCGGACCTAATCCAGAAGAAACTCCAAAAGCCAATGCTAGTGGTAAAGCGACAATTCCAGCGGTAATTCCACCAAAAGCATCGCCTTTGATATTAGAGAAAAGGTTTTTCATCAGTTAGTTCGTATGGTTGTCATACCCAATAAAATTCACCACACATACAACTCATCTGAAAAACAGGGAAGTATCATAGCGCATTTTATGAGTGTGTATCTATTCAGTTTAGACAAATTTGCCTGTTTGTGTTATTCAGGTGTAAAAATACGGATTACGAATGAAATCTGCTTACAATTCGTTGACGTCTTCTGCAATAATCCAACCGATTTTCCCGTCGATGAGTTGAATTTTTTTCCAGTTATCTATGGTATCTAATACTTGCACTTTGGTGCCTTCATGCAATACAAATACCTCATCACTACGCAAGTTTGGTTCTGCTTTTACGGCAGTTTCTTCCGCAAATACAATGGCAGGACGATCTTTTTGTGCTTTTCCATATTGATGATAGGCAATGAAAACTGTTCCCAAAATGAAGAGAAAAGCAATAAAACTGATGAGAAAGTAGATGCGTTTTTTTAGCGTTTGATACGAGAATTGATACAAGAGAAACGAAATCACACATAAAAATCCAAAAATTACCGCAATCCAAGCCCATTCGTTGTACGTAAACATTTCCGTAATGCTGCTTACAAATTTTGAGATTTGTGTTTTTGGTAGTGGTTCAATTGCATCAATCGTCATATTTTTAGCAAATGCCAAATTGTTGAGAATGTCTTCATCATTTGGTGAAAGTTGTAAAGCCTTTTCAAAATAGTAAATGCTCGGACCAATCTCGTTGCTTTTGTAATACGCATTCCCCAGATTGTAATAAATCGCGGTGGAGTGATTTCCTGTTTCTAAAATAGATTCGTATTGTGTAATGGCTTCTGGAAAGTTTCCGTCATTATACGCTTTGTTTGCCGCTTCAAACAAGGCTGCATTGTCCTGTCCAAACACTAGCATACTACTAGAAATGAACACGAAAAGGAGATAGGTAAGCTTTGTTTTCATTTCTTTATCTATTTATTTGTTTGTCAATTTGCGAAATGGTCTGCACCGATTTCTCATAGTCTTTGTTGATCGCTACGTTGGAAGCTGGCGTATAACGCGCAAATTCGCAACTTTCTAATAAGGTGATAAAATTATTCACCGTATCTTCATTTACATTGCGTTCGGTCAACAGTTGACTGATTTTTTCTTTACTGAATTCTGAAGTTTCTATGCTCAATTTTGCACGCAAATAGTTGTGTAATGCTCGTTCCAACACTTCGTAGAACGCTTCTTTGTCGTTGAGTTTCTTTTTCGCTTCTGATAAGTATTTTTTCGCCAAACGATTTGCCGTTCGGGTTTTGCTTCCTTGAATATCGTTGTCGTACGCGCGTTTTTTTCTTCTCACTAATAAAATGATTGGAATCAATAAGAAAGGCCCTAATAGCAATCCGTAGAAGAGATTCGATTTAAAGAAATCTTCTGTTTCTACAGCAACTAAGTCAGCATTTGTTTTTAAGAATCTGAACTGTGAACCGTTGGTGGTTACCAATTGTTTTTGGGTTGTGTTTTGATTGCCTGTTGTATTTTCTGCCGTAGCGGTATTGACAGGACCTTCTATCACATCAATAATGATTTCGTCAGATCGTAAGGTTTTGTATTTTTTGTCAGAAGGATCAAAATACGAGAACGACACACTTGGAATTGGATATTTTCCTTTGTATTGCGGCACAACCGTATAACTATCCGAAATTTTTCCTTGCATTCCTGCGATTCGTGTCGTCACGCGCTCTGAAAATTCAGGATCGTACACTTCTAAGGAACTTGGTAATTTCAACTTTGGCAACTCAAACAATTTCAAGTTTCCTTTTCCAGAAACTTCTATCTTCGCTTGAAGCGACTCCGTAGCATTTAACGATTTTTTACTTGTTGTTACTTTGAAATCAAAAGCGCCAACTGCACCTGAAAAATCTTCTGGTTTTCCTGCTTCTGGCAAGGCTTTTACATTGACTGTTCTTCGCGAAGAAGACAAGGTTTTATGCACCGTTTCATAACGACGTCCAAATACATCTCTACGGTTCGTCGGGACGGAAACTTGCAAGTCGATTGAGAATGGCTCTAGAACTTGTTTCCCTGTTTTTTGCGGATATAACACAAAGCGTTTTAAGGTTACATACGAATATGGTTCTCCTTTATACGTCGTACGCTCCGCGCGCATTTGCGTTTGAATGTTTTGACTCCAGAAATTATTGAATGTCGGTTTGCCCAATTCGCGGTAATCGTTCACATTGATGCCTGGTTTTACATAGAGTTTATAGGAAACCGTTACAGGTTCATTCAAGTATGGATTTCCTTTTGAGACTTCCGTCACCAAATGCAAGCCTTCCGAAATCATATAATCAGAGTTGTTGCCGTCTTTGGGTTTATCAATCGCTTTGGTAACGGTTACTTTGACAGGTAGAGTTTTGTAGACTTGTCCGTCAATTTCCACCTTTGCTTGTTTGATGGTAAAGGTTCCTTCTGCTGTTGGCTGCAAGAAAAACGTATAAGTTTTAGAGAACGAACGCTGACCGTTGTTCCACACATGACTCATGGATTGAATCGGTCCGCCCACTACACGAAATCCTGAAAAGCTTGGTGCGGTGAAGTTATCGCCGTCTCGGTCCATTTCAAAATCTACTTTCAAACGCTCATTTACGCCCAGTTTCTTTTTGCTCACTTTGGTTTCAAATTTTACCTGCGCGCTCAGAACACTTGAAAATAGTACGCATAATACAATTAATATGTGTCTTGTAAATTTCATCTGTTGTAACGAACTTTTCCTCGTTGTTGTCTCTGTTTTTCTAATAATTACCAGTCTTTTTCAGCTTTTACTTTCACGCCTTTAGCCTTTTTCTCGTTCAGTTTGTCTTGCGTTTTCTTTTCCGCATTGTTCATTGCTTTTAACAAGCTTTTTACTTGCTGAGGCGACAACTGATTGGGTTTTGGTTGACGTTGTTGCTGTTTGTTTTTATCGTCTTTTTGGTCCGCTTTTCCTTGACCATCTTTGTCATCTTTCTTTTGTTTTTCTTTCTCTTTGTCGCCTTCGCCGTCTTTATTTTTGTCGTCCTTTCCGCCTTCGTCTTTCTCCTTGTCTCCTTGGTTTTCGTTTTTGTCTTTTTGATCGTCTTTATCTTGATCTTTTTTGTCTTGCTCCTGCTCCTGCTCTTTTTTGTCTTTGTCTTTTTTGTCCTTGTCATCGTCTCCTTGCGGAGGATTTTTCTCGAGCATATCTTTTGCTAAGGCGAAATTGTAACGCGTTTCATCATCCGATGGTTTGTTGCGCAAGGCTTTTTTATAAGCTGCGACTGCTTTTTCGTATTCTTTGTTGTTCATGAATACATTCCCCATATTATGATAGGCTTTGTGTTTTTCAGCCTTCGTGGTGGCTACTTCAGATGCTTGCTTGTATCGGTTGAACGCTTCTTCGTAGCTTTCATTTTCGTAGTATACATTTCCTAAGTTGTACTTAGCCGCTACGTTTTCACCGTCTTTAGAAATCGCTTTTCTATATTCCGCTTCTGCATCTGCGTAACTGCTGTCTTGTACCGCTGTATTGGCTTTGTACGTGTAATTTTTTGAATCGTTTTTAAATGCTTCTTCATCTTTGTCTTGTGCGTATGACACAGAAACAATTAAGAATGCAAATAGTATATTTTTTAAGTTCTTCATGATCCTTTTTCATTAAATAAGTTTAACTTTTGCAACCATGCTGTTTTTCGTTCTAATAGAAAAACATCTAACAGTAATAAGAAGATTCCCAATCCGAGAAACCATTGAAATTGATCTTGGAATTCTGAGAATTTTTTGGCTTCAAATTCTGTTTTGTTCATTGTTGACAGTTGGTCTGTGATGAAAGCGACCGCTTCTTCCGTAACCGTTCCGTCAATATATTCGCCATCGCCTTCTGAGGCAATTTCTTCAAGTGTTTTTGAATTAAGTCGTGTAATGACTACTTCGCCTTGCAAATCGCGCTTGTACGATTCTACAATACCGCGTCTTTTCAACGGAATGCGTCCACCTTTTGCTGTTCCGACACCGATTGTATAGGTTTTGATCCCTTCTTTCGTAGCTTCTTCGGCAATTTGTCCTGCGCCGCCTGTATGATCTTCTCCATCCGAAATAATCACTAATACGCGATTGGTTTGTTCTACATCATCATAATAACTTTTTGCCAAACGAATCGCGTCATTAATGGCCGTTCCTTGCGAAGATAACATGTCTGTATTCAGATTTCCCAAGAACATTTTCGCTGCCGAGAAATCCGTTGTGATTGGCAATTGCGGCACGGCTCTTCCCGCGTATGCGATGATTCCGATACGATCACTTCCCAAATTATTGATAATTTCAGAGACAATTCGCTTTGCTTTGTCCAAACGACTTGGCGAAATGTCTTCTGCCAACATACTTTTAGAGACATCTACGGCAAAGACAATATCGACACCTTCGCGTTTGACCGTTTCCAATTTCGTACCAATTTTCGGATTCACCAACGCCACCACCAACGATCCGATTGCCAAACACCAAATCACTAATTTTAAAATCGGTTTAAAAGTAGATTTTTCTGGACTTAAGCGTTCTAATAATTGCTTGTTGGCAAATTTGCGTTGTGCGTTGCGTTTCCACAACTGCAAGAGTATGAAAACCAACACCACAATTGGGATGATGATTAGTAAGTAAAAATATTTTTTTTCTTCTAACATAAATTAGTGTTCCTTCAATCGGTTTGCAAGCGTGGCAATGCGTTGCTGCACTTCTTGCGTTATTTTTGTATTTTCAATCCACGTATGAATATGTCCGACATATTCCATACCCAAATAGTTGGCACTTTCTACAAAAGGCATTTCAAAACCTTCTTTAATTTCTTGATTCGATCCGCAACTTACCACGCCCATTTTCATTCCGCGCAAGCGTCTTCCAATGTCTTTTTCTTCAAATAGAAAGTCTGAAATTCTATCAAAAAACACTTTCATCACGCCGCTCATCGTGTACCAATAGATTGGCGTTGCAAAGACAAAGATTTCATAGGTTGCTGTTAGTTTTTTGAACAGCGCATTGAAATCATCGTCATATTTCAGATCGTACTCAAAATGATTAATTTTGTATTCTTTTAAATCAATCAGATCAAAATTTGTTAATTTTTGCAGCTCAGAAACAATCGTATGCGTGTTTCCTTCACTTCGCGAACTTCCTAATATAATGACTCCTTTTGCGCTCATCTTTAAATAAAACTTCTAAATAAAGTGTTGCGCAATAGGATTTCTATCAACAATAAAATTCCCGCAAAAAACACAAATATCCTGAATTTTTCCTCATAGTTTGTGTATCGGAATTCTTCGATTTCTGTCTTTTCCAACTTGTTGATTTCTTCATAGATTTCCGCCAACTTTTTACTGTTGGTGGCTCTAAAATATTTTCCTCCCGTGGTTTTGGCGATTTGCTTCAACAGCTTTTCGTCAATTTCCACTTGCATGTTTCTAAATAATATCGTGCCATCTGGATTTAGTGCGACTGGCGTGGAAGCCATTCCGTTGGTTCCAATTCCGATGGTGTAGGTTTTGATTCCATATTCTACTGCCAATTCGGAAGCGATTTGCGGTTCAATAAATCCTGCATTGTTTACTCCGTCAGTCAATAGAATGATGACTTTACTTTTGGCTTTGCTATCTTTTAAACGGTTGACTGCGGTTGCCAGTCCCATTCCGATTGCTGTTCCACCGATCAATTCGCCGTGCTTGTACTTGATGTCTTTTAGCGCATTTTGAATGATGTTTTTATCCGTTGTGATTGGCGTTTTGGTAAAACTTTCTCCTGCATATACCACCAATCCAATTCGATCACTTGGGCGTCCTTCAATGAATTCTGCCGCTACTTTTTTAAGCGCGATCAATCGATTTGGGCGTAAGTCTTTGGACAACATACTTGCCGACACATCAATTGCCATGACAATGTCAATTCCTTTGTTCGTTTTGATTCTCGAAGAAACTTCTTTCGTCTGCGGACGCGCTAATGCTGTGACCAATGCTGCCAATGCCAATAAACGCAATACAAACAACATCGGTTTTAATTTTGGCAATATACTTTGCGTTGCTTTGAACCCTTGCAAACTTGACATTTTTACGTCTGCCAATTGCTTTGGTTTTTTCCAGAGATACCAAGCGATTGCTAACGGAATGACCAATAGCAACCAGAAAAATTGTGGATGTGCAAATGTATAGTTATCGATCATTGTTGTTTTCTATTAGCGAGATGGAACTTAAAATGCGTTCCACCAAAGTTTTTCCATCTTCATCATTTTCAGCATACATCATGGTGATGGTTTGTATGCCGCGTCCTTCTTCAAATACGTAGGCTTCGTAATCGCGTTCTTGCGTACTGCTGAACGGACTTAGATTGTCTACAAAAATTCCTGAACCGTACATTTTGAGTCCTTTGATACCTGTTGGCGACTCGTATTCGTCATATTTTACAATCAGCTTGGTGGCGCCTTCTTCTTCAAATTTCTTTAGAATGCCTTCTGCTATATCATCCAACGTAATTTCAGGCTTTTTCTTGAAGGTTGTCACAGCCAAATCGATAGAAAATGGCGCCAAGTGACTTTGGTAACTGTAAATATCTGTTTCTGAGACTGCGTTTGCAGAATCTTTAATTTTTATTGGCGTCATACGTTTCAGTACTTGCGGAGTGGCAATCGTAAAGTCTGATGTCCCGTAGCGACTTGTTACCCATTCGTCTTCTAGCAAATCGCCCATTGAGTGTCCAACATAGGTGTTTTCTTTTACATATTGTAGCGTTGCATAACCGATCAACCCGCCAAAAGCGATGATCATTGCTACGACTCCAATGACTGTGTTTCTGAAACGTTGTTTTTTGCGTTGTTCTTCTAGTAAACGTAATTGGTATTCTTCGTCTTTGCGCAATTCTTCTTCCGAGATTTCAGGAATCGCTTCTTTGGTTTCGACTACGATATTTTCCACCAAATTACGATCTGCTTTTACGACACTATCATCTGGTTTGGATTTTGCAAATTTTACCAAATCGGCCGTTTGTAAAACATTTTTTAGATTTTTGATGGTTTCATCTTTCAAATCTAAATAGCCTGCATCTTTTTGTGCTTCTATTTTACGAATGAGTTCTGCCGTTGTACTTTCTAAGGCATCAATACGCACTTCTTCTTCAATGTATTGACGAACAATATTGGTGAGTTCAGAATAGTAATCTTTGTATTCAGAATTGAGTAGAAATTTCGATTTATCCAATTCATTTAACTGCAATAACGCTCTGTCATACGCTGGAATTTCTGCTTTTTTCTTTTTTCGCTTTTTCTCCTTTAATTGGAATACGAAGAAGTAAAAATACGCACCAAATAGCGCAATTAGTCCTAAAATGATTAAGAGATAAATCCACCAAGTGCCGCTTCCTTTGTCGACTGCGGTGATTTTTTTGATGTCAAACATCGGTTGTTTGAGCGTATCTACAGGAACATCTGCCACCGCAATACGAACAGAATCTTTCGTAAAATACGGCTTGTCGTTGATGAGTATTTTTTGTTTTGGAATGTAATAGGTTCCTGAATCAAACTGTGTGAGACCGTATTTTTTGATCAGACTGTATTTCGAATCTTGCTTGATCGTGTCTGTGTCATACGCTTCCAACAATTCCAACGGTAAGAACAGATTATTTCCTTCTGGGAAAACTACTCTTGCCGTCGTATCGGTTTCCACCATGATGGAAAGCTTAATTTCTTCTCCAATTTTGATCTCGGTTGAATCGACTACCGATTCTACTTTTTGTGCGAATGCTAGCGTTGTGAATAGCATACAAAACACCAACCACACATGTTTTCCAATAAAGGAATTTAACATGACAGATCGCTGTTCTTTTGTATTCTTACTTCGTAATTCGTTATTCATAATTCGCTTAGCCTCTTCTTTTAAAATAGCCTAATAATTTTTTCACATAGCTTTCGTCCACACTAGCGCTAATGGTTCCTGCGCCGCTTCGGGAGAATAATTCCTGAAAGTAGTTGACTTTGCTTTTGTAATAGTTGGTGTAATTGTTTCGAACCGTTTTTGACCCTGTATTGACCAACATGGTTTCGCCCGTTTCACTATCTAACATTTGTACAATTCCCAAGTTTGGAATGGTTTCTTCGCGTTGATCATAAATGCGAATTCCTGTGAGATCGTGTTTTTTGGCAGCAATTTTTAGCGTTTGTTCGTACTCATCGGCGATAAAATCTGAAAGAATAAAAACAATTGCCTTTTTCTTCATCACACTCGATAAAAATCGCAATGCTTGTGAAACATCTGTTTTGGTACTTTTTGGCGTAAATTCTAAGAGTTCACGAATGATGCGCAATACATGGGATTTTCCTTTTTTAGGAGGAATGAACAATTCTATTTCGTCTGAAAATAATATCAGTCCCACTTTGTCATTGTTCTGCATAGCAGAGAATGCTAAAGTCGCTGAGATTTCGGTGATGGTTTCGTTTTTGAATTGTGAGTTGGTTCCGAAAAGTTCTGATCCTGAGACATCGACCATTAACATCATGGTGAGTTCGCGTTCTTCTTCGAATACTTTGATGTACGGTTCGTTGTAACGTGCTGTTACATTCCAATCAATATTTCGCACATCATCCCCAAATTGATACTGACGCACTTCACTAAACGTCATTCCACGACCTTTAAAGGTGGAATGGTATTCTCCTCCAAAAATATGATCGCTCAATCGGCGCGTTTTGATTTCTATTTTCCGTACTTTTTTAAGTAACTCTTTCGTATCCATTTTTTCAGTATTCAGCTTCCAGTTTTCAGTACTCAGTTTTCAGTGTTCAGTGAACGGTTTTCAGTGTTCAGTTGGTTCATAATAAACATTAAATGTTCTTAGAAAAAAACTCACAACTCAACACTTAAAACTCATAACTTCCTAAGGTACTTCAATTTCATTTACAATCTTGTTGATGATTTCCTCGGATGTGATATTTTCAGCTTCTGCTTCGTAGGTAATTCCGATTCTGTGACGCAATACATCGTGTACAACGGCACGCACATCTTCTGGGATTACGTAACCTCTTCGTTTGATGAAGGCATAACATTTAGCGGCATTGGCTAAGTTGATACTTCCACGAGGCGACGCTCCAAAACTGATTAATGGTTTTAAGTCTTCTAATTTATATTTTTCTGGATAACGTGTAGCAAAGATGATATCCAAGATGTATTTTTCAATCTTTTCGTCCATGTAAACCTCTTTCACAGCTTCTTGCGCTTTGATGATTTGATCCACAGAAACGACTGAACTTACTTTTTCGAAACTTCCTTTTAAGTTGGCACGCATGATCAATTGTTCTTCGTCCATTTTAGGATAATCGATCACTACTTTTAGCATAAAACGGTCTACCTGCGCTTCTGGTAACGGATAGGTTCCTTCTTGCTCTACAGGGTTTTGTGTTGCCATTACCAAGAATGGTTTGTCCAAAATAAAGGTTTCATCACCAATCGTTACTTGCTTTTCCTGCATCGCTTCTAACAATGCGGATTGTACTTTCGCTGGTGCACGGTTGATCTCATCAGCCAAGACAAAGTTTGCGAAAATTGGTCCTTTTTTAATTGAGAAGTCATTCTCTTTCATGTTGTAGATAAGCGTTCCTACAACATCGGCTGGAAGTAAATCGGGCGTAAACTGAATTCTGCTAAAACTTCCTTGCACTGCTTTACTTAGCGTATTAATTGCCAACGTTTTTGCCAATCCAGGAACACCTTCTAACAGAATATGCCCTTTCCCTAGCAAGCCAATTAATAAACGCTCTACCATGTGCTTTTGTCCTACGATAATTTTGTTGATTTCCATCGTAAGTAAGTCAATAAAAGCACTTTCTTTTTCTATTTTTTCGTTAATGGCTCTAATATCTATTGTCTCTTCCATTTAGGTTTTTTTTGAGGCGTGAATTTACTAATCACATTTTAACAATGCAAATTGTCAAAATTATTCGTTTCTTGCTGTTAATAATAGGTTAAAATATTAAGGATATTTATATATTGAAGCCTTTAAAACTCAAAAGCATAGATGATCGTATACGATCCTATCTTTTGCTGATAACTCAAAGCCTTACAGATGGTAGTGCACCAAATGTATTGCTTTTTTTTGAATTGTATTTTATGGAATTATCTGGATTAGATTACAGCCTTATTTTTGGTTTTTTTGCAATTGTTTTAGGAATCGGAATTTATGTTTCTAAAACTTCTGGGAAAAATAGCACAGAATATTTTTTATCAGGTCGAAATATGCCCTGGTGGATTTTGGGAGTTTCGATGGTGGCAACTACCTTTTCAACTGATACGCCAAATTTCGTCACCGATATTGTTCGAAAAGATGGCGTGTCTTCCAATTGGGTTTGGTGGGCGTTTTTAATTACAGGATTGTTGACAGTTTTTGTGTATGCAAAATTGTGGCGAAAATCGAATGTCGCTACTGATATCGAATTCTATGAATTGCGCTACGGTGGAAAACCTGCTAAATTCCTTCGATGGTTTCGTGCAGTGTATTTAGGTGTGATTTTTAACATATTTGCCATGGCGGGAGTTACGCTGGCTGCGATTAAAATTGGCGGTGTCATGCTAGGATTACAACCGTGGGAAACCGTATTGTATGCAGGAGCAATCACCGTACTTTTTAGTGCCATTGGCGGATTTAAAGGCGTTATTTATACAGATTTCTTATTATTTTTTGTAGCCATGGCTGGTGCCATTGGTGCGGCGTATTATTGTGTAAATCTTCCAGAAGTTGGCGGATTGGGGAACTTAATCACGCATGAAAATGTAGCCAATAAACTCAATATTTTTCCTGATTTTAATAATACTGAAATTCTTATCACACTCATTATCATTCCGCTGGCAGTACAATGGTGGAGTTCATGGTTTCCAGGGGCAGAACCTGGCGGTGGTGGCTATATTGCGCAACGTATGTTGGCTGCAAAAAACGAAAATCATGCCATTGGTGCGACTTTCTTCTTTAATATTATGCATTATGCCTTGCGTCCGTGGCCATGGATTTTAGTTGCCTTGGCTTCCTTGGTAATTTTTCCAGATATTGCCAGCATTCAAACGGCTTTTCCAAATATTCCCGCAGATAAATTAGGAAACGATTTGGCATATTCTGCCATGCTAACCAAGTTGCCAAGTGGTTTGTTAGGCTTGGTATTGGCTTCACTAGTTGCTGCGTATATGTCAACGATTTCAACACATTTAAATTGGGGTTCCTCATATATTGTAAATGATTTTTACAAGACAACTATTAAAAAAGATGCTTCTGAAAAAGAATTGGTAAACGTTGGACGAATTTCAACAGTCATTTTAATGGTGTTGAGTGCGATTTTTGCCTTATTTCTACAAAATGCTAAACAACTTTTTGACATTATTATCATGTTCGGAGCTGGGACTGGATTAATTTTTATTTTGAGATGGTTTTGGTGGCGTATCAATGCTTGGAGTGAGATTTCTGCGATGGCGGTTTCTGGAATTGTATCCTTATTATTTAATTTTA
Source organism: Bacteroidota bacterium (assembly GCA_039026955.1). GTDB lineage: Bacteria > Bacteroidota > Bacteroidia > Flavobacteriales > Flavobacteriaceae > Kordia. The sequence continues at coordinate 29,773 of JBCCLH010000017.1, forward strand.
CTTCAATAGGAGATACTTTATTTACACATCAAGTCAATGATATAACTGTTGAAGGTTGGATGCCAAGTTATATGAAATTTCCATTGGTTGTTTTGATTACGACTATTGTTTGGTTGACAGTTACCTTTATGACACAGTCAGAAACGAAAGAAACCTTATTCAACTTTTACAAAAAGATTCAACCTGGTGGTCCTGGTTGGAAAAAGACAATTGCCGATGCTGAAGCCGCAAATGTTGAGATTGTGACAGACAAACAACCTTGGAATGTACCTTCTGGGATTTTAGCGATGTTGGTTGCCATGATTTTTATTTACAGCATTATGTTTTCAACTGGCTATTGGATTTACGGAAAAACCACACTGGCATTGAGTCTCACTATTGTTGCACTAAGTTCAGGGTTTATTTTGACCAGACTTTGGAAGAAGATTCGGGCGTCGGTTTTTTAGATTTGTTCTCACGTGGGCGGGAATCTTTTAGACTCGCTTTGCTTTAGTATCGCTGTCGCTCTTAGACTTACTTAGATCCTTTTTTTGTTTTTGATATCTCGTCAAGCTGAACTCCTGTGCTGAACTCGATTCAGTATGATTCAGCTTCGCATAACAGCAGCTATTAATTTTGTGAGATTCTGAATCAAGTTCAGAATGACGAAAAAGCTACGATTCAAATTCGTACTTTTACGGTATAAATTTTAAAAACTGTGAATTCAAATTATTCAAGAATTATTGCAGGTACGATGACTTGGGGAAGTTGGGGAAAACAACTCTCTACTTCTCAAATGATTGACCTGATGCATCATTGCAAAGATGCTGGTGTTACTACTTTCGATCACGCGGATATTTATGGCGGTTATACGACCGAAGCCGATTTTGGAAAAGCATTTGCCGAAAGTAAGATGGATCGCGAAAGTATTGAAATTATTTCCAAATGCGGTATTCAATATCAAGCAGAAACACGACAAAATACTGTTAAACATTATGATTATTCGGCTGAATATATTATTTGGTCGGCTGAAACTTCGCTCAAAAATTTACAAACTGAGTATTTGGACTTGATGTTGCTACACCGACCAAGTCCGCTAATGCATCCGGACGAAGTTGCCAAAGCGATTGATCAACTCAAAACACAAGGGAAAATTAGAAATTTTGGAGTTTCCAACTTTACACCTTCACAAATGACAATGATCGGCACTAAAAACGACATTACCGCCAATCAAATTCAGTTTTCAGTCACTGATTTTGACGCCTTGCACGATGGAACGCTCGATTATATGATTACGAATTCTGTCTTACCAATGGCGTGGCAACCGCTCGGAAGTGTGTTTAGAGAAAAAACCCAACAAACCCAACGAATTCACAAGGTTTTAGATCAGTTGACCGACAAGTACAACGCGACTAAAGATCAATTGGTCTTAGCGTGGATTTTAAAACATCCTTCCAATGTACATCCAGTGATTGGAACGACCACACCTGAACGTATTACGAATGCTGCGAAAGCTACTGAGATTGATTTGTCTTTGGAAGATTGGTTTACATTGTTGGTGGAGAGTCAGGGGCATAAAGTTCCTTGATTCTAGTAGTGAGACGCTAGTATTGAGAATTGAGATTTTTAGTTTAATTTAATAAGATTCCCACTTGCGTGGGAAATGAATATGACGAAAACAGCTTTTATTACAGGTGCTACGAGTGGAATTGGACGTGAGATTGCGCGTGAATTTGCTAAAAATAAGATACGTTTGATTCTTTGTGGAAGACGCCAAGAACGTTTGGACGCATTGCAAGAAGAATTGAGTGCACTTACAGAAATCTACACGTTGAATTTTGATGTGCGTGATAAAGAAAAAGTGGCAGCGGCTGTAGCTTCGTTGCCTTCAACTTTTCAAACCATTCATATTTTGGTGAATAATGCTGGAAATGCACATGGTTTAGATCCAATTCAGAAAGGAAGTATCGACGATTGGGATGCGATGCTAGACATCAACGTGAAAGGATTACTATATGTGAGCAACGCCATCATTCCGCAAATGGTGGAACGTAACGAAGGTCAGATTCTAAATATTGGGTCGTTAGCAGGAAAAGAAGTCTACCCGAACGGAAATGTGTATTGTGCCAGCAAACATGCGGTAGATGCTATAAATCAAGGAATGCGATTGGACTTGAATGCACATGGAATTCGTGTCGGAGCGATCAATCCTGGATTGGTGGAAACGGAGTTTAGCGATGTCCGTTTTAAAGGAGATACCAAACGCGCAGAGAAAGTGTATCAAGGTTATCAGGCATTGACAGCGCAAGATATTGCGGAGATTGCGTATTTTATTATATCTCGCCCACCGCATGTCAATATTGCGGATTTGTTAGTGTTGTGTACTGCGCAGGCTTCGAGTGGGATTGTAAAGAAATCCTGATGAATAATAGATTGTATACGCTTTGGGAAGATTTAAAATCTAAATATACCGATGATAAAAAGTTTATAGATTATCACTGGGAAGAAATCAAAGCGCAATACAGTCAGCAAAATCGCTATTATCATAACTTACAACACATCAGTTACATGTTGCATTTGGCTTCTACAGATGCTGAACATGTAGTTGATTATGATGTCTTGCAATTTGCAATTTGGTATCACGATATTATTTACAATGCTACCAAAAGCAACAACGAAGCAAAAAGTGCCAAATTCGCCCAAAAACAACTCAAAACGTTGAAAATTGATCAAAAAAAGATCGAAAATTGTGCAGAATTGATAATTTCTACAAAAAAACATGAAGTCCTAAACACCAAAAATGAAGATAATGCCTATCTTTTGGACTGGGATTTGGCAATTTTGGGAACACCTTGGGAAAGTTATTTTTCATATACTCAAAAAATTCGCAAGGAATATTCCATGTTTCCGAATTTCATGTATAAAAAAGGAAGAAAAAAAGTATTGCAGCATTTTCTAGCACGTCCGCGAATTTATTACACCGAAAAGTATAATGATTTGTGGGAAGCCGTCGCTAGAGAAAACATTCAAAAAGAACTCACATTGTTATGATCAATAAACGCCTTTTGATTAAAAACTTACTCGCTCACAACGATGAGAATAGTTTTTATGACAAAAAGCGGAAGTTGAATATTGGGGAAAAGGAAGGGAAAGCTAAGTTTCTGAAACATATTTGCGCGCTTTCCAACAGCAATCCTAAGAACAATTCGTATATCGTGATTGGTGTGGAAGATAAAGACAACCGCATTGTCGGCGTGGACTTTTTTGACGATAGTAAAATTCAAAATTTAGTGAATGCGTATTTGCAAAATCCGCCGATTGTGCAGTATGAAAATATCTATTTTCCGCATTTGCCAAAAGGAAAAGTAGTGGGTTTGGTGACGATTCGTCCGAATGATAAAATTACATCGTTGCGAAAGAACATTTGGAAATATTACGGCGGTTCTATTTTTCTGCGTGATGGTAGTATTTCCATGCCAAAAGTCTTTGATATTGAGATCAAAGATGTGAATTCTGAAATTGTCAAAACGATTGAAAAAAGCGCACGAAACAATATCAAGTTAACTTTAGACAGCGTGATCAATTTCATCAATAATGAACATGAAAATCTAGACTCGCACTACCAAGTTTTCAAAGAGCAATTTATTGTGTGTTGGGCAGGAATCAAACAAAAAAAGCGCGATAAAACCTTTTATTCTCGTGTGGATATTGAGTTGATTAATGAGCAGGTAAAATTGTTTTATTCCGCACTAGATCAAGTAGAAATTACCTTTAACGAAGATGTGTTTACCATTGTGGAATATGTCCCGCTTGGCTTGCAAAACAAGTACAACTATTATCCGCTAGAAAAAGTGACCATTACTTTTCAACCCAACGGAATGTATCTTATTGATACGAATTTGATCTTTGAAGCGCCGCAATTCGACAAAAAAACCTTGCATCATATTTACAATACCAATAATGTCATTCTAGATAAATTACACAAAAACATTCCGATTACTGAAAATGAAGATCACGATTTGCGTAATTTGCCTGCCACGTATATGATTTGTTATTTGAATGGTTTCCACGAAGCTAGAGAAAAACTAGATCGCGCAAAATCCATCCTCAAAAAGTACGATCGTGATATTTATGAATTGTATAAAGCAACGATTCGGATTTTGCGTAAGATTAAATATAGTTAATGTGAGTTCGATATAACTATTCTGTTAAATATACAATAGTCAATAATTTACAGAAATTGTCAAATCGAGCGCAGTCGAGATTCAATCGAAGTTTTAATTTTTATAGTGTTCTCGACTGCGCTCGAACTGACAAGTGTATATTTTTCGATAAATTATGAGCGATTTAATGACTTCTTATGTCGAACTCATGTTAGTTAGCATTTTCTGGATGACTGTAAACATTCAATAACCATGAAAACTTCAAAAAGCACAATTGAATAGGGTAAAAAATAAGTCATAAGTGTTACTTATAATTGAATGCTTTTTAGTATTCTTCTTGAAATTCAGTATTAAACATTTAAAATTCAACAGTAAGGATTTAAAATTACAAAAACATGAAACTCACCATACACGGATACTCAACAGCATTATATGCAACGTGGTATTTTATAGAAGAATTAGGTATTTTATTTGATGCAGGCGATGGCGTTTGTTCAAATTTGTTGGGAAAAGCGGGAAAAATTAAACATGCTTTTATCTCGCATGCCGATAGAGATCATTTGACAGGTTTGTTACAATTCAATCAACTTTTTGCGGGATTGAAACCTACAATTTACTATCCGAAAGATTCAGGTTCGTTTCCGTTTTTAAAAGAGTTCTTTACCAAATTTGATCCGCATAATACGGGAACAAATTGGCTTGCTATTGAAGATAAATCAATTGTTTCAGTCAAAAATTCAATACAAGTAGAAGCGATTGAAAATGGTCATGTGGTGCGACCCGGTTTGTTGAAAAGTCTTAGCTTTAAAGTATTTGAAACGAAGCGAAAACTCAAAACGGAATTCATAAATTTACACAAAGACGAATTGATCAATATCAAAAAACAACATGGAGACGATTTCCTGACAAACGAAGTAAAAAGAAATATCCTATCGTATTCGGCAGATACACCGATTGAAGATTATGAGCGTTATCACAATAGTGAAATCCTCATTCATGAAGCGACATTTTTAACCAAAGAAGAAACCAATACAAAATCGAAGAAAAACAAACACAGTTCTTTAGATGAAGTTTTTGAAATGGTTGCCAATATCAAGATAGACAAATTAATTTTAGGACATTTTTCATCGCGATATTACCAACAAGAGATCGATACTGAAATAAAAAAACACATACAGCAATACAACATCAAAATTCCCGTATATCGAATTCCTGTTGGACAAACTGTAAAAAATATTTTGGAGCAAACTCCCATCAATTAATCATGAAAATACAAATCATACAAGCCGATATCACCACACTAAACCTAGACGCTATTGTCAATGCTGCTAATTCATCATTACTAGGTGGTGGCGGCGTAGATGGCGCGATTCACCGAAAAGGCGGACCCGAAATTTTGGAAGCCTGTAAAAAAATTAGAGCGGCACAAGGAAAATGTAAAACTGGTGAAGCCGTCATTACTACAGCTGGAAAATTACCTTCCAAGTATGTAATTCATACCGTTGGTCCTGTTTGGAATGCCGGCGGAAGTGATAAAAAACAACTCTTAGCCAATTGCTATATAAACAGTTTGGATTTGGCGATTAAAAATAACATCAAAACCATTGCGTTTCCAAATATCAGTACAGGCGTGTATAGGTTTCCGAAACAATTAGCGGCTGAAATTGCTTTAAAAACTGTTGCAGCATACACACATAAACATAACATAGAGGAACTCTATTTCTGTTGTTTTGATACAGAGAACTATGAGATCTATCAACAATTAACAAACACATGAAACTCAATTTAGAAAACTATATAAAACAACAACGAGAATGGCCACAAAGCGGACATCACATCATGGCACAATACGATGATGAAAAAATAATTGTATATCAATCCTATCGACCAGCGATTGGGAATTTTGCAGTACGAAATCAATTTTTTGGCGGAAAATTTAGTGTAGAACGCATGACGTGGATCAAACCTAATTTTTTATGGATGATGTACCGAAACGGTTGGGGAACGAAAGCGGGACAAGAAATTGTACTTGCCATTCATTTAAAACGCGAAGCTTTTCAACAGTATTTAGAAAATGCCGTACATTCTACCTTCAAACCTGAATTGTATGAATCACAAGAAACATGGCAAAAAGCTGTAAAATCTTCTAATGTTCGTTTGCAATGGGACCCTGATCACAATCCGTATGGAGGAAAAGTGGAGCGACGCGCGATTCAAATTGGCATTCGAAACCAATTTATTCGTTCGTATGCGAAAGATGATATTATTGAAATTGAAGATATCTCTGCCTTTGTGGCCGAACAATACGAATTTGTCAAAGCGCGTCAATTGGACAAACTACAAATTCCCGCAGAACGTCCTTTTCTGCCAGAAGGCGAAGAACTGCGGAAAAAATTACAATTACAATGAGCAAAAGAGCGAAACAAATAAGCAAATTTTTAAGTTACGTACTGCGACATAACCCAGACAAACTAGGAATTACACTCGATGAAAACGGCTGGACTTCGGTTGCTATTTTACTTGAAAAGATAAATGCTGAGGAATATTCACTTTCTATGGAAGAATTGGAACAAATTGTGGCTACGAATACTAAAAAGCGCTTTTCTTTTAATGATGACAACACAAAAATTAGAGCGAATCAAGGACATTCTGTAAAGGTAGATTTGGCACTTCAACCCAAGGAGCCGCCAAATATTTTATATCACGGAACGGTTGAAAAGTTTTTGGAATCAATCCAGTCGCAAGGACTTATTAAAGGTAGCAGACACCATGTGCATTTAAGCGCTGACAAAGCAACCGCAACCAATGTAGGAAGCAGACGTGGAAAACCGATCATTCTCACTGTAAAAAGTGGGGAAATGCATGCGCAAGGACATATTTTTTATGAGTCTGAAAACGGAGTTTGGCTGACGGAAGCTGTTCCTTCAGAATTTATAGTGTTTAAAGAATGATACAATTTTTCAAAAGTCTTTTTAAAAAGAAAGAGTCTGATGTTGAGAAAAGTATCAGCATTGAAGACGAAAAAATAAAATTCAATCAGTATAAAGTCTTTTCAAGTGAAGAAAAATTGATTGAAGAGCTTTCTTTAGATGCTATTGAATGGATTGAAATTGAAGCTGAATTTGTGGATCGCGCTACACTTGAGTCTTGTCTTTACATTAAGATGAAAAACAATTCAATTTTGATTGATTTTTTAATACAAGAAACGCATCAAAAAGAATTCGTAAAAGAACTATTCAACGCACTTCAAATTGATCAAAAACACCTTGCTTTTCTTACTAAGCAACAAAAAAGAAAAGTTGTGTATACGAAAGATGAAAGCCTAAACTATCATAAAATAGATGATTCTAAAACAGGAATCTTTCAAAAGAAATAGTAATCCTAAGAGAATTATGTCAAATACGCGAACAAAATATTATCAATAAGTTATCAAATACAAATTGATGTACTTCATTAATTTTTATAGTATTTTAGGGAAAATTTACGCTGATGAAAACATTTGCTATTGGAGACATTCACGGAGGATTAAAAGCGCTGACACAAGTATTAGAACGCGCGCAAGTCACGCCTGAAGATACGCTAATTTTTATGGGCGATTATGTAGATGGCTGGAGTGAATCTGCCGAATTGATAGACTTCCTGATACAACTAAACACCCAACAAAAATGTATTTTCATTCGTGGAAATCACGATGTTTGGTGTCACGAATGGCTGCTTGACGGACATATCAAAGATGTGTGGTATATTCATGGAGGAAAAGAAACACTGGAAAGTTATGCACGTGTAGATTATAACAAACAACAACACGTAAACTTCTACGAAAATTTAGAAAACTACCATCTTGACGAGCAAAATCGATTGTTTTTGCATGCAGGATTTACGTCTACGCGCGGCGTTTTAAAAGAACATTATCCAAACAATTTTTACTTAGACAGAACTTTGGTTGAAGCGGCAGTCTTGGCAGAAAAAATAGGCTTTGAAAACCTAAAAAATCCACGCTACGCACCACAACGTTTTGAACACTATACAGAAATCTACATTGGTCATACACCGACATTGAATTATAATAGTCATATCCCGATGAAAGCACATAATGTGTGGAATGTAGATACTGGCGCTGCATTTTGGGGCAGACTTTCAATTTTGGATATTGACACCAAAGAATTCTGGCAAAGCGATCCGCTTCCTGAATTATATCCTACTGAAAAAGGGAGAAATAAGAGAGTTTTGGCTTCTAGATAGGAGTAGAAAATTACTTAATAAAATATATGAATGTCATTCGATTTCTGTGACAAAAGTAAGTGGTTTTGGCAAAAAGCCCTTCAGTTATGTATGATTCGTCATCACATACTTCGACTTACTCAGCATAAAAGGAACGCTAGTGACATGGTGATCTGTTTATCATAAAATATAGCTGTTAGTTGAAGCCACAGATTGCTTTGTCATGCTGACGCGCAATGACGTATCATATGCATTTGCACATTTTCAAATTATCAAAATTCCAAGCATCTAAGCAAGTCTAAAGCGTCAGCGTTTCCAACAGCAAAGCGAGTCTAACAATCATAAACAAAAAATCCGCTTCATAACAAAGCGGATTTTTCTATGGTATATTATTTTCTATCTACTACAAATCAAACTTAATTCCTTGCGCTAATGGCAATTCTGTGGTGTAGTTGATCGTATTGGTTTGTCTACGCATGTAAATCTTCCAAGCATCAGATCCAGATTCGCGTCCGCCACCAGTGTCTTTTTCTCCACCAAAAGCACCACCAATTTCTGCTCCTGATGTTCCGATATTTACATTGGCAATTCCACAGTCAGAGCCTGCGTGACTTAAGAAACGTTCTGCTTCACGCAAATTGTTGGTCATAATTGCTGAAGATAATCCTTGTGCAACTCCGTTTTGCAATTCGATTGCGTTGGTTACATCTCCACTATATTTTAATAAGTACAATACTGGTGCAAATGTTTCGTGCTGTACAATTTCAAAAGAATTATCAGCTTCTGCAATGGCAGGTTTTACGTAGCATCCGCTTTCGTAGCCTTCTCCTTCTAATACTGCTCCTTCTACAACAATGTTTCCGCCTTCTGCGACTACTTTTTCCAATGCGGCTTCGTACATTTTCACTGCATCTGTATCGATTAAAGGTCCCACGTGATTGTTTTCATCTAATGGATTTCCAATACGCAACTGTCCATATGCCGCAACAATCGCATCTTTTACTTTATCATAAATAGAATCGTGAATGATCAATCTTCTGGTAGATGTACAACGTTGTCCAGCTGTTCCAACAGCACCAAAAACCGCACCGATTACGGTCATTTTAATATCTGCATCTGGCGTAACGATGATGGCGTTGTTTCCTCCTAATTCTAACAACGATTTTCCTAAACGACCTGCTACTTCTTTCGCCACAATTTTCCCCATACGAGTTGATCCTGTCGCAGAAACTAACGGAATGCGTGTGTCTTTCGATAAAAATTCTCCCACTCTATAATCACCATTTACCAAACAAGAAATTCCTTCTGGCAGATTGTTTTCAGCAAAAACCTCAGCCGCAATATTTTGACAAGCCACACCGCACATTGGTGTTTTTTCAGAAGGCTTCCACACACATACATCGCCACAAATCCAAGCCAAAGCGGTATTCCATGACCAAACCGCTACTGGAAAGTTGAACGCAGAAATAATTCCCACAACTCCTAGTGGATGATACTGCTCGTACATTCTGTGTCCTGGACGCTCTGAGTGCATCGTTAATCCGTGTAGCTGACGTGACAATCCGACTGCAAAATCGCAGATATCAATCATTTCTTGTACTTCTCCCAAACCTTCTTGGTAGGATTTCCCCATTTCGTACGAAACCAATTTTCCAAGTGCTTCTTTCTTTTCTCTTAGTTTTTCTCCAAACTGACGTACAATTTCACCACGTTGCGGCGCTGGCATTGTTCGCCATGTTTTAAAAGCTGAAGTGGCAGCTTCCATAACCTGCTCATAATCTTCTTTAGTTGAAGATTTTACTTTTCCAATCAACTTTCCGTCAACTGGAGAATACGATTCGATCAATTCTCCATTCGAAAAATTGTTTGAACCTGTTGAAGTTCCTTCATTGATATCTTTTAAGCCCAGCGTTGCCAAAGCTTCTTTGATTCCAAAATCAGTAGTCACTGCTCCCATTTATTTATAACTTTTTTTAGTGTTTTTGTTAAATTTCTGCGAAGATAGTACAATTCTGCCAATCTTTAATAGACTTCTTATTCTAATGATATGATCTTATACCAATATTCTGCACGCAAGTATTTATGGTCTTTTACCACATCTACTTTAAAGCTTTTACGATACTTGTGCAAACGCAATCCTGTGTTTTCTTCTTGTTCAATATTTACAATTTGACTGTAGGTTGTTTCGTTGTGTTGGATTAAATTTTCTTTGAGCACAAACGTATTAATGTCAAAATAATACCACCAAATGACATCACTATTGGGATACGTTACCTGCACTCGATAGGCACTTGTTTTGTCTTCCAACTGAACAATTCCTTGGCTTTCTAAGGTAGCTTTGTCTGAATATAATTTATACGGTTGCCATAAGACATACTGCGCTGCCATGATTTCTTTGTACGCTGCCTTTACAGCAGAAGCATCTTTGATTGGTTTGTCGTTCTCAAAAACGAAAGTTTCTTTACCATCATACATAATCCGCTTTTCCACATTGTCTTCTACCCAAATGGCAGTTGAAGTAAACCTAGGTTGCAAAATGTTGTAAAATGTTTGTTTTTTGATACGCACAACATTCCCTAAACTGTCATACAACTTCGTCGTTTTTTCGTAGACCAATCTTTTGGGTGTTTCCCACGCAGCTTTTCCGCCATGTGCTTCTTCCAACGATTTTTCAATCACCATTTCTGGTGCCAATTGAGGCTCGCAGGCGTATAGCGTGAAAATTAGTAGACTCAGTATGGAAAAGAAATAGTTATTCTTCATCAGCAACAAAACGCTTGTCTACAGGCATGATGGTTCCACAATTAGTACACGTTCGCAATGCTAGTGAAGAATAAAAATGTTTAAAATGTCCTAAAAAATCTTTCTCTACGTCATTCAACGGAAAACGAACTTCATACAATTTATGATTACAGTTATCGCAATACCATTGCAAACCGTCCATTAAGTCGGTTCCTTTTCGTTTGCGCTCCACCACCAAACCAATAGAATTTTCATAACGTACAGGCGAATGTGGTATATTGGCAGGATGCAGATACATATCACCAGGACCTAGCTTCATCGTTTTCTTTTCGCCATCTTCTTGAATGTGTACTTCTATATTTCCTTCTAATTGATAAAATAGTTCCTCTGTTTCATTATAATGATAATCCTTTCGTGCATTGGGTCCGCCTACAATCATCACAATATAATCACCTGCTTCTTTATATAAGTTTTTATTTGCTACGGGTGGTTTTAATAAGTTTCTGTTTTCTTCAACCCATTTATTCAGGTTGAACGGTTTTTGTATAGCCATGACATTCGTATTTTAGATTCTAAAATTACGCATTTTTTATCATCTTAAACTATGCATTCGATAATCGAGAACGAAGTAGTTGTAAGCGGTAATATTATATTCGTTTGAACATTCTGCAAAAAAGTCTGACAAACCTGCCACAAACAAATTAAATGACTGATATACAGTGTTAAGTAAGGTAAAACCGTACTTTACTGATGCTATTATTCTATATCTTTTTTTCGTTAACTGTAAAATATAACAATCATGAAAAAAAAGAAATTCGGAAAAAAACTTGACTTAGGGAAAAAGCGAATCTCTAAGCTCGATGATGTACAAGGTGGTGCAGCAGCACCTGCATCTCACATCTCTTGTACTGTTGGAGGTGGAAACTGCACAAGTCTCCTAATAAAAACGTGTACTTGGTATAGCGAACTAAACACCGCTTGTTGTCCATATACACAAAATGTAAACTGTCCGTCTTGGGGAATTGTTTGCCCAGTGGATAGTAGAGATGTATGTGAAGCTTAAACTTAACCTTAAATATGAATACCTATGAAAAAAAAGAATCTAAAATCATTATCGCTTAAAAAAGCATCGGTTTCAAAATTGAATGGTGGCGCACCTATATCAATTGAACTTACAAAACCAATTACTGTATGTGACTTTACATTTGGTATCGATACACAATGTACAACTACATGGATTAGTGAGCTCAATACGGCATGTTGTCCTCCAACACAAGGATTTGACTGTAATAGTTCATTTTTAGATCCATGTGAATTTTCTATAGACGTTCCATGTCAACCTTTTTAACAAAAAACTAACATCATGAAAAAAAAGAATTTAAAATCATTAAAGCTTAAAAAATCGTCAATTTCCAATCTAAATGGAGGTGCACAAGCTCCAGATCCTAGTCCATTGACATTAGATTTAATTCGATGCTTTTTTACAAGAGATATTCGTACCTGTACTTGGTATAGTGAATTGTATACTGCGTGTGAGTGTGAGCCATCATGGCAATATAACAACTGTGAGCAATCAGTAACGATTCCATGTGAAGCTTAATAAACATATACCATAAAACTTAAAAGCTCTAAAAGTATATTTTGGAGCTTTTTTTATGTTCTATTGTGAATAAATATCTGAAAAACAAACAGTTTTCCAACCTGAAATTATGTACATTTAAAGCACTAATCAAACGAACCCATACGCATGAAAAAATCTGCATTCCTATTCTTATTCGCTATTTTTTTAATCTATAGTTGTGCAAATCCTTCCTCTGAAGAAAAAATACAAAAAGTCGATACAAAACCTGTCAATAGTATCGGATTGGTGATTCACGGTGGTGCCGGAACGATTTTAAAAAAGAATATGACGCCAGAAAAAGAAGCAGCCTACAAAGCAAAACTAGAAGAAGCAGCCAAAAAAGGATACGAAATTCTGCAAAGTGGCGGTTCCAGTTTAGATGCGGTTGAACAAACGATTCATATTTTAGAAAACTCACCTTTGTTCAACGCTGGAAAAGGAGCCGTTTTTGCCAACAATGGTAAAAATGAATTGGACGCTTCTATCATGGAAGGAAAAACCTTGAATGCAGGTGCGGTTGCTGGTGTAACTAATTTGAAAAATCCAATCTCAGCGGCGCGAAAAGTCATGGAAAATTCTGATCATGTATTGCTAGCGCGAAAAGGAGCAGAAGAATTTGCCGCAGCGCAAGGACTCGAAGTTGTTGACACGAGTTATTTCTTCACGGAAGCACGATACAATTCACTGCAAAGAGCCAAACAACGCGATAAAGACAAAACCGCTTTTTACGATCCGTTCATCAAAGATTACAAATACGGAACGGTAGGTTGTGTTGCGCTGGACAAAAATGGAAATATTGCAGCAGGAACCTCAACAGGCGGAATGACGAATAAAAGATGGAATCGCATTGGAGATTCGCCAATCATTGGTGCAGGAACCTACGCAAACAATAAAACCTGTGCCGTTTCAGGAACAGGACACGGCGAATATTTTATCAGAGCCGCAGTAGCACACGATATTTCTGCACTCATGGAATACAAAGGAATGTCACTACAAGAAGCGGCGAAAGAAGTAGTACAAAACAAGCTAAAAAATATGGGCGGCGATGGCGGAATTATTGCCATAGATGCAAAAGGGAATTTAGTAGCAGAATTCAACACACCAGGCATGTACAGAGCGACGGTGGATGAAAAAGGAAATGTGACAGTCGGGATTTACAAAGACTAACTGAACGAACACTAGTAAATAGTGTGCGAATTCTTAATACATTACAACGAATACTCAAATAACACCTATATTATGAGAAAATCTGTCTATTTTACAGGAAAAACCAGCATGCGCAACACTACCTTCTTCCTGCTTTTTTGTGTATTTTTTAGCTTCTTTTCGTGTGACACGGGAACTTCTGAAGCAGATAATATTTTTGAATTCAAAGACTATATATATCAAACGACCTCAGGAACAGTCTCGGTGACAGAACCCATTATCATTGGACTTCAAAAGCAACTTCCAAATATAGGTGATTCGGGAGAAATTTCAGCAGATCTCATCAGCATCAGTCCAAAAGTGACGGGAAAACTACTCGTTCAAAATAACAAAACCTTACGCTTTGAACCAGATGTGCCGTTGCAACCAGAAACAGAATATTCCGTGACGGTAAAGTTGGACGATATGTATGAAGATGTTAAAGAAGAATTTAGTACGTATACCTTCATTTTTAAAACGGTGACGCCTAATTTTTCTATCACTACCAACGACTTGCAATCGTATTCCAAAGAATGGCAATATCTAAATGGAACCTTGCGCGCAGCAGATTTCATTCCTGCTGAAAAATTACCTGAATTGCTTTCTGCTACACAAAACGGAAAAGCACTTTCTATAAAATGGGAAGCTTCTGTGTTGAACAATACGTCGTATGAGTTTACAATTGACAGCATTCAGCGACAAGAAAACAATTCCGAAATCAACATCAAGTGGATAGGAACGCCAATCAAAGCAAAGGCAAAAGGTGGCATGTATTATACGATTCCGGGACGCAATAACTTTTCTATCGTAGGCATAACGGTTTCTCAAAGTCCTGAACAAAAAGTCAGCATCAACTTTACTGATCCGCTCTCAAAAAATCAAAACTTTGCGGGATTGGTGACGCTCAAAAACCAAAAAAACTGTACCTACGCTACGGATGGAAACATCCTAAACATCTACCCAAAAAATAGAATCAAAGGCACCACCATGCTGGAAATATTTCCGGGTATCAAAAACACAGAAGACTACAAACTTACCAAAGGTTTTACCAAAAGCATTACGTTTGAGCAACAAAAACCACAGCTTCGCGCCGTGAGCAAAGGGACTATTCTGCCGAACTCAAAAGACTTAACATTCAACTTTCAAGCGATGAATTTGTCGTCTGTAGATGTGCGCATTATCAAAATATATCAAGACAATGTATTGCAGTTTCTACAGGAAAATAACTTAAGCGATTTGGATCAATATAGCATTCGCCGTGTGGGAAGACGCATCGCCAAGAAAACCGTCAACTTGATTGAAAACAAAGGCGAAAATGATGGACAATGGAAAACCTACGGCATCGATTTATCCACTCTGTTCACAGCGGAACCTGGCGCGATTTATCAAGTAGAACTTAGCTTTAAAAAAGAATATTCGCTCTATGCCTGTGAAGATGGTGATATAAAAACTGAGGATCAACCAAGTTCTCGTGGCGATTACTATCAAAATCGTGAAGATGAAGACGAAAATGAAGAAGAGTATTGGGATAACAAAATTTACGAATTCAGAAACTATCGGTATAACTGGAACGACCGTGAAAATCCATGTACAGATTCATATTATTTACGAGATCGTTTTCTTACCACTAACATTCTCGCGTCTGATTTAGGTGTGATTGTCAAAAGCGGCGAAAACAAATCGTATTATTTCGCCGTGAGCGATATTATTTCGACCGATCCTGTCAACGGTGCCAAAGTCACGCTGTACAACTATCAACAACAGGAAATCGCCTCTAGGCAAACCGATTCAGAAGGTTTAACCACGATTGATGCTGACAAAAACGCCTTTTTCGCAACGGTTTCCAAAGGCAATCAAATCACGTATGTAAAACTGAACGACGGTAACGCGTTATCGATGAGTAAGTTTGACGTGGCAGGGAAAAAGATCAAAAAAGGCATTAACGGATATATTTACGGAGAACGCGGCGTGTGGCGTCCTGGCGATACCTTGCATTTAGCGTTTGTGTTGAATGATGTTGGAAATCCACTACCAGAAAATCATCCTGTAAAAATGGAAGTGACGGATGCGCGCGGCAAATTGGTCTATAAAAATATCCAAACCCAAGGCGTAGATAATTTCTATAAATTCACCGTAGAAACCGACCGAGAAGCGCCAACAGGAAACTGGGAAGCCAACGTATTTGTGGGTGGCGTGAATTTCTCCAAAACGCTTAAAATAGAAACGGTAAAACCAAATCGTTTAAAGATCAATATTGACTTTGACGATGAAATCTTAGCCAATTCCAGACCAATTGAAGGAACCCTAAAAGCCGCTTGGTTACACGGCGCGCCTGCGAAAAACCTAAAAGCAGAAGTCAATGTACGCTTGACGAGCACGAAAACATCCTTTAAGAAGTTTCCAAAATACGAATTCAACGATCCGACGCGAACGTTTAACGCAGAAGAATTTGTCATGTTCAAAGGACAGTTGAATGAAGAAGGTTCAGTCGATATTTCCAAAAAAATAAACGTAGAAAAAAATGCGCCAGGCATGTTGCGCGCTTCTTTCTTAACGCGTGTGTTTGAAAATGGTGGTGACTTCTCTATTGATGCGTTCTCAAAAGATTTTGCACCGTATACTTCATTTGTAGGATTGCAATCTCCAGAACCAAAACTGTACGGTTCATTCTACACGGATGAAGACAATACTTTTGAAATTGTCACGGTAGACGATCGCGGAAATCCGATCAAGCGTAATGGATTGAAAGTGAAAATCTATGAAATTAATTGGCGTTGGTGGTGGAGTTCGTCGTATGAAGATTTATCGTCGTATTCGGGCAGTGACTATCACGAACGTTACCGAACGTTTACGATCAATACAAACTCCAACGGAAAAGGAAGTTTCAAACTGAACATTCCTGATGAAGATCGCGGACGTTACTTAATTCACATTACCGATCCTGTCAGCGGACATGCTACAGGACGCACTGCCTATTTCTACAAAAACTGGTGGCGCAGAAGCAATGACGGCAATTCCGAATCGGCGAAGATGTTAATTTTTGCGGCGGATAAAGAAACATACAATGTTGGCGAACAAGCGACGATTACCTTCCCGTCAGGAAAAGGCGGACGTGCGTTGGTGAGTGTTGAAAATGGTACAGAAGTGCTGAGTACAAAGTGGGTTAAAACAACAAACGAACAAACCACCACGACGATTCCAATTACGAAAGAAATGGCGCCGAATGTATTTGTGAATATTTCCTTGGTACAAAAACACGACAATGTTTCCAACGATTTGCCAATTCGCTTGTACGGAGTCATTCCGATTATGGTAGAAAATCCTGTGACGATTCTGAAACCTAAAATTACAATGCCAGAAACACTTCGTCCAGAACAATCGTTCACCGTAAAAGTCAGCGAAGAAAACAAAAAAGCCATGACGTATACGATTGCTGTGGTTGATGAAGGTTTGTTAGATTTAACCCGATTCAAAACACCAAATCCTTGGGATTTGTTCTACCAACGACAAGCACTCGGTGTACGTACGTGGGACATTTACGATGATATTATTGGTGCCTTTAGTGGAGACATTGATCAAGTATTTGCGATTGGTGGTGGCGATGGCGGAAATGGTGCAAAAAACAAGAAAGCCAATCGTTTCAAACCTGTTGTCAAATATTTAGGACCTTTCACGCTAAAAGCAGGACAAACTCAATCACATGATATTGAAATGCCAAATTATATTGGTGCCGTGCGTACGATGGTCGTTGCTGGAAATGCGAAAACAGAAGCCTATGGAAATGCCGAACAGTCTTCCAAAGTGAAAAAACCGTTGATGGTGTTGGCAACTGCACCGAGAAAATTAAGTCCAGGCGAAAAAGTGACCTTACCTGTAACGGTTTTTGCGATGGAAAATAAGGTGAAAAATGTATCGCTGGAGCTGAAATTACAAAATGGAATTTCGGTTGTGGGAAGCAAAACCCAATCGATTAGCTTTAGCAAACCAGATGAGAAAATGGTGTATTTTGATTTGGATGTAAGCGAAATAAAAGGCATTCAAACCATAGAAGTGGTGGCGACAGGAAATGGTGAAAAAGCATCGTACAAAGTGGAATTAGATGTAGAAAATCCAAATCCGATTGCAAAGAAAATTCACGAATTAACCTTACAAGGAAACGAATCGCAGACCTTAAGTTTTGATACCTTTGGTGTAGCAGGAAGCAATGCGGCAACCGTAGAATTCTCCACCTTACCACCAATGGATTTCACCGCACGTATGGAATACTTAATTCGTTATCCGCATGGCTGCATTGAACAAACTACTTCGAGTGTATTTCCACAATTGTATTTGGCAGATATTTTCGACTTAACGACTCAGAAAAAAGGAGAAATCAATCAAAACATAGAAAAAGGTATCAAGCGTTTGGCACATTTCCAACGTCCAAATGGCGGCATGAGCTATTGGATTGGTGAAAATTCGGTAGACGATTGGGGCACAAACTACGCAGGTCATTTTATGATTGAAGCCGAAAAGAAAGGCTACATTTTACCGCTAACGTTTATGAATAAGTGGGTCAATTACCAGCAAAATGCTGCACGTACTTGGCGAAATGGTAGATATAATAGCGATGTAACACAAGCATATCGATTGTACACTTTAGCACTCGCAGGTTTTCCTGATTTAGCTTCTATGAACCGTTTGCGCGAGTCGAATAATTTATCAAACGATGCCAAATGGCGATTGGCTGCGGCGTATGCACTAGCGTCCCAAAAAGAAGCAGCAGAGCAAATTGCCAGAACAGCAAATGTGAACTTTACACCTGCTAACAGACGTTACGACACTACGTACGGTTCGGTAGATCGAAATCGTGCAATGGCACTCGAGACCATGGTAATTTTAAAAGATACGGATGCTATTGAATTATCCAGAACCATCGCAAAACAATTGTCTTCTTCGCGTTGGATGAGCACACAAACCACCGCATATTGTTTGTTAGCCATGGGGAAAATGGTGACGCAAAATGGTGGTAAAAATATCAAGATCAATTACACCTTTAACGGAAAAAATCCACAAAGTATTCAAACAACAAAAGCGATTGCGCAACGCGATTTAGACATCAAAAAGGGAAGCAATACCATTCAGGTGCAGAACGAAAAAAATAATGTATTGTTTGTGCGTGTATTGAGTACTGGAAAATTACCACTAGGAGAAGAACTCGCTGAAAAACGAAATTTGAGTGTTCGCGTTACGTATAAAGACAAAGCAGGAAATCCGATTGATGTGACACAACT
This sequence comes from Bacteroidota bacterium, assembly GCA_039026955.1. Taxonomy (GTDB): domain Bacteria; phylum Bacteroidota; class Bacteroidia; order Flavobacteriales; family Flavobacteriaceae; genus Kordia. The sequence continues at coordinate 48,957 of JBCCLH010000017.1, forward strand.
CACCCAAGGAACTGATTTTATGGCAACCGTCACAGTTTCCAATGACAAGCCTGAATTTATCGGCGATATTGCGTTGACAGAAATTTTCCCTTCAGGTTGGGAAATTGTCAATACACGTTTTACCGATTATGGAAATACACCATCAAGCGAAGCGCGACATACAGATATTAGAGACGATCGTGTGAATTTCTATTTTAACTTGCCACGTGGAAAAGCTAAAACTTTTAATGTGTTGTTGAATGCTTCTTATTTGGGAAGATATTACTTACCAGGCGTACAAGCAGAAGCCATGTATGATAATGATTTCTTTGTGAGAACGAAAGGACAATGGATTGAAGTTGTGAAATAAGCAAAAAATATTGACAAAGTTTGCCTATCTTAGCATACTCTCCCACAAATCCGATTGTGCTTTTCTATCAAAAAGGCAAATTATTAATAAAACTATATGTCAAAATTTAACATAGGACTCATTATAGTGTTGGGAATTTTTTCTTTCTCAGGAAACCCTAGCAATACAATGGCTACGTCAGCCTCTGAACTAATGAACCCTATAGATATTGTGATCTGTGATGATGATGGCTTTGCAGAAATTGATATTCTAAGTGTTCAAAATGAAGTTTTACAAGGGTATGGAAACGGTATTGTGGAAGAAGCTGTTGTAATTTCTACTTCAACAGGACATATTATTCAGATAAATGACCTCTTAGGCATACAGAGTCCTGAGGTTATATGTAATCTTGCAATTCCATTGTCGGATGTAGCTGTGGACGAAAATGGAGTCATTTACGCTACGGACTTTATCTCTATATTTTCAGTAGATCAAACAAATTGTACGACAAATCCACTTCCAAATGTAGCAAGCGTTCCTAATACGAACTCTTTATCGTTTGACACACAAGGAAATTTATATTTTGGGGGAAATGGCGGTAACGTATACCGATATGACAGTGATGAAATGAGCGCGCCGTATGTGTGGCACAATTTCGGTAGCGGTTCGCCAAGTGGTGATTTTGTGATCTTAGGTAGTAAAATGTACATTTCTTGGAGTACTGGAGCCAGTGTACGACTGTATGAAGTAACGATTGATGCAAATTTTAATTATGTATCTCACATCGATTTAGGACCCATTCTTGGAGATACTTTTGGACTCGCCAGTGAGCTTGGTCAACTGTATGGAGTCACCACTTCCGAACTGTATCAAATAGATTTAGAATCATTTACTTTTACGACCATTGCTACCAATAATTTTGCTTTTGGTTCTTGGTTTGGTGCGGCAGGTTTGCACGAAGCGTTCAATTTTGAAGCTTCGACACACCTAAGTCTTTCTGACGCGAATAACAATGTAAATCCACTTCCTGATGCATGGAATAATACACAAGTAGGCATGCAAACAGTCTATATAAGAGTGGTGAATACCGTAACGGGCGCATTTGAAGTAGTAGAAGTCAATCTGATCATTACGGATACCGTACCAAATGTGACAACACCATCAGGGTTAACTGCATGTGACGATGGAAGTAATGTGGCATCCTTTACCTTAACCGATGTAGAAAATGAACTCTTGCAAAATGTGACAAATGCGGTAACAGTTAGTTATCACGCTTCCGAAAATGAAGCGAATGCCAATGTAAATCCGTTAGATCCAAATTATACCACAAGTGCCAATCAAGGAATAATTTATGTGAGAGTTCAAAATACAAACGATGAATGCTTTGCTATAAGTCAATTCACATTTTCTGTGAATGATTTTCCTGTGATTGTTACACCGAACGATGTGATACAATGTGAAGCGCAAAACAACGGCATTATCGATCTGACGCAAGTAGAAAATGACATGCTGCAAAACAATTCCATTGTAGTGACAACAACTTACCATTTGAATATGGGAGACGCAACTACGGGAGCAAATGCTATAAGTCCAAACTATCAAGCTTCTTTGGGACAGGAAACTATTTTTGTACGTGTAGAGAATGCCTTGAGTCCTGTATGTTTTGTGACAACGCAATTTATCGTCACATTGAGTGAAAATCCACAGATAACTACTCCAAGCAATATCGTGCAATGCGAAGATGAAAACAACGGCTTTTTTGATCTCACGCAGGTAGAGACTGAGTTGCTTGAAAACAACACGCTTCCAGTAACGATTTCGTATTATAATACGTTAGCCGATGCTTCGGTTGCTGTAAATGAGATCAATTCAAACTATCAAATTCCAGTAGGACAATTTCCTATTTTTGTGCGCGTGCAAAGTACGATCAATACAGGTTGTTTTGAAATTGCTTCCTTTCAAATTGTCCGCAGTGGCGAATTGCAACTCACGCCGCCAAGTCCTATTACACAATGTGAAAATGAAAACAATGGTGCGTTCAATCTCACGCAAGTGGAAACCGAATTATTGCAAAATAACACCACTGCTGTGAATGTAAGCTATCATCTCAATCAAGCAGATGCGAGTGCAGGTGTAAATGCCATTGGTCCTGACTATCAAATTGCTGTGGGACAGGAAACGATTTTTGTACGTGTAGAAAATGCCGCCAATACTAACTGTTTTGAGACGACACAGTTTGACATTATTCTGAATGCAATTCCACAAATAAGTGTGCCAAGTAATGACCTTGTACAATGTCCGAATGAAAACAACGGTATTTTTGATTTGACACAGGTAGAATCGGAAGTATTGCAAAACGTAACCGAAACGGTCAACGTAACGTATCATGCAACTGAAGCAGGTGCGAATTCCAATTCCAATGCGGTGAGCGCAAATTATGATCCGCCAACCAATCAAGAAGCGGTGTATGTGCGTGTAGAAAACACCAATTCCAATTGTTATGCGGTGACACAGTTTCAAGTCATTACCATAGAAAATATTCCAATTACCGTTCCGAGCAACTTAACGCGTTGTCAAAATGAAACATCTCTCTTGTTTGATCTCACACTCGTGGAAGCGGAACTCTTGCAAAATGTCACTCAAAATGTGGTGGTGTCGTATCACGCTTCCGCAGATGATGCCAATGACAATACAAATGCGTTGAATACAAACTACACGCTGACTTCCAATCTAGCGACTATTACTATTCGTGTGGAAGATACAGACACGAATTGTTATGAATTGACGCAATTTAACATCGAAATCTTGGCAATTCCAACTGTGGAACCGATTGTAAATTCACCAAGTGCGCGTCAGTTAACCGATTGTTATATTGATGCAAACTCTAACGGCTTTTTCAATCTGAATGATGCGTATCCGTTAATCATCACGAACAACGCAGGTTATACGGTTGAATTTTTCCTTACGGAAGAAGACGCCGAACAAGAAATCAACACGATTGATCCAATTTTTTACGCCGAAAACGAAACCCAAGAAATATTCGTCACCGTAACCAACGACAATGACTGTAAAACCATCACCAACTTTTTTGTAGATCCTGATTGCTATGATACCATTGTAGATATTGCCAATATTCGATTCCCTGAGTTTTTCACGCCTAACAACGACACCGCAAACGACACCTGGAATGTACAAGGAATTTCCACCTTAGTACAGCGAACATCCATTATGTATATTTTTGATCGTTATGGAAAATTGTTATTCTATTTCAGACCTGAGCAAATTCAAGGTTGGAACGGAACGTATAGAGGAAGACCGATGCCGAGCAACGATTATTGGTACAAATTTGAAATGGCCGACGGACAAACATTTACAGGTAGTTTTTCTTTAATTCGATAGGATGAATTCTGATTTCAAAACATACTACGCGGTCATTTTTACCTCAACACAAACCGAAACCTTAGAAGGTTATGCAGAAACGGCGCAACACATGGAGACATTAGCCAAACAACAAACCGGATTTATCGATATTGATAGTGCAAGAAATGCAATTGGCATTACCGTAAGTTATTGGGAAAGTCTGGAAGCGATTCAGCAATGGAAACAACAAGCAGATCATTTGGTGGCGCAACAAAAAGGTATCAAAGACTGGTACGCGTCGTACAATGTGAAAATCTGTAAAGTAGAACATGAATACGATTTCACGAAAAAATAGTACGTTCATCAAATTTTTTAAACGCTTATACATTAATATTTATTTTTTATTCTTTTTTCAAGATCTTCGTAAAAATTACTAAAACTGATATATGAAACAAAAAACTATTCTTTTAGCAGTATTGCTTTTTACGTCGCTACTAGCTGCACAGGAAACAACTGTTTCTTCTGCTAGCGAAAGCACTGGCAGTAACGGAAGTGTCACCTACTCGGTTGGGTTGATTTCTGTAGAAACCTTAGAAAGCGCAGACGGAAGTGTGAGTCAAGGAGTTCAAATTCCTTTAGAAGTTACACAACTCCTAAGCGTTAATGATCCACAATTTAACAATGTAAATGTTCAGATATTCCCCAATCCGACCTCTGACATTGTAAAAGTCACTGTTGGAAACCATCAAAATTTGAGTTTTCAAATGTATGATCTCAATGGGAAATTAATCAACAAGCAAACAAACATTACTTCGCAACAGATTTCTTTGGGAGCGTTTAAAAGTGGAATCTATCTCTTAAAAATTCTTCAAAACAATAAAGAAATCAAAACATTTAAAATCGTCAAAAAATAAAAATATGAAAAAAACTATACTATCACTTTTAACACTATTTATTACGCTGAGTGCCTTCGCGCAAGCACCTGAATTAATTAACTATCAGGCTATTATTAGAAGTGCTGATGGAAATTTAGTGTTAGACTCACCTATTGGAATGCAGATTAGCATTTTACAAACCTCGGCGACAGGATCGGCAGTATACACAGAAACACATACAACAACCACGAATGCTAATGGATTGGTAACCATTATGATTGGTGGCGGAACTTCTGCGGATGACTTTTCTGCGATCGATTGGAGTAACGGACCTTACTTCATTAAAACGGAAACCGATATTGCAGGTGGAACCAATTATACCATTACAGGAACAAGTCAGTTGCTTAGTGTTCCATATGCCTTGTATGCCAAAAACGGAACAAAATTTACTGAAACAAATGAAGGTTTAGAATATGACGGTGGCAATATTACCCTCACACAACCAGGTGCAACCATCAAACTAACCTCTCCGAATGGAACAGTATATGAAATCGGCGTAAACGATAGCGGACAATTGTCATTACCAACATCTGGTACAACCGCTACTGTGCCAACACAATTATACGCATATGGAAGTTTTAATGGATGGGATGCAACTACTGCGCTACAATTTGGAGACTACTATCAAAATTATGTTGGTTTTAAATATTTTACTGCTGGAACAGAAATTAAGTTTTTAGCAGCTCAAAATGAAGGTGTTGTCTATGGAGGAAACTCGTTGTCAGGCATATTAATTGAAAATGGAAATGCTTTTGTCATTCCCGCTAATGGATTTTATAAATTAGAAGTAGATCGATATAACTTACAATACTCCATTACATCAATAAATGCTGTTTTAAATCAAAACTACACCCAAAATACAACGATGCAATACGATGTAGCGAATAACTTTTTTTATAGTACTTCTGATTATTCAAACATACTATTTAGAATTGGAGATATAGAATTTGGAGATAATTTAAGTGATGGAATTTTGGAAGTAGAAGGAGCTATAATAACAAATCCTTTTCCTGCTGGATGGCCTACATTATACAAAGTATATCTCAATTTTAACCTAACAGGAAATTATACTGCTGAATAGGCATTTTTATCCTATACTATAAAAAACCACAAAAATGAAAAAAACCATACTTTCACTTTTAACGTTATTTAGTACAATTACTGCCTTTGCGCAAGCGCCAGACTTGGTAAACTACCAAGCTATTATTAGAAACTCAACTGGAGCGTTAGTCCAAGATACAAATATTGGCATTCGCGCTAGTATTTTACAAACCAATGCAACAGGAACAGCTGTGTATACTGAAACACATACGGCCTCTACCAACACTAACGGATTGGTAACGATTATGATTGGTGGTGGCACCTCTTCTGACGATTTTGCTGCGATTGATTGGAGTACAGGACCATATTTTATCAAAATAGAAACAGATATTAATGGAGGAACCAATTATACCATCACAGGAACAAGTCAATTATTAAGTGTTCCGTACGCATTATATGCTGAAAATGTAAATACTGCAAATGGAAACTTGAGTAATCAACTAAATGAAAGCAAGTATTCGAATTTCGCGTATTATAGTAGCGGAAGCAACACGACGTATGCTTTTAATCAGCTCACGAAAACTTGGGTTGGACAAAGTGGTGGTAATACCACATCATTAACAGGTTCTGATGGTAATTTTGCAGTTTACAGTAGTGGAAGCAATATAACATACGCTTTTAATAAAAACACAAATGCTTGGATTGGGCAAAGTGGTGGAAGCACAAACATTGTAGGTTCTGATGGAAACTTTTGTTTTTATAGCTCCGGAAGTAACACCACCTATGCGTACAACAAAAACACCAATACTTGGACTGGGCAAAGTGGTGGAAGTTCTAATATTGTAGGTTCTAACGGAAACTTTGCTTTTTATAGTTCTGGAAGTAATACAACCTATGCGTACAACAAAAACACCAATACTTGGATTGGACAAAGTGGTGGTAATTCAACATCATTAACAGGCTCTAATGGAAGCTTTGCTTTTTACAGTTCTGGTTCAAATACATCGTATGCTTTTGATAAAGAGAACAATGTCTGGATTGGTCAAAGTGGTGGAAACACAACTATTGTAACTTCAGAATCAAATTAAACAATGTAATAACTTTTAATTAATGCTCACCAGAATAATCCAAAAGATTAAAAACAATAAAATCAAAACGATTATTCTGGTGATACTTTTAATCGCCTACTATTTCTGTTTGCCAAAAACACTCTTTAACGACCCAACTTCTACGGTCATTGAAAGTCGTGAAAGCATCTTGCTAGGCGCCAAAATTGCGGATGATGGACAATGGCGTTTTCCACAATTAGATTCCGTTCCAGAAAAATTTAAAACCTGTATCATACAGTTTGAAGACGCGTATTTTTACAGTCACCCAGGATTCAATCCTGTTTCAATGGCAAAAGCCTTATGGCAGAACATGACTTCCAACGGCGCACGACGCGGCGCAAGTACCTTAACTCAGCAAGTCATTCGTTTATCTCGTAAAGGACAAAAACGCACCTATTTTGAAAAAGCCATAGAAATTATTCTCGCTACTCGATTGGAATTACGACTTTCTAAAGATGATATTTTAAAACTCTATGCTTCGCATGCACCTTTCGGCGGAAATGTGGTGGGTTTGGATGCAGCAGCGTGGCGTTATTTTGGAAGAAGACCACAAGAACTCTCTTGGGCAGAAAATGCAACACTCGCAGTATTACCCAATGCGCCAAGTTTGATTTATCCAGGAAAAAATCAAATTCGCTTAAAAAACAAACGCAATCGACTGTTAAAGAAACTGCTCGATGAAGAAATTATTGATCAACTCACCTATAACTTAGCGATTGAAGAACCGTTGCCACAAAAACCATTTGCGCTTCCTCAAACTGCTACACATTTACTCGACAAAGTAACGGAAACGCACAAAGGAAAACGCATACAAACTTCGGTAGCATCATATTTGCAAGAAGAAGCCAATGCCATTGTTGCCAAGCATTACAAGGAATTAAAACAGAATCAAATTTACAATGCTGCGGTGTTGGTTTTAGACGTAAAAACACGAAAAGTTTTAGCCTACGTAGGCAATACACCAACGGACAAAGCGCATCAAAAAGATGTCAATATCGTTCACAAACCGAGAAGTACAGGAAGTATTATGAAACCCTTTTTGTATACTGCAATTTTAGATGCGGGCGATTTACTTCCAAATACACTAGTGCCCGATGTACCAACTCAAATTGGCAATTACAATCCGAAAAACTTTAAGGAAACCTATGACGGAGCAGTGACTGCCAAACGTGCGCTATCGCGTTCGTTAAATGTGCCAGCAGTGCGAATGTTGCAACAATATGGTTTGGATAAATTTCATTATTACTTGCAGAAATTACAATTAAAAGACATATCGTATAATGCCGATCACTATGGACTTTCATTGATACTTGGCGGAGCTGAAAGCAATTTATGGGATTTATGTAAAACCTATGCAGCTTTTTCATCCACCTTGACGCATTTTGGAGAAAATTCAAGTCAGTATTTTACTAATGAATTTTGCGAACCTACTTTTTTGAAGAATGAAACTATTGATTTTGGTTCGCTGACCGCAGAAAAAACCATCTTTGATGCAGGTTCCATGTATTTGACGTATGAAGCTTTAAAAGAAGTCAACCGTCCGGAAGGAGAAGAAAATTGGGAGTTTTTTGATTCTAGCAAGCAAATTGCTTGGAAAACAGGAACCAGTTTCGGATTTCGTGATGCATGGGCAATTGGCACGACTAAAGATTATGTTGTCGGTGTGTGGGTTGGAAATGCCGACGGTGAAGGTCGCCCAGGATTGATTGGAACAGTTGCGGCAGCACCAATTTTATTTGATGTATTTGACATATTACCAAAAAGTGAATGGTTTGATGTTCCATACGATGAACTTGCAGAAGTGGAAATTTGCGCCACAAGTGGATATAGAGCTTCTGAACTCTGTCCTGAAAAAATAAAACAATTCATTCCAATCAGTGGATTAAAAACAAAACCGTGTCCGTATCATACACTCGTGCATTTGGATTTGGACGAACGGTATCAAGTCAATTCCTCTTGCCAACCGCTGAGTCAAATGCTGCACAAAAGTTGGTTTGTATTGCCGCCTTTGATGGAATATTATTATCAGAACAAAAATCCGCTGTACAAAACCTTGCCACCTTTTCGAAAAGACTGTACTTCCGAGTTCCGAAAAAGCATGGATTTTATCTATCCAGAAGAAAACTCAAAAGTATTTCTTCCAAAAGATTTTAATGGGAAAACCAATGGTGTGATCTTGCGTTTGGCACATTCCATTCCAGATACCAAAGTGTTCTGGTATTTGAATGAAGTGTATTTAGGCGAAACCGAAACCATTCACGAAATGGAGATCAAACCAAGTGCTGGCATTCACAAAATTACGGTGGTTGATGCATTGGGCAATGAAGCCAAACGAACTATTGAGATTCAAGAATAAAAACAAACTTATATCAAATTTACTCAATAATCGAGATTTAAAATGCTCCGACGCTTGTGTCAAAATGTTTTTAATGGTTTCCGTTGAATGCTTCACGGGCTTTCTCCGAAGTAGTTGACCATTCCTAAATCACCTTCTTTTTTTGAAAAAACAAATGGCAGTTTTGTCAGTGTTTTGGCATTTTTTCCAGAAAATAATAATTTATATTGAGTTTTGAATTTCGTCAAAAGCAGTTTTATGTATTTGATAAGCAAAGTATTAACATACATTCATCGCGATCAAATGAATAGTACCGCTGACAAATCCTTTTTTGTAAGATGTATTAACCAAATAAAATCAACTCATGAAAAAAAGTTCCAAAAAAATGCAATTAAAAAAGCGTTCAATTTCTAGGTTAAACGCAAAACAAGCTACAGGTGGAGTGGGACCAATAAGTACGGTTAACACTATTATTTCTATTCTATGTTTAACTGCAATTTATGCAGGAGAAGATCTTTGTTTGTCAGTACAAGAACCACTAAAACATCAACAGAGAAAGTAATAAAAATACTTTTTTGAGTATAATTAGGAAACCAAAACATTTAAATTTTACACTCATGAAAAAAAGTTCAAAAAAAATGCAATTAAAAAAGCGTTCAATTTCTGAATTAAACGCAAAGCAAGTAACAGGAGGCGCAATAACGACAACTACGACTACGCTTATTTCTATATTCTGTCCATCTATGATTTATGTTGGAGAAGACATTTGTTGGGCACCACCTCAAGAATAAAATACAATAGCTGGAAAACGACGAATTATATGTGAGATGCTGAATTTGATTCAGCACATGGTTTAGTATCACATAGACGTTCACTTTCCAGCTACTTTTACTCATTCTTTTGGAATGGTAACCAATTCTTCTCGATCAAGCGGATCGATATTTTTTGCTAATAAACTTAGCGAAGCCTGTACTGCCCAACACTTATCACTTGAATGAATATTGCTATACAAACTCAGTAAAAATTATGGTTCCACTACCATCCATTCTTTGACACTTCGTGAGGGCACTGCTGATTTCACAAAGAAATCGATAGTAATTCGCATCGATTTTCCTGTCTCTGTTTCCACCGTTTTTTCGTAGCGTCTAAAGTTTTCTTCGCTTTCCAAATGATCGTATCGTGTCCAAACTTTTTTAAAATCGCGTCGTTGTAATACGCACATGACTTCTGCTACATTTTAAGGATCGACAAAGACATCAATATCTTTATGATCGTGCGCATGTTTGTATTCGGTATGATTTGCTGGCAACAAAAAATGCCAAGCCCAACCGCCGGATAAAATCACAAATTCTCTGAGAAATTGCAATTCCAACAACGACAGCGAAATACGTTCTTTTGGCCATACTTCGCCGTGTCTTTTTTTGTTATGTGGTGCTCCCATAATCATATTATTTTTTAAAAACTTGCACCGGATTTCCTAATTGCAACTGCTTGTGTTGCATCCACTTTTGTTTGGATATCGCGTCTTTGCGTAATTGATTTTGCTCTGTAATTGCCATATTCAATCGTACAAATGCTAGTTTTTTGTTTAAAAATTGCGAGCGTTCTTCGCTTGCTTGTACTGTAATTCCCGTAGGAATATGTGTCATTGTTACCGCCGTTTCCACTTTGTTTACATGTTGTCCGCCAGCTCCCGAACTGCGTGCTGTTTTGACTTGCACTTCTTTTGGAGACCACGAAATTTGTATGGGCATGACGTACACTTGTACATTCACGAACCAGTTTTTACGCTGATGATGTGGACGATACGGACTTCTAAAAATAAATTGTACCGTTCCTTGCCAATGGTTTTTAAAATCGATCGCATCGCCTGTAGCGCGTAACCAAACCGATTTATAATTTTGGTATTTCGTAGCTACCAATTCAATCACATTGAAGTCAAAGTTTGGCAAGCGTGTTAATTTTTCTGTTAAGTATTTTACGGCGAGGCAGCATTCTTCTGGTCCTGAACCTGAAGAAATCTGAACCCAAAATTGATTGTCCATAATTTTTGTTTTTTTATTTGAGTTTTCAGTCAAGATGCTAGCGTTAAGAATAATGAATCAAGATCTTTCATGATATCGTTTCTTCCTACGTAAAAATCTATCTAGTTTCAAAGTACTTCTCGATACGATTTTTAATGTATTAATTTGAAAATCTCTGAAACGTCATTGGAGGAGTTTACAACGCGGCAATCTTTTTCTATCATAGCATGATTCTACAACTAAACAAACAGATTGCCACGCTACGCTCGCAATGACGAATCTAAGTTTCTATCAAAATCACTTGCCTTTATTATAGAAATAGAAGTAGTAATAGAAAAGTCTAGAATCTAGAGTCAAGATTCTAGAACCAGGACCTTTCGAATGTCATTCCAACATATTCAGAAATCCGTAAGATTTCCAAGTGGATTCCACAACACTTTTCAGCTTCGTTCAATGTTCTTGTGGAACGAAATGGAAAAGTCTTGATTCTTGATTCTCGATTCCTAAACCAAACTCTCATCAAATTAATCCAACATAGAAGTAAACTTCACGTCAGATGTTGTTTTATTTTTTCGTTTCGATTTTTTCTTTTTTGACTTCTTTCCCACCTTCGATTTTTCATCGACACGTCGTAATTGATCGTCAGCAAAGTATCTGAAACTGCTATTCATCGCTGCCTGTTTGGCTGCTTTTAAGCTTTTTTTAGCTGCTTTGAACTGCAATAATTTTTCATATCGCATCGCTTGTAAATAATGCAAGCGCGCTTTGTCCGTTTGTGGCAATGAAAAACCTACTTCCAATACATGTGCAGCTTCGTCAAAATCGCAGATATTGATTAATAATAAGGTGTAGTCATAGTAGGTTTCTACATATTCGTGATCTACACACAATGCACGATGGTAATATTCACGTGCTTTTTCATAATCGTATGCTTGTTCGTGATATACTTTTCCCATTAAATAATTGGCACCTGCATGATCGTCTCCACCTAAAATGTATTGTAATTTTTGTATACATTGCTCTAAGTCGTACGAGTAACTATCTAGTGCTTGAATGAATAATATATCGTTTGTGTATGTTGCCATTTTTTTCTCTTTTGTGTCATTACGAGTAAAGCGAAATAGTCTATCTTTTTGTGAGAGACAGATTGCCGCGAATTTTTCCCAAAATTCTCGCAAAGACGTTTCTTTTTTTACTTTTATAAAAATCTCCATTTAGAATACTAGAGAAACCTTGAGAACCGTAGTTTCCCTAGTATTTTGTGAAGACGCAACTCTGGATTCCTGCCTATACTGAATCAAGTTCAGCACAAGCAGCAGGAATGACATATAAGTGTTCTTGATTTTGCATCAAGGATGGAGCGGCTTGTTTAAGCTCTTTGTGAGATGCTGAATCAAGTTCAGCATGACGCAAATCTCATTTGGAGAATGCTCCAATACAAGCTTATATTTAACTTCTTTTAGATTCCTGCCTCCGCAGGAATGACAAAAGGAAATTATTTATCCATCCGAACAATTTTAGGCGTGAACGTTCCGACAACTTCCACCAATTCGGTTTGATTGCCCATAACTTGATGAATGTTTTTGTATGCCATGGGCGCTTCGTCAATTCCGCCACCGATTAGCGTCACACCGTGCTCTTTTAATTGCTTCTTGATATCGCTTTGCGTGATGGTTTGCTTGGCTTTTCTGCGGGATAATTGTCGTCCTGCTCCATGTGAAGCCGATTGCAACGAATGCTTGTTTCCGGTACCACGCACAATGAATCCTGGCGCTGTCATCGATCCTGGAATGATTCCCAAGACACCTTTTTGTGCTGGCGTCGCTCCTTTTCGATGTACAATGAGTTCTTCGCCATCTACTAGTTCTTTCCAAGCAAAATTGTGATGATTTTCCACCATCGCAATTGGTCGTGCGCCTAAGGCTTTTCCCAAACGCTTGTGAATATCGTGATGACATGCCGACGCATAATCGCCTGCCAAATTCATTGCCAACCAGTATTCTTGTCCGTCATGCGTATTCAAATCCAACCACGCTAGATTTTTCGCTTCTCCGGGTAACGGTGTTTGTTTGATTGCCAATCTTGTATAATGTTTCGCAATATTGGCGCCCAATCCGCGCGATCCACTGTGTGACAGAATTCCCAAATACTTACCTGTAGGCACGTTGAATTCATTGTTTTCATCCGAAACATCCACAATTCCAAATTCCACAAAATGATTTCCACCACCTGACGAACCTAATTGTTTGTATGCCTTTCCAAACAACTTTTTTACTGTTGGAATTTCTGAAAACTCTGAACGATCAAAGATTTCATGACTATTGATACGCTTGTGTGTTTCATAGCTTCCAAATTTGGTATGTTCTTGTAGCATATTCACATATTTATCGCGATGTCCTTCGAGATACGATGCGGGAATGTCATACATTGACAAACACATTCTGCATCCAATATCAACACCTACACCATACGGAATCACTGCATTTTTTGCCGCCAACACGCCACCAATCGGTAAACCATAACCTGAATGTCCGTCAGGCATTAAAGCTCCTGCTTTTGCAATGGGCAATTTCAGTGCCGTATACAACTGATGTTTGGCTTCGTCGGCAATTCCGTTTTCGCCAAAAATGGTAAACGGCGCACGTTTCGTTTCTAGTTGTTGTGCTTCCACCTGCACAGGCGTGACCAATTCTTCTGCGATTCGACCAACTGTTCCATCTCCTACATATTTTTCAGGATTCTTCAAGATGGTTTTCAAACGCTGTAACACTTTGTCTTTTCGTTCGCGCTTGAAATTTCGCAGCATTACTTCCATCGCAATGCTGATGACTTTTCCTTTTTGTGGATATCCTATTTCGATAAGGTCTTTGCCTCTTAGTTTTAATTTTGCCATGATTCTTCTTGTTTTAATGACGCTAAAGATGTTCCGTTAAGTTGCTTCAATCGTGCATTTGTGCTTCTTCGTTTGCCTCTTTTTTCAGGATTGAAAAGATATTTTTTCATCCATCGTTTGTTTTTGTTCCATCCTTTTGCATTCAAATTGTAATAGCCCTTTTTCTCTCGAAATGCTTCTAATACTGCATATTCGCTTTCTAACAAAGGATCTATTATTCTGGAATGCGTTACATACGCTCTTGAAAATTTTACACGATAGCATTCTTTTGGAATGTGTAAGTAATACTTGTATCGTGTTTTTCCCCAATAATTGATGTATGTATACATGCTGAAAAGTCGTTGTACTTCCACTGGTAATTTGTTGTATGCTTTTCGACTAATGAGTCTAAAACTTCCGTAGATTTCATGTCGTTGCATGCATTCATACCAATTGGCTTCTGCTTTTCCTTTGTCTGCTCCCCAAATTTGTGCTTTGCATTTTTTGAATGCAGCTATCATGTGTTCATAATTGCGATAGCGTTCTATTTTGTGTGTTAAGACGACTTCTTTGAACCATCCGTGACGCACAGGATTTTCTAATTTTTTATATCCCAATTCGCGTTGTAACTCCCAAATTTTCTGCAATCGCTTGTCTACTTTTCGTAATTGTTTTTGTCGTTGTTCTTTAATGTGAGCGGGTTTCATTATGAAAATGATTTGTTACTACTTTTCATTTGTTCCTATGCTCCACATTTCTCCCAATGTTATCGAGCTTGTTGGTAGCTCTGATTTGTTTTCATGACGTTATTGTTTTTTTATTGTTTAATTTTTTAAAGCCATTTCCCGATTTTTAAATCGTGTTGCGCTGCCCAATCGGTCATGATTTTTTTGGCTGCTTTTGAAATGGGCTTGTTGAATCGTGCTTTTGCTTGCACAATGGTTTGTGATTTATTATCTAATTCGATCGTTGCTAGAATTTCTTGTCCTTTTGAAATACTGAGGCATCGCAATGAAAAGATACTTGTTACTTTTACACAGCACGAACGCGCGTACGACGCCACACAATGGTTCATTTTTCGTCCTTCTACAATCAATTCTTTGGAAGAGCAGAGTTCGAATAGGCGATACTTTTTCACGTCTTTTTCTTCCTTTTTTTGGATGATGTAGGAACTGTTCAGCGTTGGTGTCCACGTAAACATTTCTACCATACTTGCGCTGTATATCGCTTGTTCCATATGCCATTCATCTGATTGTCGCGTTAAGGAGGTAATGGTTCGTCCTTTCATAGAATAGTCAGCATTATTGTCAATAGTATAGCTTAAATAATCAATGATTTCTTCCATTTTGTTGAAATCCAACATGGTTTGTTTCATAAAGAACTGAATCACCGTTTCCCAAAAAGCTTCGTGATAAAAGTTATTTCGGCTTAACCCTGTACACGCAATACGTTCTGCAAGTAATTCATCCGTTCCAAAAGCTAATGCTTGTGCACGGCGAATTGCCATTTCAATCGTATAATGTTTCGGCGCTTGTAAAAAGTTGTGCGCTCCTTTTTTG
This sequence comes from Bacteroidota bacterium, assembly GCA_039026955.1. Classification (GTDB taxonomy): domain Bacteria; phylum Bacteroidota; class Bacteroidia; order Flavobacteriales; family Flavobacteriaceae; genus Kordia. The sequence continues at coordinate 64,520 of JBCCLH010000017.1, forward strand.
GTTAATCGCACTGGCATTTTTGACAAACTTTTGACACTTTTTCCGTAACCTAAATCGATAAACCAAGAAATGTATTTGCGATTGTGATCAAACCAAGCACTGTACATGAACTCTGAAACTTTGTATTGTACAAAACAGTGTTTTATGATACTTTTCAGTTGCTTATCTGGATTGTGACTATTTCGTTTCCAGCTTTTTATGTCTTTCACAGCGACCAAACTAAACCAAGCTATTTGCGAGAGAACACTTAAATAATGTCCTTCTCGTAACAATTTCGTACAGCGTTTTTTGTAGAGATAGAGTAAAATATCTTTAAATGCTGCGCGTCGGCTTGGATACTTTCTTTTGTGGAAAGCTGTAAAATAACTTTCTAGAATATAGGCTAATGAATTATGATCGTAATCGCTTCGTTCTTTGCCTTCGTAAATCTTTTCTACCATTGCTGGGAAAAGTACTTTTTTTGCCTTGTTGTGCTTTTGCAAGCTTTCTTGAATCGCTGCTTCTTTTGCTTTGGCTGCCAGTTTTTCTTTTAACCGACGGGACTTCGATGTATGCTTTCGATGTATATGTTGTGTTTCCATGACTGTCTCTTTTGAGTGTTGTTTTCAGTAATAAATTTCAATTCGTGTGTTTGTCTTTGTTGTCGCATGTTGTTGTTTTTGTGATTAATCCAATTTTACTATAAAATGTAACTTATAAACTTGTTCATTTGGCATTCTAATGCCTTGCAACTACTTTCCGTAGCTACTGCTATGCAAAGCATTTGCAGCGTTTTATAATGCCAAAGCGACTTCGCTTCTAAAGGCACCTTTTATAATAAAATTGGTATAAAAATTCTGTTTGTTGGTACTGAAAACACACTCCCGAGTTTACAGTCGTTCCATCTGTTTGATTAAGTTCATCTTTCGTTTTTGTTTTGTGTCACGTTGCAATTGATAATTTTATTGTGTTGTTCTGTTATTTCAATTTAAACTTCTGCTCCTTGTAAGCTTTTCCAAAAATTTCATGAGATCCCAATTTTCATTGGGATTAGTTCAACTTACAGTTTTGAATTCGTTCTTTGGACTTTTTTAGCACTTCAATTGAAGCTTTAATTTCTTGTTCTTTTACTCGTAAATTTTAACAAGACCTCAATGTGCATTGAGGTTAGTTTAACTTACAATTTTGAATTCGCCCTAGATACTGAATCAAGTTCAGCACAAGCTTTTCAAAATTGAGTTTCACTAAAAAAACCTGATTCTGCAATAGAACCAGGCTTTGATACTGTTGTGTATATATTCTTTTAACCCAAAGAATAATTTGGTTCTAAAATGAACAATTCCTGCATGTTGGCAGTGTTTGCTACGATATGTTTTGTTGCTTTTTTGAGCATATTTTAAAAATGAGCATTAAAAAACCCGAGCCTTTGGTGGACTCGGGTTTTTAATGATGAGTTATATTTCTATCGAAAGATACAACTGGCAAAACCCAAGTCGCGCATCGGAATGTTTCCAATACTGTTGTGATATGTAAGCTTTACTTTTTGCACGTTTTCGTTTTTGTTACTATTTAATTTTTGTTGTGTTTCAACGGTTGCAAATATAGCCGATCATTTTTTAAAATTCCAAATTTATTTTTTCGCAAGCTATTTTTTGAGGTACATTTTGAGCATGGAATGATCTGATTTCCAAGTGGAAATTTTTTCAGTTTTTAGAATTTCTAAATCGTGGGAAACCCAGATATGATCTATGGAAAGCAGCGGAATGTTCCAAAACCAAGTTTCGCGAAATCCGTTTCCTTTTTCCGTGAAAGCATGCTGGTAATTTTTTTTGAAATTTTCGAAAAAAAGTGACTCATATGGTGTGTTAAAATCGCCCAAAAGGATGGTTTTGTCCTCTGTTTTGATTTGAGAAAGCGCACTTTTTAGCATCGGTTTTCGGAAAAATCGAGTGTCTGCGGAGACATCAATTGCGTAGAAATTTATGTTTTTTGTACTGAAATGAACCACGACAACATGATGCTCCGTTTTGACATTTGAGTGAATTTTGATCGGTGTTTTGGAAAAAATGCCAACCGATTTTTCGGTCAATTCGAAATGATAGTTTGGATACTTTTCTTTGATTTTTTCATAATCGCGTTCATCCGCTTCTATCAGAACTAAGACATCAGGGATAGAGTTACTTTCCGAAAAAGCATCTTCAAAATTGCTGATTCGATACGTATTCCACAATACGACTTCAAGCGTATTTTCAGTGGAAACTTCTAGTGACGTTGTGTAGCTTCTATTGCACCAAATTACGGCAATAACAATTGCTAAGATCACATAGTATTTTCTGGCGGAAGCCTTTACAAATAATAATAAAAACAACAACCCGAAGGTAATCAGCGGAAGCGGCGTCGCATAGAAAAATACCGAAGAAATATAAAAAGTATCTTTTATAGTAAAGTGAACAATGATCGCCAGAAAGATGAATATTTGTAATGATCTTTTGAAAAATTGTTGCGCGCTCCTGTGTTGCATCTATTCTTCCAGTTTTAGATAGCTTTTAAAGAAATTTTCTAGCCAAACTAGGTCACTTCGCAAGTGATTGCTTTTATATCCTTCCAAACTCACAATTGTGACTTCATTTTCTTCAGCATCTACCAAAAACACATTTCCCATCAGAATATTATCTCCGTGAATTTCAATGGTATTTTTTATGGTGTTGATGTTTGTAGCATCATAGGTAACTTCCCGAGCGTCGACTTTAAAAATGAGCTTGTTTTTGAATAAAATTTTAGCCGTATTGTTTTCTTTTTTCTTTTTCTTGATGCGCAAAAAACTCGCGTAGGCAAATCCTAAAAGTGCAAATCCGCTCAAATATCCCAAGATATATATCCCAGCAACGATTCTGGATTTTATGAGATAACTTGCCGAAAAGATGAAAAAAATAGTCACGCCAACCACTACACAAGTCCCAAAAATTAACGGCAAAATGCAATAAATGAGAAATTGTTGCGAATCAAAGGCAGCACTTTTAATGCTGACGCGTCCTTTTTCTTTTACAATATTAATTTTGTAGCGTTTGAGTTTTAAGACCAGTAGATCCAGATCATTTTTTAAATCCAAAGTGTATTGTTTTAAAGAGGTTTATTGGTTGTTCCAAGTTTTGTAAGGCTTTTTACTGAGTTGTGAGTTGTAATATTGTGTCTGTCCTGTGACTTCTTCGCCAAGCCAATTTGGTTTTGAAAAAACTTCGTTTTCGTGTTGTAATTCTACTTCGGCAACGATTAAACCTTCATTGTCTCCAAAAAATTCATCCACTTCAAACGTATGATTTCCGTGTGGAATGTTATAGCGTTTTTTTTCGATAATTCCTTTTTCACAAAGTGGTAAAAGTTGCTTTGCTTCCACGACTGAAATCTCCGTTTCCCATTCAAAACGACTCGTGCCACTGTCATTTGATTTTCCTTTGATCGTTAGAAATCCTGCATTTCCTTTGATGCGCACACGAACCGTACGTTCTGGATGTGTATTCAGAAAACCTTGCGCTATTTCGAAAGAATTGCTGGCTTCTTCTTTAAATGTTAGACTGTTGACAAGAAATTTTCGTTCTATTTCCTCCATAAATATTAGTATAGACTGCTAAAGATATTATAATTTTGAATATGGACTTCGATTTCCCTTTACGAAAAATTATTCATGTTGATATGGATGCGTTTTACGCGTCTGTAGAGCAAATGGATAATCCTGAATTGAAAGGAAAACCTTTGGCGGTTGGCGGCGGATCGAAACGTGGCGTGGTGAGTGCAGCGAGTTATGAAGCCCGCAAATTTGGTGTGCGCAGTGCCATGAGTGGATTTTTAGCCAAAAAACGTTGTCCTGACTTGATTTTTGTCCGTCCACGCTTTGATCGTTATAAGGAAATTTCACAACAGATTCGTACTATTTTTTATGAATATACCGATTTGGTAGAGCCGTTGTCGTTGGATGAAGCCTATTTGGACGTAACACAGAATAAGAAAGGAAATCCGAGTGCTTCGCTGATCGCAGAAGAGATTCGTGCTAAGATTTTAACAAATGTTGGGTTGACCGCTTCCGCGGGAATTTCCATTAATAAGTTCATTGCCAAAGTGGCGAGTGATTATAATAAACCCAACGGACAAAAAACCGTTCCGCCAGAAGAAGTGTTGGAATTTTTGGAAAATTTAGATATTCGGAAGTTTTACGGTGTTGGAAAAGTCACCGCCGAACGCATGTACCAACTCGGGATTTTTACAGGAAAAGATTTAAAAACCAAAGATGTTGACTTTTTAACGGAACATTTCGGGAAATCGGGAAGCTTTTATTACAATGTGGTTCGCGGCATTCACCTCAGCGAAGTAAAACCGAATAGAATTGCAAAATCGGTTGGTGCGGAACGTACGTTTTCAGACAATTTAACCAGCGAAATTTTTATGCTAGAGAAGCTGGAAAACATCGCAAACGAATTGGAAAAACGCTTGAAACGCTATGATGTTTCTGGAAAAACCATCACGTTAAAGATTAAATATAGTGACTTCACTACTCAGACACGCAGCAAAACCATTCTTTATTATATTTCCGATAAAAGCCTGATTTTGGAAACTGCCAAAGAGTTGTTGTATCAGGAGAAATTAAAAAATTCGGTGCGCTTGTTAGGGATTTCTTTGAGCAATTTAAACACAGATAAGAAAGAGAAAACTACGCAAAAAGAGGAACCTAAGAAAAGTTTTTATGTACAGTTGAAGTTTGATTTTTAAGAGTAGATCGCTATCGCTTTAAGACCGCTCTGCTGTTAGACTTTTTAATATACTTTTTTGTCATTCCCCGCTAGACGAGGAATCCATTTTTATAATTTTTGTTACGTCTTTGCGAACGAAGTGAAGCAATCTGTTTCTAGTAAAGCATATGATTTTCTTTGAAAGATATTCATACATTAACAAATCGTCTCTTCAAGTGATTTTGAGGAACGAAAAATTGTATCGAGAAGTCCTTTGAAAAAAGTCGTTTCTAAGTAGATCTCGATACAACGAATCACAGATTCGCCACTCGATCTGACGTATTGTATATCTAAGATTTATTTTACTTTACAGCAACTTTCGACAGCACATACAACATTTCCGTTCCGATTTGTTGGCAGCGTTCGTCGTATTTTTCAGCTTCTTGTGGTGTTCCGTCAAAGGCTTTTGGATCTTCGAAAGGCAGCGCGATTCTGAAATCTGTTCCTGGGACAAACGGACAACCTTCATCCGCTTCCGAACATACCATAATCGCTGCAAATGCTGTAGTTGGATTTGGCGGTTCTTCGAAACGTTTTGAGAAGGCATTGTACGGATATTGTCCTTCTTTCCAAAGAATTTTATAGATCGGATTTTCCGCTTCTACTAACATGGAAATATCAAAACCTATACGCTTTACCGCAGCAACTGCATTTGGGTTGAACGCTGTGGCTTCTGTTCCACCTGAATAGGTTTCTAGTGGAGGCAATTCGTAGTAATCTGCGGCAGCGGCTAACCATAGCTGTCCTAAGTGACTTCTTCTGGAATTGTGTGTACAAATTACAATCAGTTCTGGTACTTTTTGATCGTTGTATTTTTTTTGAATGTATGCAGAAAGGGTTTCTAATTGTGCTTTTCTATCTGCGGCGATCGAATCGAAATCTTGTGTGAGTTTTTCGATGTTTTGTTGTAATTCTGGGAAAATCATGTTGTGTAAATTAGTTTAATGAACTATTCTTCAGTGACTTTTTCACCGTAAAAATCCAACAATTGTTTATCAACACTGTAACCGTCATATCCTTTTGGAGAATGTGCATCATACGTTTTATTTCCTGAGCGAATTGCGATATAGTATTCGTCAATTCCTGTTTCATCTTCCACATACGAGTAGCAACCTAAAAGTGCGTCAATAAATACATCTGTGGTGGAAGATTCTACAGTTTCCAGCTGTGAAATTTGTAAAATCACCAACAACTTCTCCTCATTTCGCTTGGTAAAGTATTTGATAGCTTTTTTGTTGAGCCTTTTTCTCGTTTTCTTGGTTTTTTGCAAGAATTTTTTCTCTTGCTGTTCAATATAAATACCAGATTCCACACACTCTTTGGCAATCAATGTTAGCGGATCATCTTCAGAAACTGCATTTTTCACTTTTTTCATGTCCGCATATAAGTATTGATAGCGAAGATCCTTGCTTTCTTCCGCTTCAACCATTCTATCTCCGCAATACCCAATAACCATCAATATGATAAAGATGGTCAAACAACCATAGCCACCTTTTTTTAGTTTCTTTTTTATTTTTTCATTGTATTCTTCGTCATTTACGGGTTGGTTTGCGTTGTTTTCTGCCATAGTGTGTATGCAATACTTTAGGGTTTCGGGAAGTATGGCTTTAACATCAAAAAATGTCAAAGCATAGGGTAATTTATATTTTTATAAGGTTGTCTAAAAGTCTTTTTTGCGTCATTCTGAACTTGATTCAGAATCTCATGATACTGATTTTCGACTGTTATGAGAAACCGAATCAAGTTCGGTTTGACGAAATTTGTGCTTTTTTATACAACTTCACTACAATAATTATTCAATCAAAGAAACACGCAACGTGTTTACCATTCCTTTGTCGGTAATTGGCATAGCCGCTAAATTGATGAGCATGTCATCTTTTTTGACAAATCCTTTTTCTTTCGCGATTTGGTTCACATCTTCCACGGTATCATCGGTGCTGACAAATTTGTCATAGTAGAATGCTTTTACGCCCCAAAGTAGGTTTAATTGTGAAAGAATTCTTTTGTTTGATGTAAATACCAAAATGTGTGACGCTGGTCGCCAAGCAGAAATCTGAAATGCTGTGTATCCACTGTTGGTCAAGGTACAAATAGCTTTGGCTTTGATTTCATTTGCCATGTGTGATGCGTGATAACAAACAGACTTCGTGATGTATCGTTTGGTACGAATGTGTGGTGGCGAATGTGGCACTTGAATTAACGGAGAATCTTCCACACTTTTGATGATTTTCGTCATTTGTTGAATGACCTGCACTGGATATTTTCCAACGGAAGTTTCCCCAGAAAGCATTACCGCATCAGCTCCGTCCATAACAGAGTTGGCAACATCGTTTACCTCAGCTCTTGTGGGTGTTAAGCTTGTAATCATGGTTTCCATCATCTGTGTTGCAATGATCACAGGAATTCTCGCCTTTTTAGCGCGTAAAACCAATTGCTTTTGAATTAGTGGTACTTCTTGCGCTGGCACTTCTACTCCTAAATCACCACGTGCTACCATTAATCCATCACAATACGCCACAATTTTATCAATATTTTCTACCGCTTCTGGCTTTTCAATTTTCGCAATGATTGGAATTTTATGGTCAGAATGCTCGTTGATGATCGCTTGCAAGTCCATTAAATCCTGACTGTGACGCACGAACGAAAGTGCTATCCAATCTACTTTTTGTCCAATGGCAAAAATGGCATCTTTTACATCTTTCTCTGTCAATGCAGGCAGCGAAATGTTGGTATTTGGCAGATTGACTCCTTTTTTGGACTTTAATGGTCCACCTTGAATCACTTTCGTAGTCACTTCTTCCACGCCATCGGTTTCGACCACTTCAAAAATAAGTTTTCCGTCGTCCAACAAGATGCGTTCTCCGGGTTTTACATCTCTTGGAAAGTTATGATAGTTCATATACACACGCTCAGAAGTTCCCTTGAATTCTTCGCCTGTACAGAATTTGATATGATCGCCTGGCTCTACAATCACATCTTCGGACATGATTCCGACGCGTAATTTTGGTCCTTGTAAATCGGCTAATATGGAAGTGTTGAATCCGTGTGCTTCGCTGAGTTCTCTAATGATGGCAATACGTTCTATGACATTTTCATAGTTGGCATGTGAAAAGTTGATGCGAAATACATCTACGCCTTGCTCTAACATTTCTTTCATGACTTCTCTTGATCCTGATGCGGGTCCAAGTGTCGCAACTATTTTCGTCTTTTTTCTTTTTGGCATTACTCAAAAATTAAATTGTTTTTAGATTTTAGTTGTTCGGTATCCAAAATATACGCTGTAATTACTTCTGCAATTGCGTTTATTTTAGACAATATAATTTTAGGGGCTTTTAACTGATTTTCGTGAGATATTTTGACAAAATAATCTACTTTTTTGCGTTCTGGAATTAGGTATTTAGAAACCGTTCTTTTTCCTTGCTGATTGGAAAATAAAGATCCTGCACTTGCAATTTGTTCTACTTCTTGTCGACTCGTATTCGCCACCAAATTCCATGTCACAAAATTTTTCTTGTCGTCCCATTCGTAAATTGAAAAAGAAGCTTCCATGTAATTATAATCCAAATCTTCTGGTTTTCTTGCTAATTTTAGGTCGAGATTGCTGTTTAATAAATACGCGAGTCGATAATCTTCTGCTGAACAATGAATTGCGATTAGCGTATAAGTATCTTCTTCAAAATCATCCTCAAAGAGTTTATGAATTGCCATAAATCTTATAATTAACGATTGTAAATATATGATTTAATGAGTACATACAAGTTAATTTTTGGTAATGTTTGTAAAGATTTCACAACGAAAACGTTATCGTTTGAAGATTCTTTTTTGGAAATCGCAAAATCATCGTTAGGTAATTCAGAATTTAGGAATGAAAGCGGAATTAATTCTGAGAAAAATTAGATAGTAATTTGTTTTTGAAAGGCAAAATACGCACGTTTGGAGGCTTTTTCTTCTGCTTTCTTTTTGGAAGTGGCGCGTGCTTTTCCCACTACACGATTGTCAATAAAGAGTTTTACCGCAAAATGTTTCAATTCGTCATTGCCAGTGTCTTCGTAGACATCGTATTTGAAGTTTTTCTTTTCTTTTTGACACCACTCTATGAGTAAACTCTTATAACTAATCACTTTTCCTTCCAAACGCTCAATGTCTACGTATGGAGAAATCACACGTAAGTGGATAAATCGTTCACAATATTTGTAGCCTTTGTCCAAGAAAATAGCACCAATTAAGGCTTCAAAAAGGTTTCCATGAATGTTTTCACCAAAGTTATCTCTAGGAATGCGAGAGCGCACCAATTCAATTAGTTTTAAATCGCGACCCAATTCGTTCAAATGCTCGCGACTTACAATTTTAGAGCGCATTTTGGTCAAATAGCCTTCGTTTCCAGACGGAACTTCATTGAAAAGATAGGCAGAAATAACGCTACTCAGCATCGCATCGCCTAAAAACTCTAGTCGTTCGTAGTTTACAGAATTCCCTTTCGAGTCTTTCTGATTCATCGAACGATGGGTAAAAGCTTTCTTATAAATCTTTTTTCTTTTGGTCTTAAATCCGAGAATATCTTCGAGTTCAACAAAAAAATCCCCATCTTCTTCAGATCGGGAATTTAATATTTTGCGAACGAAGTTCATTTGTTAGTCTAACTTTTTAAATAATACACATGCATTGTGACCTCCAAAACCAAAAGTGTTACTCATGGCAACTTTGACCTCCCGTTTTTGGGCTTTGTTTAACGTTAGATTTAAACTTGGATCAATATTTTCATCTACCGTAGAATGATTGATGGTCGGCGGCACAATTCCGTGCTCTAAAGCTAAGATAGAAGCAATGGCTTCAATAGCTCCAGCCGCTCCCAATAAGTGTCCAGTCATGGACTTGGTAGAGTTGATATTTATGCTTTTTGCGTGATCACCAAATACTTCGGTAATTGCTTTTAACTCCGCTACATCTCCTAACGGCGTTGATGTACCGTGTGTATTGATATGATCTACTTCTTCTGGCTGCATTCCTGCATTTTTAAGACAGTTACGCATTACTGCCATCACTCCGATTCCATCAGGATGTGGAGCAGTCATATGATAGGCATCTGATGACAATCCGCCACCGATAACTTCTGCATATATTTTAGCGCCTCTAGCTTTGGCATGCTCATATTCTTCCAGAATAATGGCACCTGCACCTTCGCCCAATACAAATCCGTCACGGTTTGCATCAAATGGTCTAGAAGCGGTTTGAGGATCATCGTTTCGGGTTGACATGGCGTGCATTGCGTTGAATCCACCCATACCTGCAATGGTAACAGCGGCTTCACTTCCACCAGTTACAATTACATCACAATGTCCTAATCGAATATAATTTAACGCATCAATCATCGCATTTGCTGACGATGCACAGGCAGATACTGTCGTGTAGTTTGGCCCCATAAATCCATGCTTGATGGATATATTTCCAGGCGCAATATCTGCAATCATTTTTGGAATAAAGAACGGATTAAATTTTGGAGTTCCGTCACCTTTGGCATAGTTCATCACTTCTTCTTGAAATGTTTCTAAACCTCCGATTCCTGCTCCCCAAACCACACCGACGCGAAGTTTGTCAATGCTTTCCATGTCAAGTTTTGCATCTGCAATTGCTTCATCGGAAGCAACCATGGCATATTGCGAAAACTTATCCATTCTTCTAGCTTCTTTTCTGTGGATAAAATCTGTGACATCAAAATTTTTAACTTCACAGGCGAATTTTGTCTTAAATTTTTCAGGATCAAAATGTGTTACCGGGGCTGCTCCGCTTTTTCCAGTGACAAGTCCATCCCAATATTCCTCTACGGTATTTCCGATTGGAGTCAATGCTCCTAAACCTGTAACTACAACTCGCTTTAATTCCATCTTTGATAAGTTCGTTTAAAATTAAGAAGAAATTCCTTCTAACAAAACATTAGAATGCAGGTTATGCATTCTAATGTTGTTTTTAATATAGAAAATTTGTTCTTTTCTTACTTTTTAGCTTCTTCAATGTAAGTGATAGCTTGACCTACAGTTGCAATGTTTTCTGCTTGATCATCTGGAATTTGAATATCGAATTCTTTTTCGAATTCCATAATCAATTCTACAGTGTCCAGTGAGTCTGCTCCTAGATCATTAGTAAAGTTTCCTTCAGGAACTACTTCGTTCTCATCTACACCTAATTTGTCTACGATAATCGCTTTTACTCTTGATGCAATGTCTGACATAATCTTATAGTTTTTAAAATTTAATTGTTGGCAAAAATAAAAAACTTTAATTTAAAACAACATTTTGTGCAAAAAATGTGATCTAATTTACTAAATTTTTAGAATGAAGCGATGTATACTTTTTGTTTTGTAGCGAAAATTATAGATTTTTTGGTCTGATAAAGCCTTTTTTAGCTGACCTAACCTTTGCTATATTAGGAGAAAAAGTCAACATCAGGATAAACTCAGATGAATTTGCTACCCTCAGAAAAAGTATACTTTACTTCAAAAAGTAATTTGCTTTTGCCTTCATTTTGTTAATAATTATTCTTTTTTTTGTCGAAACAACCGTCACTAAATTTCACTCTTTATATGAAGCGTATCGCAATTTTTGCTTCAGGTTCCGGAACTAATGCTGAAAAGATTATTCGCCATTTTCAAGAGCGGAATGATGCTTCCGTTGTTCAGATTTTGACTAACAATCCGCATGCCAAAGTTTTAGATAGAGCTAAAAACCACAAAATCAGTGGTTTAAGCTTCAATAGAACGGCTTTAAATCGCAGTGATGATGTATTAAATCTGCTGAAAAGTGCCCAAATTGACTTGATTGTCTTAGCTGGGTTTTTATGGAAATTTCCAATACATATAATAGAAGCGTTCCCAAACAAAGTGATCAACATTCATCCTGCATTGCTTCCAAAATACGGAGGAAAAGGAATGTATGGTGCACATGTACACAAAGCCGTTGTTGAAAATAAAGAGCAAGAAAGTGGTATTACCATTCACTATGTCAATGAAAATTATGATGAAGGTGCTATTATTTTTCAAGCGAAAACAGCATTGAGTGACAATGAAACACCTGAAACACTCGCCCAAAAGATTCATCAATTGGAATACAAACACTTCCCTGAAGTTATTGAACAAGTCCTTGCAAACTTCTAATTATGGCAGATGTACATATTTATACCGACGGTTCTTCTAGAGGAAATCCTGGTCCTGGCGGTTATGGCATTGTGATGGAATGGGTGGGAAAACCGTATCGTAAAGAATTCTCGGAAGGTTATAGAAAAACGACCAACAATCGCATGGAATTGTTGGCGGTTATTGTCGCTTTAGAGAAATTGAAGTTTATGCATACCGATGTAAAAGTCTTCACCGATTCTAAGTACGTGGTCGATTCTGTAGAAAAAAAATGGGTCTTTGGCTGGGAGAAAAAAGGATTTTCAGGAAAAAAGAATACCGATTTGTGGATTCGCTTCTTAAAAATCTACCGAAAACACATCGTACATTTCCAATGGATTAAAGGTCATAACAACCATCCACAAAACGAACGTTGCGACTTTTTAGCCGTGGAAGCTTCTAAAAAACAAAAGTTAAAAATCGACACTTTTTTCGAAAGCGAGCACAGCAAACTCCTGTAAATCATCATTTCACATGAATTATTCGTATTTTTGTATAAAAATTGAAAAATGAAAATTTATACTGCAATCGCTTGTTTCCTTCTCACGTTACCGCTTTTGGCGCAAAAAGACTGGAAATTAAAGAAAGAGAAGGATGATATTAAAATCTATGTAAAATCTACAGAATCGAGTAGCATAAAACTCTTTAAAGCCGAAATGACGGTAAAAAGTTCGCTGGATTTGGTTTTTAACACGATTCTTGACGGCGACAAATTAAAAGACTGGAATTACAAAGCGCTAGACAGCAAATTGCTCAATAAATCCCCAAACGAATATTTATTATGGATGGCGCTCGATTTACCTTGGCCCGTTCGCAACAGAGATGTAGTCATTTCGTGTAAGGTGTTTAAAATCACGGATGATATTGTCAAAATTGATATTGCAGCCGCCTCTGACCGTTATCCAGAAAGTGACGATTATCTACGCATGACTCAATTTGAAGGATATTGGTTGCTAGAAAAAGTCGGCGAAAATGTAAAAATTACGCATCAAATGTTTGGCGATCCAGGCGGAAGTATTCCAAATTGGTTTGTAAATAGTACCATTACGCGTGCACCTTACAATAACTTCATCGCCTTAAAAGAACGCGTAGAATAAGGCTTTTACGAGTTACTTTCTCGTAAAAAAATTACTAAAAACAGATCTGCATACGCACGCTATTTTCTTGGAAAAATTTTATGTAAGTTTGCAAAAAATTTTAATTCGAAAATGAGCAAATTATTAATTGTAGGAACGGTTGCTTTTGATGCTATTGAAACGCCATTTGGAAAAACAGATAAAATCCTAGGTGGCGCAGCTACATATATCGGATTGTCTGCAGCAAACTTTAATGTAGATTCAGCCATTGTATCGGTGGTAGGAGAAGATTTTCCACAAGAATATTTAGACATGCTTGAAGCTAGAAATATTGATATTTCTGGAATTGAAGTAGTAAAAGGTGGAAAAACATTTTTCTGGAGTGGAAAATATCACAACGATATGAACTCTAGAGATACTTTGGTGACAGAGTTGAATGTATTGGCAGATTTCAATCCTGTAGTTCCTGAAAACTATAAAGATGCTGAAATTGTGATGTTAGGAAACTTACATCCTGGCGTCCAAATGAGTGTGATAAATCAGATGAGCACCAAACCAAAGCTTATTGTTCTGGATACTATGAATTTCTGGATGGATTGTGCTTGGGACGATTTATTAGCAGTCATTGAAAAAGTAGACGTAATCACAATTAATGATGAAGAAGCGCGTCAGTTATCTAAAGAATACTCTTTGGTAAAAGCTGCACAGAAGATCCATGAAATGGGTCCTAAATATGTGGTGATTAAAAAAGGAGAACATGGCGCGTTAATTTTCAATGATGGAAATATCTTTTTTGCACCAGCTTTGCCATTGGAAGAAGTATTTGACCCAACAGGAGCAGGCGATACCTTTGCAGGAGGATTTTCTGGATATTTAGCAAAACAAGAAGACATTTCGTTTGAAAGTATGAAAAACGCGATTATCTATGGTTCTAATTTGGCTTCTTTCTGTGTAGAGAAGTTTGGAACACAGCGAATGGAATCGCTCACAGATGAAGAAATTATAGATCGCTTGAAGCAGTTTAAACAACTGACTCAGTTTGAAATAGAAGTAAACTAAAAAAACGCGCTCCATATCGAGCGCTTTTTTTATTACAATAAACACACACAACAACACAAACTACTATAATGAGTGACGCTCTGAAACACGAGTGCGGTATTGCACTTTTAAGACTTTTAAAACCATTAGAGTACTACAAAGAAAAATATGGTACAGCATTTTATGGCATCAATAAAATGTATTTGCTAATGGAAAAACAACACAATCGAGGACAAGATGGTGCCGGTTTTGCCAGTATCAAACTCGATATGAGTCCTGGAGAACGTTACATTAGTCGTGTACGTTCTAACAAACAACAGCCCATACAAGATGTGTTTGGACAAATTAATGAGCGTATCAACGCTGCCATGGAGAAAAACCCCAATCTCAATGGTGATGTAGCCCAACAGAAAAAAGAATTGCCATATTTGGGAGAACTCTTCTTAGGACACGTACGTTACGGAACTTTTGGGAAAAACAGCATTGAAAGTGTACATCCGTTTTTGAGACAAAACAATTGGATGCATCGTAATTTGATCGTCGCTGGAAACTTTAATATGACCAATGTGAATCAGCTTTTTGAGAAATTGGTCAGCTTAGGACAGCATCCAAAGGAAAAAGCCGATACCATTACGATTATGGAAAAAATTGGTCACTTTTTAGACGATGCAGTGGCGAAATTGTACAAAAGACTCAAAGCGGAAGGCTATAACAAACAACAAGCTTCTCCACTCATTGCAGAGCGTTTGAATATTGCTAAAATCTTAAAAAAATCTTCTAAAGATTGGGATGGTGGATACGCCATGGCAGGATTGTTAGGACACGGAGATGCGTTTGTATTGCGTGATCCTGCAGGAATTCGTCCTGCGTATTACTATAAAGATGATGAAATTGTCGTAGTAGCATCGGAACGACCTGTGATTCAAACCGTATTCAATGTCGATTTTGAAAATGTACAAGAAATTGATCCTGGAAATGCGCTTATCATTAAGAAAGATGGTTCTGTGCACACCAAAGAAATTTTGGAACCTTTGGAGCGTAAAGCCTGTTCGTTTGAGCGAATTTATTTTTCGCGCGGAAGCGATGCTGAAATCTACAAAGAGCGTAAAATGCTAGGGAAATTGTTACTTCCAAAAGTATTAAACGCGATTGACGATGACATTAAGAATACAGTATTTTCATTTATTCCAAACACCGCAGAAACCTCCTTTTTTGGACTGACAGAAGCTGTAGAAGAATACTTGAACGAACGCAAAACCAAAGAAATTTTAAGCGGACAGCGTTCCTTATCTGCTGAAAAAGTACGTGAAATTCTTTCGGAAAGACCGCGTGTGGAAAAAATTGCCATCAAAGATGTAAAACTTCGTACGTTTATTACAGAAGATAGCAGTCGTGATGATTTGGTAGCACACGTATACGATGTGACCTATGGCGTGATAAAACCAGAAGATAATTTGGTCATTATTGACGATAGCATTGTCCGCGGAACGACACTGAAGAAAAGCATCATCAAAATGATGGATCGTTTGCATCCGAAGAAGATTGTTGTGGTGTCGTCTGCGCCGCAAATTCGTTATCCAGATTGCTATGGAATCGACATGGCGCGTATGGAAGACTTGATTGCCTTTAGAGCTGCGTTAGAATTATTAAAAGAACGCGGTCAATACGATTTGGTAGACGAAGTATACGCAAAATGCAAATCGCAAGAAAATTTAAAAGACATTGATGTTCAGAACTTTGTAAAAGAAATTTATGCGCCTTTTACAGACGAAGAAATATCAGCCAAAATAAGTGAACTTATCAAAACCGATACGGTACATGCAGAAGTGGATGTAATTTTCCAAAAAGTAGCCAACTTGAACAAAGCCTGCCCACATAATTTGGGAGATTGGTACTTTACTGGAAATTACCCGACTAATGGAGGAAATCGTGTAGTAAACAGAGCCTTTATCAATTTTTACGAAGGAAATAAAGAACGTGCGTACTAGTACCAATTTATACCTAAAATACAAATTGGTATAAGTTTTTGAAACTCAATCAAAAAAGGAATTTTTTATGTAGGATATTTTCTACGCGAGTTCTAAAAACCTTAATTAAACGTTAAAATCTACACTTGGTCTAAAAAAAAGGCATTTGATCTGATTTATTAGTGCTTTTTTAACGAGTCTACTTACATTAGCAGTGCCATAGCATAAGTAGGTTAAGTTCATGGTAAGATTTGGGGCAAAAAAAGGTGGTTTATTCCACCTTTTTTTATTTTTACTCGCTTTGCTCTAGACCGCTGACGCTTTTAGACGTTAGATCGCTTCGCTTTTAGACCGCTAACTTTGTTAGCTGTTAGATTGCTTACTCAGACGATTTTAATGCTGTTCTTCTGCATAAAACTTTCTACGAAACTTTTTGAGATTCTTGATTCCAAAAACCCAACACGCTGCGCTTTTAGACTGCTTACTCAAACGAATCTCTACGTTACTTTTTTCCACAAAATTTTATATGAAACATCTTGAATCCTGATTCTTGATTCCAGACTCTTGACTCTCGATTCGTCCCAAAACCCAAGACCTAACACCCAACACCAAAAAAAGACGAACACCACTGCCCGCCTTTTCAAATTATATTTTAAAAAAGTATGCTTACTTTGCTTCTGCGTAACGTCTTTCCACTTCGTTCCAGTTGATTACATTGAAGAATGCTTTGATATAATCTGGACGTCTGTTTTGGTAGTTTAAGTAGTATGCGTGTTCCCATACATCTAATCCTAAAATTGGAGTTCCACCGCAACCTACCGTTGGCATCAATGGATTGTCTTGGTTTGGTGTAGAACATACTTCTACTTTTCCTCCTTTGTGTACACAAAGCCAAGCCCAACCTGATCCAAACTGTGTAGCCGCAGCTTTACTGAATACTTCAATAAATGCATCTTTTGAACCAAATGCTGCTTCAATAGCATCTTTTAATTCTCCTGAAAGATAGCCTCTACCTTCTGGGTTCATTACTTCCCAAAAAAGACTGTGATTGTAAAATCCGCCTCCGTTGTTACGAACACCTGCATTGTTCATGTCTAAGTTCGTTAAAATATCTTCGATTGATTTTCCTTCTAAATCTGTTCCTTCAATTGCAGCATTTAACTTATTTGTATATCCGTTGTGATGTTTTGAATGGTGGATTTCCATCGTTCTGGCATCAATATTTGGTTCTAAAGCATCGTATGCGTATGGTAATTTTGGTAATTCAAAAGCCATTATGTTTGTTTTTATTTAATTAAACATTAGTTTTTATGTTTACAAATTTAATCATAACAATCAACAAAATAAAGTTGTTAAAAAAGATTCTAATAATATTTACATAAAGTTAATCTATTCTAAAAGAACTATTTCGACACTTTTCCTTTCCAAAATTCTGACACTAAAAAATAAAATTGCACCCATTTGTTTTCTATACACTTACACTTCAAATAGTAAAATACTACAAATTGATACATACGTTTTTTCAATACTTTTCGTTACTTTATAACAGATTTTCAGCATAACCTACTGAAAACATTTGAAATATATTATTAACCACAAACATTTTAATCATGAAAAAAAAGAATTTAATCAACAAGTTAAAATTGACAAAAACACAGGTATCTAACTTCACTCCGAATCAAGTTGTGGGAGGATCTAGATTTTTCTGTAATGAGCCAATTGACCTGTCTGTCGTAGAGACGTGTATTAAAGGTTGCGGACTTACTGTAAATTGTACAAATTACACCAACTGTAATGAGGTTACATTTGCAAATTGTACTGTGAACAATTGTCCATCAAACAATTGTGGGACGAACAACTGCGGAACTAATATTGGCTGTGGAACCGGCGGAAACTCTGGAGGAATTTCTTGCCCAGGATATGAGTGCTAAAAAGTGATCATATAAACTAAAAAATCCAGCTTTATTGTTGAAGCTGGATTTTTGTTTTTAGCGCGATTTAGATTTTACCCTATCTTTGTGTATCGTTTTAAAAAATCTTCTGTGTCTACACCTTTTATTATTTACAATGCCTCTGCGGGTTCGGGAAAAACGTACACACTTGTAAAAGACTATTTGCGCATTTTGCTTTCTTCGGTTCAGAAAGATAGTTACAAGCAAATTTTAGCCGTGACTTTTACGAATAAAGCGGTGGCGGAAATGAAAGCGCGTATTATTGAAAATCTCAATGCGTTTTCGTTTGATGAAACTGCGAAAGCTTCCCCAATGTTTTTGGAATTAGCAGCAGATTTGAAATTGCATCCTGCGCAGTTGCAACAAAAAGCCAAAGAAGTACTGAAAAGTATTTTGCACAATTATGCTTTTTTTGAAGTCGCAACGATTGATAAATTCACGCATAGCGTCATCAGAACCTTTGCGTACGACTTGAAACTTCCACTTAACTTTGAAGTGGAACTCGATACAGATGCACTATTAAATGAAGCCGTAGATCAATTAATTTCAAAAGCAGGTGAAGACAAACTCATCTCGGATGTATTAATTGAATATGCACTTGAAAAAGCGGACGATGATAAAAGTTGGGACATTGCTTTCGATTTGAATAAAATCGCGAAGCTGTTGCTGAATGAAAACGAAAAACCACATCTGCGCAAGCTCAAAAACAAAACGCTTGAAGATTTCAGTGAACTCAAAGAACTCCTCAAAAAGAAAATACAAACTACAACAAAAGCACTTTCCAAAGTAGGAAATGAAGTGTTGCAATTAATTGGAAATGCAGGATTAGAATTCGATGATTTCCTCCGAGGAACACTTCCAAAACACTTTCAAAAAATTGCCAACAAAGATTTCAACGAAAAAAGCTTATACGGCAACAAACTCGCTGACAATTTAGCCAACGGAAGCATCTACAAAAAAACACTCGATCCAGACAAAGCGTCCACAATTGACAGTTTATTGCCAGAATTGACTGAACATTATCACAGTTGCAAGGAAAAGGTATATCATTTAAGTTTTCTTAAGAATTTCTATAAAAACACCACACCACTCTCGGTACTCAATGCCATTCAGCAAGAGCTGGAAACCATTAAAGAAGAGCAAAATCTACTCTTAATTTCTGAGTTCAACACGTTAATTAGCGAAACTATCAAAGATGAGCCTGCACCTTTTATTTACGAACGTTTGGGTGAAAAATACAAGCATTATTTCATCGACGAATTTCAAGATACTTCCGAAATGCAATGGCAAAACTTAATTCCGTTGATTTCCAATAAGCTTCAAACCGAAGTTACAGGCGGAAATAGCGGAACCTTAACGATTGTCGGAGACGCCAAACAATCCATTTATCGTTGGCGCGGTGGAAAAGCAGAACAATTCATCGGATTGAACAAAGAGGTAAATCCATTTTATGTGGAAAAGAATCCTCAAAATCTACCGAGAAATTATCGTAGTTATGACGAAATCATCAACTTTAACAATGATTTCTTTCAGCATGTGGCGCAATTCTTTTACCAAGAAGAATTTCAAGAAATCTACAAAGAAGGTGCTACACAGTTAACCAACAATAAGAAAGGCGGATTCATTTCTTTTGAATTTGTAGAAGCCAAAACGAGCGAAGAAGAATTTGAAATCATTCCTGAAAAAGTCGTTGCCAAAATTCAAGAAGTTTTACAAAAAGGATTTGCCTACAAAGATATTTGTGTCTTAACACGAAGAAAAAACGAAGGAATTGCGGTTGCCGACATCTTATCAACTCACGAAATTCCGATCATTTCCTCAGAAACTTTATTGATCAAACGTTCGCGGGAAGTGCAGTTTATCAACGACATTTTGAAATTAGCGATTCAGCCTAAAAACAATGAAGTCAAGCTGCATTTACTCAACTATTTGGCAACTGAGAAACTACAACTTCCACAAAAGCATAAATTCTTAAAAATACATGTCGTACTTGAACCTGACGAATTATTTGAAACCTTGACAGAGTTTGATTTTGACTTTACCTATTTCTTGCAATTATCGTTGTATGAAGCTGTGGAATACTGTGTTCGCGCCTTTCAACTTACAGACAAATCCAACGCATACATTCAGTTTTACCTAGATTTTGTATTGGAATACACACAAAAGAAACAATTGGGTTTTGCAGGCTTCCTAGAACATTGGGAAAAGAAAAAGAATCATCTCAGTATTATGGCTTCTGGTTCGGAAAATGCGGTACAAATTATGACCATTCACAAATCGAAAGGACTGGAATTTCCTGTGGTTATCTTTCCATTTGCCAACACCGATATATACAAGGAATTGGAGCCAAAACTCTGGTATCCTATCAACAAAGACGATTTTTTAGGTTTTGAAGAAGCCTATTTAAATCTCAACAGTACTGTAAAAGAATATGGCGAATTCGGCGAAGCGTTGCACGCAGAAAGACAATCGCAATTGGAGTTGGATAATTTCAACATTTTATATGTAGCTTTTACACGACCTGTGCAGCAATTACATGTCATCACCAAAAAAGATATCGATAGCAAAGGCAACGAGCGTTTGCAGACGTTTTCAGGTATTTTTATAAATTATCTAAGAGCAAAAGAGTTGTGGAACGATGAAGTATCAAGCTACACCTTTGGCGATTCTGAGGAAAATCTCGCGAAAGCGGACACTGAAGACATTCACACTATTACCCAACAACACTTTATCAGTACCGCCAAAGAAGATCACAACTTGCATTTAATGACCAAACAAGGGTTGCTGTGGGACACATCGCAAGAAGCCGCGATTGAAAAAGGAAATCTCATTCACGATGTGTTGGCACAAATAAAATATCCTTCCGATTTGGAATTTGTCTTGGACGAATACATCAGCAAAGGAATTATTGACGAACAACAACGTGAAAAATTGGAGAAAAGTATTGGGTATGTGGTGAATCATCCAGAAATCAACAGTCACTTTCTGCAAGACAATACGGTATATAATGAAAAAGATATCATTTCAAAAGCTGGAAAAATTCTACGTCCCGACCGAATCGTTGTGAATCCAAACAACGAAACCACAATTATTGACTATAAAACGGGCATGCATAATCCAGCGTATGTTGAGCAAATCTACGAATATGCTGATACATTGACTGAAATGGGTTTTAAAGTTTCTCAAAAAATAATCCTCTACATCAACGAACAAATTATTGTTAAATATGTCTAATGTCATATAAAAGCAACAGTGAGTTTTCTTTTCCGCAGTGTAGTAAGAACTTTTCGTAAAAAATTTTTGAAGCCTTGGAGAAAATTTAGAAAAGTTCTTACGGTTTTAGTTTTTCTCCCAAAAAGAAAAACTAAAAACACCTCTGGAAATCAAAGATTCATGAGTTCCTCAATTTAAAATAGAAAACTCACGAACTAAAAGTGCCCTTTCTTTTGTTTCTTTTCTTTGGGCAAGCAAAGAACACGAAAGAAGGAAACAAAATTTTACTATGTTATTAGATTTTACTATGAGTGAGTAATTTTTATATGAATAAAGTTTATTTTGAATTTCTATCAAAAAACATCATTTAAATGACCTTTTTATTACGATAAACTCAAAAATCGTAACTATTTTTGTAAAAACTCAAACAACCATGTACGGAAGCATACAACAACATTTACAACAAGAGCTTCAGGAAATTAAAGAAGCTGGACTTTACAAGAAAGAGCGTGTCATTACCTCAGCACAAGGAGCAGAAATCACCATCAATACAGGTGAAACGGTGATTAATTTTTGTGCGAATAACTACTTGGGATTGTCTTCGCATCCAGAGGTGATTCAGGCAGCGAAAGACACGATGGACACACACGGATTTGGAATGTCTTCAGTACGATTTATTTGTGGAACGCAGGATATTCACAAAACACTAGAGCAAAAAATCGTCGAATATTACGGTACAGAAGATACCATATTATATGCAGCTGCCTTTGATGCCAATGGCGGTGTTTTTGAACCTTTATTGACCAAAGAAGATGCTATTATTTCTGATTCGTTAAATCACGCTTCTATTATTGATGGTGTGCGTTTGTGTAAAGCAGCACGTTATCGCTATCAAAACAATGACATGGCAGACTTGGAAAAGCAACTGCAACAAGCCAATGCGGATGGAGCACGTTTTAAAATCATTGTAACCGATGGTGTATTCTCTATGGACGGATTGGTAGCGCCGTTGGATGAAATTGTCGCTTTGGCAGAACAATACGATGCTATGGTGATGATTGATGAATGTCATGCCACAGGATTCATTGGCGAAACCGGACGCGGAACCTTAGAAGAGAAAAATGTAATGGGCAAAATTGACATCATTACTGGAACGCTTGGAAAAGCAATGGGCGGCGCGATGGGCGGATATACGACTGGAAAAAAGGAAATCATTGAAATCTTACGTCAGCGCTCAAGACCGTATTTATTCTCTAACTCGTTGGCGCCAGCCATTGTAGGAGCATCTATTAAAGTATTTGAAATGTTAGGAAGCGATACGACATTGCGTGATAAGCTCATGGAAAATACAGCATATTTCAAAAAAGGAATGATGGACGCAGGCTTTGACATTGTAGATGGCGATTCTGCTATTGTACCTGTAATGTTATACGATGCTAAGTTATCTCAAATCATGGCCGACAAATTATTAGAAAAAGGAATTTATGTAATTGGGTTCTTCTATCCTGTAGTTCCTAAAGAAAAAGCCAGAATACGCGTGCAGTTATCTGCCGCTCACACAAAAGAACATTTAGACAAAGCGATTGCAGCATTTACTGAAATAGGAAAAGAATTAAATGTAATATAAAAAGCTTAAATCTCAATATTTCTTAATGTATTCTAAAAAAATTAATATATTTGTCTTTGTTAATAAGTATTAACAACTTACATTTGTCCTTTAATTAACACTTAAAATTAAATAATTAAAACATGAAACATCTTAGCAGATTTTTAGTTGCTTTGTTGCTTGTAGTAGGATTCAGCAACGTAAAAGCTCAAGACTCAAATAACCCGTGGCAAATTAACGTTAGCGTTAATGCTGTTGATTTCTATCCAACAAACGATATGGAAGCAGCGGGAATTACAGGAAAGTGGTTTGACGAATACTTCAATTTAGGAGACCACTGGAATATCCTACCAACACTTTCAGCAATTAGCGTTTCTAAGTACGTAGGAGACGGATTTTCTGTAGGAGCTAGAGGTTCTGTTAATAGAATTGAAAAATTTGGAAGTCAAGAAGTAGAAGATATCACATACTACGGATTCGATGCACTTATCAAATACAACCTAAACGAGCTTTATGACTTAGGGAAATTTGATCCTTATGTAGAAGTTGGTGGTGGTTACACTTGGGTTGACGATATTGGAGCAGGTACCGTAAACGGAGGTATCGGTATTAACTACTGGTTCAGCGAAAACATCGCATTCAACTTACAAACAACATATAAGCACTCTTTCGAGGATTATTTAGCTCCTCACTTCCAGCACTTTGCTGGTATCGCTATCAAATTTGGTGGAAAAGATACTGATGAAGATGGAATTTATGACAAAGATGATGCTTGTCCAGACGTAAAAGGTTTACCAGAATTCAACGGATGTCCTGATACTGACGGTGACGGAATTGAAGATAGTAAAGATGACTGTCCTGATACTGCAGGTTTAGCTGCATTAAACGGATGCCCTGATACTGACGGTGACGGAATCGCTGATGGTAAGGATGATTGTCCAGAAGTAGCTGGTTCTAAAGCTATGAACGGATGTCCTGATACTGATGGTGACGGAATTACTGACAAGAAAGATAACTGTCCAAACGAAGCTGGACCATCTGCTAACAAAGGATGCCCATGGACTGATAAAGATGGTGACGGAGTATTAGACAAAGACGACAGATGTCCAGAAGTAGCTGGTGTTGCTGAGAACGACGGATGTCCTCCAATTGCTAGAATGACTGTTACTGAAATTACTGAGTTAGATAACTTAGCTAGAACAGTATACTTCAACTCTGGTAAAGATTCTTTCAAAGCTGAAACGTACGCTATCTTAGACAAAATCGTTGAGTTAATCAAAGGTTTCCCTAAAGAAAAATTTAGCATCATCGGTCACACTGACAGCGTAGGATCTGAATCATTAAACCAAAAGTTATCTGAAAAGAGAGCTAACGCAGTTAAAAAATACTTAGAGTCTAAATTATCTAACAGCTTTACTGCTGAAGGAAAAGGAGAAGCTGAGCCAATCGCTTCAAATAGAACTAGAAAAGGAAGAGCTCAAAACAGAAGAGTAGAGATTAAATTAGTAAAGTAATTTAGTTCCTTACATAACATCACAAAAAACGCCTCGAAATATCGAGGCGTTTTTTTATTTTTACAGCATGAAGTCATTTCTTGCGCATGTTGTTGAATACATTCTAAACACAAACACCAATATCAGTGAACTCACATTGGTGCTTCCAAGCAAAAGAGCTGGCGTCTTCTTAAAACACGAGCTTTCACAGCAAATTCAGCAGACTTCTTTTGCGCCCGACATTCTCAGCATAGAAGAATTGGTAGAACAAATTTCTGGCTACACCTCAGTAAGTAATACCGAATTATTATTCGAGTTTTACAGCATTTACAAGGAATTAACACCGAAAGAGGCACAAGAACCTTTTGATACGTTTTCCAAATGGGCACAAATACTATTGCAAGATTTCAATGAAATTGATCGCTATCTTATTTCCCACAAAGACATTTTTAATTATTTAAGCGCTATTCAGCGAATTCAACAATGGTCACCTGACAAAGAGCCGAGTGACTTGATGAATAATTATTTGAAATTTTGGGACAAATTAGAGCATTATTACGATGCCTTAACAGAGCGAATTACCCAAAAAGGAATTGCCTACCAAGGATTGGTCTACAGAGAAGCCGTAGATAGTTTGGAGTTTTATTTACAGAAAAACGAGGATAAAAAACATTACTTTATTGGTTTTAATGCGTTAAATACTGCCGAAGAAAAGATTATTCAAGAGTTTTTAGAAGTAGGATTGGCGGAAATTTTATGGGATACCGATCATGTGTTTTTTGATGATCCTGAACACGATGCGAGTCTGTTTTTACGTCGTCATCGTTATGAATGGAATTACTTTCAAAACCATGACTTTTCTTGGATTGCTGATAATTTCTCTGCCAAAAAACATATTGAAATCATTGGTGTTCCAAAAAATATCACACAAGCTAAATATATCGGAGAGATTCTTCAAACTTTACAAAAAGAAGATGAAACCCTGCAAGATGTCGCAGTAGTTTTGGGTGATGAGCAATTATTAATTCCGTGTCTAAATTCGCTTCCATCGGAAATTGAACGCCTCAATATTACGATGGGATTTCCCTTAAAAGACATTCCACTCGCAACCACATTCAACAATTTATATCTGCTACAAGAACATTATCGCAATGATGCGTTTTACTATAAAAACATCATCAATGTACTATCAGACACCAATTTGCGTCCACTTTTTCAACAAAAAGATACCAATATTGCAGCAGATATCATTCAATACATCCAATCCAATAATATCATTTATGTCTCCACGGAGGTCATTGTGGAACGGTTTCCAACACATCTTCAAGAAATTGCAACACTACTGTTTACCTATTGGAATGATAAACCAAAAGCTGCCATTCAGAATTGTGTGAAACTGATTCGTCATGTAAAAGCAAAACTGATTGAAGATCGTGAGCAACATTTGTTAGCGTTGGAATATTTATACCGTTTCAACGAAGTCTTCAACCAAGTACAATTGTTGACCAAACAACACAATTACATCACAGACATCAAGTCGTTATTGGCGTTGTACAAAGAAATTATCAGCACGGAAACACTCGATTTTAAAGGCGAACCCTTGCAAGGATTGCAACTCATGGGAATGTTAGAAACGCGTGTGCTCGATTTTAAAACTGTGATTCTTTCTTCCGTAAACGAAGGGATTTTACCTTCTGGAAAAAGCAACAATTCGTTCATTCCGTTTGACTTGAAAAAACAGTTCAATCTGCCAACCTACAAGGAAAAAGACGCGATTTATACCTATCACTTTTATCGTTTGTTGCACAGAGCTGAAAACGTCTATTTACTATACAATACCGAAGCAGACGGACTCAATGGCGGCGAGCGCAGTCGTTTTTTAATGCAGTTGGAAACTTATAACATGCCGCATCACACATTGACGCAAAATGTAGTGATTCCCGAGGTACCCAAAATTGAATATGTACCGCAAATCGTCAAAAAAGAAGCTTCTGTGTTGCAGCGTTTAAAAGATATTGCCAACAAAGGGTTTTCACCTTCTGCGCTGACTTCCTACATTCGCAATCCGATTGACTTTTACTATCAAAAAATCTTGGGCATCAACGAATACGAAGCTGTCGAAGAAACCGTGGCTGCCAATACGCTAGGAACAGTGGTACATGACACCTTAGAATTGTTATACAAACCGTTTGAAGGACAAATCATCACGGAAAAAGACATCAAAGCCATGTTTGCCAAAGTGGAAGAATTGGTCGTAGAAAACTTCAAAAAAACCTATGGAGAAGGCAATATTCACCGTGGAAAAAACCTCATCATTTTTAATGTCGCGAAACGCTATGTGAGCAACTTTTTACAACAAGAAATACAAACGCTCAAAAGCGGAAAAACCTTGCGAATTCTTCAAATAGAACAAACGCTAAAAGCCAAAGTAGACATTCCTGAATTGGATTTCCCTGTTCATATTGGCGGAAAAGTGGACCGTGTGGACGAATTGGATGGCGTGATGCGCATTATCGATTACAAAACAGGAAAAGTGTCACAAGGCGATGTAGAAATCGTCGATTGGGATTTGCTTACGCAAGATTATAAATTCAGCAAAAGCTTTCAGGTATTGGCGTACGCGTATATGATTCAGCAAAAGCAAGGTTTGCAGGATGATACCGAAGCAGGCATTATTTCATTTAAAAATTTACAAAGCGGATTTTTAAAATTCGGCACGAAAGAATCTGCTAGAGCGCGTACCAAAAATCAGCAAGTCAGTTCGGAAACGTTAGATGATTTCTTGGTTGAGTTGAAGCAATTAATTGTCGAAATTTGCAATATGGACATTCCATTCACTGAAAAAGAAGTATAAACATGATTCAAAAGCGCAAAAACAATATTTTACCACGTTTAACTGACAAAAGTATACTGATTGATTATTTCTTTACAAAAAATGATCAACCGAAACCTGTGGTGATTTTTTGTCATGGTTACAAAGGTTTTAAAGATTGGGGTGCGTGGGATTTAGTAGCAGAAAAATTGGCGGAAGCTGGTTTTTTCTTTGTGAAATTCAACTTCTCGTACAACGGCGGTACGATGGAACAACCCATCGATTTTCCAGATTTAAAAGCGTTCGGAGAAAATAATTACACCAAAGAACTAAACGATGTACAGTTCATTATTGATCATATGACAGCAAGTTCATTTGAATTTTCTACGGAAGCAAACACACAAGACATTTCACTCATTGGTCATTCCCGCGGCGGCGGAATTGTTACCATAAAAGCAACAGAAGAGTCAAAAATTACCAAGCTTATTTCTTGGGCAGGCGTTTCCGATTATGCAGCACGTTTCCCGCAAGGAAAAGCCTTGGAAGACTGGAAAAATAATGGTGTATATTATGTAATTAACGGAAGAACGAAGCAAGAAATGCCACATTACTATCAGTTCTTCGAAGATTTTCAAGCAAATGTTAACCGCTTAAATATTCAAAAAGCTACTGAAAAAGTACAAATTCCTCATTTAATCATTCATGGCACAACTGATCCCGCCGTTTCTGTGGAAGAAGCTGAAAAACTACATCAATGGAATCCGAAAAGTACATTGCATCTCATTGAAAATGCTGATCATGTTTTTGGCGCACGTCATCCGTGGAATGAAGTCGTATTGCCCAAAGATTTAGCAGAAGTAGTGCAAACAACCATTAACTTTATCTCCCAAGAAAAAGTATAAAAAAAGCGATCCGAAGATCGCCAAACAGAATTTTATGAACACGAAAATGCACTTACTAACCTGAGTTCGATTAATAAAAAACGTTTCATTACTTATAATTAACTAAAAAACAAACGATTGTCAGTTCGAGCATTATCGTAGATACCGAGCGAAGCTCATGAGAACATCTAAGAATTGATAATTTCAAAGTAATTTCGATAGCTACGCTAGGTATCTTCAATTAAAACATATTTTAATTTCGATAATGCTCGATTTGATATTGACGTAACTTGCTAAAAATCATAGTTATGAATTAAATCATAAATCGAACTCAGGTTAAAAGCTAACAAAAGCCTAAAAATACCCTACTGTTTAAACTAAAAAAAGCTGCTCAATACCAAGATTTAGCAGCTTTTTAATGATCAAATTTTCTTTTTCTTATTCGGTTCCTTTTAATACTAGCAAAGGCAAACGGCTTTCGAAATCTACTTTCTTTACAGAATTTTGTTCCCAAAGCTTCTTAAAAAATCCGCGTTTGCGTCTAAACACACAAATCATATCAGGATGATTTTCATTCAAATGTTCTAATACACCTTGAAACAAAGTTGCATTTTCAGAACTTTTATACGCAGACGTAATGGCTGCCAACTCTGAATGAAACTCTAAGTCTTCTGGTAAAAAATTAGTCGTTTTTACTTGTAATAAGCGCATTTTTGCTCCAAAAACATCTAAAATCGTTTCTAGCGGCTTCAGCACGTCTTTACGTTTGATGATTCCAGATTTAATTGCGGTCAATACCTTTGTAATTGGTTGGAAGTTATAGCCTTCTGGGACAATTAATACAGGAATATCCGTTTGCTTTACGATGCTTCCTGACGTGCTTCCCAAGAACATTTCTTCCTTAATAGAATTGCTTCTAGGTCCCAAAATAATGAGGTCAATTCCTAACTCTTTATCGATAGAATTGATACTATCAATTACATTTCCTTTTGCTGAAATTACAGATACTTCTACATCTTTCAGGTCTACACTATCTACAACTTCTTTCACATAAGTGGTTGTTTCACGACTTACGATTTCATCGACATTTAAAATCGTTCCTGCTTTCGAAAGTACTTGAAACGCTCTAAATACAAATACTTTCGCATCCATTGCTTTGGCGAAATCAATCGCGTACTGCAAGGTGTTTTGTGCATTTGTAGATGCTCCGATAGGAACTAAAATATGGTTCATTGTCTTAAAATTTCTGCAAAAGTACGCATTTTTTAATTCTATGGTCGTTTTTCTGAAGTCTATACCTTAAATTGAACCTATTCTAAAAATCTACTATAACAAAAATGGAAGCGGATTTTTGCTTTAATTGTGGAACGACTTTGGTCTTTTCTGGTGGCGATGATACCTACCATTCTAGCGAATGCGCAAATTGCGGTCAAAGATATGCTAAAGAAAAAGAGAAATCATTGATTGATTGTCGTGGAAATCATTCATTAGTGATTCCTTTATATTCCATTATATTTGACACCCAAAAAGTAGCAAAAAAGCGAATCAAAAAATTAGCTTTAGAATTTGGTAGTCGCGATAAAAGATGGTTATACTATTTTATAGAAGATATTGAAAAAGAGCTGGCCGAACCTAGACTGAAACTCGTTGAACTTTTAAATTTAAAAGGAACTGAAACAATTGCAAGAGACTATTTACGTCGCTTATCAAACCAAGTCAAAAAACTTATGAATCTACACATTCGCAAAGCAACCTCTGAAGATATTGACGCGCTACTTACCATCACCAAAGCTTGCGCAAAATTTATGATTGAAAAAAAGATTTTTCAATGGAATGAAAACTATCCGAATCGTGCTGCTTTTGAACATGATGTGGCGCGTGGTGAATTGTATGTGTTGCTAGAAGCAGACGAAATTATCGGTTGTGTCGTAATTTCTACTTTGATGGATGAAGAATACAAAACGGTGAAGTGGCTCACGCCAGATGATATGAATATGTACATTCACCGTTTGGCAGTGCATCCAAAGGCACAAGGAAAAGGCTATGCGCAATTTTTGATGCAATTTGCGGAAGAATATGCGATAGAAAATAATTATCGTTCCATAAGATTAGATACCTTTAGTAGGAACCCAAGAAACCAAAAGTTTTACGAACTTCGCGGCTATAAAAAACTGGAAGATATCTACTTTCCAAAGCAAAGTGTATATCCTTTCCATTGTTACGAACGGATTCTTTGAAAACAAAAGTCACCACAGCACTCGTTAATAAACTCGCCATTCCTGCCTTAATTGCCGGAGTTGCCGAACCGTTACTTTCTATCACAGATACAGCCGTCGTGGGAAACGTAGATTTAGATGCTACCGAAGCCTTGGCAGCAGTGGGAATTGCAGGTGCGTTCATCTCTATGTTGGTGTGGGTTTTTGGACAAACGCGAAGTGCCATTTCAGCTTTAGTGTCACAATATTTAGGAGCTAATAAGTTAGACGAAATCAAAACCTTGCCTGCACAAGCTATTGCGATCATTCTGTTGATCAGTTTCATCGTAATCGCAATGAGTTATCCGTTTGCTGAATACATTTTGAAGTTTTACAACGCAGAAGGCATCACACTCGATTACAGTTTTTCATACTTCCAAATTCGCATCTTTGGCTTGCCGTTTACCTTGCTTACTTTTGCCATTTTTGGTGTCTTTAGAGGATTACAAAACACGTTTATTCCTATGATTATTGCCATTCTTGGCACCTTACTAAACATCGGATTGGACATTGTGTTGGTCTACGGAATTGAGGATTTCATTCCTGCCATGCATGTAGAAGGCGCTGCGTATGCAAGTATCATTTCGCAAATCTTCATGGCGATTTTATCCGTAATCCTGCTACTAAGAAAAACTCCGATTCCTCTGAAAATCAAGTGGCCATTGCATCAAGAATTACCCAAAATGGCGATCATGATTCTCAATTTAATCATCAGAACTATTGCTTTAAATGTGGCTTTATACTTCGGGACTTCGTTTGCGGCAAAATATGGCGCACAGTACAGTGCTGCGTATACTATTTTGTTAAATATTTGGCTCTTTGGCGCGTTTATCATTGATGGTTATTCCAGTGCAGGAAACATCTTATCTGGAAAACTCTATGGCGAAAAAAACTATACAGAATTGGTAAAACTCAGCGAACGATTGACACGTTATGCGATTATTGTAGGCGTGACGATGTTGATCATTGCTGGAATTTTGTACTATCCGATTGGACGAATCTTTACAAAAGAAGTAGCGGTTTTGGATGAATTCTACAATCTTTTTTGGCTCGTATTGGCAATGCAACCGATCTGCGCGATTGCCTTTGTATTTGATGGAATCTTTAAAGGATTAGGAAAAATGGCAACATTGAGAAACATATTGCTCTTTTCTACATTCTTAGTCTTTGTACCGACAATTCTTGCCTTAGATATATTCGATTTAAAACTCTACGCCGTTTGGATTGCGTTCACACTTTGGATTTCCGCAAGAGGATTTCCGCTTATTTATCTCTTTAGAAGAGAGTTTGTTCCGAAAGCTGGGAAGTAGATTTTTAGACTGGCTTAGACGCGCTTTGCCTTTGGATACGCTTACGCTTTAGACTTGCTTCGCTCTTAGATATTGGTCACGCTTTGCTTTGGTATCGCTATGCTCATAGTAGGTGAGTTTGTGAGTGTTCTTTAATAGAATTGATGCATTAATACATTTTCAAATTTTCACATTGAATATCGCTTCGCTTTGGTATGTTGGTATTTTAGTAGGTGAGTTTGTGAGCGTTCTTTGATAGAATTAACTCATTGGTGTATTTTCAAATTGACACATTGAATATCGCTTCGCTTTGGTAGGTGAGTATTTTGGTAGGTGAGTTTGTGAGCGTTCTTTGATAGAATTAACTCATTGGTACATTGTCATTCCGCACCAACGTACTAAACTTGATTCAGTATCAATGCGGAATCCACTTTGAACTACAATAGATTCCCGCCTACGCAGAAATAACATTAGAAAAAGTCTAGACTCTAGATTCTAAAAATCTTGATTCTCAATCAAAAAAGTCTTCCTATTTTTGCTCTACAAAATCAAAACACTATGACCACCACACGCAGCAACGGAAGTTTATACACTAGCATTCAAAACAATATTGCAACTATCGAATTCGGACATCCCGCAAGCAATTCCTTTCCTGGAGAGTTATTAAATCGATTGACAAAAGAATTACATAAACTCACTGAGAATGATAACGTGAGTGTGATTATTCTCAAAAGTGAAGGCAATCGTGCATTTTGTGCAGGTGCTTCTTTTGACGAGTTGATTTCCATTGAAAATTTGGAAGATGGAAAAACCTTTTTTAGTGGTTTTGCCAATGTCATCAACGCCATGCGCACTTGTGGAAAGCTAATTATTGGTCGCGTGCAAGGAAAAGCCGTTGGCGGCGGTGTTGGATTAATTTCTGCCTGTGATTACGCCATGGCAACCGAAGCTGCTTCTATCAAACTTTCAGAATTAACCATCGGAATTGGACCTTTTGTGATTGCACCCGCCGTACAAAATCGTATTGGAAAAGCAGGTTTTTCAGAACTCAGTCTCGCACCAAGCGAATGGAAAACGGCGTATTGGGCAAAAGAAAAAGGCTTGTATGCCAAAGTCTTTGAAACACAACAAGAACTAGACAAAGAAGTAGAACTCTTCGCAGAAAAACTCGCATCCTACAATCCTGATGCATTAGCTGGAATGAAAAAAATTCTTTGGGAAGACACCGAACAC
Organism: Bacteroidota bacterium; assembly: GCA_039026955.1. Lineage (GTDB taxonomy): Bacteria > Bacteroidota > Bacteroidia > Flavobacteriales > Flavobacteriaceae > Kordia. The sequence continues at coordinate 97,260 of JBCCLH010000017.1, forward strand.
TGGGACGAACTTTTAGCTGAACGCGCTGCACTTTCTGGAACTTTGGTGTTGTCTGACTTTACTAAAAATGCGTTGGCGAAGTTTAGGAAATAGTTGCTGATTGTTAGTTGTTTGTGATTGTCTATGACAAAAAAACATTCGTAAATTCGTGATAAAAATCACCCAAAAACATCCTCTTCAACCCCCAAAAACCCAACACCTAAGACCTAAAACCAATTTTAACACCAACGAATCCAATAAAAAGCTATATTTGCCGCATAATTGAAAATGAAAATGAGCAAAATTCGCATTACAAAGCAATTTAGTTTTGAAACTGGTCATGCATTATACGGCTATGACGGGAAATGTAAAAATGTACACGGACACAGTTATAAACTTTCAGTAACCGTGATTGGAACACCGATTTCAGACAATACGAATCCGAAGTGGGGAATGGTCCTTGATTTTGGCGATTTGAAAAAAATTGTCAAAAAAGAGATCGTTGATGTATTTGATCATGCAGTTATCTTCAACAAACACACGCCACATGCCGACTTAGGAAACATCATGATGGAATATGGTCATAATGTCATATTAACTGATTATCAGCCAAGTAGCGAAAATATGGTGCTTGATTTTGTCGAAAAACTAAAAGGCAAACTTCCTGAAGGTGTAGAACTTTTTTCTATACATCTACGAGAAACCGAAACATCGGTGGCAGAATGGTATGCTTCTGATAATTAGCAAAACGTACTACTCAACTTGATTGCGCATCATTGCATTCGATGTAATAACAGAATTAGTATATTTACACCATGAACATTCCCGAAGGAAAAAAAATATACTTCTCTTCCGACAACCATTTAGGCGCACCCACGGCGGAAGCTAGTTTTCCTAGAGAGAAAAAATTTGTGGCTTGGCTAAACGCTATTGAGCACGATGCAGCGGCAATTTTTTTATTGGGAGATTTGTTCGATTTTTGGTTTGAATACAAAACCGTAGTTCCTAAAGGATTTGTGCGCGTGCTGGGAAAATTAGCAGAATTGAGCGATAAAGGTATTCCAATTCACTTTTTTGTGGGGAATCATGATTTATGGATGAATGATTATTTTGAGAAAGAACTCAACATTCCTGTCTACCGCAAACCCCAAGAATTCACTTTTAACGACACTTCTTTTTTGATCGGTCACGGTGACGGATTGGGTCCTGGCGATAAAGGCTACAAACGCATGAAAAAGGTATTTACCAACAAATTCTTTCAATGGTGTTTTCGCTGGATACATCCCGATTGGGGCGTGCGCTTGGGACAATACATGTCAGTAAAAAACAAGCTCATTTCTGGTGATGAAGACGCGAAGTTTTTAGGCGAAGAAAACGAATGGTTGGTACAATATTCCAAACGGAAGCTAGAAACCAAACACTACGATTATTTTGTCTTCGGGCATCGTCATTTGCCTTTAGAAATTGACCTCAACGAGAAGAGTCGCTACGTAAATTTAGGCGATTGGATTCAGTATTACACCTATGGCGAATTTGATGGGAAAACATTGTCTTTGAAGAAGTTTGAGTAGGAAGTGTAGATTTTTAAACTTGTTAGACGTTTTTACTGTTATCGAAAGTCTCCGACTTTCGATAACTTCTATATTAGATTCCTACCTTTGCAGGAATGACAAGCCAAGAAAAAGTCTAAAAGCGAAGCGATCTAATAGATTCCCGCCTACGTGGGAACGAGTCTAATAGCGTTAGCGGTCTAAAAGCGATAGCGCATCCAATCAATTCCTACACACATCCTTCAAATAACGATCGAGTTTTATTTGAAACAATGTACCATCAATCAAATCAGCAATGGAGTCCAATTCCTCTTCGGAAACGGCTAAGTCTACGTTTTTGGCAGGTGTTTTCAATAGAATAGAGCGACAATTGTTATTCGCTTTACATCCTGCACAACATCCACGATCTGAAGCCTGTTGCACAAGTGATGCAAAACCTTCTAATTGTGAAAGTGTCAAATAAAAACCTGTATCTCTAAAAATAACTTGAAATTGATTGTTTTTATTCTTTGCTAAATCTTGCTTCCACTGAAAAGCAATTCCAAAATCGTTATGGTAAATACGTTGTATATCGCTCATGACTTGTAATTTGAGCAGCAAATATACAATTATTTATAATTAGTCTAAATAAATTAGTGTTAAGATTCTTCGGATTGGCGTTTGATATCTTCTGTCAAATCCAATTCACGCAACGACGGATTAAAATAGCCTGTCGCAAACACAGTAATAAGTGTCATCGTTCCACCAAAAACAACTGCGGTTACGGTTCCCATGAGTTTGGCAGTCAATCCACTTTCAAACGCTCCTAATTCGTTTGATGATCCCACAAAAATAGAGTTTACCGAAGCGACACGACCACGCATTTCATCAGGTGTGCGCAATTGTAAAATTGTTTGACGAATTACCATAGAAACACCATCCACCATGCCACTGAAGAATAAGGCGATGAGAGAAATCCAGAATATAGTTGACAGTCCAAAAACAATGATACAAATTCCAAAGGCAAAAATCGCCGCTAGTAATTTTCTACCAGCATTTTTCGTGATCGGAATGTACGCTGTAATGACCATCGTAAGTACTGCTCCAACCGCTGGCGCTGCACGTAACATTCCAAAACCTTGTGATCCGACTTCCAAAATATCTTGTGCAAATACAGGCAATAAAGCGACGGCGCCGCCAAATAATACCGCTATCATATCGAGTGTTAAAGCTCCTAAAATTACTTTTTCATTCTTCACAAAGCTGATGCCTTCACGCAGACTTTCCCAGATATCTTCACCAATTTTTGGATTGAGAATTGGTTTTTTAGGAATCAGAAAAAGAATCATAAACGATAAAACTACTAAGGCAAAAATGATCGATAACGACCAATGCACGCCAATCCAATCAATAGTAAACCCTGCAAAAGCGGGTCCTAAAATGGTTGCGGTTTGCCAAGTAGAACTACTCCACGTAGCTGCGTTTGGATATATTTTCTTAGGAACGATCAAGGCGACTAAGGAAAAGATAGTCGGACCAAAAAAGGAACGTAAAATTCCGCCAAAAAATACTAAGGCATAAATGCTATACAAAATGGAGTTTTGTGACCAACTTGCGGTGATTTCAGGGGAAGTTAACAAAAACAATCCCAAACTAATCAGTGAGAAAAATGCAATACACGTGGCTAATAAATTCCGCTTTTCACGTTGATCTACCACATGTCCTGCAAACAACGCCATTCCTACCGCGGGAATTACTTCCATCAGTCCGATAAGTCCTAACGACCACGGATCTTTAGTGATGGAATACACTTGCCATTCAATAACAATAAACTGCATGGACCATCCGAATACCAAAAAGAATCTAACTAATAAGAAGATGTTGAACTCTTTGAATCGTAAGGCTGCGTATGGATCTTGTTTTTGCACGTAGTGTTATTTCTTCTCAAAAATACGCTATAAAATGCAATCCGACACAGGAAAGGAAAAAATCTAACTTTTGAGGATTAGTTTTTGATAAAATAGTGAAAGTCATCTAGAGGATAAATAAATCGTCAAACAGAATCATATTCAGTTGCTTACAATGGTTGAGTTGCTTTTGGTGAGATGCTGAATCAAGTTCAGCATGACGAAATTACTATCAAGAATTATAAATCCACAAATTGAAAAATAAACGAATCCAAAAAAACAACATCACTTAATATCCCGCAAACGCAACTGCAACTTCGTTTTCCCATTCCATGTATTTTCATCCAAAGAATACACGGCGTCAAATGGTTTTTTGTCTTGTACTTTTTTGAGTTTGTCTCCTAAACTAAATCCGATACCGCCAATAGGTTCCGATTTTCGCTGTACTGCGGTTAATTTTATATGCGTTTCGTCAGAACCGACACATTTTGCCCAACCTGTATCTTGTATGTGCGTACTCATAAAAACCGGACTCATGTTTTTAGGTCCAAAGGGCGCAAACTGTTTGAGAATTCGATAGAATTTTGGCGTGATTTCATGAAGTTTGATTTCTCTATCGATCAGAATTTCAGGAGTGAGTAGATTTTTATCAATCGTTGATTTTACAACTTCTTCAAACGCATCTTTAAAGGCTTGATAGTTTTCTTCCTTCAAAGTCAATCCGGCTGCATACTTATGCCCGCCAAACTGTATGAGATGCTCTTTACACTGTTCCAACGCATTGTACACATCAAATCCTTTTACAGAACGTGCAGAAGCTGCCAATTTATCGCCGCTTTTAGTAAAAACGAGTGTGGGTCTATAGTATTTCTCAATCAATCGAGAAGCCACAATTCCGATGACACCTTTGTGCCAATGTTCTTCATAAACTACTGTTGTAAATCGTTCTTGTTCGCCTAATTTTTCTATTTGTTGAAAGGCTTCTTGGGTAATTTCCTGATCCAATTCACGACGTTCAGAATTGAACTTTTCAATAGATGCTGCATATTTTTTGGCAACTTCCAGATCGGTTTCTGTTAGTAATTCTACTGCATGCAATCCGTGACTCATTCTACCAGCAGCGTTGATGCGTGGTGCAATGATAAAAACCACATCAGTAATTGTTAACGTATCTTTTTTCAGTTGATGGATAATAGCTTTGATGCCTGCTCTTGGTTTCGAATTGATCACTTTCATTCCGAAAAATGCCAAAGTTCTATTTTCTCCTGTGACAGGTACAATATCTGCTGCAACGGCAGTGGCAACTAAATCCAAATATGGAAATAAATCTGTCACGGTTTGTCCTCTTTTGGAAGCTAAGGCTTGTACCAATTTAAATCCAACACCACAACCACACAATTCGTCATACGGATAGGTACAATCGTCTCGTTTCGGATCTAATACTGCTACGGCTTTTGGCAATTCATTTCCCGGTCGGTGGTGATCGCAGATGATAATATCAATTCCTTTTTCGGTAGCATACGCTACTTTTTCAATCGCTTTGATGCCACAATCTAACGTGATAATTAACGAAATATCATTATCAGAAGCATAGTCAATTCCCTGAAAAGACAATCCATACCCTTCTTTATAACGATCAGGAATATAGGTTGCAATATTCGGATAGATGCTTTTTAAATACGAAGATACCAACGCTACAGATGTAGTTCCATCCACATCGTAATCGCCATATACCAATATATTTTCAGTATTGGCAATTGCTTTCTCAATTCGCGCCAGAGCGACATTCATATCTTTCATTAAAAACGGATCGTGAATATGATCTACAGAAGGTCGAAAAAAGGTTTTCGCATCTTCAAAGGTTTCGATGCCGCGTTGCAACAAAAGTGTGGCGACAATTTCATCGATTTGCAACACTTCCATTAAGTGTTTGATTTTTTGTGTTTCTGGTTTTGGTTTTAACGTCCAGCGCATGTGAAATGTGTTTAGATTTTTAATGTACTTTTTGTTTCAGAGTACTTCTCGATACTATTTTTTTCAAAAATCACTCAAAGTGACGGTTAAGTATCAAAATCTAATTTTATTGCTTTTTTATTCTACTATGTTTTTTGTTTCTCAGTACTTCTCGATACTATTTTTCGTGCCTCAAAATCACTCGAAGTGACGCTATGAATATGTATGCGTCAGATCGAGTGAAATTCTGAAAGAATTTTGTATCGAGATCTACTTGTCAACTCTAAATTTCTTCTTTGCTAAATTAGGCAATGCTTCATATTCATCATTAATTACAGCTTCTTTTTTGGCACGAGACCACTTTTTTAGTTGTTTTTCTGTATCGATAGCGAGATTGATATCTGAAAAAGATGCATAAAAAACTAAGGATACTGGTCTGCGTAAATATGTATAACAACTCTTATAAAATCCTTTTTGATGTTGCTCAAAGCGTTTTTCAAGATTGGAAGTCACTCCTGTGTAGTAAGAGTTGTCGCTGCATTTTAGAATGTATACATAAGACTGTTGCATTTTCCTTAATTTAATGTTTGTTTCAAAGTACTTCTCGATACTATTTTCTGCGAAAATCACTCGAAGTGACGTTGCTGCTTTCTACAAATTCCCAAACGTCAGATCGAGTGAAATTCTGAAAGAATTTTGTATCGAGATCTACTATGATTCGATTAATTATTATTTCAAAGTACTTCTCAATACTAATTTGTTGCACAAATTCACTCGAAGTGACGCTATGAAAATCTAAAACGTCAGTTCGATTAATTCGCCTAAGCGGATTGTATCGAGATCTACTTGATTTTCTCTAAATATATAAATTAAGGAATAGTATACTACAGAATTAAGAACTGTGAAAGTACGTATTCGTTTCCACTTTTGCAAAACGACGGAACATTTCCATGACGCCACAATAGGTTTCTACGGATAAGTCTACCGCGCGTTGAATCTTTTTTTGATCTAAATCTTTTCCGTAAAAATGATAATCTACAGTAACGGTATGGTAGTATTTTGGATGTTCTTCGGTCAATTCGCCTGTAGCTTCCATTTTAAAATCAGCTACTGTCACTTTCATCTTTTTCAATATAGAAATAACATCCAAACCTGAACAACCTGCCAACGACGATAACATCATGGCTTTTGGTGCCAATCCGTCATTATTTCCGCCATTTTCAGGCGATGTATCTATCAAAACTGTATGTCCGCTCGGATTGTCGGATTCAAATAACATATGCTCTTTCCAGTGTGTTGTCACTTTATGTGCCATATCAAAAGTCCATTTTCGTTTATATTTCCGTAAATTCGCATGCGATGAAGTAGTTTGAATTGCTTCATTAAAAAAGTTGCGCACGCAAAGCGACTTCAAAAATACAAGTAATAAATTTAAAAATATACGATTATGCCATTAGTAACTCCATTGAGTCCAGAACATGATTTAGAAACCAAAGAATTAGCTGAATTTTTTAACGAAACGCTAGGGTTTTGTCCAAATTCTATTTTGACAATGCAGCGCAGACCCGCCATATCCAAAGCATTTATCAACCTCAACAAAGCAGTCATGGCAAATGAAGGTCGTGTGACGTCTGCGTTGAAACGAATGATTGCTTGGGTAAGTAGCAATGCGACTGGTTGTCGTTACTGTCAGGCACACGCCATCAGAGCTGCTGAGCGTTACGGTGCAGAGCAGGAACAGTTGGACAATATTTGGGAATATAGAACGCATCCAGCGTTCTCAGATGCGGAACGTGCAGCGTTGGATTTCTCATTAGCCGCTTCTGTAATTCCAAATGCAGTGGATGCAAAAATCAAAGAAGAATTATACAAATACTGGGACGAAGGTGAGATTGTTGAAATGTTAGGTGTAATCTCATTATTTGGCTACCTAAACCGTTGGAATGATAGTATGGGCACTTCTATTGAAGAAGGTGCCGTAGAAAGTGGTGAACAATACTTAGGAAAGCACGGCTGGGAAAAAGGAAAGCATGTGTAAATGTTTCAAAATAAAATTATTAGCAAAACTCTCAGAAATTATTTTTGGGAGTTTTTTTGATCTAATAAGCAGAAGTTTCAAAAAATTTGAAAGATGTCAAAATTTTTCATCTACAGTTTTTTGCATTTCGTCTATAGGTATGTTACGTTAAACTGCAATTGGGGTTGACTAGATTTTTTATGGAGTAACATTGTACTCGAAAACATGAAAAAATGAAAAATGCATTGCGAATATTATTAATCGAAGACAACATGATCGAGATCATGAAGATGAATCGGACTGTTTCATTGCTCGAATCCAAACATAAAATCACAGAAGCGAAAAATGCAGAAGAAGCATTGGCAATTTTAGAAACGAAAGAAAATTTACCCGACATCATCTTACTAGATTTGAACATGCCAAAAATAAACGGCATCGAATTCTTATCAATCCTAAAGCAAGATCCTGACCTTCAACATATTCCGACAATTATCTTAACAACGTCCGATAATAGAAAAGATATTTTAGAATGTTACCGAATTGGAATTTCCGGATACATTTTAAAACCGTTGAAATATGAAGAATATGTTTCCAAAATTGAAATCGCGCTTTCGTATTGGTCTATAAATGAACTTAAAAGCGCCTAGCTCAAAAATATTTTGAGAGAGGAATTTCCTAAACCTACCTTAATTTTTAGCCGAAAATTCTTTAGGATTTTTCCTCTTTCTTTTGTATACTAAACAGCTCAAATTATTATGAAAGGAATCATCTTTACAGAATTTTTAGATTTGGTAGAAGACAAGTTTGGATTGGAAATGGTAGATACGATCATTTCTCAATCTGAATTGGAATCAGAAGGTGTGTATACGGCAATTGGCACCTATAACTTCTCCGAAATGTTGCAGCTTATTAAAAATTTGAGCGTACACACTGAAATTTCTATTGATAGTTTATTACTTACTTACGGCGAACATTTTTTTAGTATTATTGAAAACAGTTACCCCGGACTGCTCGCTACCTACCAAGATCCTATTGAAATGTTATCTTCCATTGAAAATCACATCCATGTAGAAGTACGGAAAATATATCCTGATGCTGAATTGCCTACGTTTGTTGTGGAACACAAAACAGCAAACTCATTAATCATGATCTACAAATCAAGCAGAGCCATGCATCATTTTGGATTAGGCTTAATGAACAAGACGTTTGAGCACTTCAACAGTTCCGCAGAAATTATTTTAGAAAAACTGAATGACGACGGAACCGAAGTAAAGTTTATCATTAACAAAAATGAATGAGTCAGGAAAAAATAGACATATTACAACGCGCCCTAAAGCGTGAAAAAGCGGCACGGCAAGCCGCGGAAAAAATTTTAGAGGATAAATCAAGAGAATTATATCTTTTATCAGAAGAACTCAAAGTTTCCAATGCAAAACTCGAAGCATCTGTTAGCGAAAAAACATCACAGCTAGCAGGTGTTTTTGACAATATTATTGATGCCTATTTGGTGATGGATTTGGGCGGAAATACCTTGCGAATGAACGATGCTGCTTCTGAACTTTTTGGCTACGATCTTTCGGAAGAATCTTTAAATGTGACGAATTTAATTTATCACGAAGACGTCACATACGCTTTTGAATCGTTTAGTGAATTGATTGAAAAAGGGCGCTTCTCTAATTACACTGCACGCATTGTTCGAAAAAACAAAGAAGTGCGTTGGGTTCAAATCAATGCGAGTTTGATTTTTGATAAGGAAAACAAACCGATTGCGGCACAGGGAATTATTCGCGATATTACGGATCAGAAAGCATTTGACGATAAACTGATTGAATCTGAAAACCGATTGGCGACACTCATTCTGAACTTAGATAGCGGCGTGTTGCTGGAAGATGAAAATCGTAACATTGTATTGACCAATGCAAAATTCTGTGAGATTTTTAAAATTCCATTAGCGCCGGAAGAATTAAAAGGAAAAGATTGCTCCAATACCGCACATCAATGCAAACACTTATTTGAAAATCCCGCCGCTTTTATCAACACGATTGAAGAAATTCTAAAAGCAAAACAACAAGTGCTCGGAAAAGAATTAGTCATGACCGAGGGTACAATTTTAGAACTAGATTTCATTCCAATTCTAGAAGGAAACAAGTACAAAGGGCATTTGTGGACGTATCGAGATATCACACTCAGGAGACAATTTCGAAAAAGCATTGAAGCGCAAAAAGAAAAATACAGCAGCATCATTGCCAATATGAATCTTGGGTTGGTGGAAGTAGATAACGAGGATAAAATCTTGATGGTAAACCAAAGTTTCTGCGAAATGTCGGGCTACAATGAAGAAGAACTGATTGGGCAAATTGGTGGAAAACTGTTTCCGATTACAGAAGATCAGAACATCATCACGGAAGAAAATAAAAAACGTCTAGAAGGTGAATCCAATTCGTATGAAATCAAAGCGATTACTAAAGATGGACAGCCACGAAACTGGTTGATCAGTGGTGCGCCAAATTACAATCTGAAAGGTGAAGTCATCGGTTCTATCGGAATTCATTTAGACATTACCGAACTTAAAAATCTCGAAAAGCAAAAAGAGGACATCTTAAAACAGCTTGAAGAAAGCAACAAAGAATTATACGAATACGCACATATTGTTTCACACGATTTAAAATCGCCACTCCGCAGTATTGATGCGTTGATTTCGTGGATAAAAAGTGACAATGAGGGCAAACTAGATGAAGAAACCTTGCAAAATTTTGGAATGATTGAAGACACCTTGGAAACCATGGAAAACTTAATTTCTAACATTTTAGAATATTCCAGCGCAGGTGCCGAAACCAACAAAGCAGAAGCCGTAGATTTGAACAGAACCATGGAAAATTTGGACAAATTATTGTTTGTTCCCGATCATATTTCGATCAAAATACCGCAGCAAATGCCAACCGTACAAGGCGATCCGACAAAGTTTCAACAACTTTTTCAAAACCTAATGAGCAACGCAATTAAATTCTGTGACAAAGACCAAGGAATAGTGGAAGTTGGTTTTAGAGAAGAAGCGTCGTATTTTCAATTTTCGGTTCGTGACAACGGAATCGGCATTGAAAAGAAATTCCACGATCGTATTTTTAAAATTTTCCACTCGCTCAATAAGAGTAAAGAATCCACGGGAATCGGCTTGTCGATTGTCAAACGAATTGTCGATTTATACGAAGGTGATGTTTGGCTGGAAAGTGAACCCGGAGAAGGAACAACGTTCTTTTTCACCATAAAAAAATAATGCATGAAAACAGTACAACTTAAAAAAACGAAACAATCCGATTGGAAATATATCAGTGAAGATATTAAGCTGCAAAAACCGTTGGTGTTGATATTTGGAAACCGATACATGCTGGAAAGTGAAACCATTCTACAAGAAGTAGGCTCGCTATTTCCAGATGGCGAATTGGTGTTTGGTTCTTCTTCTGGAGATATTACATCGCAATATGTAGATGATGAAAGTATCACTATTACGGCGATTGAGTTTGAAAGAAGTCATTATGAAATAAAAACCATCAACGTTTTTGAAAATAAAGTCAAAACCAATAGTTATGAAACTGGGAAAAATTTAGTGGAGCAACTCTACAAAAAAGGCTTGAAACATGTGTTTATTGTCTCGGAAGGAAGTTTCATCAACGGAAGTCAATTGACCTTGGGAATGAACTCAGCAACAGATGAAAATGTCCTCATTACGGGCGCTTTGTGTGGCGATGCAGCACGTTTTGAAAAAACCCTAGCTTCACACAACGAACTACCAAAACCCGGTGAAATTGTTGCGATTGGTTTGTACGGTGAAACCTTGGACGTAAGTTTTGCCATTAACGGCGGCTGGACACCTTTCGGACCTGAACGTATTGTAACCAAATCAAAAGGAAATATATTGTACGAGTTGGACAATCAACCTGCGTTGGATTTGTATAAAAAGTATTTGGGCGACAAATCGAAAGAATTGCCTGGTGCAGCGTTATTGTATCCGTTAAAAGTAAAATCAAGCAATGAAAAACAATCGATTGTACGAACGATTTTAAATATTGACGAAGCCGAAAACTCCATGATTTTGGCAGGTGATATTCTTGAAAATTCACGCGTGCAATTGATGATGACCAACGTTGATAATATCGTGGATGCTTCAGAACAAGCTGCAGTAAAAGCACTAGAACTCAGAGAACATTCGCCAGAACTTGCTATATTGGTGAGTTGTATTGGTCGAAAATTAGTATTAGATCAACGTGTGGAAGAAGAAGTGGAAGAAGTCATAGAAGTTGTGGGCAAAGATACTACCATTTGCGGACTGTATTCCTACGGAGAAATTGCACCTTTTAGTGGTGAACAGAACTGCCAATTGCATAACCAAACGATGACCATCACACTTATAAGTGAATAACAAATGAATCCGCTCCTAAAACGACAATTGCGAAAATATGTATCTCAGGATTTGCAGAATCATCCTGAAATGGAACGCTTCTTGGACGCTGTGAATCGCTCCTACAATACTTCCAACGAACAATTTGCCATGTTGCAACGCGCCACGGCGATCAGTTCGGAGGAACTTTTTGAAGCGAATGAACAATTACGAAAAGAATCTGATGCCCAGAAAGAAATCATCCAAAAACTAAAAAATGTCATCGATACTTTAAAATCGTATGAGTTGACTGATGGCGAACCGAATGAAAATTTAGAATCGGATTCGTTACGTTTGGTAGATTTGATCGACAATCAAACCAAAGAAATATTACAAATCAATCAGCAGCGCGATAAATTATTGGCCAACTTAGAACGTCAAAATCAGGAATTAAATAACTATACACATTTAGTTTCGCACGATTTAAAATCGCCTTTACAAAGCATTGACGCGTTGAGTTCTTGGCTGAAAGATGATTATGAGAATCTTCTTGACGAAAACGGAAAAGAAACCATTCGACTCATTCGTAACAATGTTGAAAAAATGGATCGATTGGTCAATGGCATTCTAAAATATTCAACCATCGGAACCATCAGTCATAATTTTTATAAGGTAAATCTCAATCAAACCGTTCAAAAAATTATTGATTTTATGGACATTCCTGAGCATTTTACCGTTTCTATTCCACAAGACTTGCCTATAGTAACTGCTGATAATTTCCGCATGGAAGAGCTGTTTCGAAACTTACTCCGAAATGCTATCAAATTCAACGACAAACCGCAAGGAGAAATTACGATTGGCTATGCCGACAAAGGTGAATTTTGGGAATTTTATGTGAAGGATAACGGAAAAGGAATCGAAGCAAAGTATTTTGACAAAGTATTTGAAGCGTTTCAAAAACTCGAAAACCATTACAAGTCTACGGGAATTGGACTTTCAATTGTGAAAAAAATCATTGAATTGTATCATGGTGAGATTTGGATTGAATCTACGCCGAATCTTGGCACTACCTTTTATTTTACCCTGAAAAAATAACTATGGAACAACCCAATTTAACCTACGTAGAACAATTGGCACGCGGCGATGAAAATATCCGACAAACGCTAATTGATGTCATCAAAACAGAGTTTCCTGAAGAAAAAAAGGAATACTATGAAAGTTTAGACAAAAAAGATTACAAAAAAATTGAAGAAAATGTTCACAAACTTAAACACAAAATTAGTATTTTGGGGCTTGAGAAAAGTTATGAACTCGCAAATACGTACGAACATAATCTTCGTGAACACAAGATGGACGGCGAAGCAGATTTTGAAAAAATTCTGAACACAATTTCGGCGTATATAAAAACGATGTAAGCAATGAACTGTATTATTATTGATGATGAACGATTGGCAAGAACCATTATAAAAACGCTTTGTGACGACATTGACGTGTTGCACGTTGTGGGAGAATTTCCAAATGCCATGCAAGCCATTAAATATCTAAATGAAAATGAAGTAGATGTTATTTTTCTAGACATTCACATGCCTGATTTTACAGGATTCGACTTTGTAAAAACGCTTAAAAATCCACCGAGTATTGTCTTAACAACGTCAGATCCGAAGTTTGCGATTGAAGCCTTCCAGTACGAATGTATTGTTGATTATTTGCTAAAACCAATTACTGCCGATCGTTTCAAAGCTGCAGTTAGTAAAGCCAAAAAACATCAATTGCTAAATACAAAAACGGAAGAAGCAAAAACGGAAACGACCTATGAAAATGATTTCTATATCAATATTGATCGCCGTTTGATTAAAATCGACATTCCAAGTATTTATTTGGTAGAAGCCAAAGGCGATTATATCCATATCAAAACGGAAGACAAAAACTATACAGTACATTCTACATTAAAGAAAATTGAGGAAAAATTACCGGATTCGTTATTCTTAAAAATTCACCGTTCCTACATTATCAACCTAAAGAAAATCATTGATATTGAAGACAACAGTGTCTTGATAAAAAAAGATGTTATTCCTGTAAGTCGTTCTAAACGCCCGGAGTTGATGAAGCGTTTGGATCTTCTTTGATGCTTACTAGATCGCTTTGCTTTTAGACCGCTGTCGCTGTTGGATATTAGACCGCTTCGCTTTTAGACTTTTTTTCTGCTGAAGCAGAAGGATTAACTTGTGTCATTCCTGCGAAGGCAGGAATCTCACTGTTATGTGATACTGAATCAAGTTCAGCATGACGAATTTCCTATGAAATCATCCTGAATCCTGACTCTAGCATCTTGATTCTAATCTCAACACAAATCCACAAATAGTTCTAAACTGCTTCGCTTTTAAGCTTTTGTTTTGAATGTTAAATGTTGAATTTTAAATTATTCTAAGGGCATACTCAAAACGTCAGATCGAGTGGTTTTTCAGAATAAAATGGAGAAAAATTGTA
>JBCCLH010000018.1:0-107654 GCA_039026955.1 Bacteroidota bacterium
CTTTATGTGCAATACTTTTAGCTATATCTTTCATCAGATTTGTGTGTCTTAATTCCAATTTCCCAATTTGTCTTAAAACTAAACAAATGACGACTTTTTGCTTTAAAATAATTCTACTTGTATAGTAATAATATTGCGTTTATTTGTCTACTTTAAAAGATTGATAAATATAATCTTTACCAATTTCTAAGTCATTATTTGAAATGAATCCGCCTTCGTTGATAAACTTTTTAAATAGTGGTAAAAACTGATTCTTTAAATCATCAATTGTAGAAATAGCGCGTTCTGAATCACTTAAATCAGCAACATTTTTACCGTAATTGGTTATAGAAAATTGTATTTTATTATTTTTTGATTTCATTCGAAATCGATCACTTTTAAATTGACTCCAACCATCTGGAACAGAAATTAAGTAAATCTCATCCACCATTATGGTTTTAAAATCGGTGTAAGCTTGTTGTGGTTTGTTGAATAAATTGAATATTCCCATTGATTACTACTAAATTTATATTATGTGAATATTTGTTATCTTTTTGGATACATTTAATTCAATTATTTTGAGTATTTGTTATTTCGGGTTTATTCGATGAAAAACATGCTCTTCCGAAATTTTTCAAAGCATTGTAGTGTAAAGCTACAGCAGCAGCACATGCAGCAACGGTCGCACAGCTTGATAGCCCAGCAGTTGCAGCTGCCAAAGCCAATGTAGCTAAGGCACAATCCCACCCGCCTAATTCTCTTGACTTTTGAATTTGGGTAAATATTTCAGGGTTTTGATGATTTGCACTTCGAATAAGGTTGGCAGTCATATTTAGTTTATCAAACTTTTCATCAGATACAGAAAGTGTTATTACTGAATTTTCAAAGTTTTCAATTGCATAATTAAAATCATGATTCTCTAAATTAATCATGAAAGCATCAATTAAATTGACATCTATATCATTTATCCATCCGTTAGCTTTACCAATTTCTATAATTTCTTCACCATTGTAATTGGGTAATTGTAATGCTTCATCACTGTAAATTACATTTGTTCCCAACTCTAAATTAACTTGATCTAAAATAGTTTGGCTTATTTCCTTTAGCGATTGAGAATTTTTACCATACTGATTGGTCGTCATAATATTTTTTAGAAGTCCAGTATTTGATTTATAATCATTAAAGACTTTATAATTTATAGTTCTTGATTCACTATTTGCAGTTTCTATACCATGCGTGGTACATGAAAATACTAAAAATAATGAGCTTAAAGCAATCACGAAATACTTGTTTCTAAATAAATTTAATTTTATCATTTTATTGATTTTTTAAAATAGACCTACTCGTGCGTTTTTCGGTTTCCACGGCAATTGTTAAAGTGGTTAGCTACACTTTCAAACAAACATTTACCATGATCTATATTAAAATACATATCTTTGATTACCACATCGTAGGCAAATATTTATTTGTTTACTTAAAAGGCTTTCATTTACATGGAAGCTTTTTTTAGAACTTATCTTTCTTTTTAAAATTAATATTCTATTTTAGTTGTCAGATTTTTATTTCGTAAATGTATTTATGTGATATGTACAAATCAAATGTTAGTTTATTCAATTCACAGAATTGATATACCGATTCATGGAAATGATACAGAAAAGCACAAAGAGGATTTTAGTTATTCTTATTTTTTTATTTTCGACAACTCTTTTTTCTCAAAGTGAGGAAGAATTTTTACAGGCTATGAAATTTTCAGAATTGTCTCAATTAGTTAGAGATAATATGAAAGATAAAGAGAAAGCACTTCTATACGCGGAAGTTTACTTAGATAAAGCGAAAAAGGAAAAAAGTCAGTTAGGAATTGGAACTGGCTATCGCTTGCATGCCAATATATATAGCGATGAAAATTTAAAAATAAAATATTTAGATAGTGCTATAAATACAACTTTAAACATGGATAATAAGTATTATCCTGCACTACTATTATTGTATAGAGGTGGACTTTATTATGATCAAAAGAAATTTAAGGCTTCATTAAATGATTATCTTTTAGCTAATACTTATGCCAAAACTAACAATGAAGAATTGTACTTCACTTTAAAATTTAATATTGGTATTATAAAAAGACAAATAGGAAACTTTAAAGAAGCAGAAGAAATTTTTGATAAGTGTTTAGCCTATGAAAGTAATTACAAAGATTTTGATAATGGAACAATGTATTTTGGTACCTTATTTCAATTATCAAATATATATTACGAAACAAGACAATTTTCGAAAGCTACTAAGATTAATACTAGAGGAATATTAGAAGCACTAGAAAAAAAGGATTCTTCTCATTATTATCATTTTGTTGTTAATGAAGGGATAAATCTAACATTACAAAAAAGATATTCTTCTGCAATAGACAGTATATACAAGGCTATGAAGCATATTGAAGACAAAGATGATTTGGCTGTAGTTTATCATTATCTTGGTACTGCCTTGTTTGAAAGCAATCAAAAAAAGAAGTCAATCCAATATTTTCAAAAAGTGGATTCTATTTTTTTAGAAACTAATGACTTGCTTCCTAGTTGTCGTTCTTCTTATGAAAAGTTAATAAATTATCATAAAGAAATTAAAGATTTTAAGAATCAGCTTTTATATACAACAAGACTTCTAAAACTGGATAGTATATTAAATGATGATTATAAATATTTAGTTAAAAACTTATATAAAGAGTATGATTTCCCAGAATTAGTAAATGATCGAGATCAACTTATTACAAAACTTAAAAGTAGTTCTAAAAAAACTAGATATTGGAATATTGCTCTCATTAGTTTAGTGATAATTTCATTTGTATTGCTTTTTTATTATTACAAACAAAAAAAGAAGTACAAACAAAGATTCAACGATTTGATAAATAACAAGGAATCACAAATAGATAAAAATAATGAGGTTAATAAAGCATCTACAGTTTTAAATGATATTGATCAAGAAATAATAGACAAAGTATTGGTTGAATTGGATAATTTTAAAAATGACAAAAGCTTTCTAAGGAATCAAATCACTCTTAGTGAAGTTGCAAAATTAATCAATACAAATTCTAAATATTTATCTAGGATAATTAACCATTATCATCAAAAAAATTTTAATACGTATATAAATGATTTAAGAATCGAATATCTAATCAATAAATTGAATTCGGATAAGAATTTTAGAAAATACACAATAAGTGCAATAGCAGAGGAAGGTGGTTTTACCAATGCACTTTCATTTTCAAGAGCATTTACAAAAAAAACAGGGCTTAAACCTTCATACTTTTTAAAAGAGCTAATCAAAGAAAAAAATGATATATCAATTCCGTGAATTGTTAAAAGTTCCCACAGTAATTCTTTAAATTTATTGTAAGATTTGTATAGTATTGTATTCACACAAAAATTTATACATGATAAAAAAAAATTAAAACTTTTCAAATCGAAGGTAGCTAGTCTTAACGAGATTAGTAACTTATTAGGAGGAACTGACGGCGGAGGAGATCCAGATCCAACAACAAAAGGTAACCCAAAATCCAAAGATGATGTTAAATGTGCTTCCAGAAGAAAAGTCCTTACGATTTGCGTCGATACAAATGTTCCACAAACTGATCCGACTGATCCTTAAAATTAACCTTTTACGAATTCATGTTTTATGATTAAAAGCAGAATAACAAAGTTATTTTTTCTATTATTTAGTTTCATTATTATTGGATGTACTATTTCTAAGAGTAATGAAACTAAGTATGTAGTAGATAATATTGAGAATGTTAAAGATGATCTTACTAAACAAGAAAAATATAATTGGCAGTATAAAGATGTTTTTGAAGATTCCATAGCTGGAATTAGCTTAAATAAAGCCTATAGAGAACTCTTAATTAATAAACACTGTGATACAATTATCGTTGCTGTTTTAGATACTGGTATTGATATTAATCACATTGACCTAAAAAATATTTTTTGGAAAAACTCAAATGAAATAGGTGACAATAACTTGGACGATGATAACAATGGATATGTAGATGATGTTCACGGTTGGAATTTTTTAGGAAATGAAAAAGGCATAAATGTTCAGGTGTCTAACTATGAATCAACTAGGTTTGTTCGACTTTATGATACATTATTTAAAAATAAAAGCATTCAAGATTTTAAAGGAAAAGATACTTTGAAATTTAAGCAATACAAAAAAGCTCTAAAAGATTACGAATCAAAATATGAAAAAGCTAAAAAAGCTTTGGAAAAATACGCTTTTGCTTTAAAGCAATATGATAAAATGATTGCATCTTTAAGACCCTACTTTCCAAACAAAAATTTTACAATTGAAAAACTAAATGCAATTTCCGTAGATGATGACTCTCTAAAATATTTCATTGAACAAATGAAATTGTGTATTACGAATGAACTAAAACGTAATTTTTTTGAAGATAAAGAGAAGTGGGCTAGAGTTCGCTTTGAACAACATTTAGGTGCTAGTGGTTACAATGAAAGTTCGATAATAGGAGACAATCCAAACACTTTAAGTGACAAAGGGTATGGAAATAATGATGTTGAAGGAGATTCATTAACTCGATATCATGGAACACAAGTTACAGGTGTTTTAGCAGGAAATCGAATAAATAACCAAGGAATCAAAGGGGTTACAAATTGTATAAAAATCATGCCTTTGCGAATAGCTGCTTTAGGTTCAGAAAGAGATAAAGACATTGCTTTGGCAATTTATTATGCTGTTGATAATGGAGCAAAAGTCATTAATATGAGTTTTAGAAATGATTTTTCTATTCATAGAGAATGGGTTGATGAAGCCATAAAATATGCTGCATCAAAAGATGTTGTTATTGCTGTAGCGGCAGGTAATGAAAGTTTGGATAGCGATATTTATTTTAACTATCCAAATGATCAAATAGAGAATGGAAGTAATTTTGTAAATAATTTGATAGTTGTGGGAGCATCTTCTTACACTAAAAATATTATTAGTGATTTTTCTAATTACGGAAAAAATAATGTTGACATTTTTGCACCAGGTGAAAATATTCATACAACTACACCAAATAATAAGCACTTATTTATCGATGGAACATCTATTGCTACGCCAATAGTAAGTGGCATAGCGGCTTTGATTCGTTCTTATTACCCAAACCTTAACGCGGCAGAAGTAAAAGAAATCATCATGGAGTCAGGTGTTTCCTATGATATTATGGTCAAAAAACCATCTACAAATGAAGAAAAAGAACTCGTTCCTTTTAGTTCCTTATCTAAATCGGGTAAAATAGTGAATGCATACAATGCGTTGTTATTAGCAGAACAAATCTCAAAGAAGAAATGATATGAGATTTTCTTTTCTTTTCATTCTTAGTGTATTCTTCTGTAGCTGTAGTGTCAGTCAAAAATCGGTGGTTACTATTTTTAAAAATTCATTCTATCCAATTGTTCCTATTCATGAAACTGAAAATTGGCAATACAAAGATATCATTAAAGATACGTTAGCAGGTATAAGCCTTGAGAAAGCTTACAAGGAATTAGTACTAGGAAAAAATGATGATACTATCACAGTCGCTACTATTGGCACACCTATTGACATAAATCATGAGCATCTAAAAAATAGTATTTGGATAAATACTGCTGAAATTCCTAATAATAATATTGATGATGATAACAATGGGTATATAGATGATATTCATGGTTGGAATTTTTTAGGCAATGCCAAAGGAACTAATGACATATATATGCAATTAGAGGTAACACGTTTGTTAAAAAAATATGAAGCACAGCAACTAACAAACACAAACGAGCCTAAATATATTCTAGCAAAAAATATATATGATAGTATTTACAAAGTTTCTAAAAAAGAGTACGATCACTATTCTTCGATACATGAAGCTTACACTTACATAAAAAGTGAGTTTGCAAAAAAATCATTATTTGGTAATTATTCAATAAAAAAATTAGACAGCATACAGAAAACGTATGCTAATGATTGGTATTTTCAAAATATTGTAAAAAGCCTAATCAATTTTGAAAGATATGTTGGAGGGAAAAATATAGTTTCTCGTAACGAATTGTATACAAAGCATATTCATGTGCTTCTAAATAAAGAATATAACGATAGAGAACTTCAAGGAGATAATCCAAACGATTTGGAGGATGCTTTTTATGGAAACAATATTGTTAACCACAATGTAGATAAGTTGAAGCAAGGAACTTCGGTAGCTGGTTTATTGGTTCGCTCACCAAATAGTCCAGTAGAAGGGATTTCTTCATACATCAAATTAATGCCTATTTGTGTTTCTGGTTACGGAAGTGCGCACGATAAAGACATTGCTTTGGCTATTAAATATGCGGTTGACAACGGCGCTAAAGTAATTCATTTAGATGCTACTAAATTACTTTCCCTAAAAAAAGAATGGGTTTTTGAAGCGTTTAGGTATGCAGAAAAACACAATGTTTTAATTGTAGCACCAGCGGGAAATGCTAGTGCAAACTTAACAACTACTAATTATTATTTTCCAAATGATAATATTGATAATGGAAAGAAAGTAGCTAATAATTTCCTATTAGTTGGTGCATCTACGTATGAACCTAATGAAAAGTTAGTAGCTTCATTTTCAAATTACGGTAGTATTGACGTAGATATTTTTGCTCCTGCAACGGAAATATATACGACAACCACATGTAATACGTACGATTTTCAAGATAGCACTGCAATGGCTTCATCACTAACAGCAGGCGTTGCGGCGTTACTATTTTTAAAATATCCAAACCTATCCGCCGCAGAAATAAAACAAATCATCATGGATTCAGGTGTTTCGTATGATATTATGGTCAACAAACCATCTGCCAGCAAGGAAAAAGAATTAGTTCCTTTCAGTTCTTTATCTAAATCGGGTAAAATAGTGAATGCTTACAATGCTTTAATGATGGCAAAAGAAGTCTCAGAGAAAAAAACGAAATAATAAGCCTATGTATCTTATCTGGCAGCTCATCAACATACTAATTACGTTACTTATACTGTTTTTAGGTGTAAAGTTTATCATCAACTTTAAAAAGCATAAGCTAAAAACAATCTCATACACGGCAGTCACGTTGGTACTTCTGTTGATTTCAAATTTTATCCAAGAGGAAAATAATGAAAAGATTGTTTTAAATACAGAAGAAAAAACACTCACGGAAGCGTCTACAGATAACAAATCCTTAAAATTGATAAACACTCCATTATTTGATTTAAATGCTGATATCGCTTTTGTGGCTGCTTCCAACAATACAATTCCAACAGAAGTAATTTCAAAGCTTACAGGATTCTCCTATGGTTTTGATTGGGATTTACAAACTGTAAACATTATCCCAAATGAAGACAAAACATATACATACAAAATAACTGGAAATTTAGATTGGTGTCTTTTTGGATTATCATTTTATACACAAGCGAAAGAATTTAGTGGAACATTAGTAATTGAATAATGAAAAAATATATAGTATTAATTATAGGATTTGTACTCGTAAGCTGCGCTAGTAAACTAGATATTAGAACTTTAAAAGATCAACTTACCGACAGTAAACTGTATCAAAAAACCTCCAAAGGATTTACCATTCAGAAGCTTCCCGATTGGGAGTTTCATGGCTTTCATAATATTTTACATTATACTCCTAAAGAATTCATGAATAAAGGTGATGATTTTATTCAAAATGCTATTAGTGCTTCCAACTATGATGCAGGGGGAAAAGGTTTACAAACCATCGTAGATACCAATGTAGAAAAAGGATTGTGTTGTTTTAAAGTCACCAACTTTAAAATGTTTACAGAGCCTACAAGATATGGGGAAAGTATCATAGTTACTTTCGATTCTAAAATCAACAAAAAAGAATATAAAAACATCTGGCAATTCTACAAATACAAGAACAGAGTCTACCGTGTATTTTTCTCAGCTAGAAAACGATACTACGACAGGTATGCAAACGAGGCTATTCAAATGATGAAGACCTTTACGATAACTGAGTAGTTTCAGTTTTTGATAGTAAATTTGGTATAATAACTTTTCTTCTCAGCGTAACGTTTCAATAATCTTGAAAGCTAAGTACAAAATAGAACATGTATTTGTAATAACTCATTTCATTAATACTTATCCACACTACATAGTGCGTGTCGTAACCACCAAATTGTATTGCTTGGCTAATACACTAATTTCCTTTTGTAAATTTTTGTGTATCTCGTTGCTGCCTAAAGTAGCATGTGCATTGATATGTGCCAGCAACTCACGGTATGCGGCAGTGCCTTCGACTCGTACGTTGGTAAAACTTTCTGCGGCACTAGAAGCTGTTTCGGTAGCTCTAGCTAAATAGCGTTCAGTAAAATTTTCGTTACATTTTTTAGTTCGGCAACCCAAAACCTAAACTCAGTAAGCTAAAAACCTAACTTAGGGTATGTAAAAGCTTAACTGTTGATGCAAAAAGCTGTGCTTTCCTATGTCAAAGCTCACCCAACGAGGCTTTTACATCCCCTAAGTGTAGCTAAAAGCTATCCTACCCCTATTAAAAAGGCACCCCAGCTTATCAAAAAAGCTACTATGAACTACCCTACGAGGTGCACAGATGCACCTTTTGGCTACCCCAAGTTAACCAAAAAGCTACCCCAAACCTACCTTTTGGGTGGGTTTGGGGTGCTCTGTACTTAAGCATTTGAGTCTTCGGCTGTGTCGGTTGGGGTTGTAGTCGGTTCCGTTCTGCTGCCACCTTGATTGGCAAAGCGTTCTTGTAAGCGTTGGTATATAGTTTCCACTCCTGGAATACCGCTATCGGTAGCCGCTTTGTACATACGATACGCCATTAATGATGCCGCATACGCTTCCGAACCAGCAAGTATACGGGTGTCATTTATTTTCTCTGCCAACTCATCCATCATTAGTGAAATGGTATTTAGTTGCTGATATAGTTCATAATCTTTGCGCACTTCTTGAGGCTCTAAATAACTCGGTAGTATTTCAGGGGTATTCTCCATACTGCTAATAGCATCGTCTACAAAAAGCTTATTGCTTTTACTAATTTTAGGAAGCGTCATGCGTTCGTCAGGTGTTAAACCTATTAAAAAAGGTAATAAGGCTGTCAACTCGTCAATTTTGGTTCGTACACTCGCTAATGTTTCTTCCGTAATAGTAACAGACAATCTGTTATTTGTTAAATTTCTACTCATAGTATTATGTAATTTTTAATTTCAGTAAAAATAAGTAAAATAGTACATTACTACAATGTATTTATATCAGGAAAATTTGACTTATGGTACGGAAATGTAAATCAAGATACAATTGTACAATATTCAGGAACAAGTCCTGATACGCCAAAGATTCTATCAGAAATTCCAAACGACCCTAGAAACTTCTTGAATTTCCCAACCCATAGTGTGACAGGATATAATGCCAGCGATGCCAATATGGACACAAAGAACAATAGTAGATATTTATTTTAAAATATTATAAATCAAACACTTAAAAACCTGCACCCGCATTTGCCCCCGACGATTTTATGGTTTTCCTCATATTTTCTTGCACATTTGATTTGAAGTTTAAATAGAGATTCAAAATAAGGGATCTCATGAAAAAATCAAATCTGAATCGTTACACAAAACGATTCGCGCATACGCTACATACATAACTAACCATAATAAATATGAAAAAAAAACTACTATTAACCGTATTGTTAGGGATCACTTTCAATTTGTTCGCTGCAAAGAATCCTGCAAGTACTGTGGATACTTCAATTTCCATAGTTGAATTACTGCCACCATCAATCACTTCACAACCAGAAGGAGGAACTATTTATGTAGGCGAAAGTATCGATATTAGCATTACTGCTACAGATTACACAAT
Source organism: Bacteroidota bacterium (assembly GCA_039026955.1). GTDB lineage: Bacteria > Bacteroidota > Bacteroidia > Flavobacteriales > Flavobacteriaceae > Kordia. Next base: position 9,842 of record JBCCLH010000018.1, read on the forward strand.
CATTCAATGGGAATCTTCTATAAATAACGGAAGTTCATGGAATACGATTAGTGACAATGCTACCTTTTCAGGAAGTTCCACTACAACACTCACGTTTACGCCAGATTCAGAACTTACTACAGGTATTTTATTGAGGGCGATCTTGACTGACGCTAGTAATGATACCTTGATTTCTAGTGAAGCTTTAGTGATTGTAGCCAACTACACACAAATTCCAGATCCCAACTTTGAAGCGCGATTAGAAGCCTTGGGATACGATGATATTTCAGGTGATGGACAAGTACCCACAAGTCTTATTCGAAATGTAACAAGTTTGAATGTGGACGCACAAAATATTTCAGACCTTACCGGAATTGAAGCGTTTACCAGACTTGACGAACTCCGTGCAGATAATAACAATTTAACGAATCCTGATTTTAGTCAAAATAAGGTATTAAGAAGGCTCTTTTTACGTAACAATAACATTACTGTTTTTGATTTGACTGCCAATACTAACATCCAACGTTTACTTGTAGAAGGTAATGGTATGACCGACTTAAATCTTACGGGAGTGACCAATTTGGATAATCTTTTTGCTGCTGGAAATAACTTAACAGAAATAGATTTAAGCACCAATATTCGGTTAAAAGTTGTCGGATTAGGGACAAACAATTTATCGCGTGTTGATATCCGAAATGGGAACAATACAAACATTACCATTATGCAACTAACCAACAATCCAAACTTATATTGTGTTGAAGTAGATGATGCTGCATATAGTACAACCAATTGGACGAATATTGATGCACAAACTGGGTTTTCAGAAGTGGATTGTTATGTATCCATACCTGATGCTAATTTTGAAGCAGCGTTGCATACTTTAGGATACGACGATATTTCTGGCGATGGACAAGTCCCTGTAAGTCTTATTGAAACCGTAACAAGTTTAAGTATTGGTTCTTCTGGGATCTCTGATTTAACAGGAATTGCCAATTTTACCGCTTTAGAAACCTTACTTGCCAATAACAATAGCATTAGCACAGCAGACTTAAGTAGTAATGCAAATTTGATCACGGTTAGCTTGCGAAACAACGGATTAACTTCTTTAGATGTTACAGGGTCGCCAAACTTGGGGCTCATTTTGGTAGAAACCAACAATCTTACCAGCATCGATGTCACTAATAATCCACTATTAACACGTCTTTGGGCGCAAAATAACAGTCTCAATGCCTTAGATGTGAGCAACAATACTATCCTTCGTGCTATCGGAGCTACTAATAGCAATCTTTCAAGCTTAGATGTTTCTAATATTCCAACATTGGAGCAATTGTATGTAGAAGGTAATAATTTAACGGAATTGGATGTAAGCAACAATCCTGCACTTGTCATTTTGGGCGCTAGCAGCAACAATCTGTCTAGTTTGAACATGCAAAATGGAAACAATACGAATGTGACTAATTTTACTGCCGGAAACAATCCAAACCTAAATTGTATTTTCGTAGATGATGTAGCTTACAGTGCCACCAACTGGACCAATATTGATGCACAAACTAGCTTTAGCGAAACATATTGTCGTTACACACAAATTCCAGATTTGGCTTTTGAGGATGCACTTGCTGCTTATGATGATGTGGCTGGCGACGGACAAGTACCAACCGAACTTATTGAAGGCATTACTAGCTTAGATGTCGGTTCAGAAGGTATTAATGATATGACAGGTATTGAAGATTTTGTAGCCTTACAAACCTTAACTGCTGGTGACAATCAGTTCTCGTCTATAAATTTGAGTACCTTGACGCAGTTGACTGAATTGAATCTTCAAGGCTCCGATGTATCTTCTATCGACGTAAGTAGTAATACATTACTTACCATCTTGAATCTTGAAGAAACGCAATTAACCACAGTAGATGTTAGTGCTAATGAACTACTCGAAGAATTGGATCTAAAAGATATTGGCATGTTAACCAGTATTACGTTTGGGAACAACACTGCCTTACGAATACTAGATGCCAGCTTTAATGATATTACGAGTTTAGATCTATCTGCGTTAACAGCTTTAGAACAAATTTTAGTGAACAGTAATGAACTTACAGCGCTGAACATTAAAAATGGAAATAATACAAGTATTACTACATTTAACGCTTCTAGCAATGCTAATTTGAGCTGCATTTTTGTAGATGATGTTGCATACGCCACTACAAACTTTACCAACATAGATGCGACCACTACTTTTTCAGATACCGACTATTGCCGTTACACAGCAATTCCAGATGCTAATTTTGAAGCAAGATTAGAAGCTTTGGGTTATGATGATATTGCTAGCGATGGACAAGTACCGACTGCCTTGATTGAAGTAGTCACAGACCTAAATATAACTTCGCAATCAATAGCTGACCTTACGGGAATTGAAGACTTTACGTCACTTGAAAACTTAAATGCTAGGTTTAATGCATTGAGTTCAATAAACCTAAGCGCCAACTTGAATCTAATAGTAGTAAACCTGGCAAATAACAATCTTACAAACATAGATCTCTCAAGTAATGCAAATTTAGAACAGCTTAATCTTTCAAATAACACAAATCTACCAAGTTTAGACATCTCAGCGAATACAAGTATTTTTCAATTAACCATCGATGGAACTTCAGCATTAACAACTATAAACTTCGGTACAAATCCCTTTATGACTACCTTAAGTGCGCGGAATTCAGGTTTTACAAGCTTAGATTTAAGTCCACTACCTAATTTGGTCGTCCTAAATTTAAATAATAGTCTACTTACCACTTTAGATCTTTCTGCCAACGGTTCCTTAAGAGAAGTGTACCTGAATAGCACAACGATTGAAAATCTCAATCTTCAAAACGGAAATAACGCGGACATCTTTGTCATCAATCTACAAAACAACCCTAACTTATTTTGTGTTTTGGTAGATGATATAGTATTTACAAATGACTGGACACTTGTAGACGCGCAAACCAGTTTCTCTGACACCTTTTGCCGCTATACACAAATTCCAGATGCTACTTTTGAAGCACAACTCGAAGCTTTAGGGTATGATGATATTTCGGGTGATGGACAAGTACCAACCGAATTGATTGAAGTCGTAACTACACTAGATGTTGGCGGGAACAATATTGCTGATTTCAGTGGTATTGAGGATTTTGTAGCGCTCACTTCTTTGAATGTAGCAAACAACAGTGCAATCACGCTGGATATATCCAACTTAACAGCACTACAAATACTACACACAGATGCAAATAATCTAACAAGTCTGGATGTTAGCAATAACACGGACTTAGTTGAACTGTATTGCTCTTTTAATTCAGGAATTTCAGCGATAGATATATCCAACAACACCTTATTAGAGATCGCACACATCAGTCAAAACAGTATTTCAACTATGGATGTAAGCAACAATACCTTACTTACTGAGTTGAGACTTAGAAATAATAATTTGACAAGCTTAGATATCACAAATAATACTGCACTTGAATTTTTATATATTGATGGGAATTCAGGAATAACAAGTTTAGACGTAACTGCAAATACCGCTTTACTATATCTGAACGCCAATGATTGTGGTTTAACTACCATAACTGGGTACGAAGCTACAGCTTTACAATTTCTGTATCTCGCAAATAATAACTTAACAAGCTTAGATTTATCAAATAATGGATTGCTTGAGATCATTGACATTAGAAACAATCAACTGATCAATCTAAATATAAAAAATGGGAATAACACCGCCATTGGTACTTTGCTAGTCATAGATAATCCTGACTTAAACTGTATCCTTGTGGATGATGTAGCATATAGCAACACGAATTGGAATTTTATAGATGCACAAACCAGCTTTAGCGACACCTTCTGCCGTTATACTTCCATTCCAGATACCAATTTTGAAGCTGCGCTAGAAGCCTTGGGCTATGATGATATTTCCGCAGACGGACAAGTCCCAACTGCACTGATTGAAAGCATTACCTCATTAAATATTAGCAATCAAAACATAGGCGATTTTACAGGAATTCAGGAATTTACGGCTATGCGTCAACTCTATGTAAGTAATAATGTGATGAGTTCGATTGAAGTAAGTGCGATGACAGACTTGCTGGTTTTGGAAATGATTGGTTGTACAAATGTAGCTAGCTTGGATGTGAGTGCAAATACAGCACTTCTTCTTCTGTCTATTGAAAACAATACAGCATTGACCAGTTTAGACATAAGCACAAATGTTCAACTTGAAGCATTATATGCCAACGGTGCTAGTCTGTCTACATTAATTACAGGGGCAAATACATTACTTGGAGAAATTGAAGTTTCAAATAACGATCTAACTGAATTGGACTTATCAAATCTTCCAGCACTCTATTCTGTTGATGTATCTCAAAACGACCTCACCTCTTTCGACATACGAAATGGCAATAATAACAACTTAACTGACTTTAATGCCTTAGGCAACAATAATTTAGAATGTATGTTTGTAGACGATGCAACTGCATTTCTCAATGCTTGGTCAAGCCGTATTGAGTCAAATACCACTTTGAGTGAAACCTATTGCCGTTACACAGCCATTCCAGATACCACTTTTGAAGCTGTACTAGAAGGGTTAGGCTATGACGATATTTCTGGAGATGGACAAGTACCTACGGCATTAATAGAAAACATAACGCTGTTAAACGTCAGTGATAATGGTATAAGTGATTTAACAGGAATTGAAGATTTTGTAGCATTGGAGACCTTGTATGCTGGAGATAATTTAGTAACTGCTTTGGATGTTTCTAATTTAACTGAATTAAAATCATTGCGAGTTGCGTATAATCAATTAACTTCTTTAGACCTAAGTTTAAATACACAGTTGGAGGATTTGAATGTAAGTTTCAATAATCTATCTACATTAAATATTAGAAATAGCAATAATAGCGATATCAGTCAATTCAGTACAGTAAATAATCCAAATTTAACCTGCATACTTGTAGATAATATCGCTTTTGCTGTAGCAAACTTTACCAATATTGATCCGCAAACAAGCTTTAGCGAAACTTTCTGTCTTTATACCGCCATTCCAGATGCGAATTTTGAAGCACGATTAGAAGCGTTGGGCTATGATGATATTTCAGGCGACGGACAAGTGCCTACGGAATTGATTGAAACAGTCACCACACTTGGGTTAACCAACCTAAACATTAGTGATGCCACAGGAATTCAGGATTTTACAGCATTGAGAACCTTGCGTATCAATACAAATAACTTGACGGCAATTGATGTCACAAATAATATAAATTTAGAAACACTGTATCTTTCAAGCAATAACTTAACTGCTGTTGATCTAACAAACAATATAAACTTAGAAACGCTGTATCTTCACGATAACGAGCTAGCTACAGTTGATTTAAGTATGCTTGTCGTCTTAGAAGATCTTAGAATTTATAACAACCCATTAACCAGTTTAGATGTGTCTACCAATACGCTATTAACAAGTATAGACGCTGCAGATACTAATCTTGAAACTATCAGTCTTTCTAACAACACACTACTGGAAGATGTCCAATTGTACGATTGTGCTGCGCTTACGACAGTAGATGTGTCAGGACTAGCTCTTTTAAGAAATTTGTATTTGAATGACACTAATGTAGAGGCACTTGATCTAAGTAGCAATACGGCACTTAGCTACTTGGGTATTGATGGCAATACGGCGATCACTAGTTTGGACTTGACTAATAATAATGCAATCTCAAGTTTGGATACAGATGATTGTACGGCACTTTCTAGCATTACTTTTGGTTCGAATACTGGATTAGGTCGTGTAGACCTTACCAATACCGCCTTAACTTCGTTAGATGTGAGCAGCTTGACGAATTTACGAGAGCTAACTATTCAAAATACATTTATTGAAACCTTAGACTTGTCTACGAATCAAGCCTTAGAAGAATTAGATGCTTCCAATGCCAACTTGAATTTGCTTTTTATTCAAAATGGAAACAATACAAATATTGTAAGTTTTGACACCACCAACAATCCGAACCTAACCTGTATTTTGGTAGATAATGCTACGTACAGTACGACCAACTGGACAAATATAGACAACCAGACAAATTTCTCAGACATTTTTTGTCGTTACACAGCCATTCCTGATCCTACTTTTGAAGCAGTATTAGAATCCTTAGGATATGATGATATGTCTGCCGACGGACAAGTTCCTACGCCATTAATTGAAGTAGTCACTTCATTGGATTTAACATTACTAAACATTCAGGACATCACCGGAATTCAAGATTTTATTGCGTTGGAATCCTTAGTATTGGCATATACCAACGTAGTAGACGTAGATGTAAGTAGCTTGCAAAATTTACAAACTTTGAATGTGTCGAATACGAGTACATTAACTTCGTTAAATGTGTCTGGTGCAACGGCACTAAACGATTTGCAAGTCTATAACAATCCGTCACTAACAGGAACTTTAGATGTAAGCCCCAATCTAAATCTTCAAATTCTAAACATTTACAACACAGGTATAAGTGCTTTAGATATCCGAAATGGAAACAATACAGCCATTATGGTTTTTGATGCCACAGGAAACGCAAATTTAAACTGTATTCTGGTGGATGATGCAGCATTTAGTACCACCAACTGGACTCAGATTGATGCAGGTACTACATTTAATGAATTTGATTGTATAGTACCAGAAATCGCCTGTCCAGCCGACATCACTGTTGATAACGAAGCTGGCATCTGTGGCGGAAATATCACAATTCCTCTTCCTGTAATCACGGATAATGTTGTTTGTATACAAAGTGATGATTTAGAAGCCTATTCAGAAGGACTGCTTTTAGGACAAGGCGGCGATTGGGATACATGGAATCCAAATACAATTTCAGAAAGTGGAAATATTACTACAGAACAAGCTCGAAGCGGCTCCAAAAGTTTAAAAATAGAAGGAGTGCCAGATGGAGGACCACAAGACATGGCATTCAATTTGGGCAATCGCGATTTTGGAGCGTATGAGTTAACCTATCATTTGTACGTCCCAGCAGGAAATACAGCATATTCTAACATGCAAAAAACAGAGAATGCAGGACAGGAATATGCAAGTCAATTATTCTTTCGTTCTGATGGCACAGGGCGCTATGATAATAGTGGACCTACGGTTGATTTTAACTACCCGCAAGATACGTGGTTTGAAATGAAAGTGTTAATTAACATTGATGCTGATTACAGTGAAGTCTTTGTGGATGGTACGTTGATTTCCAGTCATCCATTCTCTGATACAACAGGCAGTTCAGGTGGATTAAACACCTTGGGATCTGTTACGTTTTATCCGCTTACAGCATCTAGTGATGTAAATACGGATGCAACTCCTCTTTTCTATGTAGACGATCTAAGTTTGTGTGCTGTTGCTGTCAATGATATGACTAACAATACGGATGCTTCCAATTTCTATCCGCTAGGAACTACAGATGTGGTTTGGCGTTATACGGATGAAGGTCAAAATATAGCTACATGTACACAAACGGTGACGGTAAATGATGTGGAGGCACCAGAGATAGTGAGTTGTACGGAGGACATCATAACCTGTGAGACTACCGTAAATTATGAAGTACCTTTAGTTATAGACATTTGCGAAACTCCAACACCTGAAAATATAGAAGGTTTTGCATATATTGGTTCATATAATAATAAGCTCTATTATTTATCAGATGATAGTATCCCTGTGACGGAAGCCTTTACCAATGCTGAGGCACTCAATGGTTTTGTGGCAACTATTACTTCAGAAGAAGATCTAAATTGGCTCCGTCAAGCTGTAACAGATGCTGGACAAGGTACCGTATTAATTGGCTACAGAGAAGCGAATGTGAATGGTACATTTGAATGGCATAGTGGAAGTAGCGCTACCTATACAAATTGGAGAACAGGTCAACCTGATGATAATGGGGCGAGTGATAATTATGTACAAATGTGGGGGAATGGAGAATGGAACGATATCTCATCTACATCCTCTAGAAGATATGTCATAGAAATCTCAGCTTTCCCAATGACGCAAATCGCTGGATTGCCGAGCGGAAGCGAATTTCCTATTGGCACAACCACAAATATTTTTGAAGCAACTGATGCTGCAGGAAATACAGTTACTTGTAGTTTTGATGTAACGGTTGAAGCTATCTGTAACACCGATTTCTCATTGGAGCTAGATGTCTTTTTACAAGGTGCCGCACTCAATCCGAATACAGGCGAAGAAGAGTTGATGCGTGACGATTTACGCAAAGGCGGATTCATTCCAACGCGAAGTCCATACAGCGATATGCTTACCTGCGATGCTACCGTATTTGACGTATCAGGAAATGATGCCATTGTCGATTGGATTTGGATAGAATTACGAGATGCTGCAGACAATACCATTGTTTCCTATGCACAATCTGCCCTACTCCAACGCGACGGTGATGTGGTAGACATAGACGGAATCTCTCCACTAGATTTTTCAACGACTGAAGATAGGTATTATGTGGCTTTACATCATAGAAACCATTTGGGAATCATGAGTACCAATGCCATTATGTTTACAACAGGCACCACGACGAATGTAAACTTTAAAGACAATAACGAAACTTTTGGAAGCAATTCACAAACAGATTCAGGAATGTCAGGAGTATTTGGCTTATGGTGTGGAAATGTCAATCAAGATTTAGTCATACAATATTCAGGAACAAGTCCAGATACACCAGACATTCTATCAGAAATCCTAAACGACGCTGGAAACTTCTTGAATTTCCCAACCTATAGTGTGACAGGATATAATGCCAAAGATGCCAATATGGACGGCGTCATTCAATACTCAGGAACCAATCCGGATACGCCATTCATCTTACAAAATGTACTAGCGCATCCAGGAAATTTCTTAAACTTTAGCACCTTTCAAATTCAAGAACAGTTACCAGAAAATTTCAATTTACTAAGGAATAACTTCTAACATAAAATCAAGTAAATAATAACAATGCAAAGCTACGGTTTCACCATCATCCTACCAGATGGTGTTACCGATAGTAGTAGCGCTTAGAACGATACCTAAAGAGTTAAGTAATAATCTTAAAAAACTATAAACAACTACTAATCAATAATTTAAAAACCTGCACCCGTATTTGCCCCCGACAATTTTATGGTGTTTCACATATTTTCTTGCACATTTGACTTGAAGTTTAAAACAAGAATTTAAATGTTTGATGCTGTCAGAAAAAATTAAAAATCTGAGTCCATAAAATACAGACACAACTAACTATACTACATATGAAAAAGAAGCTATTATTCACCGTATTTTTAGGAATCACTTTTGGCCTGTTCGCTACAAAGAATACTGCGAGTACTTCAATATCAATCCTTGAATTATTGCCTCCAACCATTACTTCACAACCAGAAGATGTGACTATTGGTGTTGGAGATACTGCTCAGTTGACTGTAGCTGCCGATAATTTAGATACAGTGCAATGGGAGTTCTCTCCAAATAATGGAAGTAGTTGGTTTACAGCCAATGATGGCCCAAGTTTCTCTGGAAGTACCACCACTACACTTTCGTTTACCATAGATGTAGTAATTCCTGATGGATATTTATTTAGAGCTGTGCTTACGAGTCCTGATGGTGATTCAGTAACTTCCAATAGTGCACGTGTCATTGTGATAGAATATACACAAATTCCAGATCCTAATTTTGAAGCGGCGTTAAGTACCTATGATGATGTACCGAACGACGGTCGTGTGCCAACGGACAATATCAATACGGTAACGAGAGTAGACGTTAGAAACGACAATATTTCAGACTTAACAGGAATTGAAGATTTTACCGCTTTAGAAGAGCTGATCATGTTCAATAATAATATAAGCTCGCTCGATTTGTCAAATAATACGGCATTATCTTCATTATCAGCATCTAACAATAATTTAAGTACCATCGATGTAAGTACAAATACCAATCTCACGCTCGTTGCCTTACAAGACAATAATCTTACTTCTTTTGATACAACTGGTTTAACGTCGTTGCAGTTTTTGATTTTAAATAATAATCCAATCATCTCATTGGATGTAAGTACCAATACTGCTTTACAGGCACTATTAGCAACAGGTTGCGACCTTACATCTTTAAATCTACAAAATGGAAATAATACAAACGTCACTCAAGTCCAGATTACTAATAATCCATTACTGTTTTGTGTCTTAGTAGATGATGTAGCCTACAGTACCGCCAATTGGACACAGATTGACGCCCAAACTACCTTTAGCGATACGGTTTGTGCGACAAGCTATATTGCGATTCCAGATAGCAATTTTGAAACCGCACTGTTCAATTTAGGCTATGACGATATTACGGGAGATAACCAAGTGCCATTAAACAATATTATTAGTGTAACCAACTTAGATGTATCCTCAAAATCCATTTCCGATCTTACAGGGATTGAAGCATTTTTATCGTTAACATCGCTAAATGTAAGTAGAAATTCTATTTTAACTTTAGATCTTACTGATAATTCAAATATACAAAGTATCAATGCCAGTCAAAACGAACTTACAAGTATTGACATCGCTGGCTTAGCACAACTAACTACAGTAAACCTATCAGATAATGATTTGACCAATATCGATCTATCTGCTTTCCCGAATTTGGTAGAAATTTATCTAGATTCTAATAATTTAACCGACCTCAACCTTCAAAATGGAGCAAATGCTACGATTATCAATTTAGATATACAAAGTAACGATGATCTTATCTGTGTACTGGTAGATGATGAAAATATTGTCAATACGGCTACAGTAAATGCAGATGCGCAAACTCGATTTTCTGCGGTTTCTTGTGCATATACCACCATTCCAGATGTCAATTTTGAAACCGCTTTACACGCACAAGGTTACGATGATATTTTGGGCGATGGACAAGTCCCAACGTCGTTTATCAATACCCTAACTTTGCTTGACGTTTCAGATTCAAATATTGCAGATCTTACTGGAATTGCTGATTTTACCGCTTTAGAACGACTTAACGCAAATACAAATAATTTAACTACGCTAGACGTATCTAATAACACTTCTTTATTTTTCTTAGAAGCAGCATTTAATGCGATCACTAGTATTAATTTAGGAACCAATACCAACTATGAAGCCATAGCATTCAACAATAATAACTTGACGTCCTTTGATGTAACAGGCTTAACAGCATTACAGGTGCTATTGTTATCCAATAATGCACTCACAACATTAGATGCAAGTACGTTTTCAGCATTACAAAATTTAAATGTTAGCGACAACACATTATCAAGTCTCAACATCACAGGATTGGCACAATTGACTGATTTAAATGCTTCAAATAATAATTTAACAAGTATAGATCTGTCTGCTTTCTCAAATTTAGAAGAGATTTATTTAAATGATAACAATTTAACCGATCTCAACCTGCAAAATGGCGCCAACAGTACAATTGTCAATTTAGATATACAAAACAATAGCAATCTAATTTGTGTATTAGCAGATGATGAAAACATCGTCAATACCGCTACCGTAAATGCAGATGCACAAACGAGATTCTCTAGTGTTTCATGTAACTATACTGCCATTCCAGACGCCAATTTTGAAGCTGCTTTAGAAGTGTTTGGGTATGATGACATTTCAGGCGATGGACAAGTACCAACGTCATTTATCAATACAGTGACCAATCTAGATGTATCAAATACCAATATTTCGGATTTGACAGGAATTGAAGATTTTACAGCTTTGGAAGAACTTTATATAACGAATAACAATCTCATGTCGCTCGATGTATCTAACAACAGCGCTTTATTCAATATAGCTGCGGCTGGTAACAACATTGATACGCTCAATTTAGGAAGCAATACCAACTACACAACACTGGTATTCTCAAGCAATAACTTTACCTCTTTTGATGCAACCAACTTAACTGTATTACAAACGCTGGATTTAAGTAATAACGACTTGATAACTATTGATATTAGTGGATTAACGCAATTGGCTACACTAAACTTATCTAACAACAACTTAACCAGTTTAGATTTTTCAAACATTACGGGATTGGTAGAAATTTATTTGAATAATAATGACTTAGTAAGTGTAAATCTGCGAAACGGCAATAATGGAAGTATCACAGATATTAGTGTTGAAGATAATCTAGGATTAAATTGTGTACTCGTAGATGATGAAGAAATTGTAAACACGGTGAACATTGATTTTGATCCGCAAACCAGATTTTCGTCTACGTTTTGTGAGTACACAGCCATTCCAGACGCCAATTTTGAAGCAAGATTAGAAGTTTTAGGCTACGATGATATTTCGGGCGACGGACAAGTACCAACAGAATTGATTGAAGGTGTTACCAGTCTTGACATAGACGCACAAAACATTGCAGACCTTACAGGAATTGAAGCCTTTGCAGCGCTAGATGAATTACTCGCCGACGATAATAATATCACTGCGGTAGATTTTAGTAGCAATACATTATTACGAAGACTATTTCTGCGTAATAATAGTATTACTTCATTAGACTTAACTGCTAACAGTAGAATTCAGCGATTGCTAGTAGAAAACAACGGAATGACCGACTTAAACGTTACAGGACTTACCAATTTAGATTCGTTTTTTGCTGCGGGAAATAATTTAACCTCATTAGATTTGAGTTCCAATATCAGAATGAAAATCTTAGGATTGGGAAGCAATAACCTCTCGTATCTAAACATGCAAAATGGAAATAACGAAAACATCACTATCTGGCAAACGACCAACAATCCAAACTTAACCTGTATTGTAGTAGATGATATCGCGTATGCAGATGCCAATTTTACCAACAAAGATCCGCAAACCAGCTATACAGATACTTTTTGTCGGTATACACAAATTCCAGATACGGCATTTGAAGCTGCACTTGACAATTTAGGCTATGATGATATTACTGGTGATGGACAAGTGCCAACTGCATTAATTGAAGGCATCACGACCTTAGATGTAAGTAGTGAAGGAATCGCTGATATGACAGGAATTGAAGATTTTGTAGCCTTACAACTACTTGATGCCAGCGCTAACGATATTATAAGTTTAAATTTATCAACATTGACCGCTTTAGCACAAGTTTTAGTACAAAATAACGAGTTAACAACATTCAATGTGAAAAATGGCAACAACATAAATATCAACACCTTAAATACTACAGGCAATCCAAATTTGAGCTGTATTTTGGTGGATGATGTTGATTTTGCGACCATAAACTTTACCAATATAGATGCTGCAACTACCTTTTCAGATACCGACTATTGCCGTTATACTTCAATTCCTGACAGTAATTTTGAAGCAGCCTTATTTGCCTTAGGTTATGACGATATTTCTGGAGATAATCAAGCGCCCACAGCATTGATTGAGCAGGTAGTTTCACTAAATTTATTAGGGGAAAACATTTCAAACTTCTCAGGTCTTGAAGATTTTCTCGCGTTAGAAGATTTGAGTATTACATTTAATACCATAAGTTCACTCGACCTAAGTGCAAATACCAACTTAATCAAATTAGAGTTAGCAAATAACGGGCTTACAAGCATCAATCTCTTTGGATTAACAGCACTAGAAGAACTAGACCTTTCAGATAATGATCTCGAAAGCTTAGACCTTTCAGACAATGTGAATTTAGAAAAACTATATCTTGGAAATAACACAAATCTATTAAGTTTAGATCTATCAGCAAATGCAAATCTTTTGGAATTGAACGTAACTGATACTTCATTATTGACAAGCATAAATTTCGGTTCGAGTTCCGCGATCAATACTTTAGACGCCCAAAATTCAGGTTTTACAAGCTTAGAGCTAAGTGCGTTATCTAATTTGACCGACTTAAATTTAAGTGGTAGCTTACTCAGCGATTTAGATCTTTCAGCTAACAGTGCACTGGAAAAGTTATCCATCAGGAATACACCTTTAGAATCGCTCAACCTACAAAACGGGAATAACACAGCTATTTCTGTGATAACTTTAGCAGGCAATTCCAATTTATTTTGTGTGTTAGTGGACGATGCTACCTACAGTGCCAACAATTGGATACTTGTAGATGGACAAATCAACTTTACTGATATTTTCTGCCTTTACACAACCATTCCCGATGCAAATTTTGAAGCTCGACTAGAAGCGTTAGGCTATGACGATATTTCGGGCGATGGACAAGTACCAACCGCATTGATTGAAACAGTAACAATACTAGATGCATCCAACCTAAATATCAGTGATGCTACAGGAATTGAAGATTTTACAGCATTGACAGATCTAAATTTAAGTTCGAATAATTTGACAACTGTAGATATAACAAATAGCATCAATTTAAAAACTGTGGATCTTCATGATAATACTATAGCTACGATTGATCTAAGTACATTAATCGCTTTAGAAGATTTTAGAATTAATAACAATCCATTGACAAGTCTAGAGCTTGCTTCAAACATCGCACTACAAAATTTTGATGCGTCTACTACAAATCTTACAACTATTAATGTTTCAGGATTATCACTTTTAGAAAATGTATATCTTAACAATAGTGACCTTACCGCACTTGACTTATCTACGAATGTAAATTTAAAACTCCTGGAGGTTTCCAATGCGAATTTAAGTCTATTGAATATCCAAAATGGCAACAATACAAGCATTACAAATTTTAATACGACCAACAATCCGAACCTCATGTGTTTGCAGGTAGATGATGTAGCATACAGCACAACTAACTGGACCAATATTGATGTACAAACCAATTTTAGTACAAATTGTTCCGCTAACTTTTCGTTATGTCTAGATGCCATTACAGCAGACAATGAGATAGAATCTTGTCAGGCTGAGGTTACCATTCCGATGCCTTCAATTATAGATCTGAATTCAGGTTCTGTGTTAAATGATAATTTAGAGATTTACACTGACGGACCGATTTACAATCAAAGTGATAATTGGGATACGTGGACACCAAATACCGCAGCAGAAAGTTCGAATGTATCCACAGAACAAGCACGAAGTGGAAGAAAAAGTTTAAAAGTAGCAGGCGCTCCATTTGGAGATCCTGAAAATACTGTATTTTATCTTGGAGACAGAGCTTCGGGTGCCTGGGAAGTCAAGTATTACCTATATATACCTTCTGGAAATACTGCAAATGTGACGCTTCAAAAATCACAAATCGCTGGAACGGAATATGCCAATGAAATTTCTTTCTTATCTGATGGTACGGGAGGATGTAATATAAACGGAAGTTCAACTTCTTTTAACTATCCTCAAAATGAATGGTTTGAGGTTACTTATCTTGTTAATATTGATGATGACTATGCTGAATTTTTCATCAATGGAACTGCTATTACGAGTCATCCATATTCGTATACAGCAACAGATACTAATGGAGTACTCACAACCTTAGGAGCTGTCAATTTTTATCCAAATGCAAATGCAAGCTCTTTATTTTATGTAGATGATCTAAGCCTGCGTACAGTGGCTGTGAACGATTATAATTTGAGTGCTGATGCATCAGACATTTATCCTGTGGGTGCTACTGATGTGGTTTGGACCTACACGGATGTGCAAGGAAATATAAGTACCTGTACACAAGTCATTACTGTAAATGATACGGAATTCCCTGTAGTTATTAATTGCCCAGAAGATGTAACCGTTTGTAATGGTACTAGGGTAAGTTATGAGACGCCCATGTTTTATGAAAATTGTGAACCTATTGCGACACCTGATCCCATAGATAATTATTTCTATCTAGGAAATTTTGGGAACAAAGCGTATTATGTATCCAACGAACTAGCAGTTGCCGGTGCTGCATTTTCAAGAGCGCAATCGCTAGGTGGTCATGCGGCAACTATTACCTCACAAGAACATAATGATTGGCTACGCACTAAATTAAACCAGCGAGGCGTAGGCGCAGTAACTATAGGGCTTACGGATCGTAGTACAGAAGGTACCTTTGTATGGCATAGTGGCGAGGCCGTTACGTACACAAATTGGAATACGGGTGAACCTAATAATGCTTTTGTTGGTGATGGTGAAGATTATGTGGTACTCGCAAATAGTGGTTTTTGGAATGATGTTAGTAATTTCAGATCAAGAAGGTTTGTCATTGAAATTTCGGTATTCCCAATGACGCAAACTGCAGGACTGAGCAGCGGAAGTGAATTTCCTATCGGCACCACAACAAATGTCTTTGAAGCTGTAGATGCAGCAGGAAATGTAACCACCTGTAGTTTTGATGTAATTGTAGAAATTTGTCCTACGGATTTTTCACTAGCATTAAATGTGTTTCTACAAGGTGCCGCACTCAATCCAAATACAGGCGAAGAAAACTTGATGCGTGACGATTTGCGTGAAGCAGGATACCTTCCAACCACAAGTCCTTATGCAGACGGAATTACGTGTGATCCTAGTGTATTCAATATCACTGGGAACGACGCCATTGTCGATTGGATTTGGGTGGAATTACGAGATCCTGACGACACTACCATTGTTTCTTACGAACGTTCTGCCTTACTACAGCGCGACGGTGATGTAGTAGACGTTGATGGTATTTCTCCACTAGATTATTTAACAGATGAAGATTCATATTATGTGGCAGTACACCATAGGAATCATTTGGGAATCATGAGTGCTGATGCTATTGGCTTTACGGAAGGTGAAACCGCAAGTGTAAATTTGACTGACGCTACTACGACGCTTTACGGAAGCAACTCGCAAACTGATTTCGGCATGCCTACAGACGTAAATGCATTATGGTGCGGAGATGTAAATCAAGATGCAGTGGTACAATACTCTGGAACGAGTCCTGATACACCAGATATTCTATCAGAAGTATTAAACGATGCTGGAAACTTCTTGAATTTCCCAACCTATAGTTTAACTGGATATAACGACAATGATACCAATATGGACGGCGTCATTCAATATTCAGGAACCAATCCGGATACGCCATTCATCTTACAAAATGTACTGGCACATCCAGAGAACTTCCTAAACTTTAGTACCTATCAAATTCTAGAACAGTTACCAGAAAATATAAGTTCAACCAACGAATAATTTCAAACATTCAAACAAAAAAATAACACAACATTCAAACAATACTAAAAAATGAAAACACAAATAGTAACAACGATCTTTTTAGCCATCATCGCCATAGGCACATTTCAAGCAAACGCACAAGATGGCTACACATACACACTAATTGACAACGGTTCCTACAATTATACTATTGGAGCGGTTCCAAATACAAGTGCAAACAATTTCCCTACCTCGGTGCAAAGCTACGGTTTCACCATCATCCTACCAGATGGTGTTACCGCTAGCATCACTTCTTCTTTAGGAGGTGCAGCTTCTGCTACCTTTTTTAACGGAGGTGATATTGGTCAAGCAAGTATTGATGGTTATTTAATTACAGAAACCTTGGGAAGTCCTGCCGGCTTGCCTGCTCCATCCACAGGAACCACATCCAATCTTATAACGATTCAAGTAAACGGCGCACCGACTTCAGGAACGATGTATATTTTAGAGAACAATTCCGCCTTAGCGACCACAATCACACCGTTAAAAAGTTTTATGCAGGCTGATATGATAGACAATAGCATGGCAGAATTTGTCAACGTAGTTGATCCGAACGCAGCAGCAGTTTCAGGAATGTCTTCGTTTGATTTTGCGACACTTTCGGTAGAAGAACCCAACGAGTTGGCGGAACTTGCTATCTATCCAAATCCTGCAAAAGATATCGTACATATTACAAACACAAATACGGAATTAATCAAAGCGGAAATACACAACAGTAACGGGCAGTTGATACTTTCGCAAGAAAATAATCTGAATACAATAAATGTGAATAATTTACGAAGTGGAATCTATATGCTAAAACTGTATTCAGACAAGGCACAAAAAACAATCAAGCTCATCAAAAATTAAAAACATCATTTCGAATTCATACGATACCCATGAATAAAAGTTTGGAAACGAAACTGCTTTTCAAGAGTGTCTAAACAAATAAACTTAGATAGCATTGATTGGTTAGTTCATTTTAAAATGGTCAGGATGTCTAAAAAGTGTTAACTAGCGCCATTCTGAGCTTGATACTGAAATAAATTCAGCACTGGCTTCAGAATCTCATTATACTGATTTCAACTATTATAAGAAACCTAATCAAATTCGGTTAAACGAAATCTGTTCTTTTTAGGCAACCTCTTTTAAATCGTTTCCAAAACAAGATTAAAATATTGAAAAGAAACCATTTAGTTAGTATTCAAAAAGTGTATTCAAGTATACTTTATCGATGGTTTAGTTTATTTTATGTATGAATGAAAGATGGGTGATTCCCATCTTTCTTCTAGACTATTTTAAACCGCAGATAGCGCATATTTAAAATAGTGAAGGGTTAATTTTGTCAGCTTTAGTTGTGGTCTAAATAGGGCAAGACCGCAACTAAGCAACCAAAAGCGCCATTTCTTATGCTGGAATGGCGCTTTTAATTTTTAAAAATCTGAAATTCAATATTTTAATAAAGAAACTAGAGTAAAACAGAATCTTCCCGCAACGTTGCGAGAAGGTTCTGTTTGTGTTTGTGTTGCGGAATGTGCTTTATGATTTTATTCAAATACGCATCAATTCAAGCACAGTTATACACTTTATTGCTTTACAATTTTCAGATGCTTGGTAGCATTGTTCGCAGTTATTTTCACAATATACATTCCGTTGGGTAGGGTTGAAAAGTCTAAAGTTGCTGTTTTTCTTTCAGCCAATACTTGTTGACCATTCATAGAAAAAACAGCAATACTATCGATGGTTTTATCAGAACGGATCTGCAATATATTTTTCACAGGATTTGGATATGCCGTCACTGTATTTTCGTCAATTTCTAAATTACTAGCTGACAACGTAGAAGCCGCACCAAATTCATATACGCCCATATCAACCGTAGTATTGTGAATACGTTGATTGAATAGAATATCGGAAGTTACACCCGCTGGCACTTTGGTATTATCACCAGCATCAACCGCAGGCGAGCCCATTTGCAAGCTAAAGTCGTTGTTGTTTGGATCGGTAAATAACGGATCAGAACCACTTGTGTTTGTCAAGAAGGTGAGATTGGAAAAGCTATCTTCACTGATGGAATTGTTGACAAAAACCGTATTTGGAAACGACGTATGCCCCGGATTGATAGAAACACCCGTAGCACCAGAAACACCTTGATCGTTGTAGTAAAAAATAGAATTATTGATCGTAGCATTGTGTGTACTCGTACCATCAGTTCGTCTGCTGAGTGCCAAAGTTCCATACTGAGAACTAGCTGTAGTTCCACGATCGAGATTATTTCCAAAGGTACAATTGGTAATCGTTGTGGTTAAATTAGAACCATTCGCATTGGCTCTTGCCCAAATAGCACTTCCTGTAAATCCTCTGTTGGAAGAATTCTGATCGACTGAAATGTTTTGATAAAATAAACAGTTGGTCATGTCCAACGTTACAGTTCTATTGGCATTGACTAAGAAATACATACCGCTTCCATAACGACTGATGTTGTTATAAAACGTACAGTTTTCAAAGGTAGCACTGGTATTGACATTATAATACACACGAATCGCGCCACCTGTCAATCCTACATTCTGATTGAACTCACAATGCTTAAATACTACATTTTCAGACGTACTTCTCAATAAAATGGCACCTCCATACGCATTGGTTCCTGAACCATTAGCATGTCCATCATTGATTTGAATTCCGTCAAGTGTGACATTATTCGCGTCAATATCAACTACATGATACGAGTTGTCATTTCTAGAAGTATTCGCCATGCCCACGCCTGTATCATCATCATTGATGTCTCCTGAAAAGATCGTTGGATTGTTAAGGATATTTCGCTGCGCAACTGTTGTTTCATTCCCACTAAAACCTCCGTACACTGTCAATCCATCCAAACCTAATACAAACGCATCCGATCTTCCTGTGCCTGGTTTATAAGTCCCTGCTGCTACCCAAATTTCTGTGGTCGTATTGTCCGCACTACTTAAAGCTTCTGTAAAAGTTGGCATCGCATTTGCCCACGAATCGCCACTTCCATCGCCACCAGCAACATTGGCATCTACATAGTATTTAGGAAGTGCAGGCTCCTCTTCAAATTTTTGCATAGACAATCGTCCGCCATCAATATAAAGCGTATACAAGGCATTGTCTACAGGATTTACTTCTACGTCTGCTTCAAACCCTGCTCCTGTAGTACTGATACCTAAACTCGGCAGTAAACTCCATTGCGAACTTACCGTTTTGTAACGCTGAATTTGCAATCCGTTCGAAGCATCGGAATACATTAAATACAATAAATTCCCGACAGATCTGTCTACCAATTTTAAAAAGTCTCCTGTATTTCCACCAGTATTTTGCGGTTGTGGCAAGCCTAAGTTGGTAGATTCTCCAAAGAAGATTCCAGACGTCCCTGAAATGACATCATTCCCAACCCAGTAGTTCTGAATCATAGACAATTTATTGAATCGTCTCCCACTAAGATTACTAGCACTTACCGTAAATTTCAATCCTCCTGTAGCATTTATAGCACGCACTTGTGAGTTGTTGGACGTTTGTGCCAGTTCGTTTAAAATGCTCTCTCCTCTTCGATCGGTTGTCACCACAGCACTAGATGAAAAACCTGTCCAAATATTTGTTCCGCCCCAAGCGGCTTGCTTAAAGACTCTCACATAATCACGTAACGAACTCGTTCCGCCAGATTTGTGATAATAAATGACAGGCTCATTACTAGAATTGAAGACAAATTCAAGCGGTGCGACATTTTGCGGTGCCCATAATGGTGGCTGACTGTCAAAATTCCAGTTGGTGCCGTCGTAGCTGTATACTTTAATTACATTTCCTTCTTTCCAAGCAACCCAAGGCATATCCGTTACAGGATTGATTGCTATGGCTAGCAGTTCTGCGGAACTCGCTCCCCAAGTTCCAGAAGTTCCTACATCTACCCAATTGGTACCGTCAAAGGTTTTTACATTGGGCCAACCGCCAGAAACCACATCTTTGTACAATACATACGGATTTCCGTTAGCATCAAAGGTAAAATCAGAATCACTGGCAAAGTTTGTAAACTGTGCCGTTCCTACCTGCGTCCATTGTGCGTGCAATTGCATGAACCCAAAAAGGAAGCATAAAAAAAGTAATCTTGTTTGCATAATGTTATGTTTAGTTATTATGGCACAAATTTGGGATTTCAACCTTCAGATTCTTTTTTTATTTAGTAAACGGTTTGTTTTTGTTAGTGAATCGCATGCGGAAAATGTGCTTGCCAAAGCGTTTTAGCAAAAGCTGTTTTTCAACTGATTATCAACCAATTAAAAAGCTGGTATAGTTTGTAAGTAGTTACGTTAAAAGTCAGAAAGAATTTAAAAAATACGTCGTACCAAACTTAAAAACTCTTCGCGTTTATCGCGCGCTACGGGAATGGTTTTGTTGTTTTCTAATACGATATGATAGCCGTCTTTTTTGATGAATTGACTCATGTATTTTAGATTGATCAAGTAAGAACGGTGCGGTTTGTAGAAGATAGAACGTTCCATCAATTGATCGGAAAAATGTTTGAGGGTTTTGCTGATGAGTTCTACTTTGCCGTTTTTTAGATAGACTTTGGTATACACGCCATCCGCTTCAAACAAAATGATGTCTTCATGCGAAACAAATAGAATTCCTTTTGGGACTTCTAAGGCAATTTTATTCAGCGATAATTGCTTAAAGTTTTTCTCTATTTGCGAAAGTTTATTGGTAATATTATTCGTTTCAATGGCTCTTTTTGCTTTTTGAACTGCTTGGATGAGTTCCTCACTATCAATAGGTTTCAACAGATAGTCAATTGCAGAAAGTTTCAACGCTTCAATCGCATATTGATTGTACGCCGTGGTAAAAATGATTTGAAAACTAATGTCTTGCTCTTTGAAGAACGAAGCAATTTCCAATCCTGAATGTTCTGGCATTTCGATGTCTAAAAAAACAATATCGGGTTGAAACGACTTGATTTCAGCAACGCCAGAAACCAAATCGGAAGCTTCGCGAATTTCAGTAATTTCAGGACAATCTTCTTGTATCAGTGTACGCAGCACACTTCTCGCTTTGTTTTCGTCGTCTATAATTACTGCTTTCATTGGGTATTTTTGATGGTTCAAAACTACAATTTAATTTGATGTTGTGTTGTTTTTTTTAGTGAATGGTTTGTTTTTTGGAATGAATCGTTTCACTAAAACACCAACGGAATGGTGAGCGTAACCTTTGTTCCGGAAGCCTTATTAGCTGTATCTTTTTTATCTTCAATGTGCAAATGAATCGGTTTTGTGCGGGTTTTGTTGAGCAATTCAATTCGTTTGGCGTTGGCATCACTGGAAAAGGATTTTGGATAGAATACTTTTTTATCATTGATGATTCCAGAAGCTTTTCTGCCGATTCCGTTATCATTAATCACACATATTAGTTTTTCCTGAGTTTCGTCTAGTGCGATGGAAATAGCGAGTTTTCTGTGTTGTTTTTTGTGTAAGAGTCCGTGTTTGATGGCATTCTCGACATACGGTTGTAATAAGAATGTTGGAATCGAAATCTGTTGTGTTTCTAGATCATTATGGATACGGACTTCATATTCAAACGAATCTTCAAAGCGATCTTTTTCTAACGCCAAGTATAAATTCAGCGCGACCAATTCTTCTTCCAATGAAATGGCATCTTTCTGACTGTGTTCCAAATACAAACGTATCAATCGTGAAAATTTGACCAAATACGTCCGTGCTAGCTTTTTTTCATTATTCAATATATAATCTTGAATCGAATTCAACGCGTTGAATATAAAGTGCGGATTCATCTGACTGCGCAGACTTTCTAACTTTAAGAAGATGTTTTCCAATTCTTTATTTTGCTTGTCCAACAGTAATTGTTGCTTTTCTTGCAAGCGTTTGTTTTGCTTTTTAAAGTAATACCAAATCAGCACACAAACCGTTAACATAATGATCAAATAAAACCACCATTGCGCATAAAAAACACCCAATACGGTGAATTGTATTTCGCGTATTTCTGAGAATTGATCGCCATTTTTTGCTCGCAATTGAAAGGTATAGGTTCCTTCTGCCAATTTGTTATAGACGACTTTATTACTGCGCGAGGTTTCTTGTTGCCACGCCAATTCTTCCTGCGAACCTTCTTTCAATCTGTATTCGTATGTAATGGTTTCGTTCGACAGAAAACCGTTGGTGTTGAAAGCGATTTCTATTTTTTCGTTGTAATGAGGAATCGTGTATGCGTCTTGAACGGCAGTTAGCGAATCGTTAATGACAACCGAAGTAATGTATGGAACAGGTTTTTGTACACTGCCATTTGAAAACACTGCGGTAGAATGAAAAGAGAATAAATCGTTTAGTGTACTGACATAAACCTTGTCTTCAATAATTTCCAAACCTGTAAATTCATACGACGGAATTCCCTGTTTTTTCGTCAAGTTTTTAAAGATTTGTGTTGAAAGATCAAACTGTTGCAAGCCTTTGTCACCTGCGATCCAAAGTACGTTGTGTTGCAGATCACTTTGCATAAAACTATTGATATTCGTCAGCAAACCATCTTCAACCGTAATGTGTTGCACAACTTGATTGTCTTGTAGTTGGTAGATTCCGTTTTTAAACGACAAGCACCACAGCGTTCCATCTGCGGCAGCGACCATCTCTTTAATAAAGATGGAATTCCCCTGATAAGTGATTTCACTTTTCGTAAAATCCGCATCAAATACAAATAAGCCTTTTACCGTGCCGAAGTAACTTTTTCGCGTAGATTCATTGAAAAAACAGGAATACGATCGGACACGTTCGTTGTAATAGCGTTGGATTTTGTTATTAGAACTATTTGTCATACTCGTGAGCATGATCGTCGCGCCAGTAGCCAACAATAGACTGTCTTTGCTGATAATTGCATGATCTTTCACCACGCCAGGATAATACGATTTTCGGAAATTAAGTGTATTATTTTCTATCGTTAAAGACTGAAACGCTTTGGTAGTTTGCAAATAATACAAGGATTTGTAATCGTCATAAAAGACATATTTGATATCCGCAACATCACTTTTCTCAAAAGATTTCGTAACATTCGTATCATGATTGAATACGTAAAATTCTTTTTGTTTTCCAATTAAAAACAACTCATTTGACTTTCCTTTTTGCAGTTTGCGGATGGTATTTCCGTTGGGAATTTGAAAATCTACATTCAATTTCAGATTCGGCACTACATACATACCTTCAAACAAAGTGGTAAACCATAAATTCCCTTTGCTGTCTTTTAACACATCACTCACACTAACGTTGGGTAACAAATGCTGATTTAATACAAAATTTCCATTCTCAATTCTATAGACATGTACTCCATTATTAGAAGCCACAAATAGTTCATTTTGTACCGCTTTTACTTTATGAATTAATTCACTTTCTATAACATCTTTTAATTTGATTTTAATTTCATTATTGGCAGCAATATCAAAAAGTATGTATTCTTCTGGCGCGTTTAAATAGCGCTTTATCAATACGTAGTTGTTATTAATTTTATCAATAAAAAGAATGATTCTATTTTCGGATTCATACTGTAATTCGGTCGGTTTTCTTTGCAATTGAAAATCCTCGTCAATCGTGACCAAACTTCCGGTATTATCTATAAAACAAATAGTATCCTTATGAATAAATAGTTCTGAATTGAATAGGTAATCTTCGAAACTTTTTTCAGATAGAATTTCCTTTGTCTTTTTATCCACAATGAGCAACTTCCGAATCGTACTTAAGATCAACACATCTTTGTGCAAGTGAATTCGGGGTAAGCTTCCAGAAAAGTATTTTTTGAGATTTAAGAATAACTGTATTTCACCATCTTTCACACAAAACACCTGATTCGCCAAGTTGGTGTACCAAATCGTATTTTCAGCATCTTTTTGTAATGAAAACACCGATAATCCTACCTGCTCAGGATGTGAAAATAACTTGAATTCCTTTCCATCGTAACGGTATAAACCTTTGTCTGCCGCCAACCAAATAAAGCCTTTGTCATCTTCTAACACATTGTAAAACTCTTTATCTGGCAGGTCTTCCTTTTCCGTAAGGTGCACAAATATAGGTTGTTGCGCATGCACTTTCGTGAGAATTGTAGTGAGAAACAGCAAAAAAAGAAACAGTCGTTGCATGTTTCAAAACTACCATTTTTTATGAGTTTTGAAACTTTTTTTTAGTGAACTGTCAGTATTTTGACGTTTTCAGTAGTAATTATACAATGAACTCATGACAATTCACTTCTGCGCATTCTTCCTGTGATTTCTTCGATGCGAATTAAAAAGATGACTGGAAAATCGTCTTTGTAGATTTTGCTTGAAAATTCGTTGATATAATCGAGTTTGCGTTGTTCTTTTTGAAGAATTAAATCTTTGACACCTAATGAAAAATCATGCAGATAGGCTTTGGCAGTACTTCCTTCCAACTCGTCATACACACCATGCACTACAATCGTATTCCAATGATTTACAGATTCAATTTCTGCGACTTCCAATGCTACCGAATTGACTTTACGCATGGCTTTTATTTTATGACCTTCCGCAGCATACCCAATGATGATATTTCGTTCTTTATCAAAAAAGTACGTGATGGGCGCAATGAAAGGTCGATTTTGATATACATATGCCAAATGACCGATGTAATTGTCTTCTAAAATTTGAATGCGTTCCGTTTCATTGAGTATTTTGATCATGGTAATTTATTTTGATTACATACTAAAATTAGCCATCACAAAGCGATAAAAATATGATTTTGGTCAGTTAGACTTATTTCCTTGGAATTCCAGACTTAATTTTGCCAATAGAATCAATTCCGATTTGTTGACATCTGAGAAGCTTGCTGCAATTTTCCCCGCGATCTTTAGAATGGCTTTTTTAATTTCTGGCGTGAATAGTGATTCGTGTTGACGTTTGAAAGTGACAAAATCTGCATAGCTATCTTCCACAGTTACTTTGTCAAAATAGAGGATTTTAAAGGTAGATGTAATTTGGTGTTCTATGTCAATTGTTGCTTCTGAAATGCGATACTTTTCACTTACACTCAGCAAAGCAATTTCCTTTTTCATGGTTTCAAACTCTGCTTTCTTGATTTTTTTATCTGCCAACGCCATCGCATAAAATAGCTTTCCAAGTTGTTGATAAAAAACGACTGCGGTTTGTGGTGTTACGTCCATAGTTAGGTGTATTTCTCGCAAAGCTACACTATTTAGGCTGCTTTATCAATGATATAAATCAGTTGCAAAACATGATCGAAATCATATTTTTTGACGCTACTTCCTAGTAAGTTTGTGTTATCAATAATCAACTACTTTTTTAAGTATCTAAAACGTAAGACTATGAAAATAAACATCCAATTTTTACACATGGCTACGAGTGAAGCGATGGAAGCCTATGTAACAGAAAAACTCAACAGATTGTTCAAAAAGTACGATATGATTATTCATATCGATGTACTTTTTAAGAGTGAGAAAGATCCGAAAGGAAAAGGTAATATTTGTGAAATGGAAGTAAGCATGTATGGTCCGAGAATCTTTGCTTCTTCCAATGAAGAAAATTATGAACTAGCCGTAAAGCATACCATCAAAGATTTAGAGAAGCAATTGGAGAAACGTAAGAGCACACTAAAACCATATATTTAATAAGTTTTGGGGCTGTTTAAAAAGCTGACTGAAACGTCATTCTGAGCTTGATACTGAAATAAATTCAGCACAGGCTTTAGAATCTCATAATACTGATAATTAATCTTTATGAGAAACCGAATCAAGTTCGGTTTGACGAAATTTATACTTTTTAAACAGCCTCAATATTTTTGATCCTACTTAGTGATTTTTATGAGAAAATCACAAACGTTCCCACAACAATAACAATGACCAATACCCCTACTGGTTTTGCATATTTCCAGTTGGTGATATCTACTT
The DNA here is from genome assembly GCA_039026955.1 of Bacteroidota bacterium. Taxonomy (GTDB): domain Bacteria; phylum Bacteroidota; class Bacteroidia; order Flavobacteriales; family Flavobacteriaceae; genus Kordia. Next base: position 36,806 of record JBCCLH010000018.1, read on the forward strand.
CTTGTGTGTATTGCTGTTCGTATGCTTCGGTTCGTGGTGACAGTTTTCCTATGATCAGCATGATGATAATATTTAACACAAATAAGATTCCAAAAACATGTAGAAAATGCAGATAGTTTTCTTCTCCATCAAATACAAACGGTTTTAATATAAATTGACTGATGATGTACAACACCGATCCCAAAATGATGGCGATGTTTGCAGCTTTGGCAGGTACATATTTTGTGGCAAATCCTACGACAATGATGGTCAAAATAGGAATGCTGTAACAGCCGTTGACTTCTTGTAAATAACCAAATAATCCATTCGGAGCATTCGCTATGAAAGGCGCCACAGACATGGCTAATACTGCTAGTAATACTCCAAAATATTTTCCAGCTTTTACCGTTTCTTTGTCAGTCGCATCTTTGTTGATGAATTCTTTGTAAATATCAATCCCAAATAAAGTAACCGAACTATTCAGCGCACTATTGAACGAACTCAGAATCGCACCAAATAATACTGCTGCGAAGAATCCGACCAACGAGGCTGGCAATACTTCAGCTACTAATTTTGGATAGGCTTCATCCGCATTGGCTAATTCACCTTGAAATAAGTGATATGCAATAATTCCAGGTACTACTACGATAAGCGGTCCTAATATTTTGACAAACGAAGCCAATAACAATCCTTTTTGTCCTTCTTTTAAATTTTTCGCACCCAATGCACGTTGAATAATCGCCTGATTGGTTCCCCAATAAAACAATTGTACCAACATCATTCCTGTAAAAATCGTCGCAAACGGGATAGAAGATTCACTGCTTCCGATGGCATCAAATTTTGCTGGATTTTCGTTGTACAGTACAGAGATTCCTTCGGTGAGACTGTTATTTCCGATGGCTTTCAATCCAAAATACGGAATCATCAATCCACCAATTAATAAACCGACCGCATTAATGGTATCTGACACAGCAACCGCTTTCAATCCTCCAAAAATCGCATAGATAGATCCCACAATTCCAATAGCAAACACCGAAAACCAAAGTGCTACGGTATCTGAAACACCTAATAGTTCGGGAATGTCAAACATACTGTTTATCGCTAATGCGCCAGAATATAAAACGATCGGCAACAAAATCACCACATATCCTGACAAGAATAATCCCGAAGTAATCGCTTTGGTCGTTTTGTTATAACGTCTTTCCAAAAATGTTGGGATTGTCGTAATTCCGCCTTTTAAATATCTGGGCAACAGAAAAATAGCCGTAATTACCATAGCAATCGCTGCCAACGTTTCCCACGCCATCACCAGAATTCCTTCTTTGTAGGCAGAACCATTCAATCCTACAATTTGTTCTGTAGAAAGATTCGTTAAAAGCAATGATCCCGCAATGACAACACCTGTGAGGCTTCTACCTCCTAAAAAATATCCATCCGAAGAAGTTTCATCTGTGGAACGTGTAGCAACGTATGAAATAATGGCTACCAAAGCGGTGAAGCCTACGAAGTAAATTAATCCGGTCATAAATAAGGTTGGTTTTGGTCGGGTAATTTATAAAATATAACTGCCACTGACAAACATATTGTTTTCTGCAGACTTTGTATGCATTTTTTTTGAGAGTACTTGGAAAGATTCGTTTAGATATCCAACTCGAATACGTATTTTTGACTGCATGATTTCTCCACAGTTACATTCCGCTTTTCGTTTTTTTAGAAGTCATGATTTTCTGCGTGCAGTTGCCATGACAGCTTTGATGGTAATTGCAGGATGTGTACTTTATTTTTTGGGATATGAAGATTGGATTACAGGAACGTGTATCGGTATTTTGATTGTTTCGTTTAATGATATTCAAGGCAGCGCGGTGTATCGTACTTGGGCATTAGTATTGAGTTCCCTTTTGAGTGGATTTATAGTGTTTCTTGTGAATCTGTTGTATTTTTCCTTGCCGCTGACTTTATTATTTATCGCGATTGTTTCCTTCCTGTTGTACATGCTTTCGGTTTTTGGAAAACGCGCGGAAGTTTTTGCGTTTGCGGGTGGATTGAGCATTGTTTTAAGTCTGGTGAAAGTGTATGAAGGTGTAGCGTTGATCGAATATGCTTTCACGATTATCGCAGGTGGCTTTCTGTATACCTTCGTTTCCTCTGTATATCATTTCTTCACTCGAAAACGGCAAATCAAAGAACAATTGGGTGAACTCGCGAAACTCACTTCAGACTATTTGGAACATCGAATTTTCTTGGCGAAACAGAGTAATTTTAGAAAAGAAGTCAACAACAGACTACTGGATTTACAAGTTGCGATTATTGAAAAACAAGAAAAGTTACGTACGCTGATTCTATCCGATCGGAAGATTCGTTTTGCTTCCAGTACACGCAACAAGCAAATGTTTTTATTGATAGAATTGATTGATTTTATGGAATTAGCAGTGGCGAATCCTGCAAATTTGGCGAAAATAAAATCGCTTTCGAATGTGACTGATGACATGTTTCAACCTTTCTTGGAGTTGGCTGAAAAAGTATCGAATCGAGTGATTTGCATTGCGCAAGAACTGAGAAGTTTCAATATAAATCCTGTCAAAAGAGCGACCATTGATTTTACAGAAGCAGAAAATACCATTCAACAATTTTTAGATCAGATCGGTTTGCCGGAAGCGCGTGAAGGTGTTTTATTGATGAGTAATTTACTCGATTATTACAAACTTCAACTAAAGCGTCTTTCTACAATGGAATCGATGTTAGGAGATACAATGGTTCATGAAAAACTCGCATTGACAGAAAGTCAACAAACCTATTTTTTACAGAAAGAAAAGTACCATTTTAAAGAAATTCCTAAAAACTTCCGATGGCAATCGCCTGTGTTTCGACAAGCACTTCGCATGAGTTTTGCGTTGATTTTGGGCTATGTCGTGGGTGCATTGTTACATGTAGAACGTATCTATTGGATCATGTTGACCATTCTATTAATTCTACGATTAAGTTATGGAATGACGCTGCAAAGATCCGTCAAACGTGTTATTGGAACAGCGATTGGCGCCGCTTTGGCGTTGCTCTTCATTCAACTTTCTACTTCTATTGCATTTTTTGTCGTCTTAGCCGCTTTGGGAATGATTTTTTCCTTTTCATTGTTGGAACGGAACTATACGATTGCTTCGTTTGCGATTACCATTAGCGTAATTTTTGCCTTTGCCCTACTCGATCCGAATTTGTACACTGTGATTCAATTTCGATTTATTGATACGGTTTTAGGTGCGGTAGTTTCGATGGCTGTTGCGTATGTTGTGTTTCCTTTGTGGGAATTTCGATCGTTTCAAAAAAGTATTGCAAAAGCTATGAATGCGAATCGATTGTTTTTGCGGGAAATTCTACATTTTCATCTTTCTGATCCTAAAGATGATACAGACTATCGCTTGAAGCGAAAAGCAGCTTTTTTAGAAAGTAGCCATCTCAATGCGAATTTTCAGCGATACAAACGTGATCCAAAATCGAAACAGCGTAATTATGAATTGTTTTATGAGTTGGTCAAGGAGAATCATGCGTTAGTGTCCACATTGACGAGTTTAGGGAATTATTTGAAGGAGCGAAACATTCCAAAGTTGAATTTGATTCTTAAAAACGTTTGGACAGCATTAGATACTGCATTTGATTCCATCTTACAAAAAGAAGCTTCCCAAAAATTGGACACCACTGCTTTTATACAACTCAACGCCTATTGGCAACGATTGGAATACAAACGCAATCGGGAGTACGAATCAGGAAAAAAAGTGATTGATCCAGCTTTTAAACAAGAGTTGCAAGAAGTTCAGATGATTCAGCAGGAAGTTGGGCGAATTTGGGAGTTGTTGGAGTCTGTTCGGGGATTGACAACAGACTGTCTTAAAAATTAATGAAAAATTATTCTGGACTTGAGCTAGAATCCCATCACTCTATTATAAGAAGCTGAATCAAGTTCAGCTTGACGCAGTTTGCGCTTTGTTAAAAATCTTCTATTTAGATTGCAACGCCTTCACAAAATTATACACCGCATATTTCAAATTTTCATAACTATGTTTCATAGCATCTTCTAAACTTGTCACACCTTTAGTAACAGCATTTACATAACTTACGCCTAATTCTTCTTGTTCAGAAATGCTCAAGTCAGTAGCACCACAGAATACAGCAACAGGAATGTTTTGTTTTTGAGCAGATTCAATCACGCCCGTAATGGTTTTGCCTGAGAAGGTTTGGTTGTCTAGTTTTCCTTCGCCTGTAATGATCCAATCGGCGTTTTGTATGTGTTGATCGAAATCTAATAGGTTTTTGACGAGTTCAATACCTGAGGTTAATTTTCCGCGTAGAAATACAGTTGTTCCAGCGCCCATTCCGCCTGCTGCGCCACTTCCTTCTATGTTTTGAACGTCGATGTTGAATTGTTTTTGTATGAGATTGGCAATGTTTCGCAATCCTGTGTCTAGTAGTTCCACGTCGGATTCAGAAGCGCCTTTTTGCGGTCCGTATACGTGTGCCGCACCCTGTTTTCCATACAACGGATTCGTCACATCGCAAGCAATTTGAAAGGTTGTGGTTGCTAATTTTGAATGAATGTTACTAGTATCAATTTGATGAATTCGTCCTAAGTTTTCACCAATCGGATTTATTTTTTGTCCGTTTTCATCTAAAAAGTTATAGCCTAATGCCGTTGCCATTCCGATGCCGCAATCGTTGGTAGCGCTTCCGCCGATGCCTAAAATGATGGTTTTGGCTCCTTTTTCAATGGCTTTGAGAATCATCTCGCCTGTACCGAACGTGGTGGTTTTGCGACAATTTTGGTCTTCAGGTGACAACAATTTCATCCCAGACGCTTCTGCCATTTCAATAAAGGCTGTTTTTTTCGCTTCTAACCACAAATATTGAGCTTCAATCGGTCTAAATAACGGATCGCTTACCGTGATGTTGATCAATTCTCCTTGTAAATGAGCTGTCAAAATTTCAATGGTTCCATCTCCGCCATCTGCCAACGGCAACCGTACAATTTCTGCCAAAGGTAGTACACGCAGAATTGCTTCCGTAGCCGCATCACAGAATTCGTTTCCTGTCAACGCACCTTTGAATTTGTCTGGAGCCAATATTATTTTCATGGGTTTGATTTTGAGTGGTTGAGTTTTTTAGTTTTTTAGTTGTTGAGTCTGTGAGTTTTTGAGTTTTACGAAATTAATACAAGTGCATGACAAATAATAACTATCCTTTTCAGAATTAACACTTACGAGTAAAATTTTGCTGTATTTCCTATCAATACTTCTTCAACTTATTGATTTGAAATAACATCACAAAACTCTAGGCTTGTCATGCACTTTTAAATTAATACCATTTACAACTTGAAATTCTTGTAATAAAATACCCTTTTTTCCTTTCTTCTTCATTTAAAAAAGAAATCGTAGCTAAGGTTATGCTTGATTTTTGAAACTCGAATAAAGAAAAAAATCATCATTTTCTTTTACATTAATTTCAAATTATAACTGGTATAAAAAACTAGGTTAAGAATGTTGGCATAAAATAGCTGATGATTAAAATCAGAACGAAGAATGCCACCAATATGTAGACTTCTTTGGTTAAAAAGTCTGCTTTTTTTACAGAGATATTAAAGTTATCCACTGTTTTTATATGTGTGTTTTTGGTGAAATAACTCACGACGTATGCTACGACTAAGGCGATGATGACACCTGTAAAATTCAACCAAATCCAAAAGACTTCAAATCCTAAATCGATTCCAATGATTTCCTGCATGGTTTTTGAAAAAATTAAATTGATCAATACTGCCGAAATGATTCCTGCGTTCATGCCAATATGATTGACTTTTTTCGAGAAAAATGCCAATAAAAAGGTGACCAAAACTGGACCATAAAATACAGAACCAATCGCATTGATGATTTCAATTACCGCACTTTTGCTTCCACCGAATAGAAAGGCGGCGGCGATACACATGATTCCCCAAAAAACTACTGCTAGTTTCGACGTTAACATGTATTTTTTGTTGCTTAATTTCTTTTCTCCTCTATTGAAGAAATCTTCTACCGTTACTGCCGAAAGCGAATTGATTGTAGAACTCAAACTAGACATCGCTGCTGATAAGATTCCTACCATTAAAATTCCAATCAAACCGTGTGGCAAGTATTTTAGGATGAATACCGGCAACATTAAGTCAGCTTTGAGTCCGTTTTGCGCAAAATCTTCAGGGAAATGTTGTTCTGTTGTCGCCACGATTTCTTGTAAAAAGTCAGGTGCAATGGTTATAAATCCGCCAATGACCAATCCCATTAAACAATATACGAGCACTACTGGAAAACGAAACAATCCGTTTACGAGTAATAAAGTTCGTACTGTTTTTTCATTTTTACTGGAAAGCAAACGTTGTGCTTGTGTTTGATCGCATCCGTAATACGAGACATAGAGAAAGAAGCCTCCAAAAATCATCGGTAATATACCATATTCGTTGCCTTCTCCAATTCCCAAATTATAATCAATCACTTGCAAACGCTCTGGATCAAATCCGTTAGGTAATCCGCCATTTTCGTTGAGCAGACTCCATCCGTAATATAGACAAATGACCAATCCGCCAAAGAGAATAATCATTTGAATGGCATCGCCCCAAACAACCGCTTTCATTCCGCCTTGCCACGAATATACAATCGTAATTACACTGATAATCAATATTGTATACGCAAAATCAATATTGAGTACTGCTTGTAAAATAATGGCAATTGTGTAGACCATAACGCCTGTTCCCAAGGCACGACTGATTTGAAATACGATACTCAAAGTTAGTCGTGTAGAACTGCTGAAACGTTTTTCGACAAATTCATAAATACTCACCACTCCTGATCGGAATAGTGGCGGCACAATCACAATCATAATGAAAATCATGGCCAATGGCACTGCAAATTCGAACGTGAGCCATTTCATTCCTCCATTTAATTTTAACCCAACAAAAGCAGGTGCGGAGATAAAACTGATGGCAGATAATTGTGTCGCCATTGTGGAGAGACTTAAAGGAAACCATCCTAAGCTTTTTCCGCCTAAGAAATAATCTTTAGAGTCTTTGTTTTCTTTGAAGAAATATCCCATTCCCAAAAAGAAAATGATATATCCGATGACGATGGTGTAGTCTAGCCAATTCATATTGATGTGTGCGTTTTTAGCTTTTGTTGTAATTCTTGTTTGACAGTGGTGAACCAATCATTTTTTAAAATGCTTAGTAAAATGGCGTCCGTTCTTCCTCCTCCGTTGATTGCGGGAAACTTGTTTCGTAAAAATCCTTCCGTTGTGCAACCAACACTTTTTAAAGCCGCAATACTGACTTCATTGTCTGCATACGCGCCAAAACCGATGCGTTCTACTTTTAACGTTTCAAAGGCAAATTGAAATAACAAATATTTACAATGCTTGTTGATTCCTGTGCCTCTAGCCGATTTTCCATACCACGTATGTCCCAACTTGATGGTTTGGATTTCACTTGCATATTCATAAAATCGAGTCGTGCCAACATATTGTTTATTCACTTTGTCATATACGGCGAACGGATATTCTTTTCCCGATTTTCTTTGTTGCACTGCATTCGAAATATAGTTTGTTAGATTTTCCAAGCCGTTGCCTTTTTCAAAAAAGTAAACCCAAATAAAAGGATCTTTCGTAACTTCTAAAAGTTCATTTATGTGTGACAATTGCAAAGGTGTCAATCGCACATGTTCATCTTCTAGTATGTATTCTTTTGAAAAATCTAACATAAATTTCTACACAGGTTCTTCGTTTAGCATGTCAATGATTAGAGCGGCAGACCAAGAGAAATTGTTTCCGCCGTAGCCCGTTTCTGCTTCATTTTTGCGTGCGTCAAAATATTCATAGAAACCATATTTTTCAATTAAAGCAATGGAATCGTTTTTGACTCTTGTTGCGATGTTGTGAAATCCGTATTTATTCAAACCGTTGTAAATGATCCAATTGACGTTGATCCACACTGGACCACGCCAGTATTTTCGTGGATTATAACGTTCGCTCGTCGGATCAAAAGAAGCACATAAGTACTGATGTTCGTTTCCGAATTTTTTCATCATCGTTTTGACCAAAGCTTCCGCGATTTCTTCTGTGGGAATTCCCGCATATAAGGGTGTGAATGATGAAGATGAGATATAGTTTAACGGTTTGTCATTTCGCAAATCGTAATGTACATACGCACCTAATGCTGCATTGAATAGCTTTTTGTTAAACGATTGTATACTTTTATGTTGCCAAGCTTCTAATTGCTGAATTTTATCTGCATTGTTACCTATCAGTTTGTACAATGCTAGTAAACTTTCGTTCGATTTGATCAACATTGTATTGAATAACGGATCTTGCACTAAAAATGGCGATAATTCGGCTATTTTTTCATCGCTGTAGTTGTGTTCTTTTGCGATTTCAATGATATTCAAATAATGATCGTATTCCTTTTTCGATGGACGTTGCGAGGCATCCACATGCGTCGTATCTCTTCGCTCAAAAACAAATTCTGGCGATTCCATTGTGCTAAAAATATCATCCCACAACGGCGAATTGTCCGTGCCCGATTCCCAATTATGGTAAATATACACCAAGCCTTCGTGATGCACATCGCGATGGTTATAGAAGTATTCGTGATTTTTATAGACTTGGTCTAGCATTGGTGCAAGTCTTGCTAAAATTGCAGTCTTTTCCTTACTTTTCTTATACAATTCATGCAATGCAAAACCTGCCACGGGCGGCTGCGTCATTCCTGTAGATTTGTATTTTTTAGAAGCTGCCGGATGCAAGTCGGAGTTATGAAAATCTGGTCCCGGGAAATACGAATCGCTTTCGGTATGAAAGACAATATGCGGAATAAAACCATTGTCCCATTGCGCATCTAGCAAGGTTTCCATTTCCTGTAACGCTTTTTCCATGTCTACATGTGCCCATCCGATCGCAATAAAACCTGAATCCCAATTCCACTGAAACGGATATAAGTTTTCACACGGAATGCTGAAACCATCTTTCCAGTTGTTTTCCAGCACTTTCATAGCTTTTTTTTGTAATTCTTTCAATGTGATTTTGTTGTTAGTTGGTTGGTTGTTGGTTGAAAATTGATTTTTTATTTGAAAAAACTCACCACACTATGAAAATACAAAATATGTGGTGAGTTAGGGAATTAAATAAAGCTAATCAATTTGTGTTGTTAGAAGTTGAAGGTTGCGTTAAAGAATACACGTGTTGGTAACACAGGTCTTCCTACGAAAAATTCTTCTTCTGTTTGACTGTTGTTCAATCGTGGCGAACCTTCTGTGATTCCGTCAGAATTGAACAAGTTGAATACTTGTGTTCCTAAACGCATGGTTTCTCCGTCTTCGCCGATGTCAAATGTGTAACCTAAGTTTAAGTTGGCTAATCCAATTGCATCCAATTCGATAGAGTTGGCATCGTTAGAGAATTTTTCTCCTGTGTAGTTGTAGATGAAACCTGCATCAAATTTCGCATCATCATAATTCAGCGAAAGCATGCTCAATACATTTGGCTGTCTTCTTAATTCGTTGCCTTCAAAATCTGCATTGATTTCCGATTTCGTAATTTCATGACTTTGGAACGTAAAAGATCCTGCAAAGTCAAAGTTTTCTGCAAATGCCCAACTCCAAGTCGTTTCTATACCAAATGTACTCGTATCTTGTGTGTCTACTTCTTCAATGAATCCACCGCCTGGCGCATTGATAAAACTTACTGAACGTCTGTCTTTTAAAGTAACTGCATACAACGCAGCTGTTCCTGAAAATTTGTTTTTGGAATATTTTACCCCAAGTTCACCTTGTGTAATTTTTTCTGTTTCATACGAAGAAGGATTCCCAAATCCGTCAAATTGTGTTCCGCGTAATTCTGGAAAGAAATAGCCTCTTGAGAAGTTTCCGTACGCACTTAAATCATCGTTAACTTTGTATAAGGCTGCTAGTGCAATAGCAAAATCATCTGCAGATACATTTCCTCTGGTAAAACTTCCATTTCCCCAAACTACATTGTCCATATTTGTGATTCCTGTATTGTCAACTTGGAACGTATCAGTACCTTCTACTTCAATATCTCCTGAAGCTCTTTCGTAGCGAAACCCGATATCTAAATTCCAACGGTCTAGTTTGATTTCGTCTGCTAGGAATACTGCAATTTTATTACTAGAAATATTTCTGTTGGTGTATGCCGTTCCTCTGTTTGTGACACCATTAATGGAATAGCCTGAAACATTGACCAAACGTGGTCGGTTGTTGAATTCTCCCAAATAATTTGTGATCACGTTAAAATCTCCTGCTTGCGATCTTGACATAAATGTTCCCAAAGTAATGCTGTGTGCACCTGCCTTTTTGGTGAATTTGATGTCTGCCATCAATTCTTCTAGTGGTCTGTTTCTGTCTAGAATTCTATTTTCGAATAGTAAAGCATTTGATGCTAACGGTTGTCCGTTTAAATAAGTGAAATCTCCTGTGGTTAATCCACGTGCATCTAAGTATTCTTGCTGTGTTTCTACTACTTTTGCACCGCTTACGCCACTTCCGTCTAAAAATAAGTTGAATTGATGTCTGTAACGCGAGTAGCGTAATTTTGCGTCCATTTTTAAATCGTCTGCAAAGCGATGTTTGAAATTGGTTAAGAAATAGCCACCTTTTGTCGCTACACCATCTTCAATTGGCGAACGGTAAATTCCGTCTGGCGTCATATAAGCAATGTTTGCTGCTTCTGCCGTTTGCAAGGTGCGAATTTCTTCTCCGTCATTTCCTGTGGGACGATTTCTTGATCCGCCTTCTAATGGATATGGTAAAAAGAATTGTACACTATCATCAATCCACTGTCCTGAAAAGGTGATAGAACCGTTGTCCGTTAAGTGCTTGATGTTTCCACGTAATTGGAAACCTTCTGTATTCAATCCAGTTTTTAGTGGACCTTCATCATAACGATAGAATCCAGATAAAGCGTAGAATGTTTTGGAGTCTTCTCCGCCCAATGGTCCGCTCGTAACAAAATCTGCTTTGTAACGTGAATTGGAAGCGATTTCTGTACGAATCGTAGTTTTTTGTTGACTTCCACCCGTAACACTCGTATAGTTGATAATACCTGCTACCGAACCAACTCCGTATAAGATAGAAGAACCACCGCGAACAAATTCCAAGTTCTTCATTCCTAAGTCGTTTCTAAAGTACACATCATGTGCTGAAGAGTTTAATCCGAAGGTACTCAACACGGGCATTCCGTCTATTTGTAATGGGTTAAACTGATACTGTCCTCCCGAAGGCAAACCTCTTACAAAGATGTTTGAGGCAACTTCACCTCCACCACCTTCTGCGGTAATTCCCGGAACACTTCGCAATACATCTGCCTGACTACTTGTGTTCAGTTTTGAAAGTTCTTTTACCCCAAAAGACGTAATAGATAATGGTGTTTCTTTTTGCGAACGTGTGGTTGATGTTGCTGTCAATAATACTGCTGATAATGCATTTCCACCTTGGACTAACACAATATCTAATTTGACTGGTGTTCCGTCAAGGTTAATTTCTTTTTCGAAGGTTTCATATCCTACATACGAAACTGCGATGGTTTGTGTACCTGTGCGATTTGAAGTGAATGAAAAGTTACCGTCAAAGTCGGTTGCTGAACCTGAAGTATCACCTTTTATCGCCACGTTGGCACCTGGGATTGGCGTTCCAGTTTCATCTTTAACAGTACCGGAAATCTCTGTTTGTGCCATTCCTGTGAAGAAGGAAAGTACGCAAAGAAGAGTAAAAATAGTTTTTCCCATGTTTTGTTGATTTAATAATTAATAGTTGATTACATTACAATATTAGCATAGTTACTGTTATATTTTTACGAAAATGTTAATGAAAAGTTATGCAAACGTTCCCGGGAACGTTTGCAATTAGTTTTTTAAAGATGTACTTTTGAGCGAATCGTTTCATTGATCATTCCAAATGAAGAAAAAAAGTAGCGCTACACTGAAAGATATTGCCAAACGCTTGGGCATTTCTACTTCCACCGTTTCTAGAGCGTTGAATAATCATTCAGATATCAATCTTGAGACTAAGAAATTAGTGGAAAAAACTGCCAAAGAACTGAATTATCAACCCAATATTTTTGCCAAAGGTTTCCGCAGTCATCGGACGCGTATGATTGGTGTGGTAGTCCCTAAAATTTCTCATTATTATACTTCAACCATTTTGGAGGGAATTTTGGAAATGGCAGAAGCAAACGGTTATCGCGTGATTATTTCTGAATCGAAAAACAGCTTTGAAAAACAGATTGAAATGTTGAATACTATGATTCAATTTGGCGTGGAAGGTATTTTATTATGTCTGACACGCACCACCAAAGATGTGAAAGATATTTTGGATGTCTTGGATCGTATTCCGTTGGTATTGTTTGATAAAGTATCGAGTAAAATTCCGTGTACACAAATTATCATTGACGATAAACAAGCTGCCTGTAACGCCGTTGAACATTTGATCAATTTGGGAAGAAAGCGCATTGCTATTTTTAAAGAAACCGAGAACTCTTTTAATTCTGAAAAACGCTATGAAGGCTATTTGCAAGCCTTAAACGATCATAATTTTCCTGTGGATGAAAAATTGATTTTAAGTACGGAAGATATTTCGGTGCGACAAGGAAAACGCTTGACAAACATTATCCTTTCCTTAAAAGAGAGACCTGATGCCATTTTTGCCATTACCGATAGTTGTGCCATTGGAATTATTCAAAAATTAAAACAGTACAATGTAAAAGTTCCCGAAGACATTGCGGTGGTGGGTTTTAGCAATTCGTTCAATTCAACAATTATTGAACCTAATTTAACAACGGTAGATCAACCGGGAAATAAAATGGGCAAAACAGCCGTGAAGTATCTTATTGAAGAAATTGAAAACGATTCGCTGTCGTATAAAACGATTGAATTGCGTACGAGTTTGATTGTGCGAGAATCTTCGTTTAAGGTTTAATACTAAGCTTTATTCTAAAATAAAAATATACAAACACAAAACTCCTTTCGCATCAACAAAAGGAGTTCCTATTTTCCTATTAGGAAAACAAAGCACAGTGATAATAATTCAAATTATGGTGTAACGAAACTATAAGACTATTGAATTTTTAATAGTGCCAAATCTGTTTTTTCTTTCTCGAGTAGTTCATTTTGCAAAGCCATATCATAAGGACTTTCATTAAAATCGGTACGTATATTTTTATCAGCTCCATTTGCGACTAATATTGCTATTAACTTTGTGTCAGTAGCTTTCATAGCTGCTAGGTGTAACGGACTTAAATTGATATCATTTTTTTGATTTAAGTCCACGCCTAATTCGATTGCTTTTTTAAGAAGAAAATCACTGTTCTCCTCAACAGCAATGTGTGCTAATGTGTTGCCATCTTTATATTTTTTTGCACCAAGTATGCCTTTTGCTTGCAATGTTTCTATGATGTATTGTGAAGCTTCTCCTCTTCGCGTGCTGTATGATTTAAAAGCGTGATACATTAAGTCATTGCCTGCTTTATCTACAATAGTATAATCAGCTCTATTTGCGATTAGAAAATCAAAATTCTCCTTCGAATTTCGTTTAATAGCCATTGTCAATGCAGATTCACCTTTGTGATTACGATGATTTATTTGATTTGTTTTAGAAGCAATTTTTTCTAAATTTTCTTTGGCGCCAAAAGCAGCATTTATGAGTGCTGTGTTGCCGTTTTCATCAACCTGATTGGCAGAAACTCCATTAGTCATAAAAAATTCCAACAATTCTGGTGTTGCTCTTCTTGCTGCCAAATGCAAGGGTGTTTCTCCTTGGTTACTTACAATATCAATTTCAAGCTGTAACTCTTCTGATAAATACTTAAATACTTCCAATCGTAAGGCTCTACGTTTCATTCCTTGTGACGCAAATAGTACAGCATTTTCTCCTTTCGTATTTGTGTAATCAAATGGGACACCTTTTTCTTGCCAAAATTTCATGGCATCGATAGCTCCGCCACGCGCTGCATAGAAAAATAGATTGTTTCCATCGGCATCTGTTACATACGTAGGAACATTTTTCTTAATGAAATACTCAAAAATACTGTGATCTTTTAGGGTTGATCCAGATAATAATAGTAAGGCATTTGCGCCAGATTCATTGGTATAGTCAACAGGAATTCCCTGCGCAAGAATCAAGTCATAAACTGCTGTATTGGTAACTCCGCCAATAGCAGCCATTAAAAGCATATTTGTACCTCTAGAGGTTTTAAAATTTGGATCGGCTCCAAGACTTAACAAATGGCGCATTACCTCCAAATTTCCTTTGTATGTGGCCCATAACAAATACGTAACACCTCCATGGGTTGGTTTTGTCACAGGATTTCCTTCTAAAGTTAATAAGTATTTAATGCTTTCCGTAGCAACATTATCAATAATCGCATACGATACCGCATCAAAGGAAAATTGATCTTTCGCTGTAGGATCATGTCCTTTTTGTATGTTTTCTTTTATTTCGGAAATACTAGGATTGGCTTTCCAAAATTCACGTTTCAAGAATATATTTTCTTCTTGTGCATGTACACACACAAAAGAAAAAAGTAAAAATAATAGTAGGATTCGTTTCATAGTTGGTGTTTTTATGCTTCATAAAAAAATTCTCTATTCAAAAAATAATACTGTCAAAACGACTATTTGTTAATTGTTACTGACAAAATACTCTAATCGAATGAGTTGTAATTTTTATTGCTTTTACAAAAATAACTATTTAAATTAAATCTAAATAAAAATAGTTGAAGAATTTTACAGATTTACTCAATTTTTCTCGTGATAATTGAGATGTTAATAACAGTGTTAAGAAATAGTTACGAACTCATTAAAATCTAAGGTAAAAAATCTGAAATTTGTTATTGATAATTAATCTAAATTAGACTTCCCCATGAGTATTACACATATCATCAAACGAGATTTTAGCACCAAACCTTTCAACTTAGATAAGATTACACAAGCTATAGAAAAGGCGATGAATGCAGTCAACACAGGTTCTACAGAAGATGCACAAAACGTTGCTATTACAGTCTACCAAGAGTTGTTGATGCTTAAGCAAAAAGATGCTCAATACATCCCCACGGTAGAGAAAGTACAGGATATTGTGGAGTCCAAATTAATGGAAAGTACGTTTACAGAAGTAGCAAAAGCGTATATTTTGTACAGAAACAAAAGAGCACAGGAGCGAAAGCATAATATTTTTGAAAAACGAATCAATTTAAAGCCGTACGAGTATCCGCAGTTGTACGAATATGTACCTGCCATTCGTCATTCCTATTGGATTCATACAGAATTCAACTTCACCAGTGATATTCAGGATTTCAAATCGCGTTTAACGCATACGGAGCGAAATGCTATCAAAAACACTATGTTAGCTATTTCTCAGATTGAAGTAGCTGTAAAAACGTTTTGGGGCGATTTATACCACAGAATGCCCAAACCAGAAATTGGCTCTGTGGGTGCCACGTTTGCTGAAAGTGAAGTACGACATGCAGATGCTTACTCACATTTATTGGAAATTTTAGGATTGAATACAGAGTTTAAAGCACTGAAAAAGAAACCTGTGATTATGAAACGGGTTCAGTATTTAGAAGCTGCATTGCGCAACTCTAAAAGTGAAGACGATAAGCAGTACGCAGAATCTATCTTATTATTTTCACTGTTTATAGAGCATGTATCCTTATTCTCTCAATTCCTTATTATTATGGCGTTTAATAAGCATAAAAATATGTTGAAAGGAATTTCTAATGTTGTGGAAGCCACTTCTAAAGAGGAACAAATACATGGGGACTTTGGAATTGATTTGATTAAAATTTTACAAGAAGAACATCCTGAATGGTTTACCCCAGCATACCATGAAAAAATTCAGAAAATGTGCAAAAATGCGTACGAATCTGAATACCAACTCTTGAATTGGATTTTTGAAGATGGAGAACTCGACTTTTTACCTAAAACCGTTATTGCAGAATTTTTAAAACACCGTTTTAACAAATCACTAGAAAGCATAGGTATCGAGAAAGTTTTTGATATCGACAATGAGTTAGTAGCACAAACCGAATGGTTTGACGATGAAATCATCGGTACGAAACACGGCGACTTTTTTGTAAAGCGCTCTATTAATTACAGTAAAAGAACACAAAGTATCACAAGTGACGATCTTTTTTAAACTATGCAAAAAGAAAAACTGACAACCCAGAAACAACAAACAACAGGAACTACAACTACAGATTCCTTATTAGAAGCAAGAAAAAAAGCTTTATCAAAAGCAAAAAAATTAGAAGAACCTAAGTTCTCATGGCTAAACGAAAATAGTCGTAAGTTTTTAGAAGCAGGCTACTTAACTCCCGGTGTTTCTCCCGAACAACGAATTAGAGAAATTGCCGAAACTGCTGAAAATATTTTACAAATTCCAGGATATGCCGATAAGTTTTACGCATACATGTCCGAAGGATATTTCTCTTTGGCTTCCCCAGTGTGGTCAAATTTTGGAAAAGAACGCGGATTGCCTGTAAGCTGTTTTGGCTCCCATATAGACGATGATATTGGAAACATTCTATACACACAATCAGAAGTAGGAATGATGTCAAAATTAGGCGGTGGGACTTCTGGCTATTTTGGAAAAATCCGTCATAGAGGCGCACCTATTAAAAACAATGGAGAAGCGTCTGGAGCAGTACATATTATGCGCCTTTTTGAGTCAATGGTCGATGTGGTAAGTCAAGGATCTGTTCGACGTGGAAGATTTTCCCCGTATTTGCCTATTGAACATCCTGATATTATGGAATTTCTAGAAATCGGTACCGAAGGAAATCCAATTCAGGAACTTACACATGGCGTTACGGTTACCAATCAATGGATGCAGGAAATGATTGATGGTGATGTTGCCAAACGAACTATTTGGGCAAAAGTACTACAGAGTCGCGGTGAAATGGGATATCCGTACGTATTCTTTGCAGACAATGCAAATAACAACGCTGTTGATGTGTACAAAGAAAAAAACCATAGAATACATGCAAGCAACCTTTGTACCGAAATTATGTTGCCATCTAACGATGATTGGTCATTTGTTTGTGTATTGTCAAGCATCAATGTGTTACATTATGACAAATGGAAAGACACTGATGCGGTTGAAACGATGATTTATTTCTTGGATGCCGTAATTACTGAATTTTTAGATAAATTGGAAAGTTACCGAGATTCTGCAAACAAAGATGATCGTCAGACTTTCTTGTTTATGGAACGCGCCTACAACTTTGCCAAAGAAAACAGAGCACTTGGCTTAGGTGTCTTAGGATGGCATTCGTTATTACAATCAAAAATGCATGCGTTTGATAGTCAAGAAGCGTATGACTTGAATACCGAAATTTTCCAAACGATCCAAAAACGTTCGTATAAAGCGTCTGAAGAACTTGCCACAAAATTTGGTGAACCAGCAGTATTGAAAGGATATGGAAGAAGAAATGCTACGCTCAATGCGGTGGCACCAACCACTTCATCTGCTTTTATCTTAGGACAAGTTTCACAAGGAATTGAGCCAATTTGGTCAAACATTTATGTAAAAGATATTGCAAAAATAAAGACCACTATCAAAAATCCATTCTTACAAAAACTATTGGAAGAAAAAGGAAAAGATACACCAGAAGTATGGCGCAATATAAGAGATCGTGACGGATCTGTACAGCATCTAGATTTCTTGACAGATCACGAGAAAGAAGTCTTTAAAACCTACTCAGAAATTGATCAGATGGCAATTATTTACCAAGCTGCCAATAGACAGTATCATATTGATCAAGGACAATCCGTAAATATTATCGTTCATCCTGATATGCCTACAAAAGAGATTAACAAAATACATGTTACTGCTTGGAAATTAGGTTTAAAATCATTGTATTACCAACACAGTATGAATGCAGCTCAAAAATTCAAACAGAAGAAAGAATGTACTAGCTGCGAAGCCTAAAATTAAAATATATAAAGACTATTCATTCACTGGATAGTCTTTTTTAGTTTGATACAATGATAAATCTCGAGAATGTATCGTATTTGTTGGTCTTGTAAATGCGATTAAGAATTATCATATCTTTCGTCTTTTTGGGAGGAAACGGACTAAAAATACGTGTCAAATCAAGATTTGAAGCGTTTTGTATTGTATTTTGATGAATATTTGCGTCATAAATCATTCAACATCATGAAAAAATTCACCTTCTTTATTGTCCTTTTATCTTCTTTCGTTGTATTCAGTCAAAATGCGCAAATTGCGCAAATTGATTCCATTGTCGATTCCAAAGTCCAAGAAAATCATCCTGGCATTATGGTCGGAATTGTGAAAGATGGAAACATCATTTATGAAAAGTACCGCGGATTGGCAAATTTGCAACATCAAATTAAAGTCAACGAAAAAACACGATCCAACATTGCTTCTACCGCAAAACAATTTACCGCTTTAATGGTGCTCGATTTAGCTGAAAATAACAAACTAAGTTTAGAAGATGATATTCGAAAATACCTTCCAACATTATATCAAAAAGTAAAAGATCCGATCAAAATTCGTCATTTAATTAATCATACAAGTGGCATTCGCGATTATGTAGAATTGATCAGCATGCAAGGAAAAATCTGGTGGAAAGAGTTTGGTTTGGATAATAATGATGTCCTAGAAATGATCGAAAAACAAGAAGATGTAGGTTTTACGCCAGGATCAAAAGATTCGTATAGCAATTCCAATTACAATGTGCTTACCAAAGTCATTGAAAAGGTTTCTGGGGAAAAATTCACCGAGTATTCCAAAGCCTTTTTCAAGGAATTAGGCATGAAAGAAACTTCGTTTGTAGAACGTTATATGGGCGTCATTCCCAACAGAGCCAATCCGTATAGCGATTGGGGTTATGGCGAATGGTTTGACGTTCCGACCGTAACCAAAACCTGCGGAGAAGGCTTTTTATTTACGACGTTAAAAGATCAATTAATCTACGAGCAGGCAGTTCAAAATGCAGTGCGCAACAATAATACATTACTCATCAAAAGTCAGCAACCGATTCCAAATAGTGAAATTACAACGTATGGTTTTGGCTTGAAACTTGAAGATCGTCTCAACCGAAAAACAGTGTATCATGATGGTGTTACCTACGGATTTCACGCGCAAGCACTACGTTTTCCTGAAGAAAAATTAACCGTATTCATTATGAGCAATAATGGTAATATACGAAGCGACTTAATCGCTGATGAAATTGCTTCGGTGTTTCTTCCAGTCATCCCACAAAAAGAACAATACGACGCGCGATTGTACGCAAACACAAAAACTACTAAAAAGTCACAAACCATCGGGCAATATCATTCACCAAGTGGTTATTTGACTCGAATTGTGGAAGAAGAGGGAAAACTATTTTTCAGACAAGGAAAATCGCTTAAAATTGAGTTGGTTTCAGATAAAGATAAAATGTATCACTTATCGTACGATGCAAAACGAAAAGTTGTTTTTTATCCGAATGAAATGATTTTGTTTAGACCTTCTGGAGAAACCTTTGTCTATAAGAGAAGTCAAGAAGTTGCTGCTTCTGTTACCGATATTGAAGGTTTTGCTGGCTCGTATTACAATAGCGAATTAGACGTAAGTTTTGAATTAGAAGTAACTTCCAAAAATACTTTACAAGTTACCTTCTCCACCGATGATGAAGCCGAAGAAGTTGCAGTGTATAATAGAAACGAATTATTGGCAGGAAGTGACTTTGTAATGAGAGCCAAAAGAGATGCTTTTGACAGAGTGACAGAAATACGTCTCACGTTCGACAGAGCCAAAAACATGCGATTTACAAAGAAAACGCATCTAAAATATCAACCAAAAATACCAACAGAAAATGGTTCTATTCAAGTAACCACGATTGGTTCTCGTGATAACAATTCTTCCCAAATTTTACTCACTAAAAATTATTCAAATGGCAATGAAATTTGGTTTAAAAAGTTTGGAGGAGCAAGTTATGACAAAGCCAATTCTATCATAGACACGGAAGATGGCTATCTGATTATTGGATCGACCAGTTCGTACGGAAATGGAAACTATGACATGTTTGTGATCAAAACCGATAAACAAGGAAAAAAGCTGTGGCAACATACCTACGGAGATTTCTACAATGAATACGGATATTCCGCAGAAAAAACACAGACAGGTTATCTCATCAAGGGAACCAAACAAAATTGCGAAAATAATACAGATATCGATCGAGAATGTACATCCAATGTGTGGTTTGTGTCTATTGACAAAAACGGAAAGGAACTCTCAAACGAGTTATTGGAAAAAATTGAATAATCTACAAAAACTCAGAATGAACTAAGTGAACATACATAATAAACGTGAGTTCGATATAACTATTCCGTTAAGTACATAATAGTCAATAACTTATATAAATTGTCAAATCGAGCATTATCGAAATTAAAATGCATTTTAATTGAAGATACCTAGCGAAGCTATCGAGATTCAATCGAAGCGTTAATTTCATAAGTGTTCTCGTTAGCTTCGCTCGGTGCTTTCAGCAATGCTCGAACTGACAAATGTTTATTTTTCAGTTAATTACGAGTAATTTGATGATTTCTTATGTCGAACTCACGTTAATAAACAAAAGTGTCATCTTACATACTAAGATGACACTTTTGTTTATCTAAAATTGGATATACATACACGTCTCACACTACATTTGCTACACTCCAAAATTTTCTTAGTTTCAACTCCCTAAAAAAAGCTATCTTTATAGACTTTTAAACAATACCAAAAATGAAAAAACTCCTTTTTGTTTCTGCCATAGTGCTTTTTAGTGCTTGTAAAACCGAAACTGACAAACCCGAAAAGCAAACAGAAATGCAAACATCAGAAAATCCATTTTATCAAGAATGGAATACACCATTTGAAGTTCCGCCGTTTGATATTATAAAGAATGAACACTACATGCCTGCATTTAAAAAAGGGATGGAAGAACATCTTGCCGAAATTGATAAAATTGTACAAAACAGTGAAGCGCCTACGTTTGCCAATACCTTAGAGGCTTTGGAACGAACAGGGAAATTGCTCAACAAAGTACAAGGCGTGTTTTTTAACTTAACAGGTTCAAATACCAATCCAAAATTACAAGAATTACAACGTGAGTTAAGTCCGATGTTATCAGCGCACAGCGATAAAATCACCTTAAATGAGGGACTTTTTAAGCGTGTGGAAGCCGTATATCAAGATCGTGAAAATCTAAATCTCACTAGTGAACAACTTAAATTATTAGAAGATTCACGCAAACGATTTGTTCGTAGCGGTGCTTTACTCAACTCAGAACAAAAAGCCAAAATCACAGAAATCAATTCGAAAATTTCTGAACTGACTACTGCCTTTGGTCAGAATCTATTAGCTGAAACGAATGGTTTTGAAATGATTCTAGATAAAAAAGACTTAGACGGTTTATCTGATGGAATCATTGCTGCAGCTGCTGAAACTGCAAAACAAAAAATGGACAAAGCGGAAACAGATGAAGACAAAGCAAAATACAAAGATAAGTATGTATTTACGCCACATCGTAGTAGCATGTATCCGTTCTTGACACAATCGAACCGACGTGATTTACGCGAAAAGTTATACAAATCGTATGTACTACGAGGTGATAACGATAATGACAAAGACAATAAACAAATTGCTGCAAAAATAGCAAAGTTACGTGCAGAACGCGCACAACTAATGGGCTACGAAACGCATGCACATTTTGTGTTGGAAGAGCGCATGTTAAAAACTCCGGAAGAAGTATACAATCTGTTGATGCAATTGTGGAAACCTGCTTTGGAAAGAGCGAAAGTTGAAGTAAAAGACATGCAAGCAGTTGTGGATTCAGAAGGACACGACTTCAAAATAGCCGCTTGGGATTGGTGGCAGTATTCAGAAAAAGTGCGTAAGGCAAAATATGACTTGGATGAAGCCGCATTAAAACCATATTTGACATTAGATAACGTATTGAATGGAGTTTTTGAAACGACAAATAAATTGTGGGGCATTAGCTTTACGGAATTACACAACATCAATTTGTATCATCCTGACGCGCGAGTTTGGGAAGTTAAAGACAAAGATGGTAGCCATTTAGGAATTTTTATTGGCGATTACTTTACACGTTCTAACAAACGCGGTGGTGCTTGGATGAGCAGTTTTAAAGGACAATCCAATCTTGATGGAAAAGAACGTCCAGTAGTTGTAAATGTATGTAATTTTCCTGCGCCTGTGGGCGATGATCCAGCATTGTTGAGTTTTGAAAATGTAACGACGTTGTTCCATGAATTTGGTCACGCAATGCACGGAATCTTAACGAATGTTACGTATCGTAGCATGTCGGGGACTTCTGGACCTCGTGATTTTACAGAGTTCCCAGCACAAATCTTAGAACACTGGGCAGGCGAGCCAACAATTTTGAAATCGTTTGCAAAACACTATAAAACAGGTGAAGTAATGCCAGATGTCTTAATCGAAAAATTATTGAAAGCTTCTAAATTCAACCAAGGATTTGCCAATACTGAATACTTAGCAGCTTCCCTATTAGATATGGATTGGCACACGATTAAAGCGGATGAAGCCGTAAAAGATGCAGATGCTTTTGAAACCGCTTCCATGACAAAAATTGGCTTGATTGGGGAAATAGCACCTCGCTACCGTACGACTTATTTCGCACATATTTTTGCAGGTGGATATGCTTCTGGATATTACAGTTATGTTCATTCTGCCGTATTAGATTCAGATGGTTTTGAAGCATTTAAAGAAACAGGAGATGTTTTTAATCCTGAATTGTCAGCAAAATTAAGAACACACGTCTACGAAAAAGGTTCAACCGAAGAAGCGATGGAATTGTACAAACAATTCCGCGGACGTGAACCTAAAATTGATGCATTACTAAAAGTAAGAGGATTGGACGGTTCAGCAGACTAATTCCACTATAAATAATAAAAAAAGCGGCTCGGATTTCCGTGCCGCTTTTGTATATACCTACACTTCCTGTTACGCCTATGAGGTTTTTAAAAGCACTTATTTTTTGCATTGTCTTATCTTCAAGTACTGTCCTATTTGCACATCCTGAGGACGAACTTGTCATCTCAGAAATTGAACAAGGACAACTCGATATGCAAGACGAACAAATGACTGCCGAATACAAAGCAGCTTTAAAGCGTCAGCGTATGCGAAGATTGGCTGCTATGTCGTGGCAAGATCGTTTTTTTCTATTCATCAAAGCAGGGATACAACACATTATTCCCAAAGGATTGGATCATATTCTTTTTGTGTTAGGACTGTTCTTTTCCAGTCTAATTTTTCTATCCTTACTAAAACAAGTAACAGCGTTTACATTGGCGCATACCATCACCCTAGCGTTAGCAGCTTTAGGATTTGTAGTAGTTCCAGGGAATATTGTAGAACCGCTTATTGCACTTTCTATCGTGTGGATTGCTGTTGAAAATTGTGTGTTCAAAAAAACAACCAAATGGCGACCTGCTATTGTATTTGGCTTTGGGTTGCTACACGGATTAGGCTTTGCCTCTGTGTTGAGTGATTATGGATTGCCGAAAGACAATTTTGTTCCTTCCTTATTAGCGTTTAATATTGGTGTAGAAATCGGTCAGTTGTTGGTATTGCTTGCTGCTGCTGTTTTGGTGTGGTTTATTAGAAAGAAAAGCTGGTATCGCAAACGTGTACAAATTCCTGCTTCTATAGCTATTGCTTTGGTAGGTTTATTTTGGTTTATTGAGCGGGTGTTTTTTTGAAAAACTTGGGATTAGAAACCTTACAATATGCTCTAGACTATTCATTCAATAATTTTTCGAGATCTGCAACAAGTTTGGCATCACTAGGTCTTTTGGCATCATTATCAAGAATTTTTCCATCTCTGCCTACAATCAGATAACGAGGAATACCTGCTGAAATTAAATTCTTTATGGCACTCGAAATTTTTCCTTTTTTGAATCTGATGTGAATTCCGGGAATTTTGTAGGCTGCTATGGCTCGCTTCCAACTAGTTTCATCTCGATCAATAGAGAGAAATAAAAATTTGATATCCTTGTCTTTAAACTTTTCTTGCATTTTTTTGGATGCTGGCACTTCATCAATACACGGAGCACACCAACTCGCCCAAAAATCAACATACACGATAGAACCTTTATAGTCGCTCAGAATTTCTTCCAAAGTAGCATCTGTACTTTTTACATACGCATCACTCGGAATTGTAAGTTTTTCTTTAAATATGCCTTTGTTGAAAGCATTGTACAATTTCATCCGATTCTCAATACTGCAGGTTTTTATAAAATCTTCGTACAAAGGCGACAGTCTATTGACCGAAACTGGATTTAGATGCTCAAAAAACATGTTCATCACATAGGTTTCGTGTGCTTTTTTAGGTAATATTTCTTTTGAGAGATCGTAAGTTCTTTTCAGCCAATGCACAAAATCCATCTTTGCTGGAGGAAGTGTTTTGTTATAAATCAATTGTCGGTATTTGATTCTGTTTATGTACGTTGCGTACAACATTTGGGCACTTTCTGTTTCGTGATAATCAAGCGTATCAAAGTCTATTTCATCTAAAAGTGTGACTAAAGATGCATATTCAGGCTTTACACCATTTCCTTCTATATTGTTATTGTGTTGATACATATAATTTGCAAAACTGGAATAAAAACTGAATGTAAATTCTGAAGTGTAGTATTTGAAAAAAGAACTTTCTTTCAATCCATTTTTTGCGGCATATTCTTGTAAAAATGCTAATTCTGAATCTCGCAGTTTTTTTCTTTCTTTAAGATATGCTTCTGGGGTATTATTTTTTCTGTTGTTACGATCTGCTTTATGCAAAGCGTTAAATTGCTTTTTCCAACTCGTATGAAATTGCGCGGTTGCTGTTCCTTTACCAGAGAATTCAGTCGCAGTCCATAACTTTGTAAAATCGGTTTTTAACACGAGACTGTCACCTGGCATTGCATAAAATTCAATTTTTTTGCCTTTTATATAACATTGAAAAACCGTAGGATCATTAAGTGGTACTACCACAGAGAAATTGCCATTTTTGATGCTAACTCGTTGCCATTCATTGATATCGTTGGGTTTGTCAATCGATCCTATTTCAAATTCAGTATACGGACAGTTGGTTATAGTTCCGCTAAAATAGACTTTTTTTTGACCGAAACTCATCGTTGCATACACGATCAATAGCCATACAAATAGTGTTTTCTTCATTTTTATAGATAGCATTTACTCAAAGATAACACAAATATGTACATCATGTGAAAGTGATCAGTCGCACACAAAGTAGCATGTATTTCTTAAAAGTATGCGTTCAAAATTGAAACACAGTCAAAAGTCTATCAAAAATTAACACATTTAGTAATTACATGCTTTTCGTAAAGGTTATTTATGTGTTGGATGTTTTTTCTGTAACGACAAATTAGAAGGATTTAATATATTTATAAAAAATTCTGTCTTTGTGATGAAATGGTATTTGTCTTTCTATTTAATTTTCAGTGTATGCGCTTCCCTACTTGCTCAGGAAAAAGACACGGTTACAAAAGAACGAGATACAGTCTTTGAACGTTTAGAAGCCGAATTAAAAAAAGCAACAGTAGATACTGTAAAGGCTGGCATTTTATTTAAAATGGGCGTGCATCATTATGGAAAAAATTATGCACTTACCAAACGCTACCTAAGTGAAGTTCCCGAAGTTTTAACGGGAAATGACAGTGTGAGCAACAGCTTGCGTGGACAAGCATTTCAATATTTAGCTGCAGCAACTACTGACCAAGCAAATTATACAGAAGCAATGGGCTACTACATGCAGTCCTTGAACTATTTTGAAGCTACCAAAGATTCTTTAGGAATTGGTAATTTGTATCATAATATGGCGATTCTGCACAGTTTTCAAGGCAACTTAGAAGAATTTAAGAGTAACTTACTCAAATCCTTACGCATTGATAAAGATCATAAAGACAAAATATTAGAAGCCTATAATTACAAAAACTTGGGCGAATATTATGGAATGGTGAAAAAGCGAGATTCAGCATTGTATTTCCTTGACAAGGCAGAAACCATTTTTATAGCTCAAAAATTTCAAAATGGCATTAATAGTGTTAAAGCACACAAAGCTAAGTTCTACAGAAGTATTGGAGAGTATAAAAAAAGCATTGCACTATTTAAAGAATGTTTGGATTTTGGGATGAAAAATGAAATTCCTGTATTTCAAATCATTTATGGCAATAAACTCGCTTGGGCATACAAAGATGATGGAGATTTCACGAATGCTCTCAAATACAACAAATTATCTCTAGATCGAGCCATCAAAGATGATTTTAAGCAATGGATTATGAACGGATATCTCCAAAAAAGTGAAATTGAGCAAGCCATTGGAAATTACAAAGCAGCGTATGAAAGTGCCAAACTTCACAAACAGTTTTCAGATTCACTCTTCAGCAAAAAAAACATTCGAAAAATTCAGGAATTAGAATTGAATTATGAATTTCGGAAAGAAAAATTAAGAGATAGTCTGTTTTTAGTGAGAGAAAAAGAACTCGCCGAAACTAAATTGGAAAAAGCTTCTGCACGTTTTTGGAAAATTCTATCTATCGGAGCAGGGATCGCCGCTATTATCATCACCATTATTAGTATCATCTTACAACGAAAAAAAGCACAGGTAAAAGTAAGCAAGCTTAAAAATGATATGTTGGAGAAAGAAGTAGAATACAAAAAGAAGGATTTGAAGTATTTTGCGTTAGATATTACCCAAAAAAGAGAATGGGCTTTGGAGCTTTTGGACAAAATAAACGTCATAAAAGAAGCCACAGGGAAAAAACGTTCTGTGGAATTAGATAAGCTAAATACTGAAATTAAAGACCGAATTCGAGTGGATGAAAACACCGAATTATTTTATGAAAAAGTCGAATCCTTGGGAAGTTCCTTTTATGAAAATTTGAGAGATACATATCCTAAATTAACGAAAACCGATATGCGCTTATGTACCTTGATTCGAATGAATTTAGAGACCAAACAAATCGCGATTTTACAGAATATCAATCCTTCTTCTGTGAAAATGAGTAGAAACCGACTGCGAAAAAAGCTAAATCTTGACTCTGATGTAGACTTGTATCAATTCTTGACCAAATTTTAGCAAAACACTAAAAATCAATTAGTTATTAAATTTATTACAATCCAAATTATTACTTTGTAACCCTTATGTAAACCCACTTAAAAAAAGCTGTAAACCCTTTGTAAACGTTCAATTTTAGATTTCTTGTTGGCGTGTATATAGATTTGATCTCATAATCTTAAACACACATACCGCCATGAAAAAATTTATCTTTTTATTTCTATGTTTGTTGCTATCACAGCTTAGTGTTAGTCAAACATGTACACGTCTCAACGACATTATCCAAACGCAAAATAATGACAATACCAGTGCTTCTTATGTAGGAGCAGGACAATCTTGGGTAGCAGACTGCTCAGGACAAATTGAGTCTATTGCCGTACGAACGCAATTTGTGATCTCAACCGTACAAGCCAGAATATTTATTATTGAGGGTACGCCGACGAACCTTGTTAGCATCTTAAAAGATTTTAATTATACATTTCAAGGAAACTTTAATGTCGGACGGCAATTTATCATTGACATTCCCGATCTTTTAAATGTGACTGCTGGAGTAGAATATTCCTTTGTGATTGTGCAAGATGATAGCGATAATTCCATTTCTTTACAATATTCTGATAACAATCCGTATGCGAATGGAAATTACAGATATCAAGTAAACCCAGGAGATTCCTGGGTATCAGTCCCTTCCAGTGATTTGGACTTTGATATTTTAGTAAAAGATGATCAACCAACTATCAATTGTCGCGATATCACCTTAACACTCGATGAAAACGGAGAGACTAGCACTACTTTTGGCGCACTTACCAATTCAAGTGGAGATGATTTAGGTGTTACGATCAGAACTATTTCACAAACTAATTTTACCTGTGCTGATATTGGTGACAATCAAGTTACCTTGGTCATTCAAGATTCTGGTGGTCAATCCAATGCCTGTCAAGCTACCGTAACTGTAGTCGATGATACGCCTGTACAAAGAGGAAGTTGCTTTGGAGATTTAAACTACGGAGCCAACACTGAAAACTGTGGCTATGTGTTTACCTACGATCCGACCACATTCTTTTCTGATAATTGTGATGTAACCATTGAGCGTACGTCCGGATTGGCTTCGGGTTCTGAATTTCCATTAGGAACAACTACGATTACACATGTAGCTACGGACAATAACGGTAATACTGTAACCTGCTCTTTTGACATCCAGATAAGAGATGAATCAGCTCCTGTAGTGAGTGATCCAGGAGATATTAGTTTTTCAGCAGATTCGGGAGCCTGTAGTTATACCTACACATATGATGCTTCCACATTTTTTTCGGATACCTGTGATCCTAATATAACTATCGAACAAACCGCAGGATTGCCTTCTGGTTCACAATTTCCTTTAGGGCAAACATTGATTACTCATACTGCTACAGATGCTGCAGGAAATGTTGCGACGAGTTCGTTTACGGTAACTGTAACGGATGATGAAACGCCCTCAGTAACATGTCCAAACGACATTGCAGTAGGAATCTCTGGTTCGGAAACCTCAGCCGTTGTTGATTACAATGTTCCTACTTTTAGTGACAACTGTTCTGATGTAGCAAACATTTCAATAACACAAACGGCTGGATTGGCAAGTGGTAGTAGTTTTCCAATCGGAGAAACTACCAATACTTTTCAAGTAACAGATGAAGCTGGAAATGTAAATCAATGTTCGTTTACCATCACAGTCAGTACGCCAGAAACTTCGGTCGATCTCACTAATGGAGCATTGACCATAACAGATATCGGCGGCGGAACGTCGGATGATGATATTAGTTTCTCTAGTGATGGCACCACACTTACTATTAGCAATTTAACAAGTCCCGTAGAAGTTTCTGGTGGTCCAACCTTGACGGATGCGACTACAGTGACCGTTCCATTAGCAACTATTACCGCAGGAATTACGCTTGAAGCAGAAGGCGGCACCAACGGAATTACCTTTAGCGATGATCTTACCTTAGCTGGAGCTACTAATAACCTTACTATAAATGACATCACTAATTACACACAATCGGGTGCGATAGACATTGAAGGAATATTTACCATTGCCAACAGTCCAAATGCTGATATTGTAGTAAATTCATTAGTAGCTACAGGATTATCAATTACTGATGTAAATAGTATTGATGATGTGAATAATAGTAACATTGAAATTGATGGAGACACCACATTGCAAAGTACAGGAACGCTCGCTATGGATAAAACAATCAATGGAAGTCATATTTTTAGAGGTCTTGTCAATTTAGAAGGTTCTCAAATCACATTCATAGGCACTGGAACAACAGATTTTGGAACGGTAACAGCAACAGATGGTACTGCAGGTGTTGTAAATTTACTTCGCATACGAAGTGGCGCCATCAATTTTACAGGAACAGTGCAAACAGCAGGTGCTTCAGAATTAGCATTACAAAGCTTTTTTAATATAACACAAACGGCCAGTTCTTCCATAACGACAGAAGTATTAACACTTTCAAAATCTGGAAACTTTACTGCAGGATCAAATGACATAAAACTGCTAGAAAGTGCAGAAAATACAAATTTAGGTTTTGTATTTCTTACTGACATCAATGATATTGAAATCGGTAGATTGAGTACCGATGACTTTAACATTACCGCGACTACGATTTTCATCTCAGAAAATACAGAAATCACCCAAACTGGATCGGGAACTAGCAATTTTAATGGAAATATAGATGTTACCAGTTCATCTGCTACAAACTCTGCCATCATCAACCAAAATGCAGGTACTATTACGTTTACTGGAATAAATCTGGATCTAGCTGGAAGACTAGAATACAATGGTGCTGCTGGTACCATTACAAATTTAATTGGAGATACAATTGGTTTGCCTTTTGGCGGTCCTGGTGTGAGTATTACTTTTGGATTTCTAAACGTTGAAGGTGATATCTTTATTGGTGATACTTTTAATACGATTCTAAATGAGGCGACGTTTAGCGGCGCCAATACGTTATTAAGAGGAATTGGTACACTTGGAGGAACTACCATCGTAGAAGCTGATGCCACGATACAACCTGGAGGAGGCACCGAAACCTATAGCATCACCACTGGCAATCTAGAAATTAACGGAGCTACCTTTGCGCCACTCATTGAAAGTAATAGTAGCCGAGATCTCCTAGAAGCTGATGGAACTGTGACACTGACCAATGCGACATTTAGTCCCGTAGGCGGATTTACCGCAGCACCAACTACTGACGAAATTGTTCTTATTGAGAATGATGATACGGATGCCATCATTGGAACATTCTTAAACTATGCTGAAGGAAGTGCAGTCATTGTATCGGGTTATGCGTTTACGATTACTTATGTTGGTGGCGATGGAAACGATATCGCTTTGATGCTAGATACTGAAAATCCAACAGCAATCTGCCAAGACATCATTGTTACCGTAACACCAGATACAGATGCTACCGTAAATGCCAGCGATATTAATAATGGTTCAAGTGATAATACTGGAATTGATCAACTATTGATTGAAGGTAGTTCGTCAATTTCGTTCACTTTTGCAGATATTGGATCATACAACGTAACACTGACTGTCACAGATGCTAATGGCAATAGTGCACAGTGTACAGCCACTGTTACGGTAGTTTCTGGAATAAATAATACACTTCCAATACTGATAAACGAATACCAACCAACACTATCTGGTGTTACAGATCAAACCATAGAAATACTAGGTACGCCAGGCGAAACGTTTGCTGGCTATATTGTAGTTGTTGAAGGAGATGTGGACAGTGCATCCGTCGGAGTTGTTCGTAGTGCAGAACTAGTTTCAGGCACTTTTGATAGTAATGGATTGTTTACAGCTACGATTCCACTAATCATTACGCCGTCACATACCGTAATACTTACCAATTCTTTTACAGGAATCGTAAATGTTACAGATATTGATCCGAATGATAATGAATCACGTCCTGCAGATAACTTAGCTGACTTTGGTCAAATTTACGATGCCATCGGTATTGTTGATGAAGATTTGGATGTCGGTAATACGTATGGAGCTGAACTCGGTGGTGTAGATGTAGCAAATATTAATAACTTGGCACGACTCGCTTTTAGAGATGCACTCACAGGAGACATATATGTTACTGATAGCTCAGGAAATGTTTATGATGGTTCAGGAAATACAGTAGCATCAGCTAGTTTCAATACTGATCCGACAGCAGGAACTACATTTGGCACTCAAAATCCATTTATAACTCCAACCGAAACAACTGTCGATTTAACAAACGGAACTTTAACAATTACAGATATCAACGGAGGAACCTCAGATGATGACATTTCGCTGTCTAGCGATGGAACAACGTTAACTATTTCCAATCTTGTAAATTCGGTAGCAGTCTCTGGTGGACCAACGTTAAGTGATGCGACCACAGTTACGATTCCAATAGCTAGCATCACAAACGGAATCATTTTCAATGCAGAAGGTGGCACAAACGGAATCAATTTTGCTACTGCCCTAGCCTTAACAGGAGTTGATAATGATATTACTTTAAACAATATTACCAATTACACACAAGCTAGTTCAATTGACATTGGAGGAATCTTTACCATTGCGAACAGTCCAAATGCAGATATTGTGTTTGATGCGCTTACTGCTACTGGATTATCAGTAACCAACGTGAATAGCATCGCTGATAATACCATCGGATCAACTTCTGTATTCAGAATTGAAGGTGATACAACACTACAAGCAACAAATACAATTGTGATAGATGATGCAGCTGGCTCTAGTAATGAAGGAAATGCTGTAGCGTTTCCGGGAACTGTAGCTTTAGAAGCGTCTCGAATTACATTTGTGGCTTTTGGAAATTCTACTTTTTTCACAGACATCACAGCCACAGATGCTACGTTGGGCGTGAATAGCATTCGAATAAGAAGTGGAAATATCAACTTTAGAGGAACTGTGCAAACAGCAGGCGCATCACAATTACAGCTTGATGCATTTGGTAGCATTTCCCAAAATGATACGTCTACAATTACTACAGATGTAATGAGTTTGGATGGAAGAAATAATGGTTCAACCAGAGTTGTACTTACTGGTGATAACGATATTAGAGTATTGGAGACGCTTGTTTCTTTTAGAGAAGTTACACTTAATGATATCAATGATGTCATCATAGGAAACGTGACAGCGACAGAATTTGACATTACCACAAATTCAGGAACTATTTTCTTAACGGAAGAAACAATACTCACAAAAACAGGTCCGGACATCAGCTACTTTACAGGAGACTTGGAAGTAGATAGCAACTCTACAAATCCAGTGATCAACCATGACGCAGGAACAATTACATGTATTGGTTCAAACCTAAGTTTATTTGGAAATCTGACTTATAATGGTGTAGCAGGAACCACGACTGAATTCTTAAGTACAGATACAGATCTATCCACCACAGATATTACGATTGGCGGTTCAACAGCGAGTTTGACATTCGGAACCCTAAACGTAACAGGTGTATTTTTTGCAATTCCTCAAACCTCCATAACGATTGAAAATGAAGCTACTTTTGATGGTGCGAGTACAGCATTGCAAGGTTTTTCTCCAACATCTTTTACGGGTGGACCGATCACAATTACCAATGGAGCTTTGTTACAACCTGGAAACAGTCAAACAACCGGTTCTATCAGTACAAATAATTTAGTTATTGACGGAGGTTCATTTGCGCCACACATCAATAGTGGTGCAGACTATGCTTTTGCGACGATTCAAGGAACAATCACACTCAACAATGCTACATTTACGCCTGTGGATGACTTTATTACACTTCCTAGTAATAGCAACGAGTTAATCTTACTAGATAATGATGGTACAGACGCCATCGTTGGGACATTTCTAAATTACCCAGAAGGAAGCAGTATTGAAGTTGAAGGTGTTCCATTTACAATCAGCTATGTAGGTGGTGATGGAAATGATTTTTCGTTAGTGAAAAATACGCAAAGTCCATTCATAACTACATGGCAAACCACAACCGCTAATGAAAGCATTACGATTCCGACTTTTTCAGGCGAAACCTACGATTATATTATAGATTGGGGCGATGGCGATATTGCGTATGGAGTTACTGGAGATGCATCTCACACCTATACAACCGCTGGCACGTATACCGTAAGTATTTTTGGAACGTTCCCGAGAATCTTCTTTGATGGAAGCACTAGCGCCAATGCTGCAAAATTACTGACTGTTGAACAATGGGGAGACAATCCATGGACGTCTATGGAAGGGGCTTTTCATAGATGTGCCAACCTTACGATTACCAATACAGGCATAGACACACCTGACTTGTCAAGTGTAACAAGTATGGCAGAAATGTTTGATGGCTGTATTGTTTTTAATAGTGATATCAGCAATTGGAATGTGAGTAATGTGGAAGACTTTAGTGAAGTATTTGAAGACTGCGACAGCTTTAATCAACCTTTAAATAGTTGGGATATGAGCAGTGCGCAATCACTTTCGTATATGTTCTATGAAGCAGAAGCATTCGATCAACCGTTAAACAATTGGAACGTGAGTAATGTGACCAATATGGAAGGGGTTTTTGCAGGTGCTTTGGTGTTTAATCAAGATTTAAATAGTTGGAATGTGAGCAATGTGACTTCTATGTATGAAATGTTTGATACGGCAAATGCATTTAATGGAAATATCTCCTCTTGGAATGTAGCCAATGTTCAAAATATGGAAGATTTATTTCAAGATAATTTGGTGTTTAATCAAAATATTTCTGGGTGGAATGTTTCTAGTGTTGAAGATATGACCGCTATGTTTGAAGGTGCAGAAGCATTTAATCAAGATATCTCTGGATGGAATGTAAGTGCGGTAACAGAAATGAACGGAATGTTTGATAATGCCATAGTGTTTAATCAAGATATTGGAAATTGGAATGTGAGTAGTGTTACGAATATGTATGAAATGTTTGTGGGTGCTGATAGTTTTGATCAAAACCTTGGAAACTGGGATATTGGAAATATTACTGACACAGGCTTTGGAAACTCAGGAATAAGAAACATGTTTGGTTCTGGTCCTGGAGGCGTAGCGATGTCTGTGGCAAATTATGATGCTACACTCATCGGTTGGAATACTGATAGCAGTGGGCTTGCAGGTGATGGGATCGATGATATTCCGCAAAACTTAAATTTTGGCGGTGGAAAAAATCAATATTGTACTAGTGAAACAGATCGATTGAATTTAATCAACACGCATGGTTGGTCTATCAGTGATGATGGACAAGCTAGTGACTGTGGTATTTTAGTGTCTCCAAAAGTATATTTGCAAGGCGCCATACTCAATCCAAATACAGGAGAAGAAAGTTTGATGCGAGACGATTTACGCGTAGCAGGATTAGTCCCAACAACAAGTCCGTATGCAGATGGTGCAACTTGTGAAGCCACTGTTTTTGATACCACAGGAAACAATGCTATTGTTGATTGGATTTGGGTTGAATTACGCGATGCAACGGACAATACTTCTGTACTAGCATCTCAATCCGCTTTATTACAACGCGATGGTGATATCGTGTCAGTTGATGGTAGCACTGCTGTAGAATTTAGCATGAACAGTAGAAATTATTATGTAGCTATC
This sequence comes from Bacteroidota bacterium, assembly GCA_039026955.1. Classification (GTDB taxonomy): domain Bacteria; phylum Bacteroidota; class Bacteroidia; order Flavobacteriales; family Flavobacteriaceae; genus Kordia. The sequence continues at coordinate 71,562 of JBCCLH010000018.1, forward strand.
AAACATAGAAATCACTTAGGAATTATAGCTGCAAGTGCCATTGCTTTAAGCGATTTGGAAACTAGTATCGATTTCACAAATGGTTCGATTGCCACTTTCGGCAGCAATGCACAAACAAGTTTTGGAATGCCTGCTGGAATTGTTGGTATGTGGTCAGGAAATGTAAATGATGATACGGTTGTACAATACTCAGGAACCACGCCTGATACTCCAACTATTTTATCAGAAGTATTGAATGATCCTGGAAACTTTTTAAACTTCCCGACATTCACTGTAAGCGGATATAATGACAATGACGTGAATATGGACGGAAACACACAGTACTCTGGAACCAATCCAGATTCACCAGTGATTTTACAAAATGTACTCGCACATCCAGGGAATTTCCTGAATTTCAGTACATATCAAATCACAGAACAATTACCTGAAAACTAATCAAAAGTCACCTCTAATGAAAAAATATATAATACACATAGTACTACTAACATTCTTGAATTTATGTTCAATTGTAAATGCCCAAGACGGATATACCTATTCTTTAGTCGATAATGGTAATTTTAATTATACCATTACGGCGATCCCCAACGCAAGTGCAACTAATTTTGCAACCTCAGTACAGAGCTACGGTTTCACCATCCTCCTACCCGATGGTGTTACCGCTAGCCTAGTTTCATCATTAGGCAACAGCGCTAGTGCAACTTTTTTCGATGGAAATGCAGTCGGACAAGCTACTATTGATGGCTATTTGATTACTGAAACTTTGGGAAGTCCCGTATCGCTTTCGGCGCCTTCTAGTGGAACGCCTACCGCAATGGTTACCATTCAATTGAATCAGTCTCCTACTTCGGGAAACATTAGTATTTTACAGAACAATGCTGCCTTAGCAACCACAGTAACATCTTTAAAAAGCTTTATGGCTGCCGATATGGTGGATGACAGTATGGCGGTTTTTCCAAATGTAGTTGATCCGAATTCAGAAGGCACATCAGGAATCAGTTCGTATGTGTTTGTCACTTTGAGCACGCCAGAAGAAATCACTCTGGACTTTTCCATTTATCCAAATCCTACTACAGACAAATTATACATTAGTAAAACGCGCGACTTAGTAAAAGTAGAAATCATCAATATGAATGGACAATTGGTACTTACAAAAGAAAACAATTTAGAAGTGATCAATGTAGTTAGTTTACAAAACGGAGGGTATTTTTTAAAAGTCTACTCCAATGGCGGTAGTATGACTAAAAAGTTCATCAAGAACTAAAATTAAAAGCTAAAAATACTTTTCATAAAGGCTATTCAGGTGTTGGGTAGCCTTTTTTATTTGACAGCGTATTACCTTCTCCTACCCGAATACGTCATCGCTTCTCCTTTTCCAAAACCATAACTAATTCCAAAAGTGATAAAACGACCGCGGAGTCCAAAACTGTAGGATTCAAACGTAGGTTGATTGACAAAACTTTCTTGTATTCTTGAGGCAAATAAATCGCGTACGCCCAAGTTTACAATTGCTTTTCCTTTGAAAATCTTTTTACGGACACCTACATCCAAAAAGACAAAACCAGACTGCTCTCCTTGTACCGTTTCAAAACCAGATTGGTAGTTTCCTGTCAACTCTACATCAATATCTGAGGGCAATCCTACTTTGGCGCCTAAACGAGACGACCATTGCGTTGCTGTAAAATCAAAGACCTGATCTTGAAATGTTCCCGCTCTGTCAAAATAGTTTAAGTTGAAATCTCCTGTCAAGGTCAACCATTTGTAAGGACTGTATTTTCCATTGGTTTCAAAACCTATGGACGAGTTTGTTCCTATGTTTTCAGGTCTTGTGAAGGTGATATTGTCTTCAAACGTAGCGACGCGTTCCACTACATCGGTGGTGAATCTGTGGTATAGACTTGAACTGAGTGACGCTTTACCAATTTTGTAAATGCTCGTAAGCTCGTATGAATCTGTAAATTCTGGTTGCAAATCAGGATTTCCCACACGAATGTTAAAGTTATTTCGAATATTAAAAAACGGATTCAAATCCCATAAGCGCGGTCTAAAGACTCTTCGCGAATATCCTGCTTGTAATGAGAAATTATCATTTATTTTGTACGATGTGTGCAACGTCGGAAACAAGTTTGTGTAGTCTTGCTCGTTGCGTTCATTCGTGTTTTCTAGCAATGTTTGTACATTGGTTTGTTCTACGCGCAATCCGAGTTTTACGCCAAATTTGTCTTTTTCATACGCGCCTGTGGCATAGACACCTAATACTTTCTGAATCCACTCAAAATTATTAGTCAAGTCTTGATTGACGACGAAACTTCCGTTTGTGAAATCGCGTACTTCAAAATCATTTCCCACATCATTAATGACATATTGCGCGCCAGTTTCTAGCGTGTATACTTCTGTTAGCGGATTTACATAATCAACCTTAAAGGTATAATCAGCTTGTTTAAAATCGGTTTCGGTTTGTTGATCGCTGTTGATATCCGTTCCAGAAATCGTCGTATTTGTAAACTGCGATTCTTGGTCTTTCCCAAAAAAACTTCCCAAAGCACTAAACTGTAAGGTATGTTCTTCATTATTTTCAAACTGCTTTTTATAGTTGAGTTCGTACTGATATTTCGGATTTGTTGCTTCTGTAGTTTCTTCTCGCAACCAACTTGAAATCAACGCGTTGTTTCCATCCAAAAATTGAAAGTTGAATTCCGAAGGTTGATCTTCAATTTCATAGGCAAAATTCCCTGAAAGCGTCAATACATTCAATTCATTAATATGGTAATCTGCGCCCAAAGTGATATTGAAAAAGGCTTCATTTCTAAACTCTTCGCCATCACTTATAATGACTTCATTGGTATCTAAATTTCTACTTCTGTTTTCAGTATCACGAGGAAGCGAACGATAACCAGCGCCCATTTGCGCAAAAAGATTGAAACTTTCCGTTCTGCGATTGACACTGACGCCCAAACTGTGATTGTCAGGAACTCCCGTATTGAGCGATATAGAACCATTCCAGCCTCTTTTTTCTTCTTTTTTTAGGATGATATTTAAAATTCCCGCAGTTCCAGAAGCTTCGTATTTTGCCGAAGGATTTGTGATGACTTCTATGCTTTCAATCATATCAGCCGTAATTGTTCCAAGCGCATTGTTAGAACCATCTGCCAAAACAGAAGGTTTTCCGTTGATCAAAATTTGCACACCCGCACTTCCACGAAGACTGATATCGCCTTCAATACTCACGTTTACAGAAGGGACATTATTCAATACTTCCAGTGCGCTCACACCAGTACTGCTGATATCTTTCCCCACATTAAACACACGTTTGTCAAGCTTAAAAACGGTTTTGGAAGCTTCGCCCGTAATCACAACTTCGTCAAGTGCTTTACTATCGGGTTCCAACATGATGGTGCCCAAATTTATAGTTTGATTGGTAGGATTAAACTCAGTAATAGTTTTGGTGGCAAACCCCATGAAGCTGATTTCAACGTAAAAATTAGTACTTGTCGTCGTGATGGTAAATTTTCCACGCTCGTCTGTAATGACTCCTGTAATATTTTCCTTTGTAGTGGCATCTTTCAACACAACCGTAGCATACGGAACAGGTTGCGACGTTTCTTTTTCGATTAACGTGCCTGTGATTTCAGTTTTTTGTGCGATGGCAAAACCATTCATCAACAGAAATACTGTCGTGTAGAGGCATATTTTGAGCGTTAATTTCATTACAAATTTCTTTTTTTAGTGTTGCAAAGGAACTAAGTTAACAGCACTGTTAAAAAAAATTTCCCGTGAACAACAGACCTTTTCCTGTAAAATGCAAAAATACAGTTTATCCATCTAAAACTGTTGTTTGGGGCACTAACAATGGAGATTGAGAAGTAGAATAATTGTAAACGAGATAAAAAGGTTATTTTTAACTAATGAAACCTACAATGTCAACTTTAAATGTGCCTTTGCAAGAACTCTTATTCCAGATTGTTCTTAATATTTTAGTGTTCATTTTTTTTGCTTTTGACAGACGAATTCCAGGCATAGAAGCGCATCAACTCCTTTTTTACCTCAACTACGCCATTGCAGGATTGATTATCAATTATGTGTTATTGCCGCGTTATCTTTACAAAAGTCGCTATTTGTTATTTACCGTATTTATGTTGCTTATTGTAGCGCTTGTTATTTATGTGGAAGAATTTGTGTTGGAACAGATTTTTTATCCCGATACGCGCGGCAGAGGATTTTTGGGCGTTTTTTACAATTTACTAAGTACGATGCCAACAATTACAATCTTAGTCGGTTTTAAATTTGCTTGGGATGCCTTGAAAAAACAGCGCGAAGTGCTAGAATTACGCAATTCCGTGAAAGAAAGCGAATTGCAATATTTAAAATCGCAGATAAATCCGCATTTTTTGTTTAATAATATGAACAATTTGTATGCGTATGCTGTAGAACAATCAACAAAAACACCAGAATTGATTTTAGAATTGTCTTCTGTGTTGCGCTATATGTTGTATGAATGCAAGGCGCAATATGTTCCGCTTCACAAAGAAATTGAACATCTTGAAAATTATATTAATTTGAGTCAATTGCAGATTGAAGGACGCGGAAATGTTTTTGTGAATATTGGCGCGATTCCTTCTAATTACGATATTGCACCTTTAATTTTGACAGTTTTTGTTGAGAATGCTTTTAAGCACAGTACGTCTAGTCAAACAGAAAATATTAAAATAAAGATTGATGTCAACGTAAATGAAAACGGACGATTGTATTTTTTGTGTGAGAATACCTATTTAACCCAAACCAATACGGAAAGTCTTGATAGTGGCATTGGACTCGAAAACGTGAAAAAGCGGTTGGAATTGATGTATCCAAATTCTCATTCCCTAAATATTCTCACAAAATACGATCAGTATCACATAGATTTACGGATAGATTTAGCCAAAACCCAAAAAAGATGAAGTGTATCATTGTAGAAGATCAATTGCCTGCGCAGCGTATTTTGAAAAAGTACATTGCAGATACACATTTGCTAAATTTGGTTGGCGTATATACGGACGCTTTGGAAGCGATGCAAGTGTTGCAATCAGAAGAAATCGATTTGATTTTTTTAGACATTCATTTGCCAAAAATTTCAGGAATAGACTTTTTAAAATCGTTACAAAATCCTCCTGAAATCATTTTAACTACTGCTTTTCAAGAATATGCGCTAGAAAGTTACGAATACAACGTAGTTGATTATTTATTGAAGCCGTTTTCATTTCAACGTTTTTTACAAGCCATTTCAAAAGTGGATCATCGGACGAAACATAAGACTGCTGAAATAGTAAATCCGACAGCTACCACTACTGAAGACATTTATATAAAATCTGGCTACGACCACATTCGCGTCAAAATTAATGACATTTTCTATCTCATGACAGATGCTGATTACACTGAAATTCATCTACAAGACAAGAAGCATCTTTCCTCAGAATCTTTACGGTATTGGGAAGCATTTTTACCCAACAAAAAGTTCATGAGAATTCATAAATCATACATTGTGAACACGCATAAAATCAGCAAAGTTTCGGGCAATCAAATTTTTCTAGAAAATAATGCTGTAGTTCCTATTGGCAGAGCGTATAAAAGTGATTTTTTTGAGGGGTTTATGAAGTAATATTTACGCTGACGCTATTGTAGAGATATACAAAAGAAGCTTTTTCTTCCGCTAGAACTTATGCTCTTTGATGATTCCATTAATCTCTCTTCGCATCACATCTGTATGATCGTTATCTATTCGTAATTCCATCTTTTTATACACGTTCAATAACTCAGAGACTTCCGCTTTTTTTTGCAAATGATTGTTGATTAATAATTGTTTGTAAATAGGCATTAAAGTAAAAGGTCGTACCACATGCGATTTTTCATAGTATGCAACAGCTTCCGCATAAGCTCCTACGCGCTCAAAAGCTTCTCCCGTTAATAAAAGTATGTTATAGGAAAGAGATTTGGAATGTAAATGTAAAAGGATTCGCTTTGCATTTTCAGGATCTTTACTGATGAATTCTTTCGCTACCCAATATTTAATTTCATTGTTTTTAAACGCATGCTTCGTGATTTGAGAATCCAATAGCGCATTGATAGAAGCACTTTTCTGTATATTTTCAAATAATACAAATTTGGGATAGTAATACACTGCACTCAGGGTCAAGAATACTAGTATGGTCATGACTTTTATTGCTGTAGGATTTGTGAGTAGTGTATTTTTCTGAAAAATAGCGAGTTTGAATAATTTCTCTTTTCTGGCAATTTCAATGTAAAATAGTATCAAGAAGAAAGCACTCGCTGTCATAAAAAAAGGATAACTTGTGAACAGCATCAAGTTGATAATGAGAAAACAAACCGTATACAGTCCTCTTTTTCTTTTTAAAAGAATATACAGTATATACAGGTTAAGCGCTACGAATATGCTGAAAGGTACGATGCCATATTGTACGAGTATTTGTAGATAATCATTAAACGCGACATTGTATACTTCACCAATAAGTTGACTCATTTCACTTGCGTTGTGATTGATAATTGTATGGTTGTACCAATTTGTAAAAGGATTGTAATCTAAAAAGTTGATTGTGTGTAAATGCTCTAACACAAAGCTGTTGATGTGTATTCTGCCAGTAATCGATATCTTTTTTATCACCAAAAGTGGAATCAATACTGATAGAAAGATCAAGACACTTGCGACTCGATATTTAATACTTTTAACTTGATTAAAAACGTGATAGAGTAATATGCTAGCCGTCGCGATAAAACCTAATCTTGATTTTATGAGGAAGAATACAATTGTAAGAACAATTAGGAGACCAATTGTTGCCAAATTGATTCTATTCATTTTTACAAGAGACACACAAAGAATTCCTATCGCAGTGTTTACATAAAATCCGTTTAGTTGCGAAATACCTTCTATAGGAATGAACAACACTGATTTTATGATCAGAACCAAAATAATAGGAATTAGCAATAGCAATAAAAGATTCGCGCTCAGTTTTTTATGAATAGCTATCGCAAAAAATAAGACTAGTGAAATTCCTAAAATATCAGTGTACTTATTGACAAAGAGTAAGAGTAACGAAACGCCAAATGAACTGTACAGCAGTAAAATTTCTGTTGGACTGTAGCTGTTATTTTTTATAAAACATAACACAACGCCTAACAGAGCAAGACTAAAATAGGATATATTCACCGTGTTATACAGTGGATTGCATATGATAAAAAAAGAAAGCACAATACACATTAGTATAGTTGTGAATTGTATAGTAATTGTGGCTTGTGCTTTCATGCTGAGGATTTAAATATAAAAGTTAGTTCGTAATTCTTACAACAACATTGGACCCTTGTAGCCCATACGATCTAAATATTTCTTCCCAATAAAATAGGTCAAACGCGCCCATCGATAAGGTTCTATCAGGATAATCAAATACAACGGTACTTGTTTTTTTGGCGCCTATATTGAGTCCAATATCAAAAACATCTTTCTTCCCAATTTTAAACGTTCCTTTGGCATCAACTTCTTTTTCTTCTGTAAAGCTTTCCGTAGTAATTTCACCTGTATCCGTTTCCGATAGATTTACAAAAAGTACTTTATTATAATAATCACCATACCATTCATTAATGACCGTAACTGGTGTTGAGTTTTGAAGTACCATAATATGCGGCGCATATGGAACTTGATTTGCATAAATAGGATCGCCTACTGAAGGCATATAATCACTCCCAAAAGGAATTACAATCTGATAGAAGTTCCAAGGCCAAGGCAGTTGGATAATTTCTGCTAATTTTGGTTGTAGACCAAATATACCTTGTGCCGCTCTTGTTCCAGAATCTTCATCGGTAGCAATTGTGGTAGCTAAGAAGATCTCTGGCATTCCTAATTCAGGCAATTCAAAAATAGATATATCTGGAATATTAATTTCACTAATTCGAACACGATCGCCACTGTCTCTCCACGCAGGATAAACCACATCATATACTGGTAATGAATAATTAGATCCTAATTTATTTCTGATTCTAAAATGTTGGCGATTGCCATTCCAACTAGCAGGATGATTTTCCGAATGACTTACTGTTAAGTAATCAGGAATGTCTTCAATATTTGCCCAAGAATTGTTGGTTCCGTTGGTGGAAACTTCAATTTTATAGCCTGTAGATTGAAAACTTTCAGGCGGCGTCCAAAAATAGTCGATGGTTCCTTGCGTCAAGTTTCTGGTTTCAAAATTTTCAACAGGATCTACAATAAGCGTTGGATCTGTAGTGACATTAATACCATTGGTCCAAGCGGAACGACAGTAGTCTTCAGGTGATCCAAATGGAAATTTTCGCATGCGGACACTTCGTATTCTGTAAATGTATGTAGTGCTTGGTATTAAATCGGTATCAGTCACTAAGTATTGATTGCTTGTGTAGCCACACGAATAAATAGCAAATGTTTTTATTTCACCTGTCACAGGATTCAATCGCTCCAGTATATAACGATTCCAAGTTCCCATTTCTTCTAAATCGCCATTCCATGTAATTTGTATAAAACCGTCTTGCATGGTTACTGTAAAATTAGTCGGCGTACTTGGTGTGTCACAGGGACCGTCTGGTTCTGGCATGTCGTCTACTTCACAAACTTGTGATGGTGTCAATTCACCTATGGGACCTACTGGACCCGCTGGACCGAAATGAAAAGGATTGACATATCCCATAATGGAATTTCCTTCATCATCGTGTCGCTCACTGACTTGTACTGTTAAAAATACTTCATTCACTACGGGTACTCGTACAGAGTTGCTATCAAATCCGAAAAGTAGTTCTCCTTGTCTGTGATCACCATTTACAAACACCACTTTATCAATTGATAAATTTTCAGCGGTAAGCGAAGCGACTGGACTTGTGATATTATTTCGTATAGCTATAATGATATTTGGCATTTCTTTAGCATTCGATACTAAATATTCTCTTGCGTCAGCAACTGTTATTTTTTCAATACTTGCTAATTCTTTAGAAAATACATCCAAACCAGAAGCATCACGACCTGCTGATTTTGCTGTGAATAAATCTGTTACCAAATTTTCAAGATTACCAGTTTTCGATTTGGCATTTGGTCTTAATATTCTGGCAAGCGTTTCTTTTTCATCAATTAAATTGGTTAATATTTTGGTTAATTTATCTCCGTAGTCTAAAAACCGTTGAGATTTTTCAGAAGTGGCATTTCTCGCTGCTGCAGATTTTTCAAGTGTGGAGCCAAGTAAAATTTCTTCTTCTTGACATCCAACTACTAAAAAGCAGAGCGAAAATAGCAATAGATACAACTGTCCTTTTTTCATAATTTAAGTTTAACGTGTTATTTCCCTTCTTAAGGCTTCAGGTTTTGCCTAAATGAATCGATTCACTAATAAGATCAGTTGTGTGGGTTTTGTTACCCAATAAAAGTCAATAAAATTGATGTGAGTAAGCCTACCAGAAAACTTTTAACTTAAAAAAGCTGCTTTTCCCCTGAAGATGAAAAATACACAAAAAAGAAAATCGCCTAAAAATTGCTTTTAAGACGACCTCATTATTTTTGTATTTTTGAATTGTATGCTATTGCTTTATGATTTTTTTGGTTGTTTTTATTTTTCCATCAAAAATCAGTTCCACAAAATAGATTCCTGAATCACCATCAATAGTAATAGAAATATCGTTCTGATATGTGTGCGTTTCATCTGAAATAATTTGTCCTAGTAAATTGTGTACTTTTACCTGACAAGAAGAGAAATTTTGATTTGCCTTTACGATTATTTCCCCAGAAGTAGGATTCGGATACAATGCTACCGATGTACTATCGTATTCGTCAATAGATAAACTATTAGTAAATATCATGGCACAGGTATCATTATAATAGTTGAGTCTACCATCATTCTCTGACGAAGAGTTGGTCGCTCCAATATTGGTGCATGCATAATATTCATTACCGTTATTGGCAAAGAATCCATAGAACGCTCTGTTGTTAGGATATTGAGGATCTTCAAAAACAGCTACTCTATTTAAATTTCCATCCAAAGAATAGGAGTTTACAAAAACATTGTTTTTATCTAATGGCGCAGAAATATTGTAACCATTTAAAGACTTAAATTCCATAGTTTGTGGTGTGTCAATAGTCGGATTTACAGTACCCAATATTTTGATTTCATTGTTGTTGAGATCGAGTTCGTAACCTTTTGTAAAAGAATTTAAAGAACCATCTAATTGATCGGCACCTATTAACCATTCACAAAAGCCATTGGCATTGATCTTTTTAACAAAATAGGTTTCGGCTGCTTGCGACGTGTATAACGATCCGTCAGCATTTTCCACAGTATGTACGTGTTGCGTACTAGGTCCGTTGTTATTGCTTCCCGTGAGATATGTATTTCCATTTTCGTCGGTTTCAGAATCATTTGCAGTTATATTTCTGTAATCGCCAGCATCGGTTGTATAGCTTCTTGTAGTCCATTGCAATGCCCCATTCGTATCTAACTTATACACATGCGTATAATAACTTCCCCCAGGATTGTATTGATGATAATCTAAATGTGTATACTGTGTAGCGCCAGTATGATAGATGTACATATCATTCTTGTATCTTCCCTGAATGTAATAGTTATTGTTTTGATCGATTCCAATTTCTCTCACTTGTGCAGAGGTTCCAAAAGTTCCAGCAGTAGAAAAAATTTCGTTATCCCATAAAATGGTTCCATCTGAAGTTGCTTTAATAATAGCATTGCAATATCTGTATGCGCTATCAGGAAATAGTATGGTGCCAACTTCATCCACTTCAATACCATTCAGACGAACTTTATGCTGAGAGTCGTTATAAATATCATAGGTACCGTATATAATGAGATCATTATTGTTGTCAATTTTTACTCCTGTAGCATTGAAAGTTCTTATCGTCATGTACCAGATTAGCTTTCCGCGCGAATCTAGTTTTATAATGCTTCCGCCACTATTTAAAAATATTTCTTGACCTGAATTGTCAAAAAATGTACAGCTTACAGAGTTTAATGTTAGATAAATATTTCCATCTAAATCTTCAACAGATGCCATTGCTAAAGAGCGCTCTGAAGATATTGATGCCTCAGAACGTACCCACCATTTTAACGTTCCTTTAAAATCGTGTTTTGTTAAATAACCACCAGTTGCCATGATGTCTTTTCCGACGCCATGATTGGAGCCAAAACTATTGTTTCGGTAATATCCGCCAGTTAAATATCCATCTGATATTTTAGTGATGTGAGAAATGTCAGGTGTATAGCCTCCGTTCCAAGTAGGACTATCACTTATGTTAAGATATGACCAACATTGTTGAGCGTCGGAAGGTTCATCATAAATGTTAGGACTCTCTAGGGTAATAGCATCAACACACAGATTTATTGATGAAGCTGTCAGCGTTACATCATGAATACCAGTTGTATTAAATGCGTTTATCGGATTAGGATCTGTACTTGTTTGTGTAGTTGCATTGGTGAAAGACCAATCAAAAATAGCTGCTTCTGTTGTACGCTCATAAAAATTAACGTCTTCATTTGTTGCTGCGTTGATTAAATCGACATGAAAATCCGCTTTGGTTTGCTCTACAATGATATCAAATGTATTTGTGAAGTTTCTAGTACAAGAAGGTGCATATATATTTGACGATTGTAAATAGAACGTCCCTGTTTCGTTGATTAATTCAGAATTGAAGACTATTGTACCACCATTCCCAACAGCACTGACTCCATAGCTAGCATTTGTGCCATTTTTTTTCAGTGTATATCTAACATCAGGTTCGGTATCATTAATCGTTATTTCTAAGGATTCTTCTTTACACAAAATTGCATCTAAAATAGAAATAGGCTTGTCTATCAAAGGTGGATTTACAATATGAACATTTTTTACATATTCCGTAATAAGACCATTATTATTGAGAACTAATTTAACTTCGTAAATGCCCGCTGTTGCAAAATTATAATTAAAATCACCACAATTTGTACTTACAGGTGTATCGTCAATATACCAACTGCAAGCATCAGAAGTTCCAAATATTGCATCAATATTGGATGCGCCTGCAGAAAGGCAGTCTCCGTTAAATAGAATTCTAGCATAAGGTTTTGCCTCATCGTATGGTGTATCATTTTTTAAAATCACACCATTTGAACCACAGGCATACATAGTTACTTCATTGTTGGCTTTCCACAAAGAATGAATATCATGATTTAATGAACTGGGTTGCCACTCTAACAGCGTTTCATTTGCATTGGATTTAAAAATACCGTGATCGGTACCAATAAAGTGATAACCTCCGCTTGAATATATCGTATTTCCATTTAACGGTCCATAATCGTATTCTGAAATCACATTTTTAAATCCATAATTAAATCTAAGATAATTCTCATTTACAGAATATGTAAAGGAACTATTATAATAGGTGATGTCAGTATGGGTTTCGTTTGGAGTAGGAATTGAGGTATAGGTATGACCAGCCGTTGTCATGAAAAAGTACTCATTAATACTTCCCAATCGCGCCTGATATCCGCTTGTATTGAAACTTATTGAAGTTAAATCGTTCGTAATGGGCGTATTTAAAATTGTAGTATTGGTGATGTCATTACTGAAATATACAACCAAGCCCGCATTTCCAACAGCATAAAAACGGCTAAAATTTCTACAATAATTAATATCTACTAAATCACTATTATTAATGTTTAAAGAAGTAATGTTATAATCTAAGGTAGGAAAATTAATTTCCATGATAACAGCTTTATTGGTCACAGTATTTTGTCCAACCGCATACATAGAGAAATTAGCGTTCGTATTATTTGGATTCGCATAACAAGCTTTAAATACAGTGTTATTGTATAGTGTTGCATTTGCAGAATTGTTAGTAATTTCAAATCGTTGCCAAGTAGCACTTCCGTCACCACCGGTTACTGTATAATAAAGTCCATTATGACCAGAAACCATTCCAGTGTCTCCAAAAAAGACAACATCTGTAAGGATATCGTTTATTCCAGAATTAAGATTTTGCCATTGTCCAATTGTTAATTGAGCACAGAATAGACAAATAATAAAAATAATTTTTCGCATAAAAAGTCGGCTTGTGAAAGTATTTAGTAGTAGCTCAAAAGTAGAGAACGATATTGATTAATCAAAACTTTGGGATTGATAGTTTGTAAAACACGATACTTGTAATCGGTATCAATGTGGAAATTCTTGCGAAACGGGTTCTTCTTCACTTTTGGTGGTTATGAGGAATTATTGAGTACCAATCTTCTTTTGAGTAGTTCAAAACTAGTCCTTCCATACATCTGATTATACCGAGAAAATGATGAATACTTTCAGAATACACAGATATTTTGTTTTTTTGCTTTTAACTAATCTATCTGCTTACCATGATTTTCAAGCCTCGCAAAAGTCTGTTATTTCTTTGGTTACTGCTTGTTGGAACGCAACTTGTTTTTTCACAAGAAAAAGACAGTACGCTTGTAAGGCTAGAAAAACAAGTCAAACTAGCTACGAATGATTCATTAAAAGTACTAGCATTGATCAACTTAGGAGAATACGAATTAAAAAGAGATTTTAACAAAGCACGCACCTATCATCACGAAATTTCAAAATTGCTCGCTTCTGCAAACTACAACACAAAATATCACAAAGCATTGTTATTACAGCAAGAAGGCATCTACCATCGTAAAGTTGCCAATTACACAGATGCGTTACGTTGTGGACTTGAAGCCATCAAAATTTTCGAAGATTTAGGGATAGAAGAAGGTGTAGCGACTACCTATCACAATATTGGTGTTGTATATAAATATGACAAAGATTATGCTAGAGCTACTGAAAGTTTTAAAAAAGCCATTGGCTTAAATCTGAAATTAAAACGTTATAAAAGCTTAGGTGATAATTATAATATACTAGCCAGCAATTATTATTACATTCAACAATTGGATTCAGTTTGGCATTATTACGATTTAGCACACAAGTATTTTGAAAAATCCAATTATGAAGAAGGCGTGTATCGCGTAATGGCTGGTAGAGCAGGAATACTGACCAATATAAAAAAACATAAAGAAGCACTTGCGTTACGATTGAAAGAGCTAGAATATGTAAAACGAATTGGCAAAAAAGAAGCCATCACACAGTCGCATTTTCAGATATCGGTCATTTATAGCAGAATGAAACAATATCAAAAGTCGATGTATCATGCAGAAAAATCGCTGGAACTTGCTTTAAAAGAAAATCAAAAAAAATTAATCGCGACTTCATATAAAAGACGAAGTAGAGTCTATTATTATTTAAAAGATTATAAAAATGCCTTAGATGATTATCGCAGCTATAAAAAAGCGCTTGATAAGGTGTATAACCTTCAAAAAGCAAAAGAAATTCGAGAAATAGAATTAAGCAATAAGTTTCAACAGGAACGACTGAAAGACAGCCTACGATTTGAGAGTGAAAAGAAATTAGCTACCGCAGCGTTAGCACAAGAAAATCAACGACGTACTTTATGGATGACAATCGCTTTTTTGGTCGTTTTAGCATTGGTCATTATAGCGTATTTGTTGTATCGTCAACGTGCCCTTCGCGCTGAACGAGATGCACAAGAAAGGTTAATTAAAAATTTAGAACTTCAAAGACGCGTAGAAACAAAAACAGAGGAAGTTAACGAGTTATTGACCGAAACGATTCAACATATAAAATCAAAAGAACGTCTTGCGGAAAATCTTCAAAAATTATCTACCGAAAAAGAAGGCATCACACTGAAAAGTATTATTGCCGATTTAAAAGCAAGCAAAGCTGATAATGCTAAATTAATGCTCATCAAACAAAATATTGAGCAAGTCAATTTCGAATTCATCAAAAAACTGAAAACAGAACATCCAAAGTTGACCAAAACTGATGTAGAAATCTGCTCGTTGATTCGTATTGGTTTAAGTCGAAAAGAAGTGGCGAGTCTTCGTAATACTTCCTTAGATGCCGTAAAAATGTCGCGCTCTCGTATCAAGAAAAAACTAGGACTCAGTGCTGGACAAAGTCTAGACACTTACATTAACACACTGTAAAACAAATATTTAAAAACCTGTACCCTAGAAGTACCCGTTGGCGTCACCCTTTTTTTAATACATTGCCAAAAAAATTGTGATTGATGAGCCGACAGCTACTATGCATTCTTACTTTCGTCTTTTCCATGACCGTTGGAAACACACAATCTAACATAGATTCTTTACAGACAGTTTTAGCGAAAACAAGCGACGCAACCCAAAAATTAAACGTCCTTGATGTGTTGACCAATACATTAGTTCAGAACAATAGTGACGAGCAAGAAACGTATCTGAAACAATACATTTCACTAGCGAATGAGTTGCAAGAATACGATCTCATGGCGGCGAAAGCTCGTTTTCTAATTCAATATTATATCTACAGCAATAAAAACCAAATGGCTCAACAACTTTGTGATTCTTTGCTTGGTTTAAAATCAAAATTTAAAAAAGAAAGTTCAGAAGCGCATTTACTATTAAAACGTGCGGCTACTTTTTATAATGAAGAAAAATTGAACGCTGCCCTACTCGATTATGATAAAGCTTCCGAATTATTTTTAAAAGGAAAAGATTCCATTTTTGCCGCAGACGCATTGTTTTTTGGTGGACAAGTTGCGGCAGATGCAAATGACTTTATGAAAGCGATTCGTAAGTATAAGCAAGCCTCAAAATTATATGATTTATTGGGTGACAATCAATATGCAATACTAGCTGGAGCTGAATTGACAGCGTTGTATAGCAACAATGGTTTTGTAAAAAAAAGCATCCAAGAACGTGCGCGATTGATCCAAAAAGCAACTGCCAATAAAGACTATTTTTCATTAGCTCAACTTACAGGACAAAATATCAATGCCTATTACAAGCTTCAAGATTATGACCAAATGTTGTCAACTATTGATGCATTGTTACAACTTAAGGATAGTATCGACGGGAATTTTGAAAAGAACTATTATGATCTTTTTGCATTGAATTATAAACTGCTTCATTTCAGTCAGAAAAGTGATATTCAAAGAGCAAAACCGTTGATAACTGAATTATTAAAAAAAACAGAAAAAGATCAAGTATCACAGTATCTTCAAACCGATATTTTACTAGCAAAAGCAGCGTATTATGAATTGATAAATGATCAAAGCGCATTGATTCCTATTTTGGAGAATTTAGCAGAAATCAAAACTACTAATAGGTTCAGTGCACAAGTTGAAGCAAGAGACCGACTCGCGACTATTTATAAGAAAAAAGGACAAATTCTAAAGTCACTAGAATTAAAAGAGATCAATACACAGATCAAAGATTCTATCTACAATGCACAAAAGACAAATGCTTTTTTATACTATCAATCTGAATTTGAAGCCGAACAAAAACAGCGAGAATTGATGGAACAAGATGCACAAATTCAAAAACTAGCAGCCGAAAAAGAGTTAGCGGCTACCAAAAGAAATTACCTCATCACAGGAATTGTGATCTTCTTTTTGTTGCTGAGTGCTTTTATTTATGTTAGAAATAGACAAAAAATCAAGGAACAAGCATACAAAAATATTTTACTCAACAATAAGATTGCAACCAAAACGGAAGAAATTAACGAATTGCTCACAGAAACGATTCAGCATATCAAATCGAAAGAGCGTATTGCAGAAAATTTGGAGAAACTTTCTGATGATAAAAAAGATATCAATCTGAAAAGTATTATTGCCGATTTAAAAGCAAGCAAAGCCGATAATGCGAAGTTGATGCTCATCAAACAAAACATTGAGCAAGTCAATTTCGAGTTTATCAAAACCTTAAAAACCGAACATCCGAAGTTGACAAAAACGGATGTGGAAATCTGTTCTTTAATTCGTATTGGTTTGAGTCGAAAAGAAGTAGCAAATCTTCGAAACACTTCACTAGAAGCTGTAAAAATGTCCCGTTCTCGCATCAAAAAGAAGCTTGAACTTTCTGCTGGACAAAGCCTTGACAACTATATTAATTCACTGTAAAACAAATAGTTGACATTCTGTACCCGAGTTTGTACCCTATACTTTTTAGGAAAAACAGGCATGTCCTGCATACATTTGGATAAAAGCAATACGCAAGTATCCAAAAACAAAGATCCTTGAAAGACTACAAGAAAAATCGTTCTGAAAAAGCACAAGATTCAGTTTCAAAAAAGAAATTGAGTGCGGCGATTTTAATGAAAGAGCAAACAGATTTTTTAGAAGATCATTTGGACAAACTTGAACAGTTGAAAATACGAATACAAAAATTAAGATAATCATATTTGATTCGTGTGCTCAAAAATTATTTACAACTGTTTGCATGTCGCTTTTGCTATAAAAACAAACCATAGTAACAACCATAATAAAATGTATAACAAAATAAAATAGCCCACCATGAAAACAAAACTATTCCTTCTAGCATTATTTTGCATGCCCTTTTGGAGTGCTGCCCAAGGCTGCGGCGCTTCTATGATTCCGTTATCCATTCAACAACGTGTCAATGAAGCCACAAAAATTGTAGAAGCAGAAGTCATCAACAGTCAGAGTTACTGGGATGCGAATCGACATAATATTTACACGGTTCATACACTAACTGTCTACACCAACATGCGCGGAAATAATAACACTACTGTGTACGCCGTAACTATGGGCGGAAAAGTAGGTGATGAAATTCAAATCACGTCAAGTGCTGCTAGTTTGATGGTAGGAACAACAGGAACGTTCTTTTTAAAGAACTTTTCAGGAAATCTTCCCGTTTCTGGTACTTTATACGAATTGGTAGGCGCAGCACAAGGAATCATTAAGTATGACAAGTATTCTGAAAAAGCGGCGGATGTGTTTACAAAATATACCTCTGTAGAAAATGATTTATACGGACGAATTCAATCTGCTACAAGAAGTCAATTTCAAGTGTTACAAGCACGTCCAGTTGTTGAAAATAATAGTTCATTTGCAAGAGCAACGCCAAATATTTCTTCTTTTTCCCCTACAACCGCTACAGCGGGAACACAAACGGTATTGACGATTAACGGCTCTAACTTTGGAACTACCGAAGGAACAGTTGGTTTTCCAAATTCAAATACAGGTGGATCTTCATATGTAGATGCGATTAGTTCACAAATTATCAGTTGGACTGATACACAAATTCAAGTTCAGATTCCTACGTTGTCAGGAACGGGAAGATTTCGTGTGACGAATAGCACATCGGAATCGAACGAAAGTTTAACAGATCTGACGATTACATATAATCATGCAGGAATCAATTCAGGAGGCATTGCCTATCCTTCCATACTTCAAGATGATAACGGCAGCGGTGGTTTTACTTTTCAATACCACACTGATTTTGATACAAGTGCCGCCAAACAATATTTTGAAGATGCTTTTGATTTATGGAATTGTGAATCAGATATCAATTTTGTATTTGGCAGTACGACTACCACAGATGCTTCTGTTGACGACGGCATTAACATTGTGCGCTTTGACAATGGCAATGAATTATCATCAGGTGTGTTAGGTCAAGTCACCACGCGCTTTCTAGGAACCTGTGCCGATACCAATAGAATTTTGGCTGATGAAATTGACATCACTTGGAATGACGGTACCAATTGGTATTATGGAAATGGTATGCCAGGTGCTTCGCAATACGATTTTAAAAGTGTCGCCTTACATGAGTTAGGACATGCACATCAATTAGGACATGTAATTGATAATTCTGTGATTATGCATTACTCTATAGGAAATGGCGAAAGCAGATACAACTTATCACAAAATGATAAAGATGGAGCAGTTTACACGATGGGCTTATTCAAACAAACCATCGGTTGTAGCATTACACCGATGACCGAACAAGTAAATTGCTGCGATCCTGTAACGATTACGACACAACCAATAGCGCCCGATGTATGTTCAGATGAAACTTTTATCTTAACAGCAGATGGAACGGATTACAGTACGGTACAATGGCAAGTAAATATTGGAAGTGGTTGGACAGACTTATTCGATGGTGCTATCTATTCGGGTGTCACCACCACTACTTTAGAAGTCACTTCGGTAGTGGGAGTAGATGGGTATCAGTATCGATTGGTCTTTGATGATACTTGTGGTGGTAGTTACAACTCAAATGCAGTTACTGCCAATGTTGATACAATACCTTCAGCTAACGTAGCTCCAGGAAGTGCAGGATGTGTTGGACAATTTACATTTAACTTTGCGCCAGATAGTAGTAGAACTACTATAGCATTTAGTATTGACGGTGGTGTTACCTATCCGTATAGTTTTTCAGATACCGCCGTTATAGGAACAGCTTCAAACATAGAAGAAGGCACCTATAATGTCTGGGTACGTTGGGGAAATGGGGATTGTCCACAAGATTTAGGCGATTATACCATTGCATTGCCTGCTAGTTGTGTCACCAGTATTCCCGATGCTAATTTTGAGCAAGCCTTGATTGATTTAGGGATTGATTCTGATAATACCCTTGACGGGAATGTACTCACTTCTGATATCAGTAGCATTACAAGTTTGGATGTTGAAGATACCGATGGTAATTTAGATAATGATATTACAGACCTAACAGGAATTGAAGATTTTACAAGCTTAGTGACACTAAATTGTAGAGGAAATAACCTAACTTCTCTAGATGTAAGCAACAATACCAATTTAGAAGAATTATCTGCGGGTACAAATAGCAATCTTGCTACACTTACCTTATCAAACAATCCTAATTTAAAATTCTTGTATTTAGAAATCACCAAAGTCAACAATATTGACTTTTCCTTAATGCCAAATTTAGAAGAATTAAACTTAAATAATAATCCAAACTATACTTCCATCGATGTCTCTGGATTATCAAATTTACAAATACTATCAATGAGTAATTGTGCCAATCTCGCATCGATGGACGTGCGTAATGGAAACAACACCAATTTTAACTTCTTTGAAGCTACTAATACGCCTCTCTTGACCTGTATTTCTGTAGACAATGTTGCTTTTGCTACTAATAACTGGACCAATGTAGATAATACGACCTTTTTTAGTGAAACCAACTGTGTATACACAAGCATTCCAGATGCAAATTTTGAAGCAAGACTCGATGCTTTAGGTTATGATGATATTTCAGGTGATGGACAAGTACCGACCGAATTAATCAACACGATTACTTCATTAGATGTCCAAAACCAATCGATCAGTGATTTGACGGGAATAGAAGATTTTGCATCTTTACAAGTACTACGCTGTGAAGAAAACAACCTCACTAGTTTAAATGTTGGTAATTCTCCAAATCTACAAGCTTTATTCGCTGGTGATAATCCCAACCTTTCTAGCTTAGATTTTTCAAATAATTCCAACCTTTTGGTGTTATTACTTGATAATACCAGTGTTAATTCCCTTGACTTCTCAGTAGTTCCTAACATAATAGATTTAGTATTGAGTAACAACTCTAGTTATACTAATATTGACTTATCAGCACTACCGAATCTATTAGCATTAAATATGAGTAATTGTCCAAATCTGGAATTCATAGATTTTAGAAATGGAAATAATACCAGTCTATTAACATTTAACACCTTACAGACACCTTTGCTGAACTGCATTTTAGTAGATAATGCGACCTACAGTACTAACAATTGGACAAATGTAGATGCCGCGACAACTTTTAACGAAGCATATTGCGACTATACACAAATTCCAGATGCGAATTTTGAATCACGATTGGACGCGTTGGGTTACGATGATATTTCTGGTGATGGACAAGTGCCAACAGAATTAATCAACACCATTACTTCACTTACAGCTTCAAACCGATCTATTAGTGACTTAACAGGAATTGAAGATTTTATTGCTTTAGAAGTTTTAAATGTGAATACTAATAACATTTCAAGTATTGATGTTAGCATGTTAACTCAGCTGACAGAATTACAAATTGGCTATAACAATCTCACAAGTATAGATATCAGTAACAACACATTACTAGAAACGCTCAATGTTCGAAATAACAGTCTTACAAGTTTAGATGTTTCCAACAATACGGCATTGCAATCGTTAACCTTTCACGCAAACAATATTACTAGTATAGATATCAGCAACCTTACGGCATTGCGTACTTTCAATGCGATTAATAATGGTTTGACAGGGTTAGATGTATCTAACAATCCTGTATTGGAAGTGATCAGAGCAGGTAGCAATGCTGTTGGGGATTTGGATTTTACCAACAATCCACTCTTGCGCTTCATTTCCATGCCAAATGCCAACATACAAAGTATGGATCTGCGAAATGGCAACAACACTGCCATCACAGTATTTGAATTGCTTGGAAATGGTAGTTTGCGTTGTATTTCTGTAGATGATGCAGCATATAGTACGACTAACTGGACATCCATTCCGCCAAATACAAACTTTTCAGAAACTGATTATTGTGACTACACGGCGATCCCAGATATTGATTTTGAAACTGAATTGGATATTTTAGGCTTGGATGATATTTTAGGAGATGGACAAATACCAACGGTGGCAATTGATACGGTAATCAACTTAAACATTCCGAATAAAAATATTTCAAATCTTGCAGGGATTGAAGATTTTGCAAGTCTTACTTCGCTGGATGTTTCAGATAACAATATAGCAACACTTGATTTGAGTCAGAATGTATTGTTAGTGGAACTCGTTGCGTATAACAATCAATTGACTTCGCTCGACTTGAATAACAATACAGCCATTGTTGAAGTAGATGCTTTTGGAAACCAACTCACATCACTAAATGTCTCAAACTGTTTCGTTTTGGAAAGACTGTATTTAGACAACAACAATTTTACAACTTTAGACCTAAGTGCAAACACAAGTTTACGACGTCTCATTATAAATGATAACAACTTGGAATACTTGAATGTTCAAAATGGGAACAATGCCAATATGAACTTTTTCAATACGACCAATAATCCGAATTTAACGTGTATTTTGGTAGATGATGTTACGCTTGCCACGAACAATTTTACCAACATCGATCCGCAAACGAGTTTTTCTGCTACCTACTGTAGATATACAGCAATTCCAGATGCCAATTTTGAAACCACACTTAACAATTTAGGATATGATGATATTGCTGGTGATGGACAAGTACCAACGGCGTTGATTGAAGTGATGACAATGCTAAATATCGAATTCAGTAATATCACAGATGTGACGGGAATTGAAGATTTTACCGCTTTGCAATCATTTATCGCAAATAATAACAACATTAGTTCCATAGATGTAAGTGCCAATACCAACTTGGAAACACTTCGATTGATCACCAATCAGTTAACAGAATTGGATGTCTCTCAAAATACCAATCTAAAAAATTTGGCTGTAGATGATAATATGATTGAAAGTTTGGATCTTTCTAACAATACCTTACTGGAAACTATTACGTTGACAGTAAATAGCTTGTCATTTGTAAACATGCAAAATGGCAACAATACCAATATCACAACCTTTAATGCAGATGCGAATCCTGATTTGACATGTATTTTAGTAGATGATCTTGCAAATAATTACAGTTCTTGGGTATTAGATTCCGCTACTAGTTTGACCGATACGTATTGCCGTTACACCCAAATTCCTGATGCCAATTTTGAAACTGCGCTTAATAATTTAGGACTGGATGATACTGCTGCGGATGGACAAGTGCCAACCGCGTTAATAGAAACAATTACTTCGTTAGCTGTGAATGCTGCAAATATTGCGGATTTAACAGGGATTGAAGACTTTACAAGTCTTGAAATTCTATTTGCATTCGGAAATTCACTCACAAATATTGATCTGTCAAACAATGTAAATTTACAAACATTGATCATCAATGGAAACAATATAACAGCTCTTGATCTTAGTGCGAATCCAAATTTGACAACGCTGGAAGCTGCCAGTAATAACATTTCTCAATTAAATATTACAAACAATCTGAATCTCGTAAACATTAATGTGGATAACAATGCGTTGACCAATTTAGATTTTTCAATGCTAACAAATTTAGAGGATGTGAATGTTGCCAACAATCAGTTGACCTATTTCAACATCAAAAATGGAAACAATACTAGTATTTCAGATTTTACTGCATTGATTAATCCGTCATTGAGCTGTATTATTGTAGACGATCCTGTATATAGCACTACCAACTGGAATGCTATAGATGCTACGACCATGTTCAGTGCTGCTGCTTGTCGCTACACAGCCATTCCAGATGCCAATTTTGAAACCGAACTAGGCAATCAGGGATATGATGACATTGCAGGCGATGGTCAAGTCCCAACCGCATTGATAGAAACGATAACGCAGTTAAACATCAACTACCATTCGATCGTAGACTTAACAGGAATTGAAGATTTTGCCACTTTACAAGAATTGAATGTTTCGTATGGAAGCTTGACGTCTCTTGACGTGAGTCAGAATACCAATTTGACCAAATTACTCTGTGGCTACAATTCGGGACTCACCACTTTAGACCTAAGCAGCAATACTAATTTGCAGGAGCTACAGGCAAATGAAACCTCCATTGTCTCTTTAGATTTGAGTCAGAATATTGCATTAGTAGCTTTGAATGCTTCCACCAATTCAGCTTTAATCGAGTTAAACGTGAAAAACGGAAACAATACCAATGTAACGACCTTTGTGACGACTAGCACGCCAAATCTCACCTGTATTTTGGTGGATGATGTTACTTATTCGCAAACAAATTGGACAAATATTGCTGCGGCTAATAGCTTCAGCGATGATTTTTGTGGCTATACACAAATTCCAGATGCAACTTTTGAAGCTAGATTAGAAGCTTTGGGTTACGATGATATTTCTGGCGATGGACAAGTGCCAACTGCATTAATTAAGGTTGTGACTAGTTTACCACTGAGCAATGGAGGCATTAGTGATTTAACTGGAATTGAAGATTTTGTAGCGTTGGAAGAACTCTATTTAGACAATAATCCATTGACGAGTTTAGATGTGTCTAACAATTTGGCATTACGCATCCTATTTTGTAATGATAATGATCTAACTACATTGGATGTTTCGGCAAACACTGCATTGGTAGAACTGGATGCATACGATAATAGTGACTTGTCTTCTGTTACCTTTGGAAATAATCCAGTACTAGAGCACGTGGACTTAGACGAATGCGCCATCACTACTATAGACGTAAGTACGCTTACAGCGTTAGAAGATTTGGATCTTCAAGAAAATAATTTACTCTCCATTGATTTATCTGCAAATACGCTCTTAGAAGATTTGGACTTAGATTTTAATAACAACCTAACCACAATCGATTTAAGCAGTAATCTCGAATTGATAAGAGTGGATATTGATGACAATCCAGCCTTAACAACCGTTACTTTTGGTCCTGCACCAAATCTGACAGACATATACGCAGATGATACCGCAATCAACAGTATTGATGTATCGATGCTTTCAGGATTATTAGAATTAAACTTAGGTGATACACAAATTTCATCGCTAGATGTTTCTGCAAATTCTTTATTGGTAGATTTACGCGTCCACGATACGAATTTGACATACTTAAATGTTCAGAACGGAAACAACACAAACTTTACGCGATTCGAGTTAAATAATAATCCAAACTTGACGTGTGTATTGGTAGATGATGTTACCTATGCAGATACAAACTTTACCACCAAAGATGCACAAACGAGTTATAGCGATACAGCCTGTACACAATACACATTCATTCCAGATGCAAACTTTGAACAAGCTCTGAACGACTTTGGCTATGATGATGTGTTAGGAGATTCCAGAGTGCCAACTGCAAGTATCAACACGCTGACTTCCCTAGATGTTTCAAGTTATGCCATTGAAGATTTAACTGGAATTCAGGATTTTGTTGCCTTAGAAAACTTAAATGCAAGCACAAACGATTTGGTCTTAGTCGATTTTAGTCTAAACACAACTTTACAGACCATTAATCTTTCGGGGAATGCATTGGCGGCTCTTGATCTTTCAGCATTGACCAATCTTATTTCCTTAGATGTAAGTGATAACAACTTATTTCTTTTAAATATTGAAAATGGTAACAATACAAATCTTAGTAGTTTCGACGCACATACAAATCCGAATTTGACTTGTATTCAGGTAGATGATGTAGCCTATGCGACTGCGAATTTTACCAATATTGATGCGCAAACATCGTTTGGAGTAGATTGTACACCCTATACTGCAATTCCAGATGCGAATTTTGAAGCAGCACTTGCTAGTTATGATGATATCCTTAATGATGGACAAGTTCCAACGTTAAACATTTATTTACTACAAAATTTAGATTTGGAAAGTCAAAATATTACAGACTTGACAGGTATTGAAGACTTTTTAACCTTGGAAGAATTGTATGTAGGTTATAATTCGTTAAATACATTGGATGTATCTCAGAATACGCAGCTTACCAACTTACGCTGTAATGGGAATAACTTTACGAGTCTTGACTTATCCAATAATCCAGATCTTTTAGTAGTAGATGCATTTTTCAATACTTCGCTTTCTTCCGTGAGTTTTCATCCAAACAATGTCATAGAATATGTTTCCTTTTTTAACTGTGACTTCACTACAATTGATGTCAGTTCACTAACAAGCCTTAAAGGTTTACGACTTGGGTATAACAATTTATCGGCTATAGATGTATCGAATAATACTTTGTTAGAAAATTTAGATGTACAGTACAATGCGCTTATAGATTTGGATGTTTCTAATAATTTGGCATTGCGATCTCTAAACGTTCAAATCAATCCATACTTAGCAGCACTCACGCTTGGAGCGGCTTCAAATCTTACAGATATTTATGCAAGTCTAACCGTAATAGAAACGCTAGATGTATCCATGCTTCCAAGTTTAGAACTCATCGATGTAAGCGATACAAATTTAACGTCATTGGATTTATCATTAAATACACTGCTCACAGATTTACGAGTAGACAATGCAAACTTATCCTTCTTAAATGTGAAGAATGGAAACAATACAAATTTGACAAGAGCAGACATCAACAATAATCCAAATCTGACGTGCGTTTTGGTTGATGATGTAGCGTTTGCACAAGCAAATATTGTCAATGTAGATCCGCAGACAAACTTTAGTGATACGTTTTGTCGTTATACTGCAATTCCAGATATGGCGTTTGAAAATGCACTTGGTGTTTTAGGATATGATGATATTTCAAACGACGGACAAGTGCCAACTGCTTTGATTGAAACAGTTACCTTACTAAACATTCAAGGAGAACCTTTAATCGACCTAACAGGAATTCAAGACTTTACCGCCTTAACAGATTTGTATTGTGGAAACTCTGCACTGATGACGATCGATTTAAGCAGCAATGTTTTGTTAGAAGTATTAAGTTGTCCAATAAGTAGTTTGACATCATTGGATTTATCTGCAAATACAGCATTAAAAACTATTGATTTAGGGAATAACGATTTAACATCGCTAGACTTGTCAAACAATACAGCATTAGAAGTGTTAATTGTGTATGAGAATGATCTTACTACACTTGATTTGACACAAAATACAGCCTTAACACAGCTTGTAGCTTTTGAAAATTTACTAACGGACATCAATGTTTCAGGAATTACAACACTTGATTTCTTAGAAGTAAGAGGCAATGCCTTGACGAGTTTGAATGTAGGTACGAATGTCAATCTCACTCAGTTATTTTGTGAGGAGAATAATTTAACGACACTCGATATTTCAAATAATACGCTATTGAATTGGTTGTATTGTCAAAATAATAGCATCAGCACACTAGATCTTTCGCAAAATTCAGCGATGCAATTTTTAAATGTCTCTAACAATGCGCTGACATTTTTAAATCTACAAAATGGCAACAATATAGGTTTAGGACTTTTTAATGCAACTACTAATCCTGATCTGACTTGTATTCTGGTAGATGACGCCGTATACAGTACAACCAATTGGCCAAACATTGATGCAACGGCAAGTTACAGCGATACCTATTGTCGTTATACACAAATCCCAAATGCCAATTTTGAAGCGGAATTAGATGCCTTGGGTTATGATGATATTTCAGGTGATGGACAAGTGCCAACTGCCTTAATTGAAGTGGTTACTGATTTAAATGTAAGCAATTCAAGCATCAATAATTTGACAGGAATTGAAGATTTTGTGGCGCTCCAAACATTAAATGTGAATCAAAATAATATTGCCACATTAGATCTTTCAAACAATACTGCACTTACTAGTTTATTTGCAACTGGTAATAACTTTACTACGCTTGATCTTTCAAACAATATCTTATTAAGAGATGTACGTTTAGGTGGCAATAACCTTTCGTCCATAGATTTAAGCAACCTTGCTGCGCTTAGAATTTTACAAGTTGGAAACAACCTTTTAACACAAGTAGATGTGAGTGATAGTCCTCTATTAGAAAGATATAGAGTCAATGGTAATAACATTACATCCGTAGATTTATCAAACAATCCATTACTAGAAGAAGTAAGAGTGGACGGAAATGATTTGGTATCCTTCAATATGCAAAATGGAGCCAACACCTTGATCACTAATTTTAGAGCGAATGGAAATGCTGATTTAACTTGTATTCTTGTAGATGATGTTGCTTACAGTACTTCCAATTGGACTACTATAGATACTGGTGTAAGCTTTAGTGAAACTACTTGTGGTACAGAATATTCACTAGCGATCAAAGTATATTTACAAGGTGCTGCTATCAACCCGAATACAGGAGAAGAAACGCTCATGCGTGACGATTTGCGTGTGGCTAATTATATTCCTACTAGAAGTCCGTATGCGGATATGCTAGATTGTGAATCTACTATATTTACTACAACTGGCGGAAATGCTATTGTGGATTGGATTTGGGTAGAATTACGTGATCAATCAGACAATACACAAATACTATATTCCCGATCAGCTTTAGTACAACGCGATGGTGATGTTGTCGATGTGGATGGAACTTCTCCCCTGACCTTCAATACTACCGAAGATACCTATAACGTCGCAATACGCCATCGCAATCATTTGGGAATTGCAACAAGTACGCCTATTACATTTACAACCGCGACTGACAATGTGATTGACTTTACCAATAGTAGTTTAACCATGTACGGAAGCAATGCACAAACCACTGCGAGCATGCCATCAGGTATCAGTGGAATGTGGAGCGGAAATGTAAACGGAGATATCATTGTACAATACTCAGGAACCGATCCAGACACGCCAGACTTATTATCAACCGTGTTAAATGATCCTGGAAATTTCTTGAATTTCCCAACCTACAGCATCACGGAATACAATGTAAATGATGTGAATATGGATGGAATCATTCAATATTCAGGAACCAATCCAGATACACCTTTTATCTTACAAAATGTATTAGCGCATCCAGGCAACTTTTTAAACTTTAGTACCTATCAAATCATAGAACAATTACCAGAAAACTTTTTAACAATCGATTAATCATGAAAAGACACACACTCATCCTTTTATACATCACCATCCTATCAACATTCACATTTCCAGTAAATGCACAAGATGGCTACACATACACACTCATTGACAATGGAAGCTACAATTTTACCATTGGAGCAGTTCCGAATACTAGCTCAAATACCTTTGTAACTTCGGTACAGAGTTATGGTTTCACCATCATCCTACCAGATGGTGTTACCGCTAGTATTACTTCTTCATTAGGTGGAGCTGCTTCGGCTACCTTCTTTGATGGAGGTGCTGTTGGACAAGCCGCAAATGATGGTTATTTAATTACCGAAACATTGGGAAGTCCAGCTTCGTTAGCTGCACCATCTACAGGAACAACTTCCAATATTGTAACCATTCAAATCAATGGCGTACCAACTTCGGGAACCATGTATATTTTAGAGAATAATTCAGCTTTAGCGTCTACAGTTGTACCACTAAAAAGCTTTATGCAAGCAGACATGGTGGATAATGGCATGGCAGAATTTATAAATGTAGTAGATCCAAATGCGGCGGCAGTTTCGGGAATGTCTTCCTTTGACTTTTCCACACTTTCTGTAGAAGAACCTAATGAACTAGCAGAACTTTCTATCTATCCGAATCCTGTCAAAGATATCATTCACATCAATAATACAAGCACTGAAATCATCAAAGCAGAGATACTAAACGTCAACGGACAGTTAGTACTTTCTCAAGAAAATAATCTCACTACTATCAATGTAAACAGTTTACCAAGTGGAATGTATATGTTAAAAGTATATTCTGAAAAAGCTAAAAAAACAATTAAAATAATTAAAGAGTAGCTATATATCTCACAAGAAATTGAAAAAAAACTACTATTTGTTAGTATCTAAATGACATACTTAGAGCTAGTTGATGGTTAGTTTATTTTATTATGGTTGAAAGATGGGGTAATTCCTGTCTTTCTTTTTAATAGTATTTACAATTTACAAATAATAACGCAGAAGCAAACAAAATATTGACAGTGTAGTTTTGTAGGATTTAGTTGTGGTCTACATGGGCAATAAGACATAAACACAACTAAAGAAGAGAGGCGTCATCTTTTATGTTGGGATGGCGCTTTTTTAGAATTTTCAGTTTAGAAGATATTAAACAATCATTTTGTTGTACCTATGTTGTACCTAAAAGAAAAAAGCCAAGTCATACAACTTGGCTTTTATAGTGTTTATAAAGGGTGAAAGACCGGGTTCGAACCGGCGACCTCTGGAACCACAACACAGAACAACCTTTTTGAAACAACTGACTATTAGTTAGTTAAAAATAAAGGAGTCCGAAAAACTATCAAAAACGGTCAAAAACGATGCTCCAAAACGGTGCTCCTGTTAACTTAATAAGTTTACAATAACATAAAATGATTAATGACAAGTTCTAAAAAAACGTCTAAAAAAACGTTACAGTTTATTTAGGATTAAAATAATAAATAAGATTAGCTATAATATAGATGATTTTTTATTGTAGAATAGTATAAATTAACGGCAAATACTTACATTGCTAGTGATTAATTTGAATTTAAATGAATGACTTAGAACTTTTGATAAATTTTGAATCTAGTAAAATATCGAAAACTGATTGGAATCATAAATATCACTTACGTTTAGCATTTGTATATTCAAAATTTGAGAATTTAGAAACTACTATTGCTAAAATGAGGAAGGGAATTAAAGCGTTAAACAAAGTACATGATGTGCCTGAAACTCAATATAGAGGATATAATGAAACAAAGACTCAAGCTTGGGCTAGAATTGTGTTCAAAAGAGTAAAAAATAATAGCTATGAAAATTCGATGGATTTTTTAGCTTCGGAAAAAGATCTTTTGGACTCACAATATCTAAGTAGGTATTATGATCAAAGCCTATTAAGTTCAAAAGATGCTAAATATGCTTTTATCAAGCCTAAAAACAATGTTGAATTAATTTAGTCTAAAACTTTAGCCTATATAGTAATGCCAGCATAGAAATATTATCTTGGTCCTCTCTATCAAAAATACGCTTAAATGACTTCTCTCTAATGGTACCCGCTAGAATAATTCTTTTTTCATCAATTTTCTTAATCATAAGTGATCTTATTTGAAATTCATTTAATAAATTTCTTAATCCATTTGAGTCTTTGATACCAAGTCTCCTTATTTCATCTGAGTTATTATTTAAGTTTATGTAACTCTGACTGCCTAAATCTAATTTAGATACGATACCTCTCATTTTGGCTTGACTTATACTCATATCTTCATTTTGAGGGTGAGGTATAAAACTCATTGAAGCTATTCCGTTAGATTCATTAAATACTAACACACAAGCAAAATTAGATTCAAGAATATTCACACATCTGGAGAGAAAGTTAGCTTCAATAAAATTCTCTTCTTTATTGAAGTCTTCAAAAAGAAGATTTAAGTTTCTTGACTTTTCCTTTTTAGATAACAATTTACTTAAAAATGTAGAAAATACTTCAATAATTGGCCCATCCATATGAGGTTGGCTTTTTACTTTTTCATCAAGTGGGGTAGATTTTATTCCACCTACCAATTGTTGACCAAGAAAAATACCACATCGTAGCTCTTGATGGGTTGAGTCTTTTTTATCCCAGTACCTAGGGCGAAAAGAAAGATTGTCCTCTTTTGAAAATTCAGTTTCTAATTTCAATTGCTCTCTTATATGCAAATTAGAGTACTTCGAAGCTTGTTCTTTACTTAAAATTTCAGGGGAAAGAAATAACTCAATCTTTGCATTATCAATCGTACCAAAATCTCTACAAATATCACCCAAAGCATTTTCAATAGGAAGGTCGTCTGAGTTACATTTGTTCAAAATAGAAAACATCTTTACTCCGGCATCCTCTGTATCAAAAGCTTTCTTAAAAAGTGGGTAATCAATAGATTCTATTGTGTCTTTAATTATTCTTTTTATTTCGCTAACTTCTTTTTTCTCTTTATGTTCTTGTTCTAATGGTTCAAGTCTCCTCACTGATATTACTCCCCTTATAGGACCATTAATTGGAAAAGGAAATACTAGCATTCCCTGCGTTACCGAAGCTGGCTCATAATGACTCACTCCAGTTAATAAAACTTTCTCAGTAACCGTACTCCCTGCATTTCTAGAAAAAGATGTTTTATTAACCTCTATCTCTACTGGAATTGAAAGTTTATCTCCTTTATACAATTGAGTGTTTAGTGAAATACCTTCTCTTCCTTTTAGTTTTGACGCTAATTCCTTTTGTAGTATTTCTAGATATTTTTCAATACAATCTGATTCATATTTTTGCCACCAACTTCTTAAATTCCATGGATCTACGTTATTCAATATATCCGAAATATTTGAAGCTATACTTCGCAAAGCTTCTAAATCTTTTTCATCAAAACCTGGCTCAAGAAATTTATCAATAAGAATTACACCTACATTTTCAATCTTATTATCATTATCCATATATTTTATGGTAGCTACCATCTCAGAAAAATTTACAGATTCCATATTCTTGGACGGTTTAGCTAATTTCCCCCTATGTTTGGTTGGAACATAAATTTCCGCACCACCTTTTTGATATACATATCCTGTAAAACCTTCATAAGCACTCATGTGATAAAATTTTTCATTGTGAGAAAAGAGAATGGATATCATCCCCTCCATATCTTCAAACCCAATGAATCCATTACAATTAGGCCATCTTTTTACCAAATCATTAAAAATATCTTTTATTGTACTTCTATTTTTTTGAATTCGTTCGCGTATTATAGTATTGATCCTTTCTTCCATTTGTTATTGTTTTAAGTTTGACATTTCTTTTTTTAGTTTTTCCATTAGCCATTCTACATTTGGGTAGTTTGGGTTAATTGCCAATACCTTATTGGCATATTTTATTGAAGAATATAGTTCTTCGCTTTTTAGCTTTTTACCTGTGCTTTGTTTTTGCCAAATAGAATAATTTACCCTTGCCAATCTGTAATAAACTGATTCATTATCTTTTTGATGAATCAATAAGGCGTTATATAAACGACGTGCATGAACTAGATTTTCAGGATATACTTCTAATTCATCTCCAAAATTGCAACATTCATCAATAAACCTAGGTGGTAAGTCGTTTATATCACTTACTTGATTAAGCTTGCTAATAAAGTATTCTGTTTTTCTAGCTTGATCATTTTCTAGTTGACCATTAAGCTCATTGATTCGTTTTAACAAGCCTTCCTTCTCTTTCTCTAAGCTCTGAATTTTATTTAGCTCATTAGATTTAAAAAAGCCATTAATTGTTTCTTTGATTTCAGTGGGCAATACTCCCATTTTTTTTGATTCTTTATTTTCTAAAAAAGATTTTATCCCCTTACTAATCTCTACTTTAGATGACTTTATATCTTCTTCTAACTTTTTATAATCATCATTATAATCTTTAAAAAACATAGGTATAGAAAGAAAAGGTAAATCTTGAATGTCAAACGGAATGGATTCTCTGTTTATTTGATTCTTATTTCTTAGAAGTAGTAATGGCTTATCAAGAATTACTCCAATTCCTAATTCAAACATAACATTAGGGTTGTTATTGGTGGTATCTACAATTAAAAGATCGCAGCTTATGATATCATTAATAATCTTATTGTAAATTTTTTGTGTAGGATCCGTTATTTTATCTGCACGCCTTACTTCAATTCTAAATGTATCTTTAAGTCCCTTTTTTACTAACTCTTGTTCAATAAAATTAGCCCTAGTCCTTATTGGTGAACCTACATCACCAATTGGGGAAATCAGTAGTGCCTTTTTCATTGTATTTTTATTTAAAAATGCTTAAATCTTCTAACTTAGAAATATCTTGCAGTAGTTTCATTCCTCTACAGCTATTACCTTTGCTATCTACTGAAGGAGAATATACAGCAATCCCTAATTTACCAGGGACAACACCTACTATTCCTCCACTTACACCACTTTTGGACGGTATACCAACATTATAGGCAAAATCACCTGATTCATTATATAAACCACTAGTTGACATCATTGAAGTTGCAATAGCTACTTCTCTTGGGGTTAGTAACTGTTCCCCTTTATCTCCCAAGTCTTTACCTCCATTAGCTAATACACCAGCAAAATATGCAAGATGTTTTAGGCTTACCTTTAATGAACACATTTGAAAATAAACATTTAGAATATCTTCAATGATCCCTTCTTCTTTGGTATTGTATATTTCATGACGAGCCAAGATATTATCAAAGAATTTATTATCATTCATTTGCCAAGCCAGTGAACGATTATTGTGACCTGTTTTACGTTCTGACAGAAAAAGATCCCAATCTACGCGTATTTTTCTACTTGTTGAATCCCCACACAGTTTTCTAACAAACTCTATAAATGGGAATATGCATAATAACTCATCTATTATCTCACTCCTTCTCACATGTTTATTTTTTAATCTTGATCTACTATCATTCACATATTTTCGTTTTTCATCATTATCAACTTCTAACAAACTATTTTTACCTGGGTAATAATCTAGAATACCACCTTCATTAAGCCAAAGTTGATTGAAATTTCTCCCTAGGTCGTTATAGTTATCAGGTATCATTGATGCTATCGCTATAGCTCCAGCATTTATCATTGGATTGAATGGGGCCATTGATCCATTACTTTGATTTATAGTCCATTTCATTTCATTAAAGCTTCCCCCAGAAGGTTCTTTTCCTACATATCTAAAGACCATTCCTTCTGATTTCTCATGCAACACATAGAGCAACCCAAAAAGATTAGCAATTGATTGCAAAGAAAAAGTTTCTTTATGATCGTTTGTAGAACCATATACCTTAATAGGTTGACCAGGTATACAGATAGCAACTGCAGTTTTAGATGCTTTATTCGCTCCTAACTCCGGAATATAATCCGCTGGTTGACAATCTTTTGGAGCATCATAACTATACTTTACATCATGTAATAGTCTTTCAATTTTCTCTTTTGATATTTTTAGTTTGAAACCTTTAATACGATTCCGATTAAAAATATTATATCTAAATCTTTCAGATAGTTTTTCGAGCATGTAAAGTCCTCTAGCACTATTGCCTTTAGAATCCAATGCTGGTGAAAATACTGCAATACCAGCAATACCTGGAACAACGCACATTATTCCACCTCCAACACCACTTTTTCCAGGCAGCCCTATACGATAGGCAAATTCCCCCGAACCATCATAAAGACCACAATTCGACATTATAGAAATTACACTTGCTAATAATGCTTCATTTACTTTTTTGTATTTAAATGGTGATATGTGTGATCCTGGTAGTTTTCCACCTCCAGCCATAACAGCCGCAGCATGAGCTAAATGATTAGAATTCACTAGAATGGAACATTGTCTAAAATAAGTACTTAAAACATCTTCAATGTAATTTACTTCTTCATAAGAGTCTCGTCTTTTTCCACGCTCTGTAAAAAATATTTTATCTGCATGCATTCTCCAAGCCAGAGCTCTATTATTATGACCTGTTGCACTCTCAGACTCCCATACGGCATGATCCACAATCATACTTGAGTCATTACACATTCTACAAACAAAATCCATAAATAATTTAAATTTGCCATCATTACAATAATCTAATACCTTGTTGAGATAGTCTTTTTGTTCTTCATCAGATAACACCAGAGATAACTTTTTTTTAAGTTCGTCTCTAGTCATATAATAATTTGTAGTTTTTTTAGTCTTATGTAAACTATTTACTTCTTCTATTTCAGTCCCATAAAAGAGTGTGAGCTTCTTTTTTACTTGATCTGAAACCCCTTCATTTTCAATCTTTCTAATTGCGAGTTCGCTCATCCTATATATTCGTGCATCAGTGGCTACTTTTATTATACCTTTAGCTTCTTCTATAACCTCTCCTGTTACTCCTTCTTCAGGCAAAACATCTGGAAATAATGAAGTAATAAATATGGCTCCAACATTAATCATTGGATTAAAAGGTATACGCTTTTCTCCACCTTTAGATTTAGTTGTTTTTGGGTCAGCATTAAAAGGATCGCCTGTGGGCTCCTTATGGATACGCTTAAAAACAAAATCTTCGCCTCTACAATCTAATACATATAACAAAGCAAATACTTTTGATATTGATTGAATCGTAAACATATCATCTTCTAACCTGTTTTCCTGATCTACTTTACCAAAGGGTCTTGATCTTTTGTCGCTACTACAATCGCCTGCTGATATTGGTATTGGATTATCAATGTAACATATAGAAATCCCTGTTTTTTCCTTTAGAGCCGTACCTAATTCTGGTATATATGAAGCAACTTCTCCTGAATCTTCCTCAAAATCAGCATCTAAAACTAAATTTTCTAAATATTCTTTATTTACACGAACTATCTGTTCCTTATTATCTAATTCCTTGTTCGTATTGATTCGAGTATTTTTAGCTTGTAATTTTTTAACTTCTATTTTGTCATCCTCTTTTTTACTATTCTTGTCTTTATTTGCATTCATATTTTTTTGATTTAAATAAACTTACTTGTACTGAGTATTTTATTTATACTCAGCAAGACTTTGATATTTCGTGAAATCTATGTTGATTCTTTGTATAGCGCCCAGTAGATGGCTAATTAAAAACAATACAAAACCTATAACTATTAGGAAAAAAA
>JBCCLH010000019.1:0-103190 GCA_039026955.1 Bacteroidota bacterium
GATTCTCGCTTGCGCTTGTCGAATCAAGTGGTAGAGGAAGTACAAAAGCATTTCAACGATATGGTATTTACAACTATCATACAGCGAAATGTACGATTGAGTGAAGCACCAAGTTACGGCGAAAGCATTATCAACTATGATGCAAGTAGTAAAGGTGCCACCAATTACTTAAATTTAGCACACGAAGTGATAAAGAAAAACAGTGGTAAATAAGATTTATGGCGAAGGCAACAAAAAAACAAGCATTAGGAAGAGGATTATCTGCATTATTAAAAGATCCTGAAAATGATATTTCATCAGTTTCAGACAAAAATGCGGATAAAGTTGTAGGTAATATTGTCGAATTGTCTATTGACACGATTGATGTCAATCCGTTTCAACCGCGTACCAACTTTAACGAAGAAGCGCTTCGCGAATTGGCATCTTCCATTCAGGAATTAGGTGTTATTCAGCCGATTACGGTTCGTAAATTAGGTTTTGAAAAATACCAATTAGTTTCAGGAGAACGTCGTTACAGAGCGTCCAAACTTATCGGATTGGAAACGATTCCAGCGTATGTGCGTATTGCGAACGATCAGGAATCGTTGGAAATGGCGTTGGTGGAAAATATTCAACGTGCCGATTTAGATCCGATCGAAATTGCGCTTTCGTACCAACGTCTGATTGATGAAATTAGCTTAACGCAAGAGCAGATGAGTCAACGCGTAGGGAAAAAGCGTTCTACGATTGCCAACTATTTACGTTTGTTAAAGCTCGATCCAATTATTCAAACCGGAATGCGCGATGGTTTCCTAAGCATGGGACACGGACGTGCGTTGGTAAACATAGAAAACACCAACGATCAACTGGAAATCTATGAGGATATTGTCTCCAAATCACTATCAGTTCGTGATACCGAAGCTTTGGTGAAAAAATACAAGGAAGACAAAATTGTCGGATCGCCAGCAGCAGAAACAACCGAAGTTCCAAAATATGTACGCAAAGGAATTCGCGATTTCTCTGAATATTTTGGTCAAAAAGTAGATGTGAAAGTAGGGAAAAATGGAAAAGGGAAAATTACCATTCCATTCAATTCGGAAGCAGATTTCACACGAATCAAAAAACTATTGAAAGGTGGGAAATAAAATCATCATAGCGTTTTGTTTCTTGTGTTTTGCGGTGCAACTTTCGTGGGCGCAAGAAGAAAAGAAAGAGGAAACAGAAAAGGAGAAAACAGAGAACGTTTCTACAGAGGAAAAAACAACAGAGGAAACCAAAAAAGAAGAATCTGTCTTAAAAATAGATAACGCAACGGTTGTGGATGAAAAGAAAGTCATCGATCCGTTATCGCCTTCCAAAGCCGCTTTTTACTCAGCGATCTTGCCAGGTTTGGGACAAGCCTACAATAAAAAATATTGGAAAATTCCGATTGTATATGCCGCATTGGGAACAGGAATTTATTTCTACATAGACAACAATCGAAATTACAATCGCTACCGTCGTGCGTATAAAAGGCGTTTGGCAGGATTTACTGATGATGAATTCCAAGACATTGTGGTAGATAATAACGCGTTGATCGATGCACAAGAATTCTATCAACGAAATCGTGATTTATCACTCTTACTCACCGTCATTGCGTACGTTTTAAACATTGTGGATGCCAATGTGGATGCGCATTTGTTGCAATTTAACGTAAGTGATGACTTATCTGTCCGTCCGCACATCGATCAAAATGATGTGGATTTCAATCGCAATCTCGGATTGACGCTCAACTTTAGATTTTAGTTTCTTTTACACATTCCAAAAATAAATACTATGAATATTGCCTTGTTAGGATATGGTCGAATGGGGAAGGAGATTGAGAAAATTGCGCGTACGCGGAATCATGTCATTATCCATAAAATTGATGGAAACATTCAAAAGTATGATTTCACTAACGTAGATGTCGCAATTGATTTCAGCATTCCATCTGCTGCGTATGAAAATATAACACATTGCATTAAACAACAAGTCCCTGTCATTTCAGGAACTACAGGTTGGCTTGAAAAATACGATGCCGTTGTGCAAATGTGTGAAACGACAAATGGTGCTTTTATTTATGCATCTAACTTTAGTTTGGGCGTAAATATTTTTTTTGAGATGAATGCCTATCTGGCGAAAATGATGTCGCAATTGGAAGATTACAAAGTAAACGTCGAAGAAATTCATCACACCAAAAAACTAGATGCACCGAGTGGAACTGCTATTACACTTGCAGAAGGCATCATGCAACATACAAACTACAACGACTGGAAATTAGATACTGCTGACGATGAAAATCAAATTCCAATCGTAGCCAAACGCATCCCGGAAGTCCCTGGAACTCACGAAATCACATACAATTCTGCTATCGATAGTATTTCCATCAAACACGAAGCGCACAACCGACAAGGATTTGCGTTAGGAGCTGTTGTGGCAGCAGAGTGGATTCAAGGAAAAAAAGGGGTGTATAGCATGAAAGACGTGTTAAACATTTAATAAATCTAAAAGATATTCCCCTGAGGAATATATATTTGTACCTAACCAACGCGATTCAGCCTAGCCGTTGAATCAATAAACAAAAAACAAATGTCGTTTACGCAAGCATTTTTAATATTCTTCTTAGCCGTTCAAATTATTCACTTTTTAGGAACTTGGAAACTGTATGTAAAAGCAGGAAGAAAAGCATGGGAAGCTTTAGTGCCAATCTACAATGCCTTTATTTTAATGCGCATTATCAACCGTCCGAAAGAATGGTATTGGGTAATTTTATTATTCATTCCAATCGTGAATTTGATTGTATTTCCTGTAATTTGGGTAGAAACCATTCGCAGTTTTGGACGTACGGAACGTAGTGAAACGATCTTAGTAGTACTGACTTTAGGATTGTATATTTTCTACGTAAACTATATGTTGAATGTGGAATATGTGCATGAACGAAGTTTAAAACCACGTTCTTCCGCAGGGGAATGGATTGCTTCGATTTTGTTTGCAGTCGTAGCAGCGACATTGGTACATACCTATGTGATGCAACCATTTGTGATTCCGACATCGTCCTTAGAAAAAACCTTGTTGGTGGGTGATTTCTTATTCGTAAGTAAAGTTCACTACGGAGCCAGAACACCAATGACGCCAATTGCCTTGCCAATGGTACACGATGCAGTGCCGTTTACGGGATTAAAATCCTATGTAAAAGAACCACAATTACCGTATTTCAGATTCCCAGGATTTGAAAGCATTGAGCGAAATGATATTGTGGTATTCAATTGGCCCGTAGATTCGCTGACCGTTATTGATAATCCGAATAGTAAGACACTTTACAAACCTTTGGACAAACGCTCTAACTATGTAAAACGTTGTGTAGGATTACCAGGCGATAAATTGGAAGTTCGTGATGGGTATGTATATATTGATGGAAAGAAAAATGTATTGCCAGATCGTGCGAAGTTGCAGTTTAATTATCGTGCTAAATTAAAAGGTAATAGAATGTTTAATGACCAGTATTTACATGATGCGTATGATATTACGGATGGTTATGGTTATCTGGATCAACAACGATCAGAATGTATTTTTAATGCTGTTACTGAAGAAGCTGCTTCAAAATTGAAAAATCATCCAAATGTCGCTTCTTTAGAAAAGTATCATCCTGAAAAAGGTCAGTTGGGAAGAAATATTTTTCCACATTCACAAAAATATCCTTGGAATACAAGTCACTACGGACCTATTCAGATTCCGGCGCAAGGTATGACTATTGAGTTAAACATGGACAACATTCCACTATACAAAAGAGCTATTTCAGAATATGAAGGCAATAATTTGACCGTAAAAAACAATCAAATTCTAATTGATGGTGAGGTAATTACTTCATATACCTTTAAGCAAAATTACTACTGGATGATGGGAGACAATCGTGGAAATTCGCAAGATTCTAGAAGTTGGGGATTTGTACCGTTTGATCACGTGCTAGGAAAACCAACATTTATTTGGATGAGTTGGGATAGCAATGCTACTGGACTCAATAAAATTCGTTGGAATCGTTTGTTTACAACTGTGAGTGGAGAAGGCGCACCTATCTCGTATTTTCCATATTTCTTAGTGCTATTAGCTGGTTGGTTTGTATTTAGTTACTTTAGGAAACGTAAGAAGGAAGCTAAGAAGTAATGTATCAATGTAGCAATTTGATAATTTGAAAATTAAGTTGTAAACTGTTCAACTTATAAACTCATAAACTTCAAAGATCGTGAGCATCCTAGTCCATCCCACATATTTCCCAAGCATTGCACACTACGTTCTGTTTGCAAAGGCAGAACATCTTGTGTATGAAATGGAAGATAATTTTCAGAAGCAAACCTATCGCAATCGTACATATATTTATGGAGCAAATGGAAAACTGATGCTGAATGTGCCTGTGCGACATTCCAAGCGAAGTCTGCATCAAAAGTATAAAGAAATTCAAATTGCGGATGAGACTGCTTGGCAACGCTTGCATTGGAAATCGCTCGAAAGTGCCTATAGAACTTCTCCATATTTTGAATATTACGAAGATGAGTTTCGACCTGTATTTGAAAAGAAATATGACTATTTGATTGACCTAAATTACGATACCATTCAGGTCATTAACGATTGCTTGCAATTAGATGTACAAACCTCTCAAACGAACACATATCAATCAATAGTCACAGATCAGCAAGATTTTAGAAAGTTGGTAAATGTCAAAAAAGAACCTGATCATGGTTTTGCTTCCTACACACAAGTATTTGACTCAAAATTTGGCTTTATTGGAAATCTAAGCATTCTCGATTTGCTCTTCAATGAAGGCACCAATGCATTGAGTTATTTAGAACAACAAACGGTAGGATAGTGCTGCGATTTAGTATTCATTACGGACTTCATTTTATATTTCCGCTGCTCATTGGATTGTATTTTTATCGCAAAAAGTGGAAAACAGTCTATCTTATCTTTTTAGCTGCGATGTTGATCGATTTAGATCATTTGCTAGCAACACCTATTTTTGATCCGAATCGTTGTAGTATCAATTTCCATCCGTTGCATACGTATTATGCGATTGCGGTCTATGTGGGAATGGTATTTTTTCCCAAAACTCGTATCATTGGACTGGGATTATTACTCCACATTTTAGCTGACAGTGCAGATTGTTGGCTTATGAATTTGGGTTATTGATTCACAGAGCTTCATCAGTGATTTTGGTACTCAAACAATACGCAAGCAAAGTCAATACAATAAGAAAAATCTTTGATCTATAAAATAAAGGCAAGGTTTTCCTTTATTTTACAAATCAAAGATCAGTTTGATAAAATGATACAATAGAAAGCTTTTACAAGCAATCATAACTCGTGTTATCTAGTCTCTTCACAATATCTAGTTCCTTCACAATTAGCGCAGGTTGCTAACGATTCTGTACATTCTAAATAGCCTTTAGTGATACAATTGTATTTTGTGTAACATAAAGGAGTTTTAGTGTAATCGCAAGTTGCCGTTTTTTTACCGCCAACAATTGGGGTTGTAAGGTTAGAAACATACTGTTTGTTCAGTCGAAATGTGGTAAAATTTCTTTTTTGCATCGTAAGTGGTTTTAATGTTAATGTTCCTCAAATCTATTGGAATTCAGGAAGGTAATAAAACCCTATCAGGTGAAATTTATAAATTGAAACTATAAATTTATAAATCCTACACAAAAATGCGGAAATGGCTGTAAAATTGCGGATTTACTCTAGAAATTAGATGTTCTTTTAGCGCTACTATTTTAGTAGATGCTATCGTTTTTTTTGGACTATTGAAAGAACATACTTAAAACATTCCGCAAAATCTAGGTTCTGTTACACAGGCTTGGTAGGTCACTGTACAATCAAATAGTAATGGACTAGAATGGCAAAGCTTCGTTTGGCATTCAATTTTCTGAGTATACATACACTTTTTGCTTCGTCCGCCGGTAAGCTGCACACTTTTCAAACTAGAAATAGACTGTTTGTTCAGTCGAAATTTGGTAAAATTTCTTTTTTTCATACTAATGGTTTTAATGTTAATGTTCCTCAAAACTATTAGAATTGAAGAACGTATTAAAACCCTAGTTTGCCGAATTCATAAATTGAAATATTAAATTTATAAATCATGAATAAGAGTCTGTATATTAAGGGAAAATCGCGTATTTCTTATGGAAATTGGATGTTTTTTATGCTGCTATTTTAACAGATTTAAAAGTTTTTTCGATGGAGATTTTGAGCGATTGAAAAGATACACTTAAAACATTTCGCAATTGTACGGTTTGTTGAGAAAAATCATTCCATCGAAATGACACTTTTAATCGCGTAGTGATCGGAGTAGTGTTCCGCAAACGTTTTGAATGAATTTACCGTGAACGACGAGTCTGCCAGGATAAAATCGATTCGCATTGGGAAGTATGGAAATTCTAAGGTGGAGCCAAATCCTGTGCCTGCTTGTACAAAAGCATCTTTCATGTCTCCTTTGATTTTTTTATATACATGCGAGAATTGGGTATTGTTGAAATCGCCCAAAATGATTTTTTTATGCTTGCATTTCCTGCGATTGATCTCAAATAATTCTGCTTGCGATTGCTGCATGGTAAACGCAGTTGCCATACGTTTCAACAAACGCTCCGAATTCTTCTGCGAAAACTCTTCTTTTTTCGGATTGATGTGTAAGGATTGCAAATGCAGATTGTAAACACGAATCGTGTCGTTATTTTGTACAATGTCTATATAAATAGCATTATTAGACGTATTCGGGAATTCAATAGAACCTTGCTGTATGATCGGAAATTTAGAGAAAATAGCCTGTCCAACGGTTTTCTTTTTTCCTCTTAAAACAATATGTCGATACGGATAAAAGTCAAATGCTTCTTGTTGCTTCTTGTGAAACTCTTGAAACGCCATGATATCCGGAGAAGCGTTACGAACCAATTCCACAATCTTTTCATCAATCTTTGATTCTTTAATCCAATCATAAATATTGAACAAACGCACATTATAGCTCATTACAGACAATGCATTTTCAGAAGGTTCTGTCGATTTTCCAGAAAATTTATACATCGTAGTCACATGTGAGTAGCCCAAAATAAGCACGATAAAAGATAACAGGAATTGTTTCCGCATAAACAAAATCCACAACATCATAAAGGCAAAATTGATCACAATAAAAACCGGCACCAACAAACTTAATACTGAAAGAATTGGAAAGCTTTTGGGTACGGCGTAGGGCAAAATATAGGACAGTACTAACAATGCCGCAAAGACACTATTTACGAAGAAGACAATTCTGCTTGCAATCCGTAATCGTTTCTCCTTCTTTTCGTCCATGTATTAATTTTCTTTTCCAGCCTTGAATAGAAAGTCTTTTTCCGCTTTGGTGAGACTGTCATAGCCAGATTTACTGATCTTGTCTAAAATAGCATCAATCTTTCGTTGTTTTTCTGAAGCAGATTGACTTGTTGTAGTAGTAGAACGTTTGGTTTGCTTGTTTTTGTATACGGTTTTTAAAGGAGATTTCTTTTTGGGTGTAAAATACGCTACCATACGATCCCAAAAACGTTCAAATCCTATTCCAATATCTTTTCCTTTTTGCAATTGTCTGATATAAAAATAGCCAATAAATGCACCGCCTAAATGGGCAAAGTTTCCACCTACATTCGATCCACCTTGAATAGAAGCCAAATACGATATTGTTAATAAAAGACCAATAATCCAATACTTTACAGGAAGTATGCCAAATAGATTTACAATCAGATTTGGTGCATAGGTAGCACCTGCAATAGTAATAGCAACTACACCACCCGAAGCACCAACTAAATAATTAATATAAGGTTGATTGGCCAACGCAGGAAATACATTATATGCCGT
The DNA here is from genome assembly GCA_039026955.1 of Bacteroidota bacterium. Taxonomy (GTDB): domain Bacteria; phylum Bacteroidota; class Bacteroidia; order Flavobacteriales; family Flavobacteriaceae; genus Kordia. The sequence continues at coordinate 7,872 of JBCCLH010000019.1, forward strand.
TAAAAATACTGCGGAACCTGCAAAAATTCCGAAGGCATATACGGTGATAAATTGTTTTTCGGTAAAATAATACATGAAAATTCTTCCTGTAAAATAGAGTCCAATACAGTTAAACAGCAAATGGAAAAAGCCTGCATGCATAAAACCATAGGTGACAAACGTCCAAGGCTTCACGATAAACTCTCCTAAATCTGCTTGAACGGCAAAAATATCTCTAAATATAGTGGAAGGATATCCATTAAATAAATAGTAAATAGCGTTGAATAGTATCATGATTAAAAAAACGGCAATGTTAAGTGCAATCACTTTTTCCGGAGCTTTAAAGCCACGATACATTATCAGCAAACGGGTTTTTGTGTCCATTAATTCCAACGATTTTTGTTAAACTGTGTTTTATTAAAATACCACATCAATATAAAGCCAAACAGCGCGCCCCCTAAATGGGCAAAGTGCGCAATATTTCCAGTACCGAATACACTAATTCCACCTGAAATTCCACCTATGAAATCCAGCAATAGGATGCCTGGAATAAAGTATTTGGCTTTGATCGGAATTGGCAAGAATAGCAGCATCAATTCGGTGTTCGGATACATCATTCCAAAAGCTACCAGTATTCCATAAATAGCTCCAGAAGCTCCAACAGCAGGACCAAAAAATGTGCTCATCATATCTGTTAATTGCTCATTAGAGAGAAAATTTCCCCAACCTTCATTGTACATGCCTCTATTTAAAGTTTCTATGATATCCGACTGATTGATTCCAGCTTCTACCAGCACATTTAGCGAGCTTTGAAATTGAAAATAATTCACCAAGGTATATACCAAACCGGCGCCAATTCCACAAATCATGTAAAAACTGAGGAATTTGACTCTTCCCCAGCGTGCTTCCAACGCAGAGCCAAACATCCACAACGCCAACATGTTGAACAAAAGGTGCGTGACACTTGCCATAGAATGCATAAACATGCTGGTAATCGGTTGCCAAAATTCGAACGCATTGTTTAAGGGAAAATACAATGCCAAGATCGCGCTTAGGTCAATGCCGCGTTCGCCCAATATAAATGTGGCAAACCACAAAATGACATTGATGATGATTAAATGCTTGACGGTATCAGTGATGCGCATCATAATCTATATAAATTTTTTATCTAAATCATCTACGCTTAAGGTGATGAATATGGTTCTTTGAAAAGGTGAAACGCTTGGTTCTTTGCAAGCGAATAAGTTGTTTACCAAAGCTTCTTGCTCTTCGGTTTCTAGTTTTTTTCCAGTGCGAATTGCCATGCTTTTGGCTAAAGATTTCACTAAGACATCCGTTTGACTAAAACCTGTGTCTGGAATTTCTCCCTGAAAATCGTTCAGCATTTGTTCGATGATGATTTGCAATTCACTTTCGGAAATGTTTGACGGAATCCCAGACAATTCAATCGAATCTTCTGAAATAGCACTAAACATAAAGCCAATATTTTCTAGACTTTCTTTTACTTCTTTTAAAAGTGCAATTTCACTCGTAGAAAACGAAAACGTCACAGGAAATAACAATTGCTGACTTACGGCATCACTTACGGTAATATTTCGCAATAATTGCTCATACAACACACGTTGATGCGCACGATGTTGATCAATAATCACAATTCCCGATTTGATGGAACTCACAATATATTTTCGGTGCAGTTGATAGGTCAGCGTTTCTTTCGGTTCTTCATTCATAAACAAAGAACTCGTTACGGCTTCTGATTCAAATTCTATATTTGCTGATGAAAATTGGTTCGAATTTGATTTCGATTCCAAGCCAACATACAAACTTTCCCAACCTTCTGTGGATTCTTTCTTAAAGTTTGCATATCGTGGTGCCGCGCTCGTTGTTTTTTGAGTTTTTACCTCATTCGCAAACGGATTGAAACTACGATCCACTTGAATATTCGGAACTGCTGCTTGCTTGTCTTTATAATTGTATGGCGTGTCTAAATTCGCATCGCGTTCAAAATCGAGTACAGGCGCAATATTAAACTGTCCCAAACTGTGTTTTACTGTCGCACGAAGCATCGCATAGAGTGAATGTTCGTCGTCAAATTTAATTTCGGTTTTTGTGGGATGAATGTTGATATCAATCGTTTCAGGATTGACTTCGAGATAGATAAAATAACTCGGCTGCATCTTTTCTTTCAGTAATCCTTCAAACGCTGCCGTAATGGCGTGATGCAAATACGGACTCTTGATGAATCGGTTGTTGACAAAGAAAAATTGTTCGTTTCTGCTTTTCTTCGCGAATTCAGGCTTGCCCACAAATCCGCCAATTTTTACAATGTCGGTATCTTCTTCAATCGGCACGAGCTTTTCATTGGTTTTTCCACCCAAAATATTCACAATACGCTGACGGTAATTGCTTTTTGGCAGATTGAACAATTCGTTGCTATTGTGATACAGCACAAACTTAATATCCGCATGCGCTAATGCCACACGTTGAAATTCGTCAATAATATGGCGCAATTCCACCGCATCTGACTTTAAAAAGTTACGTCGAGCTGGAATATTATAAAATAGATTTTTTACCGCGATCGAGGTGCCTGTCGGCGTAGAAATCACTTCTTGTCGGATGAGTTTGCTACCTTCAATTTTAATGCGTGTCCCAAGTTCGGTGTCTTCTTTCTTCGTTTGCAATTCCACATGCGAAATTGCTGCAATTGAAGCCAATGCTTCTCCGCGAAACCCTTTAGTATGTAAATTGAATAAATCTTCGGCTGCTTGAATTTTAGAAGTAGCATGACGCTCAAAGGAAAGTCGCGCATCCGTTTCGCTCATTCCAAATCCGTTGTCAATGACGTGTATCAGTGTTTTCCCTGCTTCCTTAACAATAAGCTTGATTTCCGTAGCTTTTGCATCAATTGCATTTTCAAGTAACTCTTTTACCACTGATGCAGGTCGCTGCACAACTTCTCCTGCTGCAATTTGGTTTGCAACATGATCGGGTAAAAGCCTTATTATGTCTGCCATGTATTATCTTCCTCTAGTAAATATTGATAGGTCAAAGTCAATAAAATACAAGAAAATCAAGATGAGTACTGCGATGATGATTACCAAACGCGTAGAAACTTCACGATTTCCTCGATGTCTACTGGCTTGTCGTGCTTCTCTCCAATGTCCTCCAAAATCATTTGCATTCAAACCGTCTCTGTGTTTTACATATCTATTCTCAATATGATACACATTTCCAGTCTCTTTACCGTCGTAATAACGCGGTGTATAATTGAATCGTTTGTTCTTTCTTAGCTTAAAAAATTTTCTTCCGAGTGGCATAGGCATAGAATTATATCAAAGTTACCGAAAAACTAAACAAAAACCATTCCCAAACCTATAAAAATTGTTAAAATACTTGAGAATTTTCCATAAAAAAAGCTTCCGCTTTGGAAGCTTTTATAGTGATTATGTTTTGTAATTATTTAGAGTGTCAAATCGAGCGCAGTCGAGATTCAATCGAAATTTTAACTTTTACAGTGTTCTCATGAGCTACGCTCGGTATCTACGATAATGCTCGAACTGACAAATAGTAAGTTCTGACTGAATACTATTCTAGAATATCATCTGTGTATGGTTTGTGTTCTGTCTGGACCTACCGACACAATTTTGATTGGAATATCTAGCTCTTTTTCCAAGAAGTCAATATACTCATTGAGTTCTTTTGGAAATTGAGACGTATCTGTCATTTGGGTTAAATCCTCTTTCCAACCGTTGAATTCGGTATAAATTGGGTCTACATTTTCTGCTTCAATATTGTACGGAAGATGCGAAATGGTTTCGCCTTTGTATTTGTATGCCGTACATACGTTTAAGGTTTTGAATCCTGAAAGTACATCGCCTTTCATCATCATCAATTGTGTGACACCGTTGACTTGACACGCATATTTCAACGCAACCAAATCTAACCAACCACAACGTCTTGGACGTCCTGTAACGGCTCCAAATTCGTGACCAATTCGCGCCATTTCTGAACCAACTTCGTCAAATAATTCCGTTGGAAAAGGTCCAGAACCTACACGTGTGGTATACGCTTTAAAAATTCCGAAGACATCTTTTACTTTGTTTGGTGCAACTCCTAATCCTGTACACGCTCCTGCGGCTGTAGTATTGGATGAGGTGACAAACGGATAAGTTCCAAAATCAATATCTAATAACGAACCTTGTGCACCTTCTGCTAAAATGGTTTTGCCATTTTTTTGCGCTTGGTGTAAATATTCTTCGCTGTCAATAAATTGCAATGTTTTTAAGACTTCTACTGCTTCAAAGAATTCTTCTTCCAATTCTTGTAAATCGTACTGCACATCTACGTTATAGAAGTTGATCATTGCTTCGTGCTTGTTGGTTAGTGCACGATATTTCTTTTTCCAATTGTCCAATTCTAAATCGCCAACACGAATTCCATTCCTACCAGTTTTGTCCATATATGTTGGTCCAATTCCTTTGAGTGTAGAGCCAATTTTTGCTTTTCCTTTGGATGCTTCCGAAGCGGCATCTAGCAAGCGGTGTGTTGGTAGGATTAAGTGTGCTTTTCTAGAAATGATCAGTTTTTCCTGAATGTTGATGTTGAACTTTGCCAAACCATCCAATTCTTTCTTAAAAACCACAGGATCAATTACGACGCCATTTCCAATCACGTTGATTGCTGTTTCGTGAAAAATTCCTGAGGGAATGGTACGTAATACATGTTTGATTCCGTCAAATTCTAAAGTATGTCCTGCATTGGGACCACCTTGAAAACGGGCAATAATATCGTAGTTTGCGGTAAGTACGTCCACAATTTTTCCTTTGCCTTCGTCTCCCCATTGAAGTCCGAGTAGTAAATCTACTGCCATTATATTTATTTGATTAGTGTGTTGTTGTGTCTAGTTTTTCTCCTTCTTTGTTGCGTAGAAATATAGTGAGTGATTGTGAATTTCGATATCAAAAATTTCCTCAATGGTTTTTTTGATAATTTGAATTCTCGGATCGCAGAATTCCATCACTTCGCCAGAATCTGTAAGGATTACATGATCGTGCTGCTTGTCAAAATACGACTTTTCATAATGCGCCTGATTTTGACCAAATTGATGCTTGCGCACCAGATTGCTATCTAATAAAAGTTCAATCGTATTGTACAGCGTTGCTCTACTCACACGATAGTTTTTATTTTTCATTTTGATATATAACGATTCTATGTCGAAGTGTTCTTCACTGTCGTAAATTTCTTGTAGAATCGCAAAGCGCTCAGGAGTTTTTCGATGTCCATTGTCTTCTAAAAACTTTGTGAAAACATTCTTAACAATATCCTGATTATTTTCCTCGGTGTTTTGTTGCATCTTAGCTGAAGATTAAAAAGCAAATTTACATTTATTTTTCAAATTTTCGAACATATTCACCTTGGGAATTTCAATACACGTGCTGAGAATGACCAATTTTAGACTTTCTTAACATATTTTGTTTGTTTTTTCATTTTAATGACGTACTTTTAGTAAGTATGTTTCTGATAATCAGAAATGTGTATTCTCCTAAATCATATATAGAAAACTATTGTATGATTCGCAATTATACGGTGTACAATCAGTATCAATTACTAAAGTTTTACATTATGAAAAAAAGAGAATTCAATTCCCGACTGCACTTAGGAAAAAATATCATTTCTACATTACAAACTGATAATCTTCGTGGAGGAACAGATGGTATTGTGCAAGCCACAACGTATGTTATTATTAATACAATTAAAATTACGATAGAACATTTCACAAAACCACGCGTATGTCCTGTAGAGACTAGTGAAGGTTGTCCTCCATCACATGATTGTGGAACCAATCCACCAAGTTGTGTGCGTACTGCATGCGATTTTAATTGTTAATCGTTGACTGCTTCGAAACCAGCATTGGTGGTACATTTTTATTGTTGATGAACTAGTGAATATTCCACAAGTAACTACCATTCCGCTGACTTGTGTGGAGATTTGTCAAACTTAGTTATAACGCATTCGTAAAAACTTAATACACATATATCATGAAGAAAAAAGATTTAAAACAGAAACTTCAGTTACACAAAAAGACCATTTCAAATTTGGATACTTCTATGTTGAAAGGAGGAACCGATCCAACGACTGTTATTATTTCCGTGGAAACGATTGAACTAACAATTGATTTAACGATTGAAACTATTAAAACGAGAAAAACCAACAGAACTGCACATGATGCATGCACCATTATTGCTACCTGTTATTGCTCACTGACTTGCCCTGAAAAGTGCAATCAGTGCTAAGAATTTAGTTATTGTAAGAAAAGCTGTCTACACAAATCCGAATGTGTTTGACAGCTTTTTTTATATAAAATTTTCTGTAAACCTTACGCACGCGTCACCTTCTCAATACCGTTTATTTTCTTCAGATTGGTGATCAAACGTTTTAAAATCGTGTTGTTTTTTACAATCACCATGATGCGTCCTGTAAAAATACCGTCATTCGTTTCAAAACTGATGTTTCTAATATTTACGTGCATGTTGTTGGAAATAATCTTTGTTACTTCATTCACCAATCCCATGTTATCAATTCCCGTCAATTCTAGCAATGCGGTAAATTCTTCCTGCGAAGAATCAATCCATTTTGCGGTCATAATGCGATAGGCATAATTTGCTTGTAAACTCACGGCATTTGGGCAATCTTTTTTGTGAACTTTGATACCTTCATTCACAGTGACAAAACCAAAAACAGGATCGCCAGGAATCGGATTGCAACAATTGGCTAACTTATAATTCAGTTTTTCTTCCTCTTTTCCAAACACCAATACGTCATAGCGATTGGACACTTCTGGCTGGTTGATTTCTTCGTTTGGCGTAGAAGGTGCACGTCGAATTTTATTCTTGAAGAATTTGAAAATACTCGTGCTGCGTTGTGTCGCAAATTCTTTTAATTTCTGATTGTCAATCGTTCCAATACCGACACGATAAAATAAGTCTAAACTCGTTTTCAGTTTAAAGTGACTCACCATTTCGTTGATTGCTTTCTCGTCCAGCGTGATTTTTAACTGCTTTAACTTTCGGCGGAGAATTTCTTTTCCTTCTTCTGCAATTTCTTTCTTTTCTTCACGTAACGAAGATTTGATACGCGAACGCGCTCTAGAAGTCGTGGCATAATCCAACCAGTTGGCATTCGGTTTTGATTTGTCAGACGTAATAATTTCTACCTGATCACCACTTTTCAATTCGTGACTTAGCGGAACTAATTTTCCATTGACTTTGGCGCCTCGCGTGTGATATCCGACTTGCGTGTGAATGCTGAAGGCAAAATCGAGCGGCGTAGCACCTTTTGGCAAGGATTTTAAATCGCCCGTAGGTGTAAATACGAAAATTTCTTTCGCATACAAATTCAGCTTGAATTCCTCTACAAAATCAACCGCATTCGCAGTTTGATTTTCGAGTGCTTCTTGCAATTTATTCAACCAAGGTTCAAGTCCTTGTTCTTTTTGTTCACCTTGTTTGTATTTAAAATGTGCTGCATATCCTTTTTCTGCAATTTCATGCATGCGATGCGAACGAATTTGTACTTCTACCCAACGTCCTTCTGGTCCCATCACGGTAATGTGCAACGCTTCGTATCCAGTTGATTTTGGGGAAGAAATCCAATCGCGCAAACGCACAGGATTCGGTCTAAAGTGATCTGTGACGATCGAATATATTTTCCACGCCAAGAACTTTTCATTCTCTAAATTCTCGGTTTCATAGATAATTCTAATGGCAAATTTATCGTAGACTTCATCAAATGTCACACCTTGTTTGACCATCTTTCTACGAATCGAAAAGATAGATTTAAAACGCCCTTTAATGAGGTATTCAAAATCTTCTTTGTCTAACGAATTTTTAATGATCGAAGAGAAATTGTCAATATACGCTTGCTGTTCTTCTTTACTTTCTTCAATTTTATTTTCAATGTCCTTAAACACTTCTGGTTCTGTATATTTTAATCCTAAATCTTCCAATTCAGTTTTAATATTATACAGGCCAATACGATGCGCGAGCGGCGCGTAAATGTATAAGGTTTCCGAAGCAATTTTGACCTGTTTGTGTGCAGGCATGGAGTCCATCGTCTGCATATTGTGCAAACGATCTGCAATTTTGATAATGATCACACGAACATCATCATTGATCGTTAACAGCATTTTACGGAAGTTTTCCGCTTGTAACGAAACGTCTTTGTCTTTCTTAAGATGTGAAATTTTGGTGAGTCCGTCCACAATTTTAGCAACGGCAATTCCAAACTCTTGTTCAATATCTTCTAGCGTGTACTCGGTATCTTCAACCACATCGTGCAGTAGGGCAGAAGCAATAGAAGTTGCATCCATCCCAATTTCAGAAGCTACAATTTTAGCCACAGCGATTGGATGGAAAATATAAGCTTCTCCACTTTTTCTGCGTTGATCTTTGTGCGCATCTACGGCAACATCAAAGGCTTTACGGATAATTTTTTTGTCTCCCGAAGTTAGCTCTTGATAACTAATACGCAACAGTTCTTTGTACTGTTTGGCAATGGCTGCATTTTCTTTTTCAATCTCAATTTCCGTCATATAATTAAAATTACTATAAAGAAATGTAACAAACAAGTCTGTTTGATGAATTTCAAAGAGAATCTTTTTTCGGACATACGTATTGGATTCCCGTAGCTATTGTAAGTGCTAATAGCGCATAGTTTTTGAGGATTTTCTGTAATTTCAGTAATTCACTAAAATCACATAACCATGAAAACAATTTTAAAGATTAAAGAGGTACAAATTTTAAGTAAAAATAAACAACGCGCTGTGCTCGGTGGTGGATTTGGTCCGTGTTCACAACAATCGGATTGCGGTCCAGCAAATTGTTGGGTTTGTGTACCATTTACCTTTGGAGGCAGATGTTTACTGTTAAATAGTTGTCCTGATTAGGCTTGTTTAAAACCTCGCTGTCGTTTGGCTTCAAAAATTAAAATAGCGGCAGCGACTGATACATTTATGGAATCAATTTTTCCTTGCATGGGAATGATGATGTTTTGGGTGGAATTGTGTAACCATTCATCGCTCAATCCGGTCGCTTCTGTGCCCACGACGATTGCGGTTGCTTTTTGAAAATTTTGAATGTGATAGTTTTCAGAAGCTGTTAACGCAGCACAATAAATCGAAATCTCTTCTTTTTGTAAGAACGAAATGATTTCCGCAGTACTTCCTGTGGCGATTTGTGTTGTAAATACACAACCGACACTAGAGCGTACAATATTCGGGTTGTATAAGTCTGTTTTCGGATTCGCGATCAATACTGCATCAACATTCGCGGCATCGGCCGTTCTCAATAATGCGCCAATATTCCCTGGTTTTTCAGGAGCTTCTGCGACTAAAATCAGTGGATTTTGATTGTGAAACGAAATATGTTCAAGCGAATGTTCTTTCGTTTTCATGATGGCAACGACACCTTCTGTGCTTGATCGATAGGCAAGTTTTTGGTACACTTCTTTAGAAATCTCAATGCATTCGGGCGTGTTTGTAGCACTGTTAACTAAGGTTTGTACACTTTCGTGGGAACAAATCTCAGGATAAAACAAAATGGTCTCAATCGTGTAGTTTCCCTCCATTGCTAAAGTCAATTCGCGAAAACCTTCCAAGACACATTTGCCTTCTTTTCTACGACTTCGCGATTTTTCTTGAAGTTGCAAAATGTATTTGACGAGCGAATTTTGTGTGCTAGAAATGTGTTTATACATGCTGCAAATATATGGCTAAATCAATATAAAATAATTTGATTTATTAATGAAAATTGAAGTTGATAAAATTTTGTTTTTCACACTATTCATCGCAAGTTACTTCTTCATTATGAGTCTAGAATTCGACAATTGTAGCTTGTTTTCCTTTATTAAAGTAAATATTTCACCTACATTTGAGTAATATTAAAATAACCGATTTTTATGAAGAAAATAATACTGTATATGTTCATTATTTGTATGAACTTTTTACAAGCGCAAATCGCAAATCCCGCAAGCGATTTGATTGTTTGTGATACTAATTTTGATGGGACGCTTTGTGTGGATTTAACTGTGCAAAATGCACAAATTTTAGGAAGCCAAAATCCAGCCGATTATACAATTACCTATCACTTAACGCAAACAGATGCAGACTTTGGTTCCAACGCAGTTAATCCAAACTCGTATTGCAATGCTTTTAGTGTAGAAACTATCTACGCTCGTTTGGAAGATAATGCCATGAGTTCATTATTTGACACCACTAGTTTTGACCTAATTGTAAACATTCCACCTGCATTAGTACAAGTCACACCTTTATCGGTATGTGATGATGATTTTGATGAAATTGTTACGTTCGATTTGACTTTCAAAGCGAATGAAATACTCGGCGGACAAACAGGAATTACACTCCAATATTATGCTAACAATTTAGATTTAATTAACGATCTTCCGATTGCCGATCCAACTGCATTTCAAAATAATTCAAATCCACAAACCATTTTTGTGTCTGGGACAGATTCCAATAATTGTGAAACTGTAATTACATTAGATATCAGAGTATTGCCAATTCCTACGCCAAATCCTAATCCAACACCAATTGAAGTCTGCGATGATGATAACGACGGTATTTCAGTAGTCGATTTAACTGTGAGAGAAACAGAAATATTAAACTCTGAGCCAGGTATTACATTAACGTATCACAACTCACCAACCGATGCTGAAACAGGTCAAAATACAATTGCAGATCCTACAATGCACACAGTAAACATGACCAATGCCAATTCCAATGGACAAGTGATTATGTATATACGTGTACAGAGTGACTTTCAAATAGATAGTAATAACGAATCTTGTTACACTGTGGTGGAATTGCCAGTAGTGGTGAATCCTTTACCTGTGGTAATCCTACCAGAAGATACAGCGGTTTGTGTAGATAACTTAGGTTCCTTAATCAATCCGTTTTCCATAGGAACCGATTTGGGACCTGGATTTATATATCAATGGACAACACCAGTAGGAATGAGCACTACGCCAACAGTTACTGTTACTACCGCAGGAACGTATTCAGTATTTGTGACGGATACCAATTCGATCACTTCGTGTAGTTTTAGCGACAGTGTCACCTTTACAGGAGATTTTCCTCCGTGTTCCTTGTCTGTGCCAGAAGTAGACGCAAATTCAATAACTATATATCCGAATCCTGTTTCGGATGAATTGATCGTAACCTCAGAAACGAATCTACAAATAGAAAATGTAGCTATTTATTCTTTAGAAGGAAGATTGGTTCGTCAGCAAACTTCTAACTTTAATCAAGAAGAAATACGCATCAACGTGACTAAATTCGCCGCAGGATTTTACATTCTAAAAATTCGAACTACTGAAAATAAATCCATCACAAAGCGATTCATCGTGAAATAATTCATGAAAAAAACATAGTAAACAACCCAATACGAATTTTGAATTTGTATTGGGTTTTTATGTGTATTTTTGTGTAATACCAATTAAACTATAAAATGCAACATATGGACTCGTTCATTTGGCATCCTAGTTTCTTGCGAATAGTTTCCGTAGCTACGGCTATGCAATCCATTCACAGCGTCCTATGATGCCAAAACAACTTCGTCTCTAAAGTCGCATCTTGTAGTTTAATTGGTGTAAAAAGTTGAAAACGAATATGAAAATCCGGTTTTTGGTACTAGTACTCTCTTTTAGCATCTTCAGTTGTACTTCAGATGATGGACTTCCCGATATGCCAACTCCAGCAACAGCGGAATCCAATGACGAGACTGTTGTACCAACATCTTATCAAATATTGTCTTTAGGTGATAGTTATACCATCGGACAAAGTGTATGTGAGACTTGTCGTTTTCCAGAACAATTAAAAGACAGTCTTGCGAAAACATTTCCAGTAGATAATTTTAGTGTAGACGTCATTGCGCAAACAGGCTGGACAACGACCAATCTTTTGTTTGCCATTAATAACGAAAATCCAACTAATGATTATGATTTGGTTACCTTATTAATTGGCGTAAACAATCAGTTTCAAGGACGTCCTTTTTCATTGTACGAGAATGAATTCCCAACATTGGTCACAAAAGCAATCACTTTTGCGAAAGGAGATGTTGATAATATCATCGTCGTTTCTATTCCAGATTATGCATTTACGCCTTTCGGTCAGGCATTTGGGAATCCTGATATAACTTCTGCAGAAATAGATCAATACAATAGTTTTGCGAATGATTATTGCACCGCAAATTTAATCACGTTTGTCAATATTACCGATATTACTCGTGAAGGTTTGGAAAATACAGCATTGGTAGCAGCAGATAATTTACATCCTTCCGAACTCGCATATTCCTTATTTGTAGAACGTTTGTTGCCTGTTGCTGTGGATAAAATACAGTAAATAACATGAGTTCGATATAACTATTTCGTTAAGCGCTTAATAGTCAATAATCTACAGAAACTGTCAAATCGAGCATTACTGAAAGTACCTAGCGAAGCTATCGAGATTCAATCGAAATTACAGCTTTTATTGTGTTCTCATGAACTACGTTCGGTATCTACGATAATGCTCGAACTGACAAATATTTATTTTTCAGTCAATTACGAGTAATTTGATGATTTCTTATGTCGAACTCACGTCAAATACTAAACTTCACTTCTTATTTTGCTCAACTATTTAACAAAATCTGTAATGATTCTAAAAGCAGTTCGACCTACCACTCAACTAAAACAACTAATACAATGAAAAAAGTTACGTTAGCACTGTTAGGTGTGTTCTTAATAATTGCCTGTAAAAACACTGAAAAGAAAGAAGAAACTTCGAAAACGACTCCCGAAACCACTGAAAAAGCCACCAAAAAATATCCAGATAACTTACAGAAAGTATTCGACGCGCATGGCGGAATAGACAAATGGAACGCTGCACAAACATTGGTCTATGAAATCGCGAAGCCAGATCATAACGAAAAGCATATCACAGATCTACATTCGCGAAAAACACGTTTGGAAGGAAATAATTTCACCATTGGTTATGATGGAAAAGATGTGTGGCTTTCACAAAAAGATTCCACCGCATTTCGCAGCAATGCCCGTTTTTATCACAACTTATATTTCTATTTCTACGCGATGCCTTTTGTGTTAGGCGATGACGGAATTACCTATGAAAAAGCAGCTAGTTTAGAGTTTGAAGGTATTTTATATCCAGGCTATAAAATCTCATATGGTGAAAACGTGGGGGATTCTCCAGAAGATAACTATTTTATCTATTACAATCCAGAAACTTACAAAATGGAATGGTTAGGATATACGGTGACATATTCCACAGGAAAACCAAGTGATCGCGTGAGTTTTATTCGCTATGAAGATTGGCAAAAAGTAAATAATTTTGTCCTTCCAAAAGTCTTAACTTGGTACAAAACGAATGAAGAAGGAAAAGTAACCGAAGCTAGAAATTCTGCAAATTTTGTAAACGTAAGTGTGTCAGCTGAAACGATGAAAGAAGCTATGTATCAACGTCCAGAAGGTGCTGAGATTGTTCCAAAATAGTAGACTTGATATAACAATAATATGTTTTGAAAAAGAAAAACATAGTACTAAAAAATCCTCTTCATGCGAAGAGGATTTTTTTATGTATAAAGTATGTTGTGTTTTATTGACCACCGCGCCAGGCGCCTCCACAGTGTAATTGATTTATATCATAACCGTTAAACATGATGTTGTTTAAACTGGTGCGCAATTGGAAGCGTTTCGGTGTAATGTCTGGTAAAATACTATGTTCAGTTGTTAGATTGCGAAATGCAGCTGAAATATTATGATCACTCAGGACACCTCTGCGTAATCCCTTGTGTACGTATTCGCCAATAGTTGATAATTCTGGTAAGCGTTCTCGCACCTCCGAATATTCTGTGGCAATATTGCTTGACAGTTCAGTGAATGTTGGCAATTGAAAATTTTCAATCGCAGTGTTTTCATTGATCTGTTGCGTATCATCCGTTTCTTGTGCAGAAACTTGAAACGCCAGTACGATCATGAGACTTAAAGCAAGTTTTTGTATTTTTTTCATAACTTTTTCCTTTACATACGTTAGTAACAACAAGTTCTATAAAGTTACGGATTTTTGCTGTATTTTTTCTTATAGCGCTTCCATAATTTTGTTTGATGTGTCTCCAAACTTAGTTCGCGTCCTTCAATAAATGCATGCGTTAAAATGTTTCCGCGCATGTCGAGTGCATCACCTTCACTAATGAATAGTGTTGCGTCTTTTCCAACTTCTAAGGTTCCTAAACGCGCATCAATTCCCAGAATTTTTGCCGTATTCGACGTAATGAGCTGTACCGCTTTTTCTTTGTCCAAACCATGTGCCGCCACTGTTCCTGCTAAAAATGGCAAGTTACGCGTATTCATACGTTCCATTTGACCGCTATTTTCCAATCCGACCAATACGCCAGCATCTGTCAAGATTTTTGCTTTTTTATACGACAAATCATAATCTTCATCGTCCATTTCAGGAACAGAATGGGTTCTATGTAACAATACAGGAATATTATTTTGGCGTAAAGTCGTTGCCACTTTATGCGCTTGATAGCCACCGACAATGACTATCTTTATGGTATTCTTCTTACCGAAATTGATAGCATCTAAAATTCCTTTCTCCGTTTCTACGTGTACAAAAAGTTTTTGTGTGCCGTCCATGAGTCCGTCCATAGCTTCGTATGGTAAATTCTTTGGACTTCTAGAACCGTTAAAATAACTCTTTACATCATCAAAAACATCTTGAATTTGCTGTATCTGTTTCGGATAATTTTTGTTGGGACGCATGCCTCTTGGTTCACCCAACCACCAACGTCCAAACGTAAAATTATTTGGCCAATTCATGTGAATGGCGTCATCTACTTTTACAGCAGCATCTTCCCATCCCCAAGCGTCTAATTGCACGATAGAAGAAGTCCCAGAAACAGTGCCGCCACGTGGTGTAATTTGTGCGACTAAAATTCCGTTGGGTCTACAGCTTTCTACCACTTTCGATTCTGAATTATACGCAATCAAACTACGAATGTGCGGATTGAAACTCCCCGTTTCGTTCTGATCGCGCGTAGCTCTTACCGCATCTACTTCTACCAGCCCAAGTGTAGAATTTGGCGAAATAAATCCTGGATACACATGTTTGCCTTTGGCATCGATCACTTTTCCTTCGGTAGCCGAACCTGAAGTTCCCACGCGAAGTATTTTTCCATCTTTAAAAACAATGGTAGCATTTTCAACAACTTGTCCGTTGCCAATATGAGCAGTAGCACCTACAATGGAAATCGCTTCCGATTGTGGCGGAGCAGGCGTTTGTTGTGCATAACTGAACGTTCCAAACAAAACAGTTGCGCATAATACGAATCTATATATATAATTTTTCATGTCAGTTATGGTTTAAAAATATTCAACAGTATCACAATGATGATGTACCTTTTCTTTCTTTTTTGGCGGTTGTGTTTTCATGCCTTTATTTTTTTCTAAAAGCATCATATTCATCAACTCGTTGCGTTCGTTTTGAATGTTTCTTCGCAATTGCGCATCACGCTCTAAATCAAAATAGACAGTTCCTTCAATCATGGTTGTTTGTGCTTTTGTGTAAATAGACATTGGGTGATCGGTCCACAATACCAAATCTGCTTGTTTGCCTGTTTTGATGCTTCCCACTTTATCGTCAATATGTAATAATTTAGCAGGATTGAGCGTCACAAATTTCCAAGCATCTTCTTCAGAAACACCGCCGTATTTCACTGCTTTTGCCGCTTCTTGATTCAATCTGCGTGACATTTCACCATCATCCGAATTAATTGCAACTACTACATCTTGCTCGTGCATGATGGCAGCGTTGTACGGAATGGCATCATTCACTTCGTATTTATATGCCCACCAGTCTGAAAAGGTAGAGCCGCCGACACCATGTGCTTTCATTTTGTCTGCTAATTTGTAACCTTCTAAAATGTGCGTGAAGGTATTAATATTAAAATTGAACTGATCAGCAACTTTCATCAACATGTTAATTTCACTTTGTACATACGAGTGACATGACACAAAGCGTTCTTTATTCAAGATTTCCAAGATAACTTCCATTTCAATATCGTAGCGATAGTTGCCGCTTTTCTTCTTAGCTTCATATTCTCGGGCACGTTGGAAATAATCGACAAATACTTGTTCTACGCCCATACGCGTTTGTGGGAAACGAGTCGTTTCATTATCGCCCCAATTACTTTGTTTTACATTTTCGCCCAAGGCAAATTTGATAAAACCTGCCGCATCTTTAAACAACATTTCATCTGCAGATCGTCCCCAGCGCAAACTTAAAATCGCAGAGCGACCGCCGATTGGATTTGCAGAACCGTGCAATAGTTGAATCGTAGTCACGCCGCCAGCCAAGTTTCTGTAAATATCAACATCTTCAGGATTTACGACATCTTCCATGTTTACTTCTGCGGTGGAATTGTGTCCTGCTTCATTGATTGCAAATGCTGCAATGTGTGAATGTTCATCCACGATTCCAGCGGTTAAATGTTTCCCTGTAGCGTCAATCACTCTCGCGCCACGTGCATTTATATTTTTTCCGATGCGAGAAATTTTTCCATCTTTTACCAATACATCGGTGTTTTGTAAAATGCCTTCTTCTTCGTTTGTCCAAACTGTGGCATTTTTGAATAAAATGGTTTCCTGTTGTGGTAAAGTAGTTGAGCCATACGCGCCATTCGGGTAGGAGATAGGTAACATTTTTGGCGCTTCCATTTTCGTATCTTTCTTTCCGTCTTTTTTGCGGTCAGCCTTTTTGACTTCTTTTTGAGTAGCATTGAAGGTAGATTCGGCGCCATTCGCTAACAAAGCTTTCCCAGAGAAAAACGTTGCATTTCTCACAGGTGCCGTCAAACGGATGAATTCTGTTTTTGAGGTATCTGCTGTGGTAAAATGTAATTGCAGCCAATCGTTTTTAAAAGTAATCTTTGAACCTAACTTCATCGAATCTTTCATCACGGTTGCTTTCAGTTTTTCGGCTGTACCTGCAATGTTTACGTCGTATATAGTTCCAGCTACATTGAACGTATATTTTCCACGTAAATCTCGTTGTGATTTGTCTTTAAAGATAGTAGCATTTCCTTGTACCCAGTTTTCATAAATCACGGTTTTCTTATCAAAAATATCACCTGAAGTAATTAAAAAATTGGCGTGACGTCCGTTTTGAAGTGTTCCTATCTTGTCTTCTTGTTGTAGCATTTTTGCAGGAATTGTTGTCAACGCTTCTAAGGCTTTGGTTTTGTCCAGACCATACTTAAGTGCTTTGTGTAAGTTGTTTTTAAATTCCGTGCCCGATTTGCTACTGTGCATGGTAAAACTGAATAGAATTCCTTCATCTGCCAGTGCTTTTGGGTTAGAAGGTGCTTGATTCCAATGTTTCATCGCTTCCAATTCCACAACACTTGCTGCATACGGATCAGATACATCGTACGCTTTTGGGAAATTGATCGGAATGATAAAGGAAGCATTTGTCGCCTTCATCGCTTTGATGTTTTCATATTCGGTTCCGTCGCCGACTAAGACATATTGAATGCCGAATTCGTCACCAATGGCATCGGTTTTAATGCTGTTATGCTTGTTTCCCGAATGGAAAATTTGCACTAAGTTTTTGTTGGCTTGCAAGGCTTCCAATGCCAAATCAGTACGTTTTGCGTTTCCTTTGGCATACCAATCTGCATCGTGATACATTTGACGAATCAGCGCCATGCTTCCCATCAATGAAGTTGGATACGCTTGTCGCGATGTATTGCTTTTTTGATAGGATAAGTATTGTGCAGAACGCTCTTCTAGAATTCGAACACTGTTATCTACTTTGGTATTCAGTGCGACTAAAATTCCGTTTCCTCTCACAATTCCGTCTTGTAAATGCGTGTTTACAGTTCCAAAACCAGCTTTTAAAAGGTTGTTTGCTTTTTTAGTGTCGAATTTAAACTTGTCAATCGGATTGACGTCTGGTCGAATGTGATCGTTCCAGTAGTAGCCTTCGCGTCCGGCATCATATTGTGGCGCAGCTCTCCAACTTCCTGGACTTCTTTTTGGTTTTTGTAAACCGAAATCTGAAAATGGATCAATGAAGGATGGATAGATACTTTTTCCTGTCAAATCTACAACAGTAGCATTTTTAGGAATCGAAATATTGGCGCCAGTTTGAATGACTTTTCCATCTTGAATAAGGAGTGTTCCTTTGTCAATTACCTGTGTGGGCGTGACATAAATTTTTGCATTGGTAAATGCTGTTACAGTATGGTTTTCTGTTTTTACACCGTCGTTTTTAGGGAAGTATTCTTGTGCAAGAATGGTAAAATTACAGAAAAAGAGTAACAGCAGTAAGTGTGATTTTTTCATTACTGTACTTTAACTTTTTGGTCGATTAATTGATAAGCTAAAGATAAGACAGAATATGTTTATTAGACTGTATTAAGATTTTTTTAACGTTTTTAGTGTTTATTGTTGCACCGGAATCGCCGTATTTTGAATCCACTTTTGAATAAGTTTTCGATTGGTAGTAATTTCTGCAAAGACATAAATATCACTTTGAAAACATGAAGAAGTTGCTGCTTTTTCAATGAGAACTTTATCATCGTAATAGCTTGAGTGTAAGAAGTAGAGTTCTTTGTTTTTGATGAGTACATAGCCTACGTGATTGCTCAATCCTACAAAATACAGACCATCTTTATACACTTTATTGAGTGTTGTTTTGAGAGCATCTTGTGAAATGTTTCGGTAGATTTTTAATTCGTTTTTCGGTTGAAGCGTGATGGCTTCATTCAATCCGCCTTGTTGTGCCATTTTGTAGCGATTCAAGCGAAAGCCTAGATGTTTTAAAGTGGTTGAAACGAAATAACCACAAGCAATTTCACCATCATTTGGAATGTCGGTATGTCCATTAAAATCCCAAGGTGTGCCGTACCAATGCGGTACGAGATCATTCAATAATTTGGCATATAAATAGTTCGCGGCAGAGTCAATCGTTTTTTCTTTATTTCGTTGCAATTGTCTTGCGAAATAGGAGCGATCTGACTTTATGGATTGTTTGATAGCATTGTACTTTCCTTTAGGATAAAAGTTGAGACTTAACGCAGTAGAATCAATCGAATTTGGATGGACAATAATCGCAGGTTTGATGTCTGAGGTTGCTACATCAGTTGGAGCTTTTTTTTGCTGCTGAGGCGCATCTGCGCAAGCGAAACAACAAAGAAGGGTACAAAAGAGAAAAAATCGGTTCATACCTTTTTTAACGAAAAAAAGGATGATTTTCGTATATTATGGAATCAATGTATGCTTCTTATCGTAATTCACCAACAACGAAACCACATAACTATAGCTTAAAATTCCTTTCGATTGATTGTTTGCTTTCAAAAACTGATCAAACGTAAACTTAAACAAAGGTTTTAGCGGATTTTTATGCGCTTGCCAGAAGGCGCGAACTTCGTCATAATTCTTCTGAATTCCAGGATTTACCGTTGCTTTCAAACGTTCGTATTCGTCTTTATCACGATTGTACACTTCTTTCAAACAATGCCAGGTCATAAAGTTGTAAGCGCCGTATTTAAAATAGATATCATCATTATACAAAGCAGTCATACAACCAATAAAATTAGCTTCATTTTCTGCTGCAAACCCAACTTGATGCGATTTTTCGTGACAGGCAGTTACCGGAAATTTATACACAGGAATCTTGCTATTTACTTGGGCTTCGTTCGTAAACGGATTGATATATCCGCTGAATCCCATCGTAGTTAAAAATCCACTATAAATAGAAGTTTTTAGACTTTGGTTTGTAAACGTAAACATTGGTTCTTTCGCACTAAAATTTTCATAACCATTGATGGTTTTTTCAAAAACTTCACTGGCTGTGTACGGAACATCTACTTTTATGGTATCGTTTTGTGTAATTTGAAATTGAACAGCATTGGCTTGCTCGATCACTCTTTCGGTAAAATCCACCAATTCTTCGGTAGTATATTTTCGATCCAATTCTAAGGATTTATACAAAGGCAATCGATAATAATTCATTCCCCACAACAGATGAAAAGCAAAATATACTACGGTGATGGTAATGTATATTTCAATCAAAATACGTTTGTATTGTGTGCGAATCAGACGCCAATTTTTATAAAAGTAGCGAATGATTAAAATGATGCCAATCGTATAAAAAATATCACCTATTGAAAATGGAATCCACCCAAAAACAATTCGGAAAAGTTTTGAAATATAGGGATACAATCCGTTGCTGTAATAGGTTTCAACAAACTCGGGATAATAGCTAAGAAATTTAATCAGAAAGAATTGTATAGGAAAAGAAAGTATCAGTAATAATTTGGTTCTCTTAGTCATAAGCAATACGTTTGAACACCACTCGAGAAAATGATGTATAGCTAATGTAAAAAAACTAAATCACTATTGCTATGTTCGCGTGATATTTTTGTCATAATCTCATAAATTGTCGAATCTATTTGACAAAAACGCAACAGTTTTTCGGTCAAACATTTATCTTTGTTAGAAATTTTTAATTTGTAAAAAAATAGCATGAGTCAAGAAATAAGAACACTAGAACCGAATGCACTTTGGAATAATTTTGCCAATTTAAATGCCGTCCCAAGACCTTCAAAAAAAGAAGCACGTGTGATTGCTTTTATCAAGAAATTTGGCGAAGATTTAGGCTTAGAAACTTTTGTAGATGAAGTTGGAAATGTCATTATTAAAAAGCCAGCAACGTCAGGAATGGAAGATAGAAAAGCCATTGTCATGCAATCGCATTTGGATATGGTACATCAGAAAAATTCGGATACTGTGTTTGATTTTGATACACAAGGAATTGAAATGTTTGTGGATGGCGATTGGGTAAAAGCGAAAGGAACGACGTTAGGTGCTGATAATGGGTTAGGTGTCGCAACCATCATGTCTGTATTGCAAAGCAAGGACATTGTGCATCCTGCGTTGGAAGCATTGTTTACCATTGATGAAGAAACAGGTATGACAGGTGCCATGGGATTGAAAGGAGGATTGCTAGAAGGAGAAATTTTATTGAATTTAGATACGGAAGAAGACGACGAAATCGGCATTGGTTGTGCAGGAGGAATTGACGTTACGGCGACACGTTCGTATGCAGTAGAAGAAACTCCAGAAAACGTAGTTGGGTATGCCCTCAAAATTAGCGGATTGCAAGGCGGACATAGTGGAATGGACATTCACAAAGGTTTTGGAAATGCCAATGTGTTGATGAATCGCTTGTTGTTTGATGGTTTTGAAAACTTCGGATTGCGTATTGCTGAAATTGACGGAGGAAGTTTGCGAAATGCGATTCCAAGAGAAAGCGTTGCCACAGTTGTTGTGGACAAAGTACACCAAGAAGCGTTTGAATTTGAAATGCAAACGCACATCAATACGATCAAAAAAGAATTTGCAAGTATTGAAGAAGAATTAGAAATTGAGTGCACGGTTACGGAAACACCTGTTGGTGTGATGGAATTGGGCGTGCAAGAAGGCATTACGCGTTCGTTATATGCAGCGCACAACGGAGTTTTTCGCATGAGTCCTGATATTGCAGACTTGGTAGAAACGTCTAACAATATTGCACGTGTGATTGTAAAAGATGGCGAAATTAAAGTAGGTTGTTTGACGCGTTCTTCTGTAGAAAGCGGTAAAATGGATTTAGCCACAAAACTAAGAGCTACGTTTGAACTTTCAGGTTGCGAAGTAGAATTCTCAGGTTCCTATCCAGGTTGGGCACCAAACATGAATGCTTCGATCTTACCAGTAATGGTGAATTTATACAAAGAATTAAACGATGGCGCGGAACCACATGTAGCGGCGTGTCACGCAGGATTGGAGTGTGGAATTTTAGGAACCAATTATCCAGACATGGAAATGATTAGTTTTGGTCCAAACATTCTCGGAGCACATTCACCTGACGAGCGTGCGAGCATTTCTTCGTCACAAAAATATTGGAAATACGTAGTGGAAATTCTAAAGAACATTCCGAAGAAATAAAGCGATCTAAAAGTGTAGAGTTCATTTTTTTTCATAACAATTTGAAAGTCAGTATAATGGGATTCTGAGTCAAGCTCAGAATGACGTCCGTAAAGACCTTTTAGATAACCTTGTATAAAATAGCTTGCAGTGAAAATTCTATTTCGAATCTTCACTGCAAGCTGTTTATTTTTAATTAGAATTCGTATTATGCAGAAGCTCCGTTGCGCGGATTCGCATTTGCATTTTGTTGTTCAAAAGGAACTACTTGGCAACCATCTTCTTTAAACGTATCAAAGCAACCATCTTCACATTCT
Organism: Bacteroidota bacterium; assembly: GCA_039026955.1. Lineage (GTDB taxonomy): Bacteria > Bacteroidota > Bacteroidia > Flavobacteriales > Flavobacteriaceae > Kordia. Next base: position 30,209 of record JBCCLH010000019.1, read on the forward strand.
GTCTTCTTACTCACACAATATGGATGTTCTGTAGTGTCATTTGTTCCTCCCATAAGATGCTGCTGTGCTACAGCTGAAATTTTCTGTTTTCTAAGTTGTAATAAGATTTTCTTTTTTTTCATGATCACTAATTTTAAGGTTAATAGCACTTTAAAAATAAACTAAATTTTAGCAAAAGTGTTACGGTTATACCTTCAAAATGAAGTGTTTACTGCGGTGTTTTTTCTGTAGCAAACGATTATCCTTACCAGGCTATAGTTGTAAAGCATACTTCTCCGCATAAGATTTCCAAGGTAATACAATCTTTATCAAGATCGGTAAGGCCTTTTCCAGCATTCAGCGTTTGTCGTGTTACTGCGGAAATTTTCTGTTTTGTAAGTCGTAAAGAGATGTTCTTTTTTTCATAATAAAAGGTTTTAAAATTAAAATTCATCTTAAAGTTACATGAAATTGGAATCAAACTTTTACGGTTATACCTTCAAAGTGAACGTGCTAAAGCCCTTTACATACAAAAAGCCCTCATGAGATTGAGCGCTTTTGTAAAACTAGAAAACTTTTGTCTAACATGCAGGTCCTTTCCAACTGATCGTACAAGGTTCACATTTTGAAATAGCCGTTTCAGGTCTCGGATCTGATGGAAGTGGTGCGCAAGGCAATTGACTTTGACAACCTGCCGCAAAGGTGTTTACTGTCATCGTTGTTGTTGCGCCACCGTTTACTAATCTAGCTTTTAAGGAAGAAATGGTTTGCTTCTTCAAGGTGAGTGTTTTGATCTGTTTTTTCATCTGAAATATAATTTTTTGTTTCATTGCAAATATCTTTCAGACTACAGATTTTCAAAACAGGAAAAGAAATAAGAATAGCGCCGTGTTTTTCCTTGTGAAAAAGCCCCTTTTTGATACAAAGAGATTTTTTGAAATAAAAAAGCTCTTCGGAATGGAAGAGCTTTTATAAATTTTTTTGAATACAATTTTTATCTTGAAGTATCTATTTCTACAAGTTCAATATCAAATACCAAGTTTGAATTCGCAGGAATTGGTCCGTAGTTACGCGAACCGTATCCTAAATACGAAGGCACAAATACTTTTGCTTTTTCTCCAACTTTCATGCGTAATAAAGCTTCTTTAAAAGCAGGAACTAAAGTTGCACTGGTATTGTAAATAGTGGAAAAAGGTGCATAGGCTCCTTGTGCTTCTGCCGCTTCACTGTACAATCCCGCTTTTTGCGCTTCTTCTTTATACGTTGTGTAGAATACTTTTCCGCTTTCAAAAGCACCAATACAATTTACTTTTACATAATTGGAAGCGTTTGGTTTTACGCCAGAAGCACTTTTTTGAGTCGTCACCATCACCATTCCTGTTGGCGATTCAAACATTTCTCCTAAGTCTTTGTTCGTTTTCACGAAGTTTGCAATAGCGTCTTTAGCTTGCTCTTTTGCTTTTGCGTTGATTTCTTCCGTAATTTTTTGCTGGAATTCACGATACCTGTTTATAAGATTTGGCTCTTCATCTGTAAATACTTTTACCGCATCAAACGCTTTGGCTTCATCACCTACGCGGATAATATTTACTTCTGTCATCAATACATCTTCCAAAGGCTTGTTAGAACCTGCTGCTACAGCAACATTTGAAATACTATCTTGAATTTCAATTCCTTTTACCAATTGTCCAAATACAGAGTGACAGCTCACGCGTGGTCTTTCACAAGGTTTTGGATTTCCAGCGCCATCAAGCGGATCTAAACTTGGATAAGGAACTTCTGTGATGAAAAATTGACTTCCGTTGGTGTTAATTCCGCCAGAATTTGCCATTGATAATACGCCTGGTTTGTCATGCTTTAAATCTTTGTCAAACTCACTTCCAAAACGATATCCTGGACTTCCACTTCCTGTTCCTGTTGGATCACCACCTTGAATCATAAACTTGTCCATTACTCTATGGAAAGAAACTCCGTTGTAATATGGTTTTCCTTTCATTTCTTCTGGAAGTTTTGGATGTGTTCCTTCTGCCAATGCAATAAAATTTGCTACCGTTACAGGTACTTTTTTATAGAATAATCTAGCTACCATGGTTCCTTTAGTAGTCTTTATTTCTGCAAAAATTCCGTTTTTATCATCTTGCTCGCCACCATTAGAAGCCACTTCTTTAGAGTCCGCACCTGATTTGTTGTCATTCTTACAAGAGGTAAATCCTAAAGTAATAACGGCTAGAAATATTGTAATAGTTGTTGTAAATAATCTCATTTTAATTCTCTGTTTCTAGGTTTTTGTTGTCTTTTTTTATGTCTAATAAAGTTATTGTAGATTTTATGGGAATGTTAGTGCCAATTCGTTTGTTATCGCCGTGATATCCGTACGCCACATGCGATGGAAATAGAAACGTAACAGTTTCTCCTTTTTTCATGAGTTGCAAACCAAAACGTATCCCAGGGACGATTTGTTGTTTGTCCATCACATATTCTTGTACGCCAAGTTCTTCTTTTTTATAAATCAGATCGCCTGTGTTTATTTTTGAGATATTAAACTCATATGTTAAGGTGTCTCCTTTTTGTGGAAGATATGCTTCTTGGTCAATTTTTGTATTGTAAAAATACCAGAAACCGTTATTGGATGCCAAATACATATTTAGTGAATCTTGTTGAATGTATTTTTGAATATTGGCTTCTTCCATAGCGATTAAAGCTTTGTTCCGTTCAACAGATTCCTTTAAAAAAGAGCCTGTACTTCTGCTTATAGGTCTCCTTGCTTGTGGTTCTGCACAAGAAACGATAAGCATGCCAAGAATACTGAAAAGCACAATTTTTTTAAACATATTTTTATTTTAATTCGTCTTTGTATGAAGCTAAAATACTGGTGAACTTTTCAGCAGTCGCCTCTAATGATTCTTCACTTCTTCCTCCCGCAGCATTCGTATGTCCGCCACCATTAAAATGTGCACGGGCAAATTCGTTTACTGAAAAATCACCTTTGGATCGCAATGACATTTTTACGTACGGTTCTTGAAGGTTTTCAATAAAAATTGCAGCAAATTTAATGCCTTTTAGTGATAATCCATAATTTACAAACCCTTCTGTATCACCTTTTTTGAAGTCGTAACGCATTAGTTCTTCTTTACTTAAGGTAATATAGACCGTGTTATAGGCTTCCAATACCACCATATTTTTCAACGCGCAACCTAATAATTGCAAACGACTTGGATTATTGGTGTCATAAATTGCATTGTGAATCGCAGCATTTTCGGCACCTTTGTCCATCAAATTGGCAATAATTCTGTGTGTGGTACTGGTGGTGGCTTTAAAGCGAAACGAGCCAGTATCCGTCATGATTCCGGTATACATGCAGGTTGCCATGTCTTTAGTGATGGTTTCTTCATCGCCTAAAAATGTGATAAAGTTGTACACCATTTCGCAAGTAGAACTCATATTCGTATCCGAATACATATATTTTGCATAATCGGAAGGTTGTTGGTGATGGTCAATCATAACAAAAGTGGCTTCTGCGGCAGCGACTACCGATTCCATTTCTCCAATACGACTCAAATCATTAAAATCTAACGTAAAAATAACATTGGCGTCGCGTAGTAAGTTTTCTGCATATTTTCGGTTGGTATCAAATCGTACTATTTCAGCTTCGCCTGGCATCCATTTTAGAAAATCTGGATAATCATTGGGAGCAATAATTGTAGCGTTATGTTGTTTGTTTTTCAAGTAATGCCAAAGTGCGAGTGTAGAACCAATAGCGTCACCATCTGGATTTTTATGCGGAATAATGATACTATTTTTGGGTGTTTCTAGCAGTGTTTGCACACCTTGTATGTCAGCTTCATTCATGCGTTTCAATTCTGTAATTTCGTCCTAAATTCTATAAAAACGATGAAGATTGCAGGTCTTCTTTTTTCATAGCAGGCTAATATACTAAAATAGGCTTGTAAATAAATTGTATTTGTGTACTTTTGCACCGAAAATCGAAGATGATTTTTAAAAACTAGAATTTATAACAAATTACTTATACTATAATGGCTGGAAAAAGAACTTTTACCATGATCAAGCCTGATGCTGTAGAAAATGGACACATCGGAGCTATTTTAGAAAAAATTACTGCTTCAGGATTTAATATCGTTGCAATGAAGTTAACACAGTTAAGCAAGCGTGATGCGCAAGAGTTTTACGCAATTCACAAAGAGCGACCTTTCTTTGGCGAGTTGGTAGAATTTATGACAAGAGGTCCAATTGTTGCTGCAATTTTAGAAAAAGAGAATGCAGTAAGCGATTTTAGAACTTTGATCGGAGCTACAAATCCTGCGGAAGCTGCAGAAGGAACTATTAGAAACTTATATGCAACTTCTATCGGAGAGAATGCAGTTCACGGTTCTGACAGTGATGAAAATGCAGCTATTGAAGGTGCATTTCACTTTTCAGGAAGAGAGACATTTTAAGTTTAGAGCGCTTCGCTTTTAGAGTGTTAGAATCGGCTACGCCTGTTAGACCGCTTTCGCTCTTAGACTTTTTTGAAAATATATTTTGAATAGCGTGAGTTTTTGGACTTGCGCTATTTTTTTATTATTATAATGTTTATAATCATTGTAACAGTTGTCACAAGTCTGAGACTTGTGACAGCTTTATTTTGAAGACCTTCATCAAGCAACCTTATGAAAAAATTATTAGTAATTCTGACGCTAATCTTATCTAAAACTTCGTTTTCTCAAAAAACCGTAGTCGAGACTTTTCACTCTGAGATACTAAATGAAGAAAGAGTTATCAGAATACATATCCCAAAAACTTTTGATAAATCAGAGCGATTTCCTTTAATCCTGACACTTGACGGAGAATATATGTTTTACAATTTGGTTGGAAATTCTGAATTGTTGTTGGCTACAGAAAAGATTCCTGAAACGGTGATCGTTGGAATTGATCAAAATTATCAAGATTCCTCAAACAAATATATTCGATGGCAGGATTGTGATTATGATCCTAAAAAAGGGGAATTAAGAGGCAAAGCAATTAAATTCAAGAAATTTATCACACAAGAATTGATACCTTATTTAACTAATAACTATAAGATTGGAAATTACAAAGTGTTAGCAGGACATTCGCTCACAGCAAGCTTTACCTTTTTTCTGTTGAACGATGCTACCTTTACTTCTTTTATTGCGTTGAGTCCCTATATTCCCAAGACTATTTCCTCAAAAATTATTGAAAAATTGTCTAATGGCAATGAGTTTTTATCTTTATACATGAGCACAAGTGAATATGATTTGCGAGGTCATTTGAAAACCATCAAAAAGCTTGACAGTGTATTGAATGCAAAAATCACCAGTACTAAAACGCAATACATTTTCAATAATTTTAAAAAAGAAACGCATTACTCTTTAATAAACAGAAGCTTTCCTGTTGCATTACAATCCATTTTTAAAGAGTATCAGCTAATCACCGAAGAAGAGATTGAATCCGAAAAAGATTTATTAGTGTTTTTGAAAAACAAATACAAAAAAATAAAGGAACAGTATGATATTGACTTCCCTATTCGCGAAGATGATTTAGAAACCATCTATTGGGTTGCAGAAGAAAGAGAGGATTGGAAATTATTAAAAAGAATAGGAGAATTTAGTATTGCTAATTTTCCAACATATTCAGATGGATATTTCATGCTTTCAGCAGTCGCTGAACAACATAAAAAGTATACAAAAGCTTTAGAATTCTACCAAAAAGGATATTCAAGACTGGGAGATGATGTTTTAAATAAAATAGATTATTATAAGAATATTGAAAGATTGAAAAAGATTATAGAAAATGAAGACTAGCTTTCTTCAAGAGAAATTATCATAAAAACAGCTATCGCATAAAAGTTGTCACAAGTCTCAGACTTGTGACAGCGAATAGTGACATCCCAAGAGGGAATTCTACTCAAAGATTGAAGAGTATTATATTGAGTTGGCTGAAAATAGAATTCCAACTGAATTATTACATGAGGTAATTTCAAAAGTAACAGATAAAATTTACAGTGATTATAGAAGGTTTTGGAAACAACACCCAAAATCAAGAAAAAGATATGCAACTTTGAAAATGGATGATATTGAACATCCTTCTATATATTTTATGATTATTGATTTTCTAAACGAGAAAGGAATTTCGAAATCCAAAGAATATTCAAAGATTCTTTTCAAAATGAATGATAAGGAATATGATAAACACTTAGATTACAAAGATTGGTACGAAACAAAATAAATCCTTGAACAGTGGAGAAAGAAATAATTGGAAAGTGGATTTTTAAGAATGGCAAAATACTAGCAGATTCAAATTGTGATTTGATTAATAAAATGATCAAAGAAGACTTAAGGGAAATAGAGATCTATGAAGATGGATGGAAAAGGCGTTATCAACACACAAATGGCAGTATTTGGAAATTAACGTTTCCTGAAAGTCATTTGCATGGTGGAGGACCTCCTAAACTGACCCGAATCAAAGAATAAAACATTGCACTATTATTAGTTATCAAGAATCTGAGACTTTTGAAAGCATCTAAAACTTGTTCTCAATTAAACTTTTTTCTAAATTCTAGCGGTGTTAATTTCGTTTTTTTCTTAAATAATTTACCAAATGATTGCGGATGCCCAAATCCAAATCCGTACGCAATTTCGTTTACAGACAAATCAGTGGTGCTAAGTTGTTCTTTTGCTACATGTATTAGTTTTTCATGAATAAATTCCTGCGTAGTTTTTCCAGTTAATGTCTTTAGTATTTTACTCAGATAATTTGGTGATAAATTAAGGTTATTTGATACATTTTTAACTGTTGGTAAGCCTTGTACAAGTAAGTCTTCATTTTTAAAATAATCATCCAGAAAGTTGTTTAACTTTTCGAGTATGGTATGATTGGTTTTTTTTCGAGTTATAAATTGTTTTTGATAAAAACGTTTCGAATAGGTAAGTAGTAACTCTATTTGAGAGATCATAACGTCTTGGCTGAATGTATCAATGTTTGTATTATATTCTTGATTGATATTTTGAAAAATATCTATAAGCATATTTTCTTCCTTGTTTGAAAGATGTAAAGCCTCTTTTAAATTGTAGCTAAAAAAGTCGTATTGTTTTATTTTCTTGGCAAGTGTAGTACCCCATAAAAAGTCAGGATGGAAGATAAGTAACCATCCCGAATGGTTTAATTGTTGGTTGGTATCCAATTCAATACGAACTATTTGGTTAGGTGCTATAAAAGCCAATATACCTTCATCAAAGTCATATTCTTGCTGACCATATTTCATTTTTCCATCAATCAAATGTTTTAGTGCAATGCAATAGAAACCATAGGTCACATTATATGTTTCGCTTGAAGTGTACTTAATTTCTTTAAAATTAAGTACACTGACCAAAGGATGTAATGGTTTCAACAGTCCATTCCTTTTGTGGTATTCTGAAATAGTTTTTATATGAATGATATTCTTTGACATTAGGATTCAGATTTTTTCTGCTGGTATATTTTAGCAAAATCGTTCGCGAAATCTATGAGTTTTACATTACCCATTTTGGATGGTTTATGATGTATATAATTTTCAGTTAATCTCCCATTTTCAAGACTTTGATACATTTCTGTAAATAAAACTGCAATATTTGAAGGAATTCCATTTTGTTCCATTCCTATTTTTGTTTCTTTATCTGAAATTATATTCCACTGTAAATCAGGTTTGCCAATAGCTGTCCCTAAAGCAGTTGCAATTTCTTGACCTGTATGCTCTGAGCTTACAATATACTCAAATAAATTGCCTTTAGGCTTTATAAGTTCTTTGGCTGCGACAACGGCTATATCTTTAGGAGATACCAATGGAAATCTCTTCGAGCCATAATTAGTAATAATTTGCCCTGTATTTTTTATCATATCAATATAATTGTAAAGATTGTAATAAAAGTAAGTAGGTCTTAAAATTGTCAACTCTATATTTGGAATTCCTTTTATTATTTCTTCTGAAAAATGCGCTCCTAAAATAGGACCAGTTCCATAATTTAAATGCGCTCCAAAACTGCTTAAAAGTACAACTCGTTTTATGTTAGACTGTCTAATTGCCAGTGAAAACAGTGTGCTTGTTTTCCGATAATATTCTCATATATCATTTTGGGAATAATCAGGTGGATTCATCAGAAATACTGCATCTGCACTAGAAAAAGAAGCAACTAAAAAATCGCTATCTTCTAATGAACCAATTTTTGGGATGGCACCAATAGCTTCAATTTCAGTCTTTCGATTTGATGAATGACTTAATATTGTTACCTGATGACCATTTTCAATTAATTTTTTTGCAAGTGGTTTTCCGATGTGACCTAAAGAACTTGTGAGCGTGATTTTCATTATATGTTTTTTTAAAACACAAAGGTCAAAATGAAAAATGAAAATACTGTGGCTAAATCACTCTTTATACAATCCAAATCTATTAATAAGCATTACTTTTCAATTTGCTATCATTGTAGCCAACGATTTTTGCAATGAAATAGCTTGCTTTGAAGTACAGAAGTTCGAAGCTGTATTGGGTCAAAGAACCATGATAATAATTCGTTTCAAAGAAAACTCACAATCCCATCTACTAAAATACCAAAGCAAAGTACGTCTGAGAACAGCTATCGCGAGTCTCCGACTCGTGATAATGTTTACAACTACCGCAGTACTAACTTCTGAATCAACTCTTTACCCAAACTCTCATTCAACATACGAATGATTTTTTCTTTTCCATAACTCAATTCTTCACGCAGTACCGCAGAAGATAAAGAAACATACAGCGTGTCGTGCTTTAAAATTACGTTTGTAGTATAGGTATTCACACCATTTCCCATCAATTTGAGCCAAGCATCGCGTGCGTCAATTTTATCCAAACCATCTTCCAATCGATGTTCGGAAACAAAATCTTTCAGTACTTCGCTGATGCTTCTATGTTCGGTATGTCTTTTTTTCAAAATGAATTACAATTTAAAAATCTCGTACGATTGATGAATTTCTTTAACAACCGTTTCGGTACGTTCTACATGTGTGTCGCTGATGAAAATTTGTCCAAAGTCGTCATCATTCACCAACGCCATGATTTGTGCGACACGATGTTCATCCAACTTATCAAAAATATCATCCAACAGTAGTATAGGAGTGACATTGGCTAAGTTTTTAATAAAATCGAATTGCGCTAATTTCAAAGCAATTAAAAATGATTTTTGCTGTCCCTGACTTCCAAATTTCTTAATAGGATAGGTTTCAATAGTAAACAATAAATCATCTTTGTGAATGCCAACGCTCGTGTATTGCAACACCTTGTCTTTGGCTAAACTTTCGTCCAACAAAGATCGAAAATCTTTTTCATGTAATTGACTTTTGTAGCTGATATTAACAATTTCTTTTTCGTTAGAAATTGCGTTGTAGCGTGTCATAAAAATTGGCAGAAAAGCTTCTAGAAATTTTCTGCGTTCTGCATAAATTCGAGAACCCAATTCATGCATCTGATCATTGTAAATACTCAACGTATCACCATCAAAAGTACTGTTGAGGGCAAAATATTTCAAAAGTGAATTTCGCTGTGAAAGCACTTTATTATAATTGATGAGGTTTTGTAAATATTGCTTATTGGATTGCGAAATAACGCTGTCCATAAACTTACGTCGCGTGTCGCTTCCTTCGATAATCAAATCGCGATCGGCAGGCGAAATAATCACGAGTGGTAAAAAGCCAATATGTTCAGAGAGTTTTTCGTAGGGTTTTCCATTGCGTTTCACCATTTTCTTTTGTCCTCTTTTCAGCGAACAAATGATATTTTCATCGCGTGTTGCTTTCTCATACAAACCGTCAATCACAAAAAAATCTTCTCCATGTTTAATGTTCTGTGTCGCCACAGGATTGAAGTAACTTTTGCCAAAAGATAAATGATAAATAGCGTCCAAGACATTGGTTTTTCCAACGCCATTATTCCCGACAAGACAGTTTATTTTTTGGTTAAAATCAAAAGAATTTGACTCAAAATTCTTGTAATTGATTAGTGATAATTTCTTTAGAAACATGAAAATAGAAGCATCATTACAATAAAAATGCAAATTATTGAAAAATATCAAATAAATAAGCTTTTAATTCTACTTAAAAATTTTATTTTTGCGCACATTAATATTCAATATATGGCAACTTACAAGAAAAGAGGATATAAAGTTAAGACCAAAGTAGAGAAAGAGAAGGAAGTTCCTGCTGAAGAATTGGAAAGTACAACAGCAGAAGTTTTTAATACTTTAGACGAAACAGCGTCCAAAACGGAGGAATGGGTAGCTGGAAATCAGAAGTTTATCTTTATTGGTATCGGAGCTATTGCCGTAATACTTTTAGGATACTTAGTCTACACAAAAATATTTGCTGCGCCAAAAGAGCAGGAAGCATCTAACGAAATGTTTCAAGCAAATTCATTCTTTAATCAAGCTGTAAATATCGATTTGAGTCAAAACCTAACTGACGGATTGGCAACGAGAGATTCTTTATACAATTTAGCACTCAACGGAGGAGAAGGAAAGTTCGGATATTTGAGAATTATTTCTGAATATGGAGGAACAAATGCTGCAAATTTGGCAAACTACAATACAGGAATTGCCTATTTAGACCTGAAACAGTATGAAAAAGCAATCGAGCATTTACAAGCATTCTCATCAAATGATGTGATCATTGGTGCGAAAGCAAAAGGAGCCATTGGTGATGCGTTTATGCAAATTGGACAACCAAATGAAGCACTAGAATATTACGAAAAAGCATTCAATCACAGTGCAAATGACGCTACGACTCCAATCTACTTATTGAAAGCTGGAATTACAGCGTTGAGTTTAGATACGCCACAAGCGGAGAAAGCATTGCAATATTTCAACAGAATTGAAGATGAATATGCTTCTTTCAAAACTACGATCGACGGAAAATATCTTGATATTTATATAGGTAAAGCAGAAGCCTTGAAAAACTAGTTATGGCTACAGTAAATAAAAATTTATCTACATACGATAAAGCGACAATCCCAAATGCGAAAGACTTTCGATTTGGGATTGTTGTTTCTGAGTGGAATGAGAACATCACAGAAGGCTTATGTGAAGGCGCTATTTCAGCACTAAAAGAAAACGGCGCTTTAGAAGAAAACATCACACGATGGAATGTGCCAGGAAGCTATGAATTGGTGTTTGGTGCAAAACACATGCAAAAACGATTAGAAGTAGATGCGATCATCGCGATTGGAAGTGTAATTCAAGGCGAAACAAAGCATTTTGATTTTGTGTGTAGCGCTACTGCGCAAGGAATTAAAGATTTGAATGTACAATCAGATATTCCTGTCATCTTCTGTGTATTGACTGATAATACACTGCAACAAGCTATTGATCGTTCAGGAGGAAAACACGGAAACAAAGGTGTAGAAGCAGCAATTGCGGCGATTAAAATGGCGGAATTGCGTACTTTTTAAGAAGACAAAATATCTCTAAAAATATTGAGCGTTGTAAACATTGTTTATGGCGCTTTTTTATTTTTTACAAAGTATGTTTTAAACTATTCTTCTTCTAGGGAAGTCTCTGGCAATTCAAAAAAGCTAAAAACCGAACCGCCATAACCCTTTGAGAAACTAAAATTTGCTACGTGTTCGAGTTTGGTTTCTTTGGCGTGTTCAATGATGAGAAAACCGTCTTCTAAGAGTAAATCTTTTTCAAAAACAGTCGTGGCTATTTTTTCAAATTGTTCCAGCGAAAACGCATACGGCGGATCTGCAAAGATGATGTCTGTTTGTAAATGTGTTTTATCCAAAAACTTAAATACATCGCTTTTAATTGCGGTAATGTTTAAGTCTAACTGTGCTGATGTTTTCTTAATGAAGCTCACACAACCATAGTCGCCATCTACAGCAGTGATGATTTCTGTACCGCGCGACGCAAATTCATAACTAATATTTCCTGTGCCCGCGAACAAATCCAGCACACTGATTTCATGAAAATAATAATGATTATTTAAGATGTTAAAGAGCGATTCTTTCGCCAAATCGGTTGTAGGGCGTACAGGCAATTTCTTCGGTGCTTGCAGTCGTCTTCCTTTATGTTTTCCAGAAATGATTCGCATCTAAAAATTCGTTAACAAAGTGAAATCGTGATGACTTTTTGGCGTCGGAATCGATTCATGAAAGTCAAACGTATATTTTTTTTCTAAAAAGGCTACATGACGCACATAGGTATAGGTTACAGTATACAGCACGTCGCTTTTATCAATCGCACCTAAAAAGTACAATTGTAGTGTATTGGTATTTAGCTGTAATTGTTCTATCGTAAACAACAAATAATAAATAAAATCTTCAGAAGAACTGTATTCAAAAGAATTGTAAAAAAGCAGCTTCTTTTGGTGCACGATTACAATTTCGAAATGCGCTTTTTGCACATGTACATACAGAGTTGGTTCTTCATTTGTACTAGCCAATTGGAAGATGTTTTCTAACAAAATAGTCGCAAAGTGTTTGTAATGAAACGCGCCATATTTTTCAAAAATGAGGTTGTTAATATTCACATACGGAATATACACATTTACCATATCGTTATTGGTAATGACATCAAAGGTCATATAATCATTTGGCAATATTTTGTTGTTGTATTTTAGATAATCTGCTAAGTGTTTGTCTGAAAATAGCGGCTTAGGAACAAAGGTAGAAAGTGTATTCACATGACTTACGGTTACTGTTTCAAACGGTTGATCGAGTAGGGCAGCTTCTTCGTTGAGAATCCTAGTCACTTCTTTTTCTAGTTGTAACGGATTGCTAACAGCATCAAAATGAAAATGACGCAGTGCCGTAATTTCATTCGTCACACTCTGTAGAATACAAAAAGAAAGTCCATTCAGTGCTATCTGAATGGACAATTTATTAAAATTTGTTAGGTCTATATTATTTTTTCTTTGCTGCATCAATTTCATACTTCGTTGGCCAGTTTCCGCTATCACTTACTTTATCAAGTGATCCAACAAAAATTTCTGGTCCGTCAATCTCATCTACAGAAACAACTCTTTTTTCTTGTCTTAATAGATCTTTATCTAAATCGTGTAATACAATTTCTTTAGTTACAGATACTTTAAATACTGGTGCAATATATCCGTTTACTTCAACAGAATCGATCTTCATGGTAAATTTCTGATCTTTATTCTTCGCAAACGGTACAAACATCATTTTCTTATAACGATCCGATGATTTAAACAAAGAATCTTTCACAGGACTAAAACTTAAAGTATCAATAATTACTACTTCTTTCAGTTTGTCAATCTTATACACTTTGTCAAACTCAGTATAACTAGAATCTCTTCTTTCAATAATAGCAAACTCTCCGCTCTCAATAAAACTTACCAAGTCACCGAAATTTTTCGCGTATTTCCCTGTTACAGTTTTGTGTGCAGATTGCGCGTCTCTGATATCTTTTAAATTGCTAATAACCGCTGTGTAACGCTTTATTTTTGTCTGTTGAAACTCTACAGGAGCCATGATTGATGTGTAAATTTTGTATCCAAAAAATACAGAAGCACCCAAAAATACGATTGAAAAAATAGGTCTTAATTTTCTTGGAACCAATTTCTCAATTAAAAATAAAAGTCCAATAGCAACTACTAGTGCAGCAACTAAGATAATCGGTGTTTTTAGCGTTTCAAAAGAACCTGGTTCTACGACATCTTTCCCTTGCGCGAAGGTAAGTGCTGGAACAAGTAAGAAAGCAATTACGAATGATAAGACTAAATTGAATTTTTGTTTTGCGTGTTTCATCTCTATTAAGAATAGTTTTGTTTTAAGAACATCAATATACGCAAATCTACAATTTTTTTTTAATGGTAAAAGTTTTTGCTCAAAAAAAGCATGTTATATTTATAAAAAAGTAAATGAAGCAGAATCATTCAAATTACTTTTCTATTTTCGCCTATGAAATTCTGCTAAAAGACAATCATTTTGACGCTTATGGATGCAACTACGTTTTACAAATTATTGAAAAGTAAATTTCCACACGAAGTTACGTTCAAGCAAGATGTAGTATTGCACAAGCTTTGCGAGTTTATTTACGGAAATGATGCTGATGCGTTATTTTTACTAAAAGGATATGCCGGAACGGGAAAAACGACCACAATCGGAACGCTGGTAACGCATTTATGGCATACCAAAAAAAAGTCGGTTTTACTAGCGCCTACAGGTCGTGCGGCTAAAGTAATTAGTAATTATTCCAAGCGAGAAGCCTTTACCATTCACCGAAAAATATACTTTCCAAAAAAAGATAAAGGCGGCGGCGTGAGCTTTGTGTTACAGCCAAATAAGCACCGCGATACGATTTTTATTGTGGATGAAGCCTCTATGATTCCCGATGCGCCCAGTGATTCTAAATTGTTTGAAAATGGTTCCTTGTTAGATGATTTAATGCAGTATGTTTATTCGGGTCATAAATGTAAATTGGTGTTAATTGGAGATACGGCGCAGTTGCCACCAGTCAAGCTTGATATCAGTCCCGCGTTGGATGAACGTACCTTGGAATTGAATTATAATAAAAATGTCACAGTGATTGAATTGGACGAAGTGGTGCGACAAGATGCAGACTCGGGAATCTTAGTCAATGCAACAAATTTGCGAGAACAATTACACGAGCAATTCTACGCAGAATATAAATTTCAATTAGATACTTTCCCAGATATTGTCCGCCTAATTGACGGTTACGAAATTCAAGATGCCATCAGCGAATCGTATTCTGACAATGGAAAAGAAGAAATGGCCATCATTGTCCGATCAAACAAAAGAGCAAACATTTACAATCAACAAATACGAAGTCGAATCTTATTCAACGAGAATGAATTGGCTTCAGGTGATTATTTAATGGTCGTAAAAAACAACTACTTCTGGTTGCCGCCAACTTCGGAAGCTGGATTCATCGCGAATGGAGATATTATAGAAGTCCTAGAAATCTTCGCGATTAAAGAATTATATGGTTTTCGCTTTGCAGAAGTCAAAGTCCGAATGGTGGATTATCCCAACCAGAAACCCTTAGAAACGGTCTTACTATTAGACACCATTCACGCAGAAACGCCGGCATTATCATACGAAGATGGAAATCGTCTCTACCAAGAAGTCATGAATGATTACGCCAGCGAAACGTCCAAATACAAGAAATTTCTAAAAGTAAAATCCAACAAATATTTCAACGCATTGCAAGTAAAATTTAGCTATGCCATTACCTGTCACAAATCGCAAGGTGGACAATGGCGAACAGTCTTCATTGAACAACCATACTTGCCAAATGGCGTGGGCAAAGAATACATGCGTTGGTTGTATACGGCTGTCACACGTGCTCAGGAAAAACTCTACCTAATCGGTTTCTCAGATGACTTCTTCGTGTCCTAACAAAAGGCAGTAACAAAAATTTTCATATTTTTAAACAGTAACTAAGCTAAAAATGTTGAATGCTTTTTAGCTTTTAGATATTAGTATTGAGTATTGAGAAGTTTCAAAGAAAAAATCAGCAACAAAAGAAGTTGAAAAGTTTATAAGCTTAAGAGTTTAATATAAAAACTAAGAACACACTCAGAAACTAACCCATAACGGAGCGCAGCGACCAACCCATAACCAACGAAGCAAAAATGTAAAATGCAAAACACAAAATGTAAAATAAAAAAGTAAAGTTCCTAACAACCGACAACGGAGCAAAGCGACCAACCGATAACTAGCGAAGCAAAAAGTCAAAATGTAAAATACTAAATGTAAAATGAAAAAGTAAAGTACCTGATAACCCACAACTGACAACTGACAACCGACAACGAAGCGCAGCGACCAACCCACAACAAATGAAACAAAAAGTCAAAATGTAAAATACTAAATGTAAAATGAAAAAGTAAAGTTCCTAACAACCCACAACCAAAACCCAACACCCAAAACCCAACACCCAAAACCCAACACCCAAAATGCATACACCATACTACAAACCATCAGGGAAATTCAATCCTATCAGCTTCTTATACCTAATCATCGCAGTTTTCATTGCAGTGCCTATTTTGGAATTCGTCTACGCGTATGCCATTCTGTACATTCCTATTGTATATGTCAACATTCTTTGTGTCGCAGGAATTGCTTTCGGATTGGGCTTCGTGGCAAATTTTGTCGTAGGCATGGGAAAAGTCAGGAACAAACCGTTCGCGTTTTTTATTGGTCTGATTGTTGGACTTGCAGGATTGTATTGTAGTTGGCTTGTTTGGTTGCTTTACCATGTTATGGATCAGAGTTTTGCGTTCTCTTCGTTTATGGTATTGGTAGAAAATCCAGCAATGTGTTGGGAAGCTCTTTGGGAAATAAATGCGCTTGGCACATGGAGCGTCGGACGTACGAGTAGTAGTAATATTTCTGGAACGATGTTGACTGTAGTCTGGGGAATTGAAGCGGCTGCGATGATTTTAACACCTTTGTTTTTTGCCTATTCAAAATCGCGTGAACCTTTTATAGAAAATGATGATGTCTGGGCAAATATCACGAAAATTGGTCCTTTTGAATTTATCACAGACAAAACGAAATTGAAAAAGCAATTAGAAACTAAAAATTATCAACAACTGCTCGAAGCCAAACCTCTGACTGATGAACAAAACAGTTCGCACGCAATATTCACATTATATCACAACAAAAAAAGAGTACATGGGAATGAGTTCTATGTAAGTGTGAGCAATATGAAAGAACGCATCACCAAAAAAGGAAATGTGACGCACGATGAATCAGTACTCATTCAATTTGTGCGAGTTCCTGCAGAAACAGGAAAACAATTGCTTGCCAAAATAGGGACTTCTGCGGAAGCTCCTACCACAGAAAATGAAGAGCTTTCTTCCTAATTGATCGCTGCAATGTGCTTCACCTTTTATAAAATAATTGTATTTTTGAATTCTTAAAAATTCTTCCTTTTGAAAATAATAGCAATGATTCCCGCGCGATACGCAGCTTCTCGATTTCCGGGGAAGCTCATGCAAGATTTACACGGTAAAACGGTAATAACCCGAACCTATGAAGCTACAGTTGCCACAGGTCTTTTTGAAGAAGTCTATGTCGTGACTGATAGTGATATTATTCGGGAAGAAATTGAGCGTCACGGCGGAAAAGTCATCATGAGTAAAAAGGAACACGAATCAGGAAGCGACCGCATTGCAGAAGCAGTTCAAGATGTGGAAGCAGATATTGTGATCAATGTGCAAGGAGACGAACCATTTACCGAAAAAGCAAGTCTAGAAAAGGTGATCAACGTTTTTTATGAAGATCCGCACAAAGAAATTGATCTCGCTTCTTTAATGGTGGAAATTCACGATTGGGACGAAATAAACAATCCAAATACAGTAAAAGTCATTGTAGATCAACGCAGTTTTGCCTTGTACTTTTCACGTTCGCCAATTCCGTTTCCACGTGATAAAAATGCAGGTGCTAACTACTTTAAACATAAAGGAATTTATGCATTTCGTAAACAAGCCTTGCTCGATTTTGCCGAATTGCCAATGAAAATGTTAGAAGCCACTGAAAAAATTGAGTGCATTCGCTATTTAGAATTTGGGAAGAAAATTAAAATGGTACAAACCACTGTAGAAGGCGTAGAAATCGATACACCAGAAGATTTAGAACGCGCAAAAAAAGTTTGGAAATAATGAAATACGATCACATAAAAGTCATTGCTTTTGATGCTGATGATACACTTTGGGTCAACGAAACTTATTTCAGAGATGCAGAACATAAGTTTGCGAAACTCTTATCTGCTTATGAAACTGAAAATAAAATCGATCAGGAGTTGTTTAAAATGGAGATGAAAAACCTTTCCCTGTACGGCTACGGAATTAAAGGTTTTGTATTGTCGATGGTAGAAAGTGCTATTGAACTTTCCAACGGACGAATCTCTAACAAAGTACTTTCTGAAATTTTAACTATCGGAAAGCAAATGATCGACATGCCTGTGGAATTGTTAGATGGCATTGAAGACGTACTAGAAACATTAAGCAAAAAATACCGATTACTCGTATTAACCAAAGGCGATTTACTCGATCAAGAACGAAAACTAGAAAAATCAGGATTAAGCAAATATTTTCATCATGTAGAAGTGATGAGCGATAAAAAAGAGAAAAATTACACCGATTTATTGGAGCATTTAGAAATTGATGTGAACGAATTTTTAATGATTGGAAACTCGTTACGATCTGATGTGTTGCCAATTGTCAACATAGGAGGAAAGGCGATTCATGTACCATTTCACACGACGTGGCAGCATGAAGAAGTAGCGTCTCATGAAGAATCGGAGGAATATCATGTCGTCAAAAACATCACCGAAGTGCTAAATCATCTGTAATGCGAAAGTTAGACGTACACACTTGGAATCGGAAACAACATTTTGAGTTTTTCAATACATTCCAAGATCCGTTTTTTGCTGTAGCCGCACCGATGGATGTTACCAAAGCGTATGCATTTGCAAAAGCTTCGGGAAATAGTTTTTTTGCAGTCTATTTGCACGATTGTATGAAAGCGATCAATGACATAGAAGCGTTTCACTATCGTATTGAAAATGATACTGAAGTCGTGATTCACGATGCAATTCACGCCTCAGCGACGATCATGCGACCTGATAAAACGTTTGGTTTTTCCTTTATCGATTATGATGATGATTTTGATACATTCAAACAAAATGTAGCTGACGAAAAAGAACGTATTTTGAATTCAACGGAATTATTTCCGCCAAAAAACACAGCAGATTGTGTATTTGCTTCTGCGTTGCCTTGGATAAATTTTACAGGACACAAAGAGCCTTTTCACGGAAAAAAAGAATCGGTTCCAAGAATTGCTTTCGGGAAAATGGAAACCGTAGACGACAAAAAAATAATGACGGTAGCAGTATCTGTAAATCACGCATTGATGGACGGCTATCATGTGGGACAGTTTACCGAAAAATTTCAAGAATATTTGTTAAATCACGAAATACGATAATAGAGTTATGAAGTGACGTAAACTTTTTGTTTTATAACGAAAATTAAAGATTGTTTGGTCTGATGAAGCCTTTTTTGAGTGGCATAGCTATAGCTGCTACGTCTCAAAAAAAAGTCAAAATCAGAGTCAACAAGATAAATTTACAGTCAAAAGAAAAAGCTTACGTCACTTCTATTATATTTACAACATTAAACTAACTAACTATGCAGTATAAAAACTTTCCAATGGTTCCCAGAGTAATCTTCGGAAGAGGAAGTTTTAACCAGATACAGGAAATTCTCACTCCAAAGCGTATCAACACAAAAGCGCCGTTTATCTTTTTGGTAGATGATGTTTTTGAGCACAATCCGTGGCTAATTGATCGTATTCCGCTTCGTTTTTTAGATCAGATTATTTTTATCTCGGCTAAAGAAGAACCGAAAACTTCACAAGTAGATGCTTTGGTAACAGAACTGAAAACGCGCTTTACAGAAAATCCATCTGGAATCATCGGAATTGGCGGAGGAACGTTGTTAGACATGGCAAAAGCAGTAGCCATTATGTTGACCAATGAAGGAAGCGCTGCCGATTATCAAGGTTGGGATTTGGTAAGCAATGAAGCAGTATATCATGTAGGAATTCCAACGATCTCAGGAACAGGAGCAGAGGTTTCGCGAACCACCGTATTGACAGGACCTGAAAAGAAACTGGGAATCAACTCTGATTATACACCTTTTGATCAAGTAGTGTTAGATCCTGAATTGACGCGTGGTGTCCCGCAAAATCAATGGTTTTACACAGGAATGGACTGTTATATTCACTGTATAGAATCGCTGACAGGAACGTACTTAAATGCCTTTAGTCAAAGTTATGGAGAGAAAGCGTTGGAATTGTGTCGCAATGTATTCCTAGAAAAAAACGTACGTGATGAAGATTCCGAAGACAAACTGATGATGGCTTCTTGGCACGGTGGAATGAGTATTGCGTATTCACAAGTTGGTGTCGCTCATGCCATGAGTTACGGACTCTCGTATTTGTTAGGAACCAAACACGGAATTGGGAACTGCATCGTCTTCAATCATTTGGAAGAATTTTATCCGCAGGGTGTTTCAGAATTCAAAAAAATGGTCATCAAACATGATATTGATATTCCCACAGGTATCTGTAAAGATTTAACCGAAAAAGAATTCGACAAAATGATTGATATTGCCTTAATGCTCGTCCCACTTTGGGAAAATGCGTTGGGTAAAAACTGGCAGGAGATTATTACGCGTGAGAAGTTGCGAAAGTTGTATCAGAAAATGTAGCTTCGATACGCTTTGTTTTTAGACTTGGCTTCGCCTTTTGGATACGCTTTGCTTTAGATCGCTGTCGCTTTTAGAATCTAGATCGCTTTGCTGTTAGACATGCTTCGATTTTAGAATTTTAGACACGGCTTCGCCTTTGGTATTTTAGTTGGTGAGTTGGTGAGTATTCTTTGAATAAAATTAATTCATTGATACATCTTCAAATTGATACATTGCTAAATTATTAATCACGTTTTGCTTTAGACTTACTTTTTTGTCATTCCTGCGTAGGAAGGAATCCACACTCTTTAAAACGAGACCATCTTTTTCTAGTAAAAACAATATACAGTTCCAAGCAATAACAAATCCACAAAAAACAAATAGACAAATCTACAAATCAACGAATAAACAAATCAACTTCAGCACCATCTTTTAGAGCAACCACAATAATGTCATCATAAAATAGTTCAATCCTGCAAACTTCACTACCTTAGCAAACCAATTGAAAAAGCCCACTAATTTAAAATCCCCACTATGCGTGCTATTTATAAATTTATTTACTTCAAACTCTTAGGTTGGAAGATAAACGGTTCCTTCTCTAAAGAAGTAAAAAAATGTATCATTGCGGTGGTTCCGCATACGAGTTGGCACGATTTCTACATCGGATTGATGATTCGAAGTATTACCAAAACAAAAATCAATTATGTGGGAAAAAAGGAATTGTTTCGCTTCCCATTTGGTTGGTATTTTCGTTGGACAGGCGGCGCGCCGATTGACCGAACTCCAGGGCAAAATAAAGTACAAGCGATGGCTTCTGTATTCAAGGGAAAAGATGAATTTCGCTTGACGTTAGCTCCCGAAGGAACGCGTAAACTCGTCAAAGAATTACGCACAGGATTCTATTATATTGCCAAAGAAGCCAAAGTGCCGATTACGTTAGTTGCCTTTGATTTTGGCAAAAAGGAAGTCAAAATTGACAAACTTTTCTATCCTACTGACGACATAAAAGCCGATTTTGCATACATCTACAAATTCTTTGAAGGCGTTGTTGGAAAAATTCCTGAAAAGAGTTTTGGCTATCAAGCTTAATCAAATTTCGCCCATATGCCAAGAACCATTTTCGAAAATATTGTCATTGAGAAGTTTGAAGAAACACTGTTTTTGGCTTTTTGCAAATACATGCCCATCCGTTTTTTTGAGATTTTATTTATAGAAAAAGGCGCCGGAACTTTAGTCATTAATGAACATAAAGTACGGTATAACGATCATCAGATTTTTATCTTAATTCCGAACGATAAATACAATTTTGAGATCGAACAGCCAACTTCAGTGTCTACCATAAAGTTTTTATATAGCTTTTTCAATACTTCGTCATCAGATGAAAATCATTCACAGCGTAAAGAATGGTTCAAAAAGATAGAAACCATCTTACACAGTGCCAACCGAACTTCCCATCTCAAATTACAGTCAAAAACAGAAGAGAGCAGTATATATTCACTGTTTACGGTACTTTGCAATGAATACAATGATGATCATCTTAAAAATGAAGCGATTTTAAAATCTACTTTGCATTCCATATTGCATATCATTTCCAGAAATGTGAGTCCTATTTCTTTCAAGGTTTCGGATTCAAAAATTCAGGATATCATCAACTATATTCATTATCATATTCACGATTCCAAAAAACTATCTAAAAAAGAAATCGCGCATCAATTCCATCTTTCTGAAAATTATGTGAGTGAATTTTTTAAACGAGAAATGGGCATTAGCCTAAAAAAGTACATTCTCACCTACAAAATAAAACTAGCCGAAACGCGCTTAAAATATACAGATTCCACAGTGACAGAAGTAGCGCATGAATTAGGTTTTACAGACAGTAGTCATTTAGATAAAACCTTTGTAAGCTATAAAGGAATTACAGCAGGCGCTTATAAAATGAGCTTAAAAACGCAGTAAAAACACAATCCTCGTTTTTTACTAAATCCTCTTTTTTTATTACAAAATTAAACCTAAGACTTCAGGGTACATTTGCATTGTAATTTTTGATTAAACAAACATTTCAATGTAAAGTTTGCTATCAATGCACATCATTGAAAATTGAAACATCAAAATACAACATTGATGATAATTAACAATTAAATTTAAAATAGGGATATGGATTATAAAAATTTTCAAACATTTACAGCAGAGCAAAAAGGAGCTGTGTTAACGGTAGATATCAATTTTGGACCTGTGAATGTACAAGGACAAGAAATGTTAGCAGATTTAAGCAGTCTGTGTTTACGATTAGAACGTGACAGAAGTGTAAAAGTAGTTGTTTTCGAATCGTCAAATCCAGGATATTGGGTATGTCATTACGATACCAATTTGTTGCGAGATATGTCGACAGAAGCTGTACCAAGAAATGAAGTGAAGTTATTGGATTTACAAGCAGTATTGGAAAGATTGAGCAATGTACCACAAGCAACCATTGCAAAAATAGAAGGCTTTGCGCGTGGTGGTGGACATGAAATGGCGTTGGCGTTGGACATGCGTTTTGCCGCTAGAGGAAAAGCCAAATTTATGCAAATGGAAGTTGGTATGGGAATATTACCGTGTGGTGGTGGCGCTTCGCGTATGGCAAGACAAGTGGGACTTGGAAAAGCCTTAGAAATTATTTTAGGTGCGAGAGATTGGGATGCAGATGAAGCTGAAAAATTTGGTACAGTAAACAAAGCCTTAGATGCAGATGAAATTGGACCGTATGTAGATGCATTGGCAACACGTATTTCAAAATTCCCAGCGGAATCTATTGAAGCATGTAAGCGTGCCGTGTATGCATCTATCGATTTGCCTATTGCTGAAGCTTTAAAGGAAGAAGCGTATCAATTGTATCAAGCGACGAGTAAAACTCCAGCCATCAAGCGATTTACCATTGCTGATGAAAATGGTGCCCAATTTGATCATAACAATCAGAAAAACTGGGAAAATATGTTGATCGATTTGCAGGAAATCAATTAGTATTAAACTAGTTTTAAAGATAGAAACGAGTACTCTTTATTAGGAGAGTATTCGTTTCACATCTGCCAATTCATAGTGTTCCATAGCTTTTTGCTTCAACGGATTTTCTTTCCAATCAGACCATTCGTTTGTGTACGGATCGTAACCGCATTTTAAAGGTTTTGCATAGCGATTATCAGGTTCTTCTACATACGCGCGACAATCGGTACATACATAGCGGAATTCGCAATCTTGGCAGGTGAGGACAAAATCTTTTTTAAGATTCCAAACCGTAGTAAAATCTTGGTTTTCTAATACAGAAACCAAATTCGTGTCTTTTATATTGCCATAGGAAGCTGCCATGGATGGACAGTTTTTGATCGCTCCATTTTTGTCAATGGAAATCTTCCGATTCAAACAACTATTGTGAAAATGCGATTCCATATAATGATCTCTCGTGGCATTGAAATATTGCTTTCCAACCAATCCGCAGCAAGTTTCATCGGTAAGTACTTGTTGTGTGTAAAAAATAGAAGAAAGACTTTTAATTACTTCATGTTCGTCATCTTTGGGAGCCGCATGTATAATGATTGTGGAAATTTTCTGATGCTGTAACATCAAGTTTATCAATTCTCTCAAAGAAAGATCTTCGCTATATTTAACATAAATTTCCAGTTGTTCAATGCTAGTATGTTCAATCGCCTCTGCCAAATATGTTAGTTGTGCTGCGTTTAATGAAGTATACGATCGAATTTGTAAGGCTTCACACAGTAAACTGTCGAGCTGTGAAATCGTAGTCAGATACATTTCTTGTGTTTTCTTAAACTCGCTAATGTCAATAATGCTGTTCGTTATTTTTGATGGATGTTGCCATTTGACTTCGATTTCAGGAAATTGTGCACGGATATGTTCATTCGCTAAAAAGCCATACTCATTATCTAAAATGAAGGACACATAACTTTCTAAAATCTCTTTATTTGCATCACCGTAAATCTTACACAAAGTCGCAATCGTATACAATTTGGCGTTCTGTATAAAGTCAACCATGTCGTTAGGAATGAGGTCAAATTTTCCACGTTGACTGTCAATGATCAATGCTCTTCCGTGTCCTTTTGTGATAAAACAAGAAGCAAAAACCATGATATATTTGTTGCTGTTTTCTATGTTTAGTGAAAGCATCTCGAAATGGGTTTATGATATTTTGAATCTATCGTATGCGAATCTGTTTGATATTTTGGAAGTGGCACAATTTTCAACTGTCCAGCCTCTTTTATAATCGATCGTTCACTTTGTAACTTGGATAAGAAAAACACCGCTTCAAACAATTCGGGAGTTTCGTTCATTTGCTGTTGCAATTCTTCAATAATTTTTTCGTCGCTCATGAGGTTAAATATTTGGCAATTTCGGCATCTAAATAATAATTACAAGGTTTTGAAACCATATCATACTGTCCAATAGGATTGATCTCTAAAAAGCTATATTCATCTTCTTTAGTGTAAATAATATCGAGTGAAGCTGAATTCAGTTGATAGATTTTTAGTAATTTTCGAAGCTTCGTTTCTAGTGGTTTTGGCAAGGTAAACGGCACGCATCTGTTGGGTGATTTTAAATTGTAATTTCTAAAATCGATTTTAGTTTGTTCGTCGTTTTGTGAAAATATCGCCATCGAATAAAAAGTATCAATTAAGAAGAAAGTGCGAATTTCAAATTGCTTTTCCACTAAGTTTTGAAACAAACTCATGTTGAAGGTATCGGGTAATTTATCCAGCGTTTCAGTCGTGATTTTTTTCGTCATCAAATCGGCAAAAACATTTGTGTGAATGTAAGGATCTAAATTATTCACGGCTTTTGTGATGACTTCGGTATGTTTTGAAACAAATGATGTTAGAATTGCTTTTGAATTCGTAACAAGCGTTTCCGGCGTTTGAATGTCTAGCGTTTTACACGAATCTAGCACATCCAATTTGTTAATATTTGATGAGGTTTTATAACTATTCAGCGCGTTCTCAGCGAGTGATTTTTCTATAATCGAAGTAACATCGCGTTCTACTTCTTTATTAAAGAAATTTAAATAACGATGTAACTTTTTATCTTGAATTTGCGCGAGTTGTTTTCTGCTAAACGTATCCCAACGTCCTCTGCGATACCAATATTTAGAAACATTATTTAGTACCACTTTTTTATTCTTGTAAACAAAAGAAATTATACCGTCTTGTACTCGTAAATCTTTAAGAAGTGTGGTATTATTTAAGCGTAAAAAATCGGCATTAAAATGCACGAGCCATTTGACCACTTGTGTAGTGGAGTAATCGTCTGCATTCGATTTGATTAAGATCATACTAATTGAAAATTTGGAAAAAAGGGAGAAACTAAATTCTCCCTTCGTTTCATTAATTTAATACATGCATTAAAGTTATTAGTGCATGATATCACTTGGATCATCAACTGCTTTGTAATCAAAACGGATATCACTGTGATGATCTAACATCGTTGGGTGCGGTGGACAGTTGGTTGCATACGTTCTGCTTGTTCTGTAAGAAGTGTTAGCATTGTCAGATAAATCAGTTGCACCAATAATACTTCCTGGATTTTCTAATTCTTTTGATTTGAATTTTCCATCCTTTAAACTTTCTAGTTTTTTCATTTTTAATGGGTTAAAAATTAATGCTTACTCTAGGTTATAAAAGGTTTTCAGCGTTCCCTTTCCCTATGCTGCGCAGCGTGTAATCTGTTGTATGACAACAGGTTATTTTAGGTACTCCTTAAAATAGGTTTAATATTAATAATGGAAGTACTACAAAATGTAGTATTTTTTTGGTAAGTGTTTGTATGTGAAAAAGAAATAAGGACTTTTCACTGTTTTTGTTACGAATACTAGTTGTGCAGAAAATAAGTCATAACCTTACACTATTTATGGTAAAATGATAGTAGTGGATTTTGTTTTTGGTAGCACATCATGTATATTTGTAAGAAATATATTCAATTATTAGTATTTATTTCGTATTTATGTTTTAGATAATAAATCTACTTAATTAAAGAACCAAAATGAAAATAGCAAAATATCTATTAGTATTTGTATCATGTATATTCTTAACAGTTTCATGTTCTAATGATGAAAATACAGAAGAAACATCAGTAGCTAAAGAGGTTACGAATCCTTTGGCTTCGAAAATGGGGTATTATCACAATGCTATTTTTATAAATGGAATGTTTAAAAATGTGAGTCAGAACGATTATGAAATGATACTTTACACAGAAACATTACATAAAAAGCATATTATTGCTATTCAACTGAATGAAGCGTTTTTAATACCTAAAGAAATCAAGCAAATTGCTTATCTGCAACACGGAATACTTATTAACGAAGCTGTTTTTATTGGTGTTGACGGCAATGTGAGTCCACAATTACAGAGTGATGCGCATAATTTAGCTAAAGGGAAAATAAAGCAATCAATAACAGCGAATAGTTTGTCACATTTGTGGATTTCAAAAGATAACCAAAACTACAAATCTTTATCATTTACTAGTGAAAGCCTAAAAAGACAAATACGTGAACTTGTAGATGTTGATAACAAAGGAAAATGCGATCACGGTGGAGAAGGTGCTACATCTTGTAGTGTAGGCGAAAGCGGAGGCGATGCCGGTCGTTCAGTTTCTTGCGGAAGTGGCTATTATGCCTGCTGTGTAAAAGGATCTTGGATAGTAACGCAAAGTTGTCATTGTCTTAAAATATAAAGGTTGAAAAGCATTTATTTTTTTCTTCTAAAATTCCTCAATTTGTGTTTTTATATTTAAAAATAGAAAATATTCTAATTTATAGAACATACCCTATATTTTAGTTGTCAAAATCAAATTTTACGTTTTCTAATGCGCTCTTTCATTGGTTTCTCCTTCTCTTGCCCAATAGCGCCTGGAAATGATAAATTGGTACTTGAATAAATAGTCCCAAATGTATAATTGGCATTGTATACTTGCGCAATAGCATCCACTACCTGCGCATCAGAAAGTTCCTTTAAAGGATGAATGAACACAGACCACAGAATATCATCGGAAATGGCATATTTCACATCTAGTGCTGTATGAAAATTGGCAGTCAAGCAATTCTTTAAGATTTTTTCGTCTACATTCGCAACTTCTGTAATGGGAGAAATGATACGCATTCGGTTGTTGTTTTCATCTGTCAAACAAATAAACAACTTATCATTCACCGCAAAACGCCAATTTCCTTCAATACCTTCAATAGTGTCGGAATGTTGTGCGAGTAAGGCGCCAAGTTTGGTATTGTTCATATTTTGGGCAAAAAGCCCATTGAAACTGAACATAAAAACAGCAATCAGAAGTATTTTTTTCATGGAATCGGTTTTAAGATATGTATTTCAGTCGCACCAAAAGATAAAAACCAACAGCTAATTTGAGTCAATATACAGGAAATCACTATTTTTAGAAAAGCATCGAACTTAATCTTGTTGAATTCACAAAAAATACAAAGACTATAAGTTTATGCCTAAATGATTGATTATTAGCGTGATTTTTTGTAGATTTTGAGAGTTCAACGATTTTTCATAGAAAATTTCAATGTGGTTGAAAAGAAAATTACTTAGTATTGTACAACTAAAAAATACATTTTGCGCTTTAAGTAGATTCTATAATTACGTAGAGAGTTGAATGCCAATGTGTTCTGTAAAGAACTCAAAATAACCAAACAACATGAAAAAATTACTCAAAAATATATCTCTAATAACACTTGTATTTACCTTCGTATTCATTGGTTGTACAAACGATGAAACAACGACAAATGCATCCGATCATAATAGAACTGAATCTAACATACCAGACATCACAGCAAACGTCATACAAATAGGATACATTAAAGATGGTACGCCTGAAATGACATTTGATACAAAAAAAGCATTGCGTACATTGAGTAGAAATATGCGAAAGATAGGTGTTAATGAAACCTATACCAGCGTGTATGTTGCTAATGTTGGAAATGCGTATAATCTACTTTTTGAAGGTGATACGTACAGAACTTCATTTTATGTGGAAGTAGTAGAATCAGACACAGACTCGGAAACAGTTTCTACAACGAGAAGAAATGCATTGGTCGTACATCATGAAATAACGTGTACTACTTCTGAATGTTCTCAAGAATCGACAGGTTGTGTGGTGAAATATGATGCTGAAAACGGCGATTTACCATACTGCTCTCCATGTGCTAACGGAGGAAAATGTATAAAAACAGCTATGAGTGAAAAAGATGCAGCGTCAATAGTAGAAGGTGTGTTTTAATTGTATAAGACAAAGTAAAAAGCGAGATGAAAAGGTCTAAATCATCGTCAAATCGAATTTGATACTGAAATAAATCGTTTTGTTATAAAATTGAAAATCATTATGATAAGATGCTGGATCAAGTCCAGAATGACGTTTAAAAAAACTCTTGAATAGCTTTTTCTATATTCTACACTAGCTTAATTATTCATCAATCAAAATTTCAAGCAACTGAATTGCAGCTTCACTAATTTTTGTCCCTGGACCAAATACGGCAACCGCTCCCGCATCAAATAAAAACTCATAATCTTGATGTGGAATCACTCCGCCGACAATGACCATAATATCTTCACGTCCGTATTTTTTGAGCTCCGAAATTACTTGTGGCACCAAGGTTTTGTGTCCTGCAGCCAAAGAAGAAACGCCTAAAATATGTACATCATTTTCCATAGCTTGTTTGGCAGCTTCCGCTGGAGTTTGAAATAAAGGTCCGATATCTACATCAAAACCAACGTCGGCATATCCTGTAGCCACAACTTTTGCACCACGATCATGTCCGTCTTGTCCCATCTTTGCGATCATGATTCGTGGCTGACGACCTTCCATTTCTGCAAATTTTGCCGCCAATTCTTTCGCTTTTTGAAACGAACTATCGTCTTTTATCTCTTTGCTATACACGCCTGAAAATGATTTAATTTGTGCTTTGTATCTTCCAAAAATAGCTTCTAACGCATCGGAGATTTCTCCTAGCGTCGCACGTTTACGAGCTGCATCTACAGCTAAAGCTAGTAAATTTTCTTCTCCAGATGTGGCTGCGGCAGTCAATTTCGCCAATGCTTCTGAAACTTCAGTGGCATTTCTATTTTTCTTCAATTCGTCCAAACGCGCCAATTGTGCATTTCGAACGGTTTGATTGTCAACTTCTAATATATGTAACGGATCTTCCTTTTCGAGTCTGTATTTATTCACACCAACAATTACGTCCTGACCAGAATCGATACGCGCTTGTTTACGCGCAGCAGCTTCCTCAATGCGCATTTTTGGAATTCCTGCTTCAATCGCTTTGGTCATACCGCCGAGTTCTTCCACTTCTTCAATCAGTTGCATGGCTTTGTGCGCGATTTCATGTGTCAATTTCTCCACATGATAACTTCCCGCCCACGGATCAACCGTTTTGGTGATTTTTGTTTCTTCTTGCAGATAAATTTGCGTGTTTCGTGCAATACGTGCCGAAAAGTCTGTAGGTAACGCAATCGCTTCATCCAAGGCATTGGTATGTAAACTTTGCGTTCCTCCAAAAGCGGCTGCGGCAGCTTCAATACACGTTCGGGCGACATTATTAAACGGATCTTGCTCTGTTAAACTCCAACCACTCGTTTGACAATGTGTACGTAAGGATAAAGATTTTGGATTCTTCGGATTGAATTGTTTTACCAATTTCGCCCACAACATACGTGCAGCACGCATCTTGGCAATCTCCATAAAATGATTCATTCCAATCGCCCAGAAAAACGATAGGCGAGGAGCAAAGGTGTCAATATCCATGCCTGCTGCCAATCCTTTTCGGATGTACTCTAATCCATCAGCTAAAGTGTAAGCAAGCTCAATATCACAAGTCGCGCCCGCTTCCTGCATGTGATATCCTGAAATACTGATACTGTTGAACTTTGGCATGTTTGCCGACGTATATTCAAAAATATCAGAAATGATCTTCATAGAAGGTGTTGGCGGATAAATGTACGTATTACGCACCATAAACTCTTTCAAAATATCATTCTGAATGGTTCCGGCTAACTGTGCAGGTTGTACACCTTGTTCTTCAGCAGCGACGATATAAAACGCCATAATTGGCAATACCGCACCATTCATGGTCATAGAAACCGACATTTTATCCAACGGAATTTGATCGAAGAGAATTTTCATATCTTCAACGGAATCAATCGCTACACCTGCTTTTCCAACATCTCCTACCACACGTTCATGATCGCTATCGTATCCGCGGTGTGTTGCTAAATCGAACGCAACGGACAATCCTTTTTGTCCCGCCGCTAAGTTTCTTCTGTAAAAAGCATTACTTTCTTCCGCGGTAGAAAATCCTGCGTACTGTCTTATGGTCCACGGTCTGCGTACATACATCGTAGAATACGGACCGCGAAGATTCGGCGCAATTCCCGCTACAAAATCAAGATGTGTTACCTTGTCAAGATCTTCTTTGCTGTACGACGACTGTACTTCAATATCTTCCGCAGTAGTAAACGAAGCCGTTTTTGTTTTTTCAAACGTTTTCGTAGTCGAATCGAGCGTGATATGTTGTATATTTTTTCTAGACATATTATAATCTGATTTTTTGAACGTATGAATCAAAATCATACGCTGCTCTTGAATTGAAGCTTAACATAAAGGTTTTTCCTTTTCTGTTCAAAAGATAGAAATAGGTATAAATTTGCGCATCTTTACCAGTCAACAAATCGATACCTTTGTATAAAAAGATCGCTCTAAAAATTCGATCACTGCCAAGTTTTATAATTCCTGCGCGACTGAAAGAACTCTCTAAGCCTAGCACTTTTCCTGTAGCTTTGTGTTCACGATTGAGAAACTTAAGCAGTTCTTGAGAAACTGATTGATCAATTGGCATGTATGGTAATTTCACATACGTAATATCGATTTCTAAATCTTCACTTCGCAACATATATGAAGATTCAACACCATATTTTAAATTCAGATAACGCGCACGTTCTATAGCTTGAATTTGAGGATTTTCTATGCTGTTGATGAACTTCAATTGTTCACTGTGAGTAAACATTTTTACTTTTTCAGGGACAAAAAGATAAATGTTCTCTTTTTCTAAATGCACATATTTCCCTTCAACATTTTTAATCGGAACTGCGGTATCTGCTTTTTTATCACATTGAATACAAAATAAGCTGAATATTATAATGTATAAAAATCTATTCATTCTCTAATCGTTCTTGTTCAACAGTTGCTGCCAGTCGTTTTGCTAGAATCGGTTCTAGTAATACTTTTCTGGCTTCTTTTTTGGCGAAAGGTGAAATTTCCAAATCGTTTTTCATGCGATCTTGCGGATTTGGATATCGATTCGTTCCTAACAATACTTCTTTCCCTTCATCAAATTGTGCTTGTTGTTTGGCAGCACTTTCTTTTATTTTTCGCTGAATGGTTCCCGCTTTCAACTGATGTAGAAATCCACCATTGGCTTCGATATCTTTAAACAGTGTCAAGGCTTTTTCTGATAGTTGCTGCGTGATGTGTTCTATATAATACGAACCTTCTGTCGGATTGTCTGTTTTATCAAAATAACTTTCATCTTTTAAAATACGCAGCTGATTTCTCGAAATACGATCACCAAATTCATTCGCGTGATGATACAAGGCATCGTACGGAAGATTGTATACGAAATCGGCACCGCCTAGCACGGCACTCATGCACTCTGTCGTAGTTCGTAACATATTTACATTGTAATCGTACAAGGTTTTGTTACGGGTTGAAGGCGAAGCAATAATGACACAATTTGCATCTACTTCATATTCTTTTGCCAACACATTCCACAATTGACGTAAGGCTCTGAGTTTGGCAATTTCAAAGAAATAATGTGTGCCAACTGTTACATTAAACGTGATGGTATTTGTAATTTTTGAACCGTAATGATTCAAATATTCGTTTATATGTGCTAAGGCATATGCGAGTTGCTGTACCATCGTTGCGCCTGCATTTTGATAAGTGTCAACAGAGACCGTAAGCACACTTTTCAACCCATCAAACGAGAGGATTTGTGCTAACGCTTCATGATCTGAAGTAAGATTTTCATACCAATTTCCTGTGGAAGCTAAGTGTCCAATCAAGTCTATACCTAATGTGATCGAAGCACTAGTAGCTTTCGCGAAAGCGTGCACATCCGTACAATACGCAACTGATAAAAAGTCCATCTCAATGTGAATCGGAATAGTTGCTACATCAACACCAACCAAAATATCCGCAATTGCAATTTGGTCATTTGTGATATGTAACACCAGACTTTCCGCACCTCTTTGCAAAATATCTTTGATAGTCGCATTGGCTGTTTCCGCATTGGAAACTACAATTCGTTGTGCAATTTTCCATTCGGTAGTTTTCGTTGGAATTGGTTGTACAGCCATGGTTTCACGATGGTAAAAAGGCGTAATATTAATGCCTTCATGAGTTGTCGTAATCAGTGTTTGATTGTAATCAGCACCTTTTAAATCGACTTGTATTTTTTGTTTCCATTGTGCAGCAGAGACTGCATCAAATTCGTCAAATAGTGAATTACTCATTGGTAGATGTTTTTAAGCTATCGGCGTATTCTATAATATAAATTTCTTCATTTTCCTTCTTCATAAAATAGCGTTCGCGTGCAAATTTTTCAAGTTCTGCCATGTTGGAAAACTTCTTGATACTAATTTTGTCTTTTTTGATAGCGCGTAGCAAGTTTGCTTTTTGCTCTTCTAAAAGTTCAATTTGTTTATCGAGTTCTCTGTGTGAAGAAAACCACGAATTCGCATCCAAAAACAGCATCCATGCAATAAAAATGACAGAAATAATGATGTATATATTTTTTAATTTTTCCAGTTTCATGCGTAGCTATGAGATGCGATACTATTATTACGTGTAAATGTACTAAATATTAGGATAATCGTTCACTGATAATGGTACGAACTATGTCAACTGCCACCGTATTGTAGCGATTGTTTGGGATGATGATATCGGCAAACTCTTTGGTAGGTTCAATAAATTGTTCGTGCATCGGTTTGAGTGTGTGTTGATAGCGCGCTAATACTTCGTCAATATCGCGTCCGCGTTGCGTGATGTCACGTTTAATTCTTCGAATCAGGCGTTCATCGGAATCTGCATGCACAAAAATTTTAATATCAAACATGTCACGGAGTTCGGAATTCGTCAAAATCAGAATTCCTTCTACAATCATTACTTTTCTTGGCAAGGTGTGAATCGTATCGCCCGTACGGTTGTGTTTTACAAAGGAATACACAGGTTGGTGAATCGGATTTCCTTTTTTCAATTCGCGCAAATGTTCGCAGATCAAATTAAAATCAATCGATCTTGGGTGATCAAAGTTGATTTTCGTACGTGATTCATAACTCAAATGTGAAGTATCGTTATAATACGAATCTTGTGAAATGATTCCGACTTCATTTTCGGGAAGTTGTTTGATAATTTCGTTGACAACTGTGGTTTTTCCACTTCCAGTTCCGCCGCCAATACCGATGATGAGCATATAATTTTTCTTTTTTATTGTGGGACAAAATTAAGTAATTTATCAATTGGAATTATTTTAAAAAAATAAATTGTTTTTGCTTTTCTCTTTCGAGAAAAGTCCTATATTTGCAGTCCAATTTTCAGATAACATATCGGGGTGTAGCGTAGCCCGGTTATCGCGCCGCGTTTGGGACGCGGAGGTCGCAGGTTCGAATCCTGCCACCCCGACAAATACAAAGCCTTGCATCAGCAGGGTTTTTTTGTGCCGCACATTTGAGCTAGCTCAAGAATGTGTGACACAAAAAAAGGACTGCGCGAGCGCAGCGAGTCAAGGCTTTGTATTTGCAACGAACCTTTACTCAGGATCACGAAGTAATCCTAATTTTGAAACAAAAAGCCAACTCAATATTTCGACCACACTCAATGTGAAGCATTATAAAAAAGAACTCAATTTGTGTAGAAAATCAAGACTTTGCATTTGCAACGAACCCATACTCAGGATCACGAAGTAATCCTTTTTTACCTGAGTTCGATTTATAATTTAATTCAAAATTTTGATTTTTAACAAGCTACGTTAATGTCAAATCGAGCGCAGTCGAGATTCAATCGAAATTTTAACTTTTATAGTGTTCTCATGAGCTTCGCTCGGTGCTTTCAGCAATGCTCGAACTGACAAGTGTTTGTTTTTTAGATAATTATAAGTAATGAAACGTTCTTTGTTAATCGAACTAAGGTTTCTTTTGTAATTTCCAAGCTCACTCAAAAAATCCCCATCTTTTCCACATTTCAAACAGCATTTACGATAATTCACATCAAAAAGGAAAATATTTGTCTTATTTTTAAGAGAAATTAAGAAATACTTATGAATATAAAATACTTACGAATTCATGTATTGTGGTTGAGTATGCTTTTGTGTTTTTTTCATTCGGAGGCACAAAATGATTTCTCAATGTCAGATTCGGATCTTACGTATGGATTTGCCACAAAACTAACTGTAGAATTTGGCCCACAAGCTTTTGCCTATAAACTCAGCGTTACTGGCGGAATTGGCTACGACATAGAAAATCATTTTTTACCCACATTGCACTCCGGTGTTTTGTTATTTAACAATAGCAGTATCGGCGCCGATCAAAGTCAACATTGGACGCGCATACAGACACATTTTTTTGTGAATGCTATCGGAACACTGCGACTGGATCAAAGAGATTTTAGTTATTTTGAACGAAATGTGCCATTGTATCATTTTGCTGATTTTACTTCCAATCCTTTGCAAAATCCTTATAAAAGTTCAGTAAGTTATGGTGTCAATCGAATTTTTGTGCAGCAGAAAAAAGATCAGTGGGTTGGCTTTTTTAACGTGAATGTGATGGGAATTGGACAATTGAGTTATTACAACGACGGCGGTCCAGGTACTAGATGTGTTGGAGATAAGAGAGATCGTTTCTACACAGGTGGAATTACTTTAAGTTATCACGGTGACGTTACCGATTTAATTGATTTGGTAGAGTTAAGTTATCACAAATACACAGGCTATCAAGAGTATGCTTTTGACGTAGCAGATCATTTACAGATTGATTTTTTGAATTATAAAGATGAAAATCAGTTTAAGTTTAATCAACAGCGATGGCGACTGAATTTTTCTAATTTAGAAAATGGTTTTGGGGGAAGTTTTTCAGTGTACAATAAACAAACTTGGGATTTACAAGACTTTTTGCATTTTGCTACCAATGTTCCGTATCACCCAGATTATTACCGAGGTTATCGCATGATGTTTGGTATTAGACATGAATTCAATCACACAAAATTTTAAAAAATGAAGCAGTTTTACTATATAATTATTATCGCATGTGTTTTTACTTCGTGTCGATCAGGACTTAGACTTATTGATCAAGAAGACATGGATACTTCGTATACTGTCAAAAAAACATATCCTGTAGATGAATTTTATGTATATGTTTTTCAGTTGTGTGAAGATTTAAAGAAAACGAAGAAAAAAGAACTTCCAAAGCGCTTTTGTGATTGTAAAGATTTTACGTTCAATCAATCCAACAAGAAAGGTATTGTAAAGATTGAAGAAATCTATTTATTAAAACACAGGCGATTAGATTTAGTGTTGTATTTAACCACATTTTCGCACAAATATATCAATCCGGGAGAAGGTTTTTTAAACGATTCAATTGTATACAAAGACAAAATTGTTTTGAATGAAATAGAAACAATTTATGTCGGAAACTTAGATAGAGATGCACATAAAATCTCTTTTAACGGCACTGAAAAGTTAAAGGATTTTTCTTTTTATTTTGATCCAACTGTGTTTCCTGAAAAGATGCTTCTGACGAAAGGAAATATGGCAACCGCAGAAAATAAATACAGTATTATTGAATCGATTCCTTTAGACGATGTCTTTAAAAATGACATCGTCTATGTCAAATCAAAATACACGATTGATTATTACGAGAATAACGAATATAGGAGATCTAAGGAAAGTTTTAAGTATCAAAATCCTTCCAAACAAGAAGTTTCTTCTATTAGCATTGCGTCAAAAAATGATGATATTGAAGTCATTTTTAGTTTCAAAGATTTTCCAAAACATTACAATTTAAGGGCGAAAAGAATACGGTATCATCCAGCTTATGAGGCAATTTCAACAGATTGAGATAATTAAAATAGTGCGCTCTTTTATTAGCTTACTTGCTTATAATTCGCTAGCATTCATTCACGGGACTATCACAAAAATCAATATCTTAGAGCATTCAAAAAATGATTTTCTACGAATGAAATTAAAATTGCCATTGTTACTCAGTATCATGATCTTGCTTTTTTCTTGTGAAACAAACGAACAAAAAACTTCCATTCCTCAAAAAGAGAATACAAGTATCGCTACAAAAGAAAATTCTAGCGAAAGTGGCAAAAAACAAACATTAGATGATAAAATAAAAACGATAAAATCTAATATTTCAGTGATAGAAAGTCAGCTTTCTTCATTTGAAAATAAAGTAGTACTAGAAGATATTGATGGCGGATTTATTGAAAAAGAAGGCTATTTTGAGTCTAATGTTCCTAAAAAAGTAAAACTTATAAACATGAGCGAACACAGCACTTTAATACGTACTTTTTATTTGCAGGATAATGCATTGTTTTTTGTGTTTGAAGAAGAATATAGTGAAGCGTCAGTACAGGTACCCCATACTGAAAAAGAGAAACGCTATTACATTCATAATGACAAATTGATACGCGTACTGGAAAAGGAAAAAACCGCAAAGTCGATTGATATAGATATGACAAAGGTTCAAAATGTGGATGTAACTAATCAATGGCAATCCAAACAATATATGCTCAAAGATTTCAAAAAAATACTTCGAGAAACGAGTACTTTTTTGCTCGAAATGGAAGTCGTTGGTTTAGATAATGGACGATGGATTAGCATTGACGATCCAGATTTGGGAGTTGAAATTAAGGATGGACTATTTATTATACTTCATAAAGGAATAGAAACAGGTCCAGAAATTATCTTTGATTATGAATTATATGAAGAACAAGGCATAGAATACCTGCGTTTAAAAAATGACTATGAGGAAATAGTGTATGGTTTATTAGAATATTCAGAAGAAATCATGGTATTAGATCATTTAGGGCGCGGAAAAATAGTAACGTATCGCAAAGAAAACTAATTATGACCTACGAAGGCACACAACTACTACAAAAACGTGGGAGTTATTACCATTTGGAAATTTCGGCTGAGATTGTGAATCAGTGGGAAAAGAAACGCGCTACACGACTGATTTGTACGATTGAAGAGCATGTGACCTTGCGCTGCGGACTGAATCATTTGGGAAATGGTGATTTTTACATCATGTTGGCCAAGCGATATATCAAACAAATCGGGAAAGAAGCTGGCGAAATTATTTCATTTAAATTGGAGGAAGACCCGAATCCGTTAGGTGTAGAAATTCCTGAAGTGTTGGAAGTGTTTTTGGCGCAAGATCCTGATGGACAAGCTATTTTTGACAAACTCACCGACGGCAGAAAACGGACGTT
Organism: Bacteroidota bacterium; assembly: GCA_039026955.1. GTDB lineage: Bacteria > Bacteroidota > Bacteroidia > Flavobacteriales > Flavobacteriaceae > Kordia. The sequence continues at coordinate 67,976 of JBCCLH010000019.1, forward strand.
AATCTTTAGTATTTTGCGCATTAAAAGTGTAGACAAACAAGTAGAAAGTATTCTCAAATTTTTACAAACCGAACACGACAAACAGCGCGCTAAGAAGAGCAGTTGGTAAAACCTAATCTAACAAAGTCAGCATCGTATCCACGGAAGCAACTAAACTTTCTTCGTCAGTATCCGTTTTTGAAACGACTTTCAATCCATTTAAAAACGTGTGTAGGAGTGAAGCAATATTTTTAATGTCTTTATCCGCCGAAATCTCTCCCGAATCTATACCTGATTGTAAAAAGTTGGTAAAGGTTTCTTCAATGAATTCCTTATTTTCTTGCACTTTTGCGAGCATTTCTTCATCATTTGGTACCAATTCTGTAGCGACATTCACTACAAAACAACCTTTGCGATCGGTATCGCAAACAGCTTCGGATATACTCCCTTGAAATAGTTGACGAAAGCCTTCTTTGACATTTTCTCGACTTTCAAAAAAAGAAATTAACTGTTTTCTGTTAATGGCTCTGTAATGTGCAAATGTCTTCTCAAACAATTCTTTTTTTCCGCCATACGTATCATAAATACTCGCACGATTGATGCCTAAATGATCCACCAAATCCTGCATGGAAGTCGCATGGAAACCATTGCGCCAAAACAAACACATTGCTTTGTTGAGCGTTTCTTCTTCATTAAATTTCTTGACTCTCGGCATAACTTTTAAATTTTGTAGCGACAGCAAAACCATCGCTACAAAAATACTGAATTCTAATTAACATGAGTTCGATATAACTATTTCGTTAAATGTTCAATAGTTAATAACTTACAGAAATTGTCAAATCGAGCATTATCGAAATTAAAATATATTTTAATTGAAGATACCTAGCGAAGCCATCGAGATTCAATCGAAATTTTAACTTTTATAGTGTTCTCATGAGCTTCGCTCGGTGCTTTCAGCAATGCTCGAACTGACAAATATTAGTTTTTCAGTCAATTACGAGTAATTTGATGATTTCTTGTGTCGAACTCAAGTTAATTAAGTTTTTTAAACTAGTAACGGATTCACATTAATTCCACCATCTACATTGTATTCACTTCCTGTGACAAATGAGGCTTCATCAGACGCTAAAAACGCTACCACATTCGCAATATCTTCTGGTTGTCCAAATCGTTTCAGCGGAACTCGTTCTTGCATGGCTGCTGCAAAACCGTTCAATTGTTCTTCTGGCATTCCTGTTTTTCCAAAAATTGGAGTTTGTACAGGTCCAGGATTTACGGCATTTACGCGAATTTTTCTTGGAGCTAATTCTGTTGCCGCTGTTCGTGTGTAGGAGTTTAACGCTGCTTTTGTTGCTGCATAAATCGCAGTATTTGGCATTCCTGTATACGCGTTTACAGATGATAAATTGATCACAGAAGCACCATCATTTAAAATTGGTAAAAACTTTTCAACCGTAAATACAGCGCCTTTAAAATTAATGTTGAATTGTGTATCGTACACTTCTTCCGTAATATGTCCAACCGGCGCTGGCGTAAAAATTCCTGCATTGACAAACAATACGTCTACATTTCCATGGGAATCTTTCACTTGATTCACCAAACTATCAATCGCGTCCAGCGAAGTGACATCGGCAACAATTCCTGTCACGCCCAATTCATCAGCCGCTTTGCTCACACGTTCTTGCGATCTTCCTGTAATAATCACACTGGCACCATTTGCTTTTAATTTCTTTGCAGATGCATATCCGATTCCGCTATTTCCTCCGGTTACTACTGCAGTTTTTCCTTGTAAAGTACTCATAATATTTTTTGTTTTTGGTGTTTAATTTCTATTTTGGAACGATCATTCCGATACAAATATATAAATATTAGAACGATCATTCCAAATAAAAAATCAACTTTTTTCAATATTTTTGAAATCACACCAAAAAATCACCTTAGAAATGAACTCGAATTTACACAGTACAACCGGCAATAAATATGTCAAATCGCTAACCATAACGCATACGCTACTTTTGTTGGGATTAGCTGGTTTTGCTGGAATTTCGTTGTTTTTGAATGCAGATAAAATGAATTTTGCGTTCGACATGCAAGATACCATGCTCTTAGTCTTTCCTATTATAGTCATCAGTGCACTTTCTATGGTGCGAATTATTCCTCAAAAATTGATTGATTCGGCTAAAAAGGAGGAACGACTGATCAAAAAATTATCAAAATACCAATTGGCGATGATGATAAAATTCATATTGATTGAAGGTCCTGCGATGCTGGGAATTATATTTTTCTTCTTAACAAATAATGCGGCTTTTGTTGCGATTGCGGGAGTTTTGATAGTGTTCTTTTTTTCACTGAAGCCTACGAAAGAAAAAATCGAATCTGAATTGGAGCTTCGTGGTGAAGAGCGAAGTCGATTCCGAAATGGCGATCAGGTGATTGAATAACTTTTGAAGTTTATGGGTTTATAAGTTTAGGAGTTTAGTCGTGATTGTATCATATTACAGTTTTAAAACTCAACGTAAACGTAGTTAAACTATTCTCAGATTTAAAGAAAATAGTACCATCGTGTGCTTCTACGATACTTTTTGTTAAGGTCAAACCAATTCCTGAACCGTCTTTTCTTGTGGTGAAATAGGGAACGAAAATATTATTTTTTATCTTTTTGGAAATACCAATTCCGTTGTCGGAAACAGTCAAGTGTACGCGATTGTTCTCTGAAGTTAAATTTACAGTAATTGTTGGTTTTTCAGCTTCTTTGAGTGCGTAGAGACAGTTAGAAATTAGGTTGATGACTACTTGCTCTAGTTGTTGTTTGTCTGCAAGCAATGAAACATCTTCTTCATGCTGAAAGTTTAGTTGAATACTTTTTTCTTTGAATTCTTGCGCGAATAAATTTAGCGTTTGTTGTACAGTTTCTGTAAAGTTGATTTCCTTTTTGTCTGGCAATGGCAATTCAGATAACTGACGATACGTATTTACGAAATTGTTCAAATGCAGTGACCGTTTTTTAATGATTTGCAAACCTTGCGACAGCTCTTCCAACGTATCTTCATCAGGTTCGTCTTGAAGTAGCGAATCAAGATTTTCAGCCAAACTGCTAATTGGCGTAATCGTATTGATGATTTCGTGCGACATCACGGTCATTAACTTGTACCACGATTCTTTTTCCTTCTTATCAATCAATTGTTGAATGGTTTCCATCGTCACCATCAAATAGTCGTAATCGCTCGTATGTGTGACGGAAGTTTTCAGGAAAAATGATTCTAGCTGATCGTTTACAGTTAGTGAAATGGTATGTTTTACACGTTTCCACGGTTCTGTATCAATAATCGCAACCAGCGGCGTAATCTTTTCTTTTAAAAGTTTCCAGTTGTAAAACTTTGGAATCTGAAAGAAATCGACAAAGGCTTTATTCAACTGAAAGACTTCAATTTGCCCTTTCGTATCTTTTCTGAGAATTAATACGCCAATCGTGAGACTTTCAATAATATTTGTAAAAATTACCTGCTCGGAAGTGAACAGTTGGCTTTGCGTTCTGTATTTTTCTTGAAGTTTGGCGGTTTTTGCATGCAATATATTTTGTTGCTTTTCAGCAGATATTTTATTGGAAAAGTCGTCGTTTAGCAAACAATCAACTGTCTTTTCAATATCTAAAAAGAGCTTTTTTAAGTAATCAAAACACAAGAATGTTTGAAACATCAGTAACAGACTAAATCCGAAACCATTGATAATATATCCTTGCTGAAAAAAGTAAAAGATCAACATGGCATTGATCGCAATAAGCAAGATGCGAATACTGAGTTGTATGTAGATTTTTTTGCTCATTACAGTTGGTGTTTTTCAAGTCGTCTGTACAAGGCAGCGCGCGTCAATCCTAAATCTTTTGCCGCTTTGGAAATGTTTCCGTGATGTTTGTCTAGCGCTTGTTGGATGAGGATTTTTTCAGTTTCTTCTAAGTTCAAAGTAGTTGGCATCGTTGTATTCACTTTGCGTGAAGAGAAATGTAAATCTTCTGCTTCGATGCTTGTATTTTCTGTGATAATTACGGCGCGTTCTATGATGTGCTCGAGTTCGCGAATGTTGCCTGGCCAACTGTAATTTTTCAACGCTGTAATTGCACTATTAGAAATGGAAGTCAGTTGTTTTCGGTAGCGCTGATTCAACTTTTTTAAGAAGTGATTCGCCAATACTTCAATATCTTCTGTACGTTCTCGTAATGGTGGTAACTGTAATTCAATGGTATTGATTCGAAACAATAAATCTTGTCGGAAGGTTTGTTCGTTGACCATTTCATGAATCGGTGCATTGGTCGCACAAATGATTCGCACATCAATCGGACGTTCGTTGCCTTCTCCCAAACGCGTGACTTTTCTATTTTGAATTACCGTCAATAATTTGGATTGAAGATGTAACGGTAAATTGCCAATTTCATCCAAGAAAATCGTTCCGCCCGCAGCGAGTTCAAATCGTCCTAAAGTATCTTTTTGTGCATCCGTAAACGCGCCTTTCGCGTAGCCAAACAATTCACTTTCAAATAAATTTTCATTTAAAGCACCTAAATCGACATGAATAAACGGATAATTTTTACGTTCCGATTGTAGATGAATTTCTTTAGCAAACACATATTTTCCAGTTCCGTTTTCGCCTAAAATCAACACATTGGCATCCGTTGGCGCAACTTTTTGAACCAAATTAATCGCTTTCTTCATCGCCACTGATTTTCCAATGATATGCTCAGTTTGTTGATGGAAATCTTTGTCGAGTTGTTTTTGAACGGTTTCTAGTTGTGTCGTTTTTCGTTTCGATCGCGCCAATTCTACACCTGCATTTACAATACTGTATAACTTTTCTGTGTTCCAAGGTTTCAAGATAAAATCGGTCGCGCCTTGCTTGATTGCTTCTACCGCAAGGTTTACACTTCCAAAAGCTGTCATGAGAATCACTGTCGTTTCAGGACTGATTTCCTTAATCTGTTGCAACCAATACAAGCCTTCTTTTCCATCTTCAAAGCCAATTCGGTAATTCATATCCAACAGCACTACATCAAAGGTTTGTGAGGTAATATAGTTGCGGATTTTCTTCGGGTTGTTGGTTGTAATAATTTCCGTAAAATATTTCTTTAGGCTAATACGCACCGAGAACAAAATATCGTCATCATCGTCAACAATTAATATGGAAGCTTCCTTTTTTCTCATACTACATAGTTAGTAAGATGTTTGATAATGAACAAAAAAATGTTCGAAAATGAACACTTCTAAAATCGACTTATTTTTTAAGTTGTTGATTTTTAGTTTTTTACAGATTTATTTTTTCATGGCACAGGAATGGCACATTACTTATCAAACAAAATGAAAAACGATGGACAAGCAAATTCAACCAAAAAATAAAAAAACGAAACGTATGCTGTTTTGGGGAATTCCAGCAATTGTGATACTCGCTGTTATTTTTATGAGTGCCACACGCAAAAAACAAGTGAATTTACAAAAAGATACCATTTCTATCAAAAAAGTAGTAAAAGGTGATTTTGAAGATGTGTTATTATTCAATAGCACCGTGGAACCAAAAACGTCGGTGTTGATCAACGTGATTCAAGGCGGATCGGTTTCGGAAGTATTTGTAGAAAGTGGACAATTAGTAAAAAAAGGAACACCATTGTTACGAATCTACAATCCGAATGCGGAGTTGAATTATTTGACACAGGAAACGGCGATTGTAGAACAAATCAATAATTTGAGAAATATTCGCGTCACGATTAAGAATCAGCAGTTGAATTTGGACGAGCAATTGTTAAGTATTGACAATGCTTTTAAGAATGCAGAACGTCAGTACACAACTGATCAGCGTTTGTATAAAAAAGATGTGATTGCTCGCAATCAGTTTCAAACTTCCGAGCAGGAATACAAATTCCAAAAAGAACGCAACGAAGTGATTAAAGCGAAGGTTTCCAACGAAAAAAATGATCGAAATGTGCAATTGTCACGTATCAATGCATCGGTTCAAAAAATGGAAGAAAGTTTGGCATTGTTACGCAAAAACAAAGAGAATTTTATTGTAAAAGCACCACAAGATGGGTTGTTATCATCGTTCAATCCAACATTGGGGCAAAACTATAACCAAGGAGAAAACTTAGGAAAAATAGACGTGTTAGACGGTTACAAATTAACCGCAAAGGTAGATGAATACTACATTTCAAAATTAAAAGAAGAGATTCGCGGAACGGTAACTGTGGAAAAAGAAAAACTCCCAATTCGCGTTTCAAAGATTTATCCGGAGATTGTAAATGGGAACTTTCAAGTAGAATTGCAATTTGAAAACGATTCGATTTCTAGCGGAATTCGCCGAGGAATGTCATTAAAAAGCAAAATGTTTTTATCAAATAACAGTCAAGCGCTATTATTACCAAAAGGATTATTTTTCCAGAGTACGAACGGAAAATGGGTTTTTGTATTAAATTCAGACAATAAAGCCGTAAAACGAAAGGTACGCATCGGACGCGAGAATCCTTTTTACTATGAAGTTTTAGAAGGATTACAAGCAGGCGACAGAGTAATTACTTCAAGCTACGACGATTATAAAGATATGGAAGAATTAAACTTGAATTAATTATGATTGCGATTGTATTTATGATAGTGTATGAGTTTATAGGATTATGGTATTAGGAATTAGGAATTAGGGATTAGGTATTAGGGATTAGTTTAGTAATAACCAAAAGAACATCGAAGTTAAAATGTTGAATTGTAAATGCTAAATTTTAAATTGAAATCAACCGACAACCGACAAAAAACAAATCAACAAAAAACGAACAAACACAAAAAACGAACAAACACAAAAAACAATGATCAAACTAACAGATTTAACGAAAGTTTACAGAACAGAAGAAGTAGAAACAACAGCGCTTCACAAATTGAATTTAACCGTACAAGAAGGAGAATTTGTCTCCATTATGGGAACTTCTGGTTGTGGGAAATCGACACTCTTGAATATTATCGGATTATTAGATGCACCAACTTCAGGAAGCTATCAATTTGGCACTACAGAAGTTGCTAGCTACTCGGAAAAGCAACGTGCACAATTGCGCAAAGCGAATATTGGATTCGTATTTCAAAACTTCAATTTGATTGATGAGCTTTCGGTATACGAAAACATCGAATTGCCATTGATTTACAACAAAGTACTTTCAAGCGAACGTAAAAAACGTGTGACAGCAATCTTAGAACGCGTCGGAATTTCACACAGAGCCAAGCATTTTCCATTGCAATTGTCGGGTGGACAACAACAACGTGTGGCAGTAGCTAGAGCGTTGGTAACGAATCCGAAGTTGATTCTAGCGGATGAACCCACAGGAAATTTGGATAGTAAAAACGGTAATGAAGTCATGGAATTATTAGCAGAATTACACGCTTCTGGAGCGACGATCATTATGGTAACGCACTCGTCGTATGATGCGCAATTTTCGAGTAGAATTGTCATGATGAAAGACGGAGAAATCATCTCAGAGAAGACCAATACACGCGATATAGACGTATTAGTTCAGTAACACTAACCATCAATCATCAATCAAAAAACGAACGTTATGTTACAAACTTGGGTAAAAATATTTTTTAGAAACAGCAAAAAGAATTGGCTGAATGTATTGGTCAATATCTCTGGATTAACACTCGGTTTTGCTGGCTTATTGATCGTGCTCTTATACTTTAATGATGAGGAAAGCTACAACAATTGGGTACCTGATAATGAAAACATTTACAGAGTTGCCAACATGTCTTCGAGTGACGGAATTTGGCATGTAAGTACACCTGCAGAAGCCATTCTTTTTAAAAGTGATATTCCAGAAGTAGAAGAAACCATTTTAATAGCGCCTTATTATAGAAGTCGTGTTATAACTGATGGCGATACAAAAGTATATACGGAAAAGGTGACAGTTACAGAGCCTAACTTTTTTAACTTTTTTCCGTTTACCATTGTAGAAGGAAATACAGAAAAATTTGCTGAAAATCGTACGCATATTGCATTGTCAAAAACGTTAGCTTTCAAATTGTACGGAACGCAAAGTGCGGTAAACAGACTGGTAAATATCAATAACAAAAATTATACAGTTGCTTGTGTATATGAAGTGCTAGGTAATACGCATTACGAACCAGAATTACTTGTACAAAATACCAAGCCATTTGAAATACACTGGGGAAATTTTCAAAACGAATTGTTTTGCAAATTCACAAAAGGGAGCAATCCTGACGAAGTACGTCAAAAAATGAATAATGTGATTATTGAAAGACATGTAAAACCTCAATTAGCCGCAAACAATATTACACTTGAAGAAGTTAGAGAAAAGTATGGTGTTTTAGAAGTTACATTAGAGCAATTAAAAACAATTCGCTTGCATCACAAAGCCAATAATGCAGGTCCAGCCGGAAAAGGAAACTATCAGTTATTATTGGTATTATTAGGTTTATCCGTCTTGCTCATTATAATTTCTTGTGTCAATTTCATCAACTTATCTACCGCTTCGGCAAGTCAACGCGCGAAAGAAGTTGGTATAAAGAAAACACTTGGGTTATCAAGAAAACTGCTCATGTTTCAATATGTGTTTGAAATTGTGTTGTTAGGATTAGTCGCTTTATTATTAAGTCTGATTTTGGTAGAATTTGTCTTACCGTATTTCAATCAATATATGGGCAAAGAGTTGACGCTATTTAATCCTGAAATTCTCTTAAAATTAGTCGGAATTGTGCTGATAACGTCGCTTTTTGTGGGAAGTATTCCAGCACTATACTTGGCAAATTTTAAAGCTGTAGAAGTCTTAAAAGGAAATTTCTCCAGAAGCAAAAGAGGCGTTATTGCCAGAAACATCATGCTCGGATTACAATTTCTAATCTCAGGTTTTTTCCTTATCGGTGTACTCATCATTTACAGTCAAATGTCATACATGATTAACAAAGACTTAGGTTTTAAAAAAGAGCAAACATTAGTTGTATCTGTATACAGTATTGGCGATGAATATAAAAAATACACATTGGTACGAGATGCCATGACGAAACATCCAAACATTACGGCTGTTACGACAAGTATGTTTGTGCCTGGTGATGGAATGGTCAATGGTACCAACCTAAATTATCAAGACGAAGCGTTTAATGCAGGAACAAATACAATTGATTTTAACTATGTCGATTTTGCAGGCTTACAAATTGTAAAAGGAAGAGCATTATCGTCAAAATTTGCTTCGGATACAGTAAGTAATATTGTTCTCAACGAAACTGCCGCAAAGCGTTTAGGAATTTATGACGATCCTATCGGGAAAAAAGTACGTATTGGCTGGCAACGCGATGATGATTCACTACAAATTCAAGTAGTTGGCATGGTGAAAGATTATCATTTTGATGGTTTTGACGAAGAAATTGGTCCTATGTTTATGGCACATTGGACAACCTTTTCATTCGCAAAAAACTGGATCAATTACATACAATTCAAAATAAAACCTGAAAACATGGCGGAAACTATCAGTGATCTAGAAGAATTTTGGAAAGAAAATATAGATGCAAAATACCCTTTTAGATATGAATTTTTAGACAAGCGTTTTGCAACTACATATGAGAAATATGAAAAACAACAAACCCTATTTTTAATTCTCTCCACCATCGTCATTATCATTTCATTACTGGGATTGTTTGCTTTGGCGACACTCACGATTCAACAACGTTTAAAAGAAGTGGCAATTCGTAAAACCTTGGGCGCTTCTGTCAAAGAAATCATCTTTCAACTGGTAAAAAGCTTCTTAAAAATTACTGTGATTGCTGTGGTGATATTATTGCCAATATCGTACTATTTAATGCAAGGTTGGCTTGACAATTTTGTCTATCAAATCGATATGCCTGTTTGGCCATACATCTTGACTCCGATCATTCTGCTATTGCTCGTTTTTGCAGTGGTAGGCGTCAAAGCATTCAATGCTACCAAAATAGATTTAATCAAATACTTAAAATTCGAATAAGATGTTGAAAACTTGGCTAAAATTATTCTTTAGAAATAGTAAAAAAAATTGGTTAAATACCACCATCAACATCAGTGGTTTGACACTCGGATTGGTAGGTTTGATCATTGTATTACTATACTATAAAGACGAAAAAAGTTACGATCAGTGGAATACGCATAAAGACATTGTATACAAAGTAGCACACAAATGGGAAGACGGACAAATTTATGACAACACCACCGATCCGGAAGGGCAAGCTGCAGCAGAAATCATTCCTGAAATTACAGACTATTGCTGTGTAAATTTAGGCTACAACAGTCAAATATTGCGTTATAAAGACAAATCTGTATACGAAACTAAAATTGGTCGCGCCAATGCCAACTTTTTTGAATTCTTTCCGCATACGATTGTAAAAGGTGATCCAAAAGAAATTCTGGCAACCAAAAATTCAGTGGCACTTTCTGTGGAATTGGAAAAACAATTATTTGGCGATAAAGAATCGCTTGGAAAGACGATTAAATATGGAAAAGATGAACGTATTGTGACAGGAGTGTATCAGCTAAAAACACCTGCATTATATCTTCCAAATGCGATGATGCACAGACCGGTTTCAACGAATGATAATTGGGGCGGATATAGCGTTAATACTTTTTATAAAATTCCTATTGGGACAGAGTTAGCTTCTGTAGAAAAGAAAATTCACGACATCTACATCGATAAATATTACAATAAAGAAGCAGAAAAGCAAGGCATTACCGTAGATGAATATATGTCAATGCAAGGTTCATATCCAATGTTGGAAAAGTTGGTAGACTTGCGTTTGCACGGAAAAGGCGATGAAGGCATGCAAGAAGGCAAAGGAAACTATTTATTGCTCGTCATCATGTTGAGTTTGTCTATTTTAATCATCGTGATTTCCAGTATCAACTTTATCAATTTGTCGGTAGCTTCTGCAAGTCAGCGTGCAAAAGAAGTAGGCGTGAAGAAGACGTTGGGCGTTTCCAAACTTCAATTATATTTCCAATTCGTCTTAGAAATTGTAGCACAAGGAATTGTGGCTGTATTTTTAGCGTTGATTATTGTGGAATTACTCTTACCTGTCTTTAATGCCTTTATCAATAAAAGTTTGACTTTAAATAATACCACGATTATTCTACAAGTAATTGGTTTGGCTATCGGAATTGCGGCAATTATCGGTTTCATCACTGCTTTATATGTGTCTAATTTTAAAACGGTTAGTGTGTTGAAAGGAAACTTTTCCAGAAGTGGCAGTATGATTTTAGTGCGAAATGTGATGTTAGGATTGCAGTTTGTCATTTCAGGATTCTTCTTTATCGGTGGATTGGTCGTATATGCACAAGTGGAATACATGAGTTCCAAAGATTTAGGATTTTCGGGAGAAGAAATCTTGGTCGTTGAATTCAATAATTCACAAACAAGCAGAAGCAAACAATACGAGTTGATTCGCAATGTATTCCAAAACAATCCAAATATTGAAGACATTTCGTCCACATTTTTGTTACCAGGCGGCGATGATGATATTTCGTTAGATATTTCACATCAAGACGTCGTTGTGGACACAAAATTTATTCCGTTAGATTTTGGGCATTTGGAAATGATCGATACCAAACTGGCAAAAGGACGTTACTTCTCTAAAGATTTTGCTTCTGATACCATCAATAGTGTGATTTTAAACGAAACTGCTATCAAACGTTTGGGCATTGCCAACGATCCTTTAAATAGAGAAGTAGGAATCAACGGGAAAAAATTTAACATCGTTGGTGTGGTAAAAGATTATCACATTGCAGGATTAGACAAAGAAATTCGCCCAGCATTCTTTATGTATTACACAGGTTTCAGTTGGATTCGCGGTGCTATGAATAGTGTTCAATTCAAAATCAATCCAGAAAAAAAGGAAGAAACATTAGCAGAAATAGAACGTTTTTGGACGACTGAATTAGAACCAGGCTATCCGTTTTTATTCTATTATTTAGACAGTCATTTTAACAAAACACACGACATTTACAGGAAGCAACAAACTTTATTTTTCATCTTAACGTTAGTAGTAATTTTTATTGCCTTATTGGGATTATTTGCGTTGGCAACACTGACCATTCAGCAGCGTTTAAAAGAAGTAGCTATTCGTAAAACGTTGGGTGCTTCTGTCAAAGAAATCATTGTACAACTCGTAAAAAGCTTTATCAAAATCACAGGAATTGCAGTGATCATTCTATTGCCAATTGCGTACTACTTGATGCAAAATTGGTTAGACAACTTCGCCTACCGAATCGACATGCCGTGGTGGCCGTACATCATTGCACCGATCATTCTATTGATTTTAGTATTTGTAGTAGTCGGAATCAAAGCCTTCAATGCTACCAAAGTGGATTTAATTAAGTATTTGAAGTTTGAGTAGTCTTTGGAGTGTATGATTGTTTGAGTTTATTAGTATGTGAGTTTTTGAGTTTAGTTTAAAAGTTTAGTAGTAACACAAACAACATAAACAATGAAGTTAAAATGTTTAATTAAGAATGTTGAATTTTAAATTGAAAACAACTCACAACTGATAACCGACAACTGACAACTGAGCAAAGCGACCCAAAAAACTACGTACAAACACTCGATTTTAAACTGCGCATTTGTCAATGTTTTTAAATGCGCATTTTAAATTGTAAGTTTGAAGAACTGACCAAAACTATTAATCACATGGCAACTTCAAATCCAACACCCACGTTTACGCCAACAGGTTCTTCTACGTCGAAAATGAATACACCTTCAAATACGAAGGGCAAAACTGCCAACGAACCGCCCAAAGGAATCTCCAAAGGTGTGTCAGATGATACCATGATGACTTTTAAACAAGAGTTGGAAAATATGCTCATTTTTGCCATGAGTAGTGGAAAAACAATCAATACTGACGTCAATGCGTTGATAGAAAGCAATAACATCAGCGATTTGATCAATGCGCACAATATTCTTATCAAAAATGTAGCGCCAGCAACTCCAAAATCTATTTCATATCTCAATGCGGTTTCCAAGGATGAGGTTAAAAAAGGAATTTTAAAGCGCTTGCCTGTGATTCGAAATCTAATCGTTTTAGCAGTTATTTTTTTATTAACTTTTATTGGAACATCACTTTCCGATGAGGTCAATACCTTGTCTTTGTCAAAAGGAATTTTGAGCAATAGTGGCATGTCTCTATTTCTCAACATTCTATTTCTCTGTGCGATTTCTGGTTTAGGAGTGATGTTTTATTTGTTGCGAAGTATCAGTGAAGGCGTCAAAAATGCTACGTTATTGCCAGAACAAACCATTTATTATGTAGCGTTGATTATTTTGGGAATTATCTCAGGATTGATTCTTTCCGAAATCGTTTCGTCGTATAGTGGCGGCGAAAAAGGAGGTTTAAGTATCTTCAACAATGCAGTGTTAGCCTTGATAGGAGGATTTTCTTCAGATGCTATTTTTAGCATCTTACAAGGAATTATCAATAAAATAAAATCCGTTTTTCAATAACGAACCCTAAACATAATCTTTAAAATTAATACAACAGATGAATTTTTTTATTAGAAGCATCACTGCAATTTTTGTGGTGACTACTGTGTTTGCTTGTGCTTCCATTCCAGCATCTACAGCAGATTTGTCACAGCAAGTAATAGCTGAAGCCAATTCCATGCATCAACTGAATATTGCCTTAGTCAATAAATTATTTGACGAGCGAAAAGACAAAGTAAACGATTTTATCAACAATCAATACATTCCGTCGTATGTGGAAAATTTCAAATCGAAAATACCACCAGGAACAGACATCAGTGCAGAATTGGCTAATATTTTAAAAAGTACCATGCCAGTGATCAACAGAAAGCGCGATTCTCTACAAGGATTGCTCGATATTCAGCGCAACGACATGATTACGTCTTTAAATAACAATTACGCCAATTATCAGCAAGCAAGTGCCACACTACAAAACTTGATTTCATCTGCTGTAAAGTTAAAACAGACTGAGGCGAACACGCTGCAACAAATACAGAATTTAACACATACAAATCTCAATATTGGAGCAATTCAGCAACATTTAGACAGTTTGTTGGTCAAAACAGGAAACGGTTTCAATAAGCTTTTACATATTGAATCAACAATTAAAGGAAACAATTAAAATAGAAAATATGAGTCAGATAGATTGGGATAACTTGGCTAATCAAGCCGCAGCACAAACCGACGCACAATTTCAAACTACCATTGCAAGTTTGACGAGCATGCGTATTTCAGAAATTGATCAATTCATTAAAGAAAGCGCGATCACAAATGAAAATGCTATTAAAGTTCTAAAAGAAATCAATGATGCCGCTGCTTCCAATACGTCCAAAGCAGACGCTATTGCCAATATTGACAATGGCGTAAAGTTTTTGGTGAGTATGGCAAGTAGGTTGGTATAGGATTTTATACAAAAAGTATTGCATGTTTTAACTCGATAAAGTGTTCTTTGTCGTTTCTTACAATTCATAAATCGCGACCTACTTTTCTTTCGTTTCCATAGCTTTTCAAGTAACTTCATGAGAACTATAAAATAAATTATTATGAAAAAAAGAAGTTTTAAAGCGTTGGCACTGAACAAGAAAGCCATTTCAAATTTTGACCATGCTGTAAAAGGTGGCGACACACAAAATACAAATACCTGCGGCGTTTCTTGTCCTTGGGGAGAATGTGTTGAATCCGTAACCTACTGTACACACAATACTTGTGGAACTTGTATCGTAACACATTGTGCAGATGGAATTATATGCAATTTAACTGGTACTAAAGGAAAATATTAACACACCATCATAGTAACATGTACAAAGCAATATCATATTTTACTTGATATTGCTTTTTTTATATAGAAATAATAAATAAGCGATAAATTTTGTTGATAAATTTTATGTAAGTAATTCAGATAAAAACCTACTTTTGTTGAAGTGATATGTATTTTTTGTTTTGTAACGAAAATTAAAGATTTTTTGACCTGATGAAGCCTTTTTTGAGAAACATAGCCTAGCTACGTTACGAAAAAAAGTCAAAATCAGGGTAAAACAAGATAAATTTACAGTCAAAAGAAAAAGTGCATATCACTTCAAATTACAAGGATTAAATAATTAGATAAAAGAATATGTCAGATACAAATACAGCATTAGATTGCTTAATTATAGGAAGTGGACCTGCTGGTTATACTGCCGCTATTTATGCTGCTAGAGCAGACATGAATCCAGTGATGTATACAGGAATGGAGCCAGGAGGACAATTAACGACAACTACCGAAGTTGATAACTTTCCAGGATATCCAAAAGGTACTGATGGAACGGCAATGATGGAAGATTTAAAAAATCAAGCCACTCGTTTTGGAACTGATGTACGTTTCGGAATTGCTACAAAAGTTGATTTCGCTACAGAAGCAGGAGGCATTCATAAAGTATATGTAAGTGATGGCGCTGAAGAAAAAGAGTTTTTAGCAAAAACAGTGATCATTTCTACAGGAGCTTCTGCTAAATATTTAGGATTGGAAAGTGAACAACGCTTGATTGGTGGAGGAGTTTCTGCCTGTGCCACTTGTGATGGATTCTTCTACAAAGGACAAGATGTGATTGTTGTGGGTGGAGGAGATACAGCCGCAGAAGAAGCAACGTATTTAGCCAAATTATGTAGAAAAGTAACCATGTTAGTCCGTAGAGACGAAATGCGTGCGAGTAAAGCGATGCAACATCGTGTGAATGCGACTGAAAATCTAGAAGTATTATACAATACAGAGTTGGATGAAGTACTAGGAAAAATGGTGGTAGATGGCGTTCGTATCGTGAATAATCAAACACAAGAAAAGCGCGAATTGGAAGTGATGGGAGTTTTTATCGCGATTGGACATAAACCTAACACAGACATGTTTAAAGGCATTTTAGATATGGATGAAACGGGGTATTTGATCACAGAAGGAAAATCTACCAAAACCAATGTTCCAGGTGTATTTGCCGCTGGAGATGTGCAAGATAAAGAATACCGTCAAGCAGTGACGGCCGCTGGTACGGGTTGTATGGCAGCGTTAGATGCAGAACGTTATTTAGCCGCAGTAGAAAATGCAGTAGAAGCCTAAAATTTTAATTTGATAATTTTCTAATTTGAAAATGTATCAATTGGATTTATAAAAATTAGAAACCGTGTAATGGAGAACTTTATGCGGTTTTTTTGTGTTATTTATTGTTTCAATTTCTATGATGAATCTAAGTGATTTTGATAAAAACTATGATTCGTCTTTGCGAGCGATAGCGCGGCAATCTGTCTAAATCAAAGTGTAATTTGTCTTGCAATCTCCACGACTATTTTAAAATAATCTGTTTCTTATAAGGGATCATGCTAAAAATGAAATAGTTATAAGGTTCGATAAAAATTAAAAATTTGTAGTAAAGAGTAATATCATTTTTTTGGTATTGCTCTTTACTTTTAAAATAGAATTTTGTTTCTACAAACACATTTTACAAGTATTTTTCTTGTTTTGCTGTCTTCTGTATGCTTTATGTTCATTGAAATTTTGGGAATACTTAGAAAAATCAATAGCAGTTCCATGAAATGTTTCTCCGGGCGTATTTCCGCCAAGACTCATTTGTGGTCGTATGTTGTTATATACAGAAACAGATTGTTTAAGAAAATTGTGAAGCTGATTTGAGTTTTCAATGTTCTGTGGAAATAGAAACTGATGTTTGATAACCTTGTTAACTGCTTCAATCATAGAATTGGAAAATATTACATCTTTTTGAGCTATAATATGTTCAATAGGAACATCAGGATTATTTATAAAATCTGCAACGGTTGTATTTACATTTTCACTTCCGCTATCGGTAAGAAATTGTAGTTTGTAAGGTTTATGTGAATGGCGTCCATCTTGGAGCAATTCTTTGATAGCTTTAGAGGAAGGGCTTTTACAGATTTTGTAACCGATAATGTATTTAGAGAAGTGATCTATCAAAAAATGAATATAATGTTTGACGTGGTCTTTCGTTTTAAAAATCGTTACATCAGCACACCATATCTGATTTGGTTTAGAAGTTCTTACTGGATTGTAATCATCTAATTTTCGTTTTCGTGGTCTATTTTTAAATCCAAGTAATTGGCAATATTTGTAAAATGTAGAAATACAACATTTCAGTTTCTGATCACGAACGGCTTTGAGATAGATTGAGGCTTTTGACCAATGCTTATAATTATTAGCATTCATATATTGTTTAATAATTTCTACTTCAGAAGCTAAGAGTTGATTTGAAAATCGTTTCGTACACCATTTAAAATATGAAGCATTACATTTATGAATAATAACAGATTTATAGTTTTCAAAAGTGGTTCTAGAAATGTTAAATATTTTTAGAGCGTCATTAATTTGAATACTATCTTTTACTGAATCAATAGTATTTACGACAAGCTCTCTACTCTTTTTGATAAGTGACTTCACGCCTTTTACTTTGAAAACAATTTCATGGAAAGTATCACAGAGTTTGAAATAGGATTCATTAATTCTCTTTATCTTGGAAGATTGATTAATGCGCTTTATTAGTTCAATTTCTTCTTTGACTATATTGTTAATTTGACAAAGTGCATATTTATCATCGCTTTCATATTTCCAACGAGAAATATTTGAACGAGGAATCGAGGCAATTTGCTGTGAAGTCAATACATCATTTAAAACATTATGTCGAGCGAGATGTTTTACAGCCGTATCCCAACTTTTTCGAGAATTGAAATTGCTCATCATTTTTAATGAACAAAAATATACTTAACTTTTTAGCTCGCTTTGAGTATTTCTGGATTGTTTTCTAAATACTCTCCAAAGTACACAATATCTTTAATGAAAAACTTAGATTTCGGAAACATGTGGGTAGACTGCTTACGCTTTTAGATTCTGGATGTTTTGAAAAGTTATTAGGAGTGATAGCGAGATAATCTGTCTAAATCAAAGTGCAATTTGTCTTTGAAAGAAACAGATTGCCACAAGTTTTTCCAAAACTTTTGCAATGACGTTTCAAATGGATTTTTAGACATGCTTTGCTTTAGACTGCTTACGCTTTTAGATTCTGGATGTTTTGAAAAGTTATTAGGAGCAGTAGCGCGGCAATCTGTCTAAATCAAAGTGTAATTTTTCTTCGAAAGAAACAGATTGCCACAAGTTTTTCCAAAACTTTTGCAATGACGTTTCAAATGGATTTTTAGACACGCTTTGCTTTAGACTGCTTACGCTTTTAGATTCTGGATGTTTTGAAAAGTTATTGCGAACAAAGTGAAGCAATTTGCTTCAATAAAAGCAAATTTGATCTTTGAAAAAACAATTGGTACATTTTCAAATTTTCAAATTAACACATCATCAAATTAACACATCACTCCATAAAGTACGCTTTCATATACGCATCCAAATAAAATATCACACCGTTTTGCTTGACTTTGATAAGTATTTGCTCTTTGTTAGTGAATTGATTGTAAACGATACATTCTAAAAACTCATACGTTTCAGTTGATTTTTTGCCAGTTTGTAGCGAAAATAATATGGCAGCTTCTTCAGGACCAAAAGTATGTACAGCACCTTCATTACTATATTCTTCATAGATAGCAGGAAGAATCTGTTTTCCTTCCGTATCATACAAACCATATTTTCGATCTTTTATGACCAAAAAGAATCGTTTTGGAATACGTTCAATCATTCGAATGTCTCCATATTTTGGCGGAATAATCTCTCGATTTTTACCTAAATCATACATGCCGGTCAAATAATTATCATATGCATCTCCTTTTAAAAACGTGTAAAATCTACGGTACGATGCATAGTTCTCAATAAAATCATATACTTTCGCTTTCAGCGATTGATAGCGCTCTTTCGAAGCATTTAATTTTTCGCTACGATCTGTTACAGCATGAACAGTTTCTTCAATTTCCTCCTCTTCAACATTTCGGGAAAGTTTAGTTGCCAACATGCCATAAAATTCATCTGTAAATAGATACTTTGTTTCCTTAGCATTACTCACGCTCCACACAATAAAAGGCTTGTCTCGATCAAGTGTGCTGGGAAGTTTAATATGAACATCCGATTTGATATGGATCAATTGGTCTTCAAAGAAAGTCCACTCATCACTTTTGCTACTGCCAGATAAAATTTTAGTAATAGGACTGCATTCTCCTATAAACATAATTTGATCATATGCTATCGGAATTTTTTCTTTGCCTGAAAGTTCTAAAATACCAATAGTGTTTCCTTTCTGCGCAGCAATATAATTGTAATGATAGCTCACGTATCATATGTAAAAGCAGTCAAAAACTTCTTCTTATACAAGAGTCCAAATTTTCCTTTTTTATTTTTTGCGATATAATAACTCGGATTGTTTTCACTCACCTGACGTAGTTGTTCATACTCGATAGGAATAACTGTTTTTCCTTGCATATCTATCAATCCCCACAAGTTTCCTTTTTGTACCAAGGCATGTTTTGCACCTTTTTTAGTATCGATATAATGCGAAAAATGCACTACACTATCGTACACTGCTTTGATCGTTTTAGTTCCGTTAATAGCTTTAAATCCCCATGAATTGCCAACTCGGTTCGGAACTAAGATTTCATTTTGAGCTATAGAGAACGTACAACTAACAATGAAAAGGAAGGTGATAATATGTTTACTTCTTGACATTAATTTTGATTTTTTTAGAGGTTGGTACCGTTTCTATTTCGTTTATGTATGTGTATGAAGGTGAAAAGACATGTATTTTGAGGACTTCTCCTTTGGGTAATTTATACTTAGGAAATAAATAGGAAGTATCAATCACCGACTTTTCATCCATGATAATGGTGCAGATATCTGCTTGTCTTTTATCAGAAGTGAGGTAGGTACTGAGTTCCCGTCCATTTTCTACCTGTTTTTTAACGAGTAATGGTGTTCCGTATGTTGAACAATTATTTTCAGTTCGTTTGGTAGCGTTTGTAACGAGAAAGGTTCCATCTTCTACCGGACCTGTCAAACTTATTTTCTGATTCTTTAGAAATATAAATTTATCTTCTTCGGTATTGTTTACATCATACATTTGTAAAAAGATAGCGCTGTCTTCGCCCCAATAGCCTGTGAGCGTATCCTTTTGCACATTGTCTTCTTCGTAATGAGTTTTAAAATAGGTTTTGTATACCGTTTTATAGCTAAGTGTATTTTTTTTGGGAATGTTTTTCAACGCAGTCAGTGGAATGGTATCTAACTGCACTTTTTCATAGCAAGCTGAGGTATTTTCCAGTACTTCAACAGAAACACCTAAGAGTCGCTCAAATTCTGAATCAAGCCAACCTTGTCTTTTTTCGCGAAAACGAAGAAATTCGGTACCATATTCGATTGTATTATTGACAATAGCAATCACTTTTTGGTCGGTTGGAATTGCGTCTAAAAGCTTTAATTCATTCAAGAAATCGGTAATGCGATTGCTCTTTTCTTGCCTTCCGACCCAAATTTCCATTTTCAAAAAAGAAGGCGATATACGGTATTTTTCTACAGGAATTCCATGAATGATTTTTGTTTCGCCTGTTTTGGTGAATCCGCCATCGGTAAAAAAATCTTTATACGGTGTAAAGACGAGTGCATCCTCAGATTTATGAACAACAATTTTATATTCAGGCATCAAAATGAAATCCTTCGAATCGTTTCGATCTTTTAATTTTTGTGTCGCTAAAAAGTGAAAAAAATAATAGTTGTCATAAAATACATCATGCACAAACAATTCTCTAAAATACTTATGATGCGAATCACTAAAGGTGCGGGAAATTTTGATGCTGTCTCTCGTATCGTGCATTGCTACATGCAAATTTCGAATGCGAAAGTCACTTCGTCCTGCATCAACACGAAAACTTTGCGCAGCTATTGTCGTACATGAAAAGAATACTAACAACAAAAAATAGTGGAATTTAACGGACATTCTAGGAGTTTTATGCTGCAAAATAAGATTCTCTTGGCATACAGAAAACAAAAAGCCCCGAAATTACTTCAAGGGCTTCTTTTTTGGTGAGGTTTGGTTGATGTGATGTTTTAGATAGATTCTTAGACACGCTTTGCTTTAGACCGCTTCGCTTTTAGATTTTAGATGTTTTGAAACGTCATTGCGAACAAAGTGAAGCAATCTGTCTCAATAATAGCAAAGTTGATCTTTGAAAAAATAATTGGTACATTTTCAAATTGCTACAGTAAACAATTGCTACATTAAAAAAGCGTCACTTCGAGTGATTTTATATATCGAGCACAGTCGAGATAGCTATAAAATTGTATCGAGACGTACTTTTGAAAGTTTACGTTATCAAGAAGTTCTCGATACAATTTTTCTTCATTTCATTTCGAAAAACCACTCGAACTGACGCAAACTGTTTCAATGATAAAAATTTTCAAGTTGCTACAGTAAACAATTGGTACATTTTCAAATTTTCAAATTGGTACATTTTCAAATTGCTACATTAAAAAAGCGTCACTTCGAGTGATTTTATATATCGAGCACAGTCGAGATAGCTATAAAATTGTATCGAGAAGTATTTTGAAAGTTTACGTTATCAAGAAGTTCTCGATACAATTTTTCTTCATTTCATTTCGAAAAACCACTCGAACTGACGCAAACTGTTTCAATGACAAAAATTTTCAAATTGCTACATTAAATAACTACTTCTTATTCACGCCACCAGAAACGGATTTGTTCTTCGAAACCGATCCTGGATTTCCGTAATAGTTTACATCGCCACCACTAGAACTCCTGGCAACTAATTTTTCTGTAACATACACAGTCACATCTGCGCCGCTACTTGCAGAAGCATTACAGTCTTTCACTACAAAATCTCTTGCGTGAATGTCGCTTCCGCTGCTGGCAGTTGCTTCTAACGAATCTGCGCTCCCAGAAATTTTAATATCAGCGCCGCTAGAACTTGAGCACGATACATTTTCTGCTTCAACTTCTACTTTTACATCGGCGCCGCTATTGCTCTTTACTTCCAAGTTATCGGCAACGATAGGCGAAGTGCTAAACACATCGGCACCGCTCGTGCTGATAATCTTTTCGATATTTGGCAAGCTTACATGTACTTTTTTAGACTTGCAACGTCCAATGTTCTTTTCGGTGTGAATTTTTAAGACGCCATTGTTGATGTCTGTCGCAATAAGTCCTATCACATTTTCATCCGCTTCCACTTCAATAGCAGCAGTTTCTGATTGGGTGATGTATACGTCTAATCCTTCCGAAGCTTTGACAATAGTGAAGCTTTCTTCCGCGTCTCTTTCTTCGGTGACTACGTTTCGGTTTCCTTTAATTCCTGAGCCAAAATTAAAATTACAGGAACTCATGAGAATACTTAAAATGGCAATGGCGATAAATCGTGCGATTGTGATCATAATAGTTAGTGTTTTTGTTTATTGATTGATGATTTTGATTTGATGATTAAATTACTCGCAAACAATCCAACTACCAAAACTTTTCGTTGAGTTTCAGTAGTTTCCGTCGGATTGTGAATTGTTCATTTTTTGATTGATGTTTGGTGTTTGTTGTTGATTTGTTTGTGTATTTGTTTTTTGTTTGGTCTTAAGTCTTGGGTCTTGGGTCTTGGGTCTTGGGTCTTAGGTTTTGGGTCGTTTTGCTTTTGGTTGTCGGTTGTCTGTTGTGGGTTGTCTGTTGTGGGTTGTCAGTTATGAGTTGTGAGTTGCTCTTTGAAAACTTCTCAATACTCAATACTAACATCTCAATACTCAATACTAACATCTCAATACTCAATACTAACATCTGAATACCAAGCAAAAACTAATCCCTAATGCCTAATCCCTAGTTCCCAGTAACGCTGTGACGCTTTACAGTTACATCTTTATCCTTAATATTGATATCTACTTTTTCAGAATTGATAGTGATGTCACTTTTATCGGTGGTTTTCTTTTTTGACTTTTTACTTTTGGAAGGCGGACAATCCAAGCAAATTAATTCGTCATCTACCACTTGGTGATAATGTCCTTCTACATTGGAACCATTTCGCAAAATATCTCCAGAGTTCCCATAATTCCTGTGGAATGTTTTGGTGTTTTTATTTGGATAAATAATTGCGCCTTCTGGTAAAAATAATACCACTTCTACTTGCTGATTGTTGTACTTATCTTCTTCGCCAAAGAAAAAGAAACCATCTAGTTTTAACGTATTGTTTTCAAATACATAGTTATAATCGATTCCTTGGGCACGTTGTTTTGCTTTTTGGAATGAAACTCCATTTGCTCTTCTGCTTACACGAACTCTGGCATTTTCCTTTTCAGTAGGTCGAACGATTAATTTTACCGAACGAGAAAACAGTACGACATCGCCATTTTCTTTAGATTCTACTGAATAATCGTGATCGTATCTGCGGAAGCTTCCCGTGAAATCTTCATTCTTTATCATTTTTACTACAATCGTATCGTTCTTCATGATTGGTAATTCTTCTTTTTGCGATACAGAAGCATCAACGTTTTGATGTAAGGCAGCACTCGAAGCTAAATATGCAATTCCAATACAAGCTGAAACCCACAATACAATGAGTGTCGTTTTGGCAGGCGTCCCAATGGATTTTGAATTTTTTACTAAAATCTTCATTCCTAAAATGAACAATACTACTGCTGGAATTCCGATAGCTAGTAAGATTAATAATCCTAAAATCCAAGGAGACGTTTCATTTAAGATGCCTAAGTCTTTATAATAGAAGAAATCTCTTCCGTCAAATACTTCAATATTAAAGAAGCTAAAGCCAAGCGCAGACATAATTGCACTAATGATAATAGAAGCAGCTACGATGATGAAAATAACTCCAAAAAACTTTCCGAATACCTTTAAAAAAGTCTCAATAATATGTCCAATGGAATCAAAGAAGGAAGACGCGCCGCTTTTGGCTTTTTGACCAACTTGTTCAAAATTGATATCATTTATGGTTTCTTGAACATCATCCAATCCTTCTTTGATTTTCTGCTCAATGTTGCTGATGTTCGCTGGCTTTCCCGCCATGGCTAGTTTTTCGCTAGTCGTTGTGGCTTTAGGAATGATAAACCATAAAATAAAGTAGACAAGTATTGGCGATCCAACTCCTGCAAATACGATGATGATTGCCAACAAACGAATCCATAAGTCGTCTACACCAAAATATCTTGCCAAACCAGCACAAACTCCCGCAATGAGTTTATTGTCATAATCTCTGTATAATTTACGAGTGGTTCCCGTGCCAGTTCCAGTACTAGTTTTTGTATTGTAAGTTGCTTTTGGACCATCTTCAAAAATTTCGTCATCAACGAGATAATCTTCTGGTTGTCCCATGATATCAATTACTTCTTGTACTTCTTTCATACCTACAACTTGTCGGTCAGATTTCATACGTTCAGAAAACAGTTCGGCAACTCTGGCTTCTATGTCAGCCAAAATCTCATCTCTCCCTTGAGAGTCTGTAAAGGAGCGTTTTATGGCGTTTAAATAACGCTGCAAGGTGTTATATGCATCTTCATCAATATGAAAAAACATATTTGCTAAATTTATATTTATGGTCTTATTCATTGTTAGTCTTTTTTTGTCGTGTTACGAGTGATACAGCGTTTTGTAAATTGTCCCAAGTAGTATTTAGTTCCTTCAAAAATAATCGTCCCGTTTCTGTGAGTCCGTAGTATTTTCTTGGTGGTCCAGAAGTCGATTCTTCCCAGCGGTAACTTAATAAACCCGCATTTTTCAGTCTTGTCAATAGCGGATAAATCGTTCCTTCTACGACAAGCATTTTAGCGTCTTTGAGCGTTCCAAGTATTTCGGCTACATACGCATCTTGGTCTTTTAAAATAGATAAGATGCAATACTCTAGCACGCCTTTACGCATTTGTGCTTTTGTGTTCTCTATCTTCATGTTTTCATGTGTCTTTTAATGATTCTGTTCGTTTTTTGATTGATGATGGTTTGATGATTGATGATGATTTGATTGATGATGATATTATTTGATGAATCGGTAGGTTAGGGGATAACGATACCGCTCACCTTCATTCGCTTTCATTGCTGCCACAATGGTATACGTGATGTTTACTGCAAAAAATAATAAGGCGCCGAGTCCGGAAATAAATCCGATCACTGAGATTCCAAAAATTTGAAGACCTTCATCCACATTGATCGAAATATCGTGAAACCAGAAAATATCTGATATGTTTACTTCCTGAATTCCAATGGCAAAAAAGAATGGAATGCACAACATTGTAGCTACTATTTTGTAACAAAGCAGACTCAACTGAAAGTTGATTACTTCTTTTCCATTGTGATCAATAAAATCAGAATCCTTTTTATACGCCGTCCATAAAATGATGGGAAGTATAAAATTTCCAAAGGGAAAAAAGTATTTTGTAAACGACGCTACATGTAAAACCGTCGCCACATTTTTATCGTGATTTGTTAATGTTGATTCCATTACATATTATTTTCTTATGCAAATATATATCTAAAAAAAGGTATTATGCAAAACATAGTACTAAAAATTAACAAAATATTAACAATTATAAATTGCTGTATCTTTAGAAGGTTTAGTAACGAAATTAAATTTAATTAATTGAAAATCAATATTTTAATTTATTTTAAACAATATTTGAATTTGATTTTATAAAAAAACAGCTAAAAATTATATGGACAGTATTTGTACACAACACATCGCAAAAAAGTGCCGAGGTAACAAAGAGTAAAACAGGAAACTATACAATAGTATGAACCTTTTAAAAACTTTTTAATTATGAAAAAAAAGAAGTTAAACAAGTTAAAATTGAAGAAAGTAAGTGTTTCCAACTTGGTAGGTGGAGCCGCTTCTGAACCAGATGGTGGCGTCGCAGAAAGAAAACCGTTCACATGGCGATGTACGGGTTCTGTGTATTGTACGTACAGTTGTGTTGACTATTCGTGCTTCTGTGGCGATCCGTATACGGTAGCTTAGTAGATTTTAACACAATCAAACGAGAACTGTTTTTTTTAAAACAGTTCTTTTTTATATTTTGGCTATCAGAACTTAATGCAAAAGATACGAATGGCTAAAAAACTGACTCCATCCAAAATCAATACCTTTTTACTTTTTAAACTTCCTTCTGCATTCTTTTCGGGCGTACGCTTAAAAGAAATTACCCAAGAAGAAGCAACCGTTACGGTGAAACATCGTTGGATCAATCAAAATCCGTTTAAATCCTTATACTGGGCAACGCAAGGAATGGCTTCTGAGCTGGCTACAGGCGTATTGGTGATTCAGGAAATAGAAAATTCTGGTAAAAAAATCTCCATGTTGGTGCGCTCACAAAAAGGAACGTTTACCAAAAAAGCGACAGGGCGCATTCGATTTATCTGTAAAGATGGTCCCAAAGTAAAAGCAGCTATTGATGAAGCTATCAAAACGGGAGAAGGACAAAGTTTGATTTTACACGCAGAAGGATTTGATACTTCTGGTGAAAGTGTCTCTCATTTTGAATATGAATGGGGAATTAAACTACGAACGAAAAAATAGTGTAACAAAATCTATTTTTCAACCTCTAATAAAGCGCAATCAAAAAACTTTATTAAAAACAAAACTATGACAGCACATGAAATAGATTACCACATTTATGGCGAAGAAATGCAATATGTGGAAATTGAACTCGATCCGCAAGAAGCTGTAATTGCTGAAGCAGGAAGCTTTATGATGATGGACGACGGCATTAGTATGAATACCATTTTTGGTGACGGATCGAATCAAGAACGAGGAATTTTAGGGAAACTGTTCTCTGCAGGAAAGCGAATCTTAACAGGGGAAAGCTTGTTTATGACTTCTTTCTTAAACGAAAAAGCTTTTGGTGTTCGAAAAGTGAGCTTCGCTTCTCCATATCCAGGAAAAATTATACCTATTGATTTAACAGAATATGAAGGCAAATTTGTCTGCCAGAAAGATGCTTTTTTATGTGCCGCAAAAGGCGTAACGGTAGGAATCGAATTTTCTAAAAAGCTAGGACGCGGATTTTTCGGTGGAGAAGGATTCATCATGCAAAAACTAGAAGGTGACGGAATGGCGTTCGTGCATGCGGGCGGAACGATGGCAAGAAAACAATTAGCTCCAGGAGAAACATTACGCGTAGATACAGGTTGTATTGTAGGCTTTACCCAAGACGTGGATTACGATATCGAATTTGTAGGCGGCATCAAAAATACCTTGTTCGGCGGCGAAGGAATGTTTTTCGCCACGTTGACAGGTCCTGGCATTGTGTACATTCAATCTTTACCATTTAGTCGATTGGCAGGAAGAGTGATTTCAGCCTTGCCAAACAGAGGAAATAGCAAAGGAGAAGGCAGTATTTTAGGAAGCATTGGCGATTTATTAGACGGCGATAATCGTTTCTAAAAATAATAACTACAGTATAGTAAATAGCTTAGCAATGCATGCGTGTTGCTAAGTTTTTTTATTTACATTATAAATATAGAGTCATTTATATATGTTTTTTCATCGGAAAGGAATACTTTTAGGGAAACCTATTATTTTACAAACTTAACCTAATGTTACCAAACCCAATCTTTACCTATGAAAAAAAACTACTTATTACTATTAGTCTATCTTTTTGTGCAATGGAGTCAAGCACAAATTGTCAATATTCCTGATGCGAATTTCCTTAATATATTAGTAAATACCAACTGCGCTGATTTTGATGGAAACGAAGTACCTGACGGTGATGTGGATACGAATGATGACGGAATGATTCAAGTTTCGGAAGCACTAGCAGTTTTAAAACTCATAATTCGAGCTCCTACAGGCAGTCAGGCAGTCAGCTCTACGGAAGGATTGCAGGCTTTTGAGAATTTGACAAAATTAAATCTTTTTGAAACTACTTTAGGCGGTCTTAGCACTATCAACTATCCTAGTTCGCTGGATGAACTAAGTCTAAGTGTTGTTTTCGGATCAGGAAATACTTGGAATTTAGGAAATCTGGATTTTACCACGACAACATTTAAACGTCTCACAGTTAATGATGGAGGCGTACAGTTAGGATCTGTAAATTTCACGAACAATCCTAATATTCGTTATATTACTATTGGATCAGTATCTACGACTATTAATGCACTTCATGTTACAAATTGCAGTAATCTAAGTGCATTAGAAATAAGTAGTCTCGACTTAATGTCATTAGATTTAACAGGATGTATGGGCATCAATTATATAAATGCTAGCAATAATCTTTTTGAATCAATTGATTTATCTAGTATTCGTACATCGAGTCCATATTTAATTTTTGATGTAAACCCTAATTTGCTAGAAATCAATGCTAAAAATGGCACATTTGATCTTCTTTCAGTATCCAATTGTCCTTCATTAGCATATATGTGTATGGATAATGATACGTTTGACGGTGGTGGTTCCGAAGCAGCACAATATAGTCAACAATATCCAGCAATTGTGATAAACTCATATTGTTCTTTAATGCCTAGCGGTGATTTTATTACGGTGGAAGGGAGCAACATTTTTGATATCAATACGGATGGTTGTGACCATAGCGATCCTGCATATCCCAATATGGAATATCAAATTTCAAATGGTTCTGTCACAGAGACTGTTGTTGCAAATCCTTTTGGTGATTACACCATATATTTACCAGAAGACGAAACCTTTACGATTACACCACAACTAGAAAATCCAACATATTTTACAGTTTCTCCAACCTCAATCACGGTTGATACGGCTACAGCATCCAATCCAACCATCCAAGATTTTTGTGTAATACCCAATGGAATTTATAATGATGTTGAGGTGACTATCATGCCTTTAGATGGCGCGCGTCCTGGTTTTGATACGAATTATAAGATTGTATATACAAACAAAGGAAATACAATACTTTCAGGAAGTGTACAATTAACCTTTGATGATGATTTGATGGATTTGGTAAATGCTAATCCTATGACGGATTCGCAAGCTACAAATACACTGATGTGGAATTACACAAATCTGTCGCCATTTGAATCGAGCAGTATCGACTTTACTATGAATATCAATTCTCCCATAGAAGTTCCTGCGGTCAATGGCGATGATGTGTTGGCGTTTGAAGCAACTATCAATCAAGTTGTTGGCGATGAAACACCTAGTGATAATATTATGGTGCTACAACAAATCGTAGTCAACTCATTTGATCCCAACGATATCAGTTGTTTGGAAGGAGAAACCGTTACTACCGATTATGTAGATGCATATGTACACTATCTCATTCGTTTTGAAAACACAGGAACTGCATCTGCAGTAAATGTAGTCGTAACTGATGAAATTGATACTGCTAAATTTGACATTGCTACATTAAAACCAGTTTCAAGCAGTCATGCCATGGTGACAACTATCAAAAATGGAAACAAAGTAGAATTCATTTTCGAAAATATAAACCTTCCTTTTGATGATGCTACGAATGATGGTTATCTAGTTTTCAAAATAAAAACACGCTCCAGTTTAATTGAAGGCAATACTTTTGCCAATACTGCAGACATCTATTTTGACTTTAATTTTCCAATCACCACCAATACGGCAACCACGAATATCTCTAATGGATTGCGTGTTTCTGAGGTAGCGTTGTCCTCCAATGCTTTATTGATGTATCCAAATCCTGCAAAAGATCGTATTCAAATTACCAGTAAATATCGTTTGCAAAAATTAATATTGTATACTTTAGATGGAAAAAGTATCATGGAAAAAGACTACACCGATGTACTATTTTCTACAAGTTTAGATGTATCGTCTCTTTCAGAAGGTATGTATGTAGTGCAAGTTGAAACAACAAATGAAATATATACTAGAAAAATGATGAAGCAATAAAGATGTGTCTACTCAATAGCCAATCAACCAAATTTTATCAAAAATGAAAAAAATCTACGTACTACTTTTTGTCTGTCTTTTTGTGCAATGGAGCAAAGCGCAAACTATAAATATTCCCGATTCGAATTTTAAAAATTATTTACTGACTACTTTAGCCGTAGATACCGATAACGACTATTTTTGGGACAGTTCAATAGATATCAATAATGATGGAGAAATTCAAGAATCAGAGGCGCTTTTATTGACGTTTATAAACTTGAATTATTTGTCAATCACATCATTAGAAGGCATTCAATATTTTACTAATTTGCAATACTTATCGTGTGTTGATCATAGAATGAACACGTTAGATTTGTCGCAAAATGTAAACCTGGAGGTTTTAGTACTAAGCGCAAATGGTCCTCATCTTACAAGTTTAGATGTTTCTCAATGTACAAACTTAAGAGTGTTAGATGTTTCTAATAATTTTGGTTTTCCAAGTTTAGATGTCACACAAAATCCAAATCTTGAAAAATTAGACTTTTCTTCTTGTAATATCACTCAAATTGATGTCACGCAAAACCCAAACTTAAAAGAATTTGATTGTTCCAGAAACATTCTCGGTAGCTTGGATGTTACACAAAATCCCAATCTAGAAGAGTTAGATTGTTCATTCACTTCGCTTACTACATTAGATGTTACACAAAATCTAAATTTGGTTGATTTAGATGCATACGGAAATTCATTAACTACTATTGATGTTACCTTAAATACACAACTCGAAAAATTAAGAATCGGTAGCAGTCAAATTGTGACAACTGATCTTTCACAGAATGTCAATCTGATAAGACTAGACTGCTCTGGCGATTCTTTTACCAGTTTGGACTTAAGTGCAAATGTAAATTTGGAATCACTTACGTTGGATGATAGTCAATTAACAACGATCGACTTAAGTAATAATGTCAACCTAAGACTGTTGTATGCTTTTGATGGCTCATTTACCAGTTTAGACCTATCTCAAAATGTTAATTTAGAACGACTATCATTATATTTTAATGATTTAACAAGCTTAGACATCAGTAACAATCCTAAACTAACTGAGATCAATTTGTATGAAAACATGTTGACTTCATTAGATGCGAGCAACAATCCATTACTCAAAAAAATAGGATGTACTAGTAATCAGTTGGAATATATTAACATTAAAAATGGAATCAACTCAAGTCCGTCAGAATTTCGTTATCTCGGAAATCCAGATTTGCAATATATTTGTGCAGATCCAGGAGAAGTTGATTTTCTGTCAAGTTCATCGTTCCTAACGTCCACAGTTGTGGCTACGTATTGTAGCATGACGCCTGGTGGCGCTTTTACCACATTGGAAGGAACTGCAACACTCGATGCAAATTCGAATGGTTGTGAGGCAAGCGATCCTGTGTATCCAAGGATGGAATATGAATTGACATACAACAGTACTTCAGAAACGATTATTGCGGATGCTTCCGGTGATTACACAATGTATCTACCAGAAGACGAAACCTATACAATCACGCCACAACTAGAAAATCCAACATATTTTACAGTTTCTCCAACCTCAATCACGGTTGATACGGCTACAGCATCCAATCCAACACTACAAGATTTTTGTGTAATACCTAATGGAACTTATAACGATGTTGAGGTCACTATCATGCCTTTAGAAGCTGCGCGTCCTGGTTTTGATACAAACTATAAGATTGTGTATACAAACAAAGGAAATACAGTACTTTCAGGAAATGTACAATTAACCTTTGATGATGCTTTGATGGATTTGGTAAGTGCCAATCCTATGACGGACTCGCAAGCTACAAATACACTGACGTGGAATTATACAAATCTGGCGCCATTTGAATCGGGTAGTATCGACTTTACTATGAATATCAATTCTCCCATAGAAGTTCCTGCGGTCAATGGCGATGATGTGTTGGCGTTTGAAGCGACCATCAATCCAGTGGTTGGCGATGAAACACCTAGTGATAATATAATGGTGCTACAACAAACCGTAGTCAACTCATTTGATCCCAACGATATCAGCTGTTTGGAGGGAGAAACCGTCACAACCGATTATGTAGATGCATATATACATTACCTCATTCGTTTTGAAAACACAGGAACCGCATCTGCAGTAAATGTAGTCGTAACTGATGAAATTGATACTGCTAAATTTGACATTGCTACATTAAAACCAGTCTCAAGCAGTCATGCTATGGTGACAACTATTAAAAATGGAAATAGGGTAGAATTCATTTTCGAAAATATAAACCTTCCTTTTAACGATGCTACGAATGACGGCTATCTAGTTTTCAAAATAAAAACACGCTCCAATTTAACTGAAGGAGATACTTTTGCCAATACTGCAGACATCTATTTTGACTTTAATTTTCCAATCACCACCAATACGGCAACCACGAATATTTCGAATGGATTGCGTGTTTCAAATCAAAATTTACCAATAAATGCTGTTGTAATGTATCCAAATCCTACCAAAGGAACCTTGTTTATCAAATCGCCAGAAACTATACAAAGTATTGAAATACGAACGATGGAAGGAAGACTTTTAAAACGTATATTCACAGCAACAAATCGCACATCGTACGAGCTTGACTTATCGGAAGTTACAGCAGGAATTTATCTTGTGAATACAGTGACAAATTCGCGTAAGATAATTAGTAAAATCGTGAAAGAATAATGAATGATATTGTTAAAGTTTTGTTGAACAACTATAAACATAAATTTTTTTTACTATTTTTATAAAGCTAAAACTGAATGCCTATACACGAATACTACTCTTTAAAACTTTAACCTTAATCCTCGTTAAATATGGCAAGAGCGATGTTTGATTACACCAAGACTATACTCAAAAAAGTAAGTTTTGATCCCTCATTATTTTGTAAAGAATTACAAAAAGCGTTAAAAAGGTTGCTACCACACGAGATAGAAGAATTGAAAATTTGGATCAATTCACTCGTCACAGCAAATCCACAATTAGATCAATGTTTAATCTATTTAAAACCATAAAAAAAGCCGCGATACGTCGCGGCTTTTTTAGTATATCGCTCTTTTTTATTGCTGTACGGGACTAATAATTTGCACATTGTGAAACGCAATCGCACCGCGTACAATTCCCATAATTACATTGCGCAAGGCTTCAATAATCTGCATTTTCAATTCACTTTTATGAAATATCAAGCTCACTTCTCGTGCAGGTCGCGGTTCGGCAAAGTGGCGTAAATATTTATGTTCCGATTCCTTAATATCTAAGGTATGCAAGTAGGGAAGTAGCGTCATGCCTAAATCTTCATTCGATAATTTGATCAAAGTTTCAAAGCTTCCACTTTCCAAATGAAAATGATCATCCGCAATCGCTCTAGGTGTTTTGCAAAGGTTGATCACGCCATCTCGAAAGCAATGTCCATCTTCTAACAATAAAATATCGTCAATATCTAAATCGCCCGTTTCGAGTTCTTTTTTATGGAATAAACGATGATTTTCAGTGATGTATCCTACAAAAGGTTCATAATACAAGACGCGTTCTTTAATTTGATCGTATTCTAACGGTGTTGCAGCAATAGCAGCATCTAAATGTCCTTCATTGAGTCGTTTTATAATCGCTTCTGTATTTAATTCTTCGATTTTTAAATTTACTTTTGGATACTTCTTGATGAAAGTTTTGAGGAACATTGGCAATAAAGTCGGCATGATCGTCGGAATAATTCCCAACTTAAATTCGCCACCAATAAATCCTTTTTGCTGATCTACAATATCTTGCATTCTGCCAGATTCATTGACAATATTACGGGCTTGATCCACGATTTTCTTCCCAATTTCTGTGAGTTGAATCGGTTTCTTACTTCGATCAAATATTTGAATTTCTAGTTCGTCTTCTAGTTTTTGTATCTGCATGCTCAAAGTTGGCTGGGTGACAAACGATTTTTGAGCGGCTAAGGTAAAGTTCTGATGTTCGGCTACTGCCAACACATACTGTAATTGTGTTATGGTCATTATTATCAATTTGAATGATAAAAATATGAAAACTATCAATAAAACTTATACTAAATCTCGTTAAATGTTAAATAATTTTGTTTAAACAAAAGTTAACAACACAAAAAGCACAAAAAAATGACTTTAAATATATTAGGATTAGACGTTCAAAAAACGGAAGTTTTAGTAACTGATTTGAACGTATTATTAGCAAATTTTCAAGTGTATTATCCGAATTTAAGAGGAATTCACTGGAATATCAAAGGAAAAGGATTCTTCGAATTACACACAAAATTTGAAGAATTACACAACGACACCCAAGTAAAAGTGAATGAAATTGCAGAGCGTGTCTTAACATTAGGCGGAGAACCTTTGCATGCGTTTGAAGAGTATATCGCCAATGCCAAAGTTCCTGTAGGACGACATATTTCACAAGATGAAAAAGCAGTTGAATTGATTGTTGCTTCTATTTCAGAATTACTAAAATTAGAACGCGTATTGCTAGAAAAAGCAGCTTACGCAAACGATGAAGGAACAAATGCCATGATGAGCGATTTGATCTCAGAACAGGAGAAAACCGTGTGGATGATGAATGCGTGGTTGGATGGGTAGTTTAGTAGTTTATAGGTTTATAAGTTTATGGGTTTATGAGTTTGTAAGTTGATCAATTTTCTTGCGACTACATCCTAAGTTATTATAAATAGCATATGACTATTTTCATAATAGTTTCAGATTGTTATAAGGTTGGTTAATAAAAAAGCGACGCCGTTAGGTGTCGCTTTTTTTGATGGCTAGTTTTTGATGATTGATGAAAATTATGCTTACAAGATTTTATATAGTAGCATCTCACTACGCACTACTAAAATCTCAATACTATACTAGAAAACAATTTTTAAAGCAACATCAGTATCTGCTACTTCAAACTTAGCACTACCAAACTCTGGCGGTCCAAAGCTCATTGGATTGTTAGAAATTCCATAATCTTCTAAAGGCATACCATTTTCTTGCATATCCATTTGTCCGTTATCGTTTTCGTCATGTACACATAAAATTGCATACGTACCTTTTGGAACGTTGGTGAAGGTAACTTTTACCTTATTGTCTTCAATTTTAGTTTCGGAAGTTTGAACAGGTTTTGCTTTCATAAACGTTTCTTCTGTATGCAATGCGAATAATACTTTTCCATTGTTGCTTTTCACTTTATCAATAGTAACGGTGATAGTAACACCTTCTTCTGAAGTGGTTTGTGCATTAGTTGTAAAAAGTCCTGTAACGAAAACTGCGATTAAAAGTAAATTTTTCATAATTGTATTTGTTTATTGATTAATGATTTTGTTTTGATAACTGATAACTGATAACTGATAACTGATAACTGATAACTGATAACTGATAACTGATAACTGATAACTGATAACTGATAACTGATAACTGATAACTGATAAC
>JBCCLH010000020.1:0-101134 GCA_039026955.1 Bacteroidota bacterium
ATCACAATCCTTCCCATACTACACAACCATTCCCATAAACTTGTGTAGTATGGGAAGGATTGTGATACTGAAAGCGTTGGATACCAGACATACTACTATGGCAAGATTCTTGTACACTCTAAGATAAAAAATAATAAGGGTATTTAAAATGAGTGGCGTTAAAGCTTTAGGTTATCCGTGGTTGATATTCTATTTGATTCAAATTCGCGTTAATCTTTTTTATTCATAATATTAAAAATCGCCACTTCAAAGCTTTTTATTCTTACAATTCATAAAACCCGAGTGTATTTCTTTGATATAATACGACTTAACTACTAACTTGATTGTATAATCATTTAAAACAAACAATCATGAAAAAAAAGAATTTACAACACAACGGATTACGATTAAACAGAAACACTATTTCTAATTTACGATCAGAAGATTTAAAAGGCGGAACCAACGCAAGTATTTTTAGAGACAAAAACGGAAACTGTTTTGAAACTGTCACGGGTTGTCCTCAATTTACAATTAATCCACAAACATGTGCTGATACATGTCAAGATTGTCCTCCAGATACACTTTTTTCAGATTGTGGAGGAAATTGTGGCTGTGAAACGAATGGATTGTTTTCCTGCTAGTATTATTGTTTGAAGTCTGAGACTTCAAACAACATTATTGAAAGAAGTTAGTTGAAGTCTCCGACTTCAACTAAGACTTCAACTAACTTCGAACTATAATTATTCTTTAACAGTTCCTGTTTTCACACGCTTAAAGATATAACGTGTAATATAAATTCCGTTTCCATCTTTGCTTCCTGCATCACTTTCTACACCGCTGACTACAAACGCTAAATCCCAGCCCTCTTCTACCATACCATTGATTTTTGAAGTAACTAAAGCATCATTTGCTGCAATGTTTTGAAAACGAATTCCACCAAGATTATAGAAGTTTAACAATTTCGTTTCTTCAAAATTTTTGACACGAATATCCTTTCTTTTTGACTTGTTTCGCTTGTCATTTTCTTCGGTACGATTGGAAGTGAATTGTGCATAATCGCGCTCTTCAGAAGCAGAAATTAAACGAGAGCGTCCTAATCCGTTTGGCACAATGGATTCGATACTCGTGATGACTTTGTATTCATATTTTTGCTGTGCTTGCACTTCAAATACAAATCCTAGGACTAAAAGTCCCAAAAGAAATACTTTTTTCATAATTGTATCTTTAAAATTGTTTGATAATTGATTTTATAGCTACAAATATGAAGGATAAATTTTACATTTTTTATTGAATGATAATTTTTTTAGTGATTGTTTTACCGTTGGAAGTAATTTTTGATACATACATGCCACTTTGTAGCTTTAGTGGAATTTGTGCCGTGCCCGAGAATTGACTTTCAAGTAGCTTTCGACCATCTAAGGCGAATAACTCAAATAAAGCTTCTTCGCGTATGCCCACAATAGTAACATGATTTGTTGCAGGATTTGGATACAGTTTGATGGTTTCTGCCGTAAACTGTTCATTGGATAACGGTTGCGACCAAGCAACGCCCATTTGATTTCCCCAAAGATGTTCCGCCAATTCGGGATGATCTATAAAAGGATTTCGATTGAATTGCCAAGTATACACCACATTATTACGATTCATTTCATAATCATCTGGAGGATCATTTCGGTGCCAATCTAACAACGTGACTAAATCTCCTATTTGTCCTTGAACAGCAGGAAAACCGTTTTCAACCGACAATCCGTTGTAACGCACTGCTAAAAAGAAGATGCTTCGCGCTACATCGCCTCGGAAGCTTCCGGCAGTTCCTGTAGGTCCTATGTATTGTCCGTAATGTTGATTCCCACGAGAACTATTTTCAGGTCCGTCACTAGCGCGTAAGGCATGTGCGTCTGAGTTTCCATGACGTAGTGAATCGGCTCTGGTGACCCAAAATACATCTCTTCCGTCGGCTACATCGTCTGCTTCAATGCTATTGTAACCTGCTAACGATCGCGGAAAAGTATGTTCTCTATTCCAAGTTCCTACACTGTTTGAACCTGATTGCACATCTAACTTGGCTCTTCCCTGCTCTGTGTACACCAACCAAACCTGATTGCTATTCGCGGGATTCTGATCTGCTTCTTCCAAAATATCATACACATCTGCATAGGTTTGCGCTCGAACTACCGCTGTATTGGCAATAATGGCTTGCATGGCATCTTTCAGATTGTCATCTGCCAGTCCATCCATCGTATTGTA
This sequence comes from Bacteroidota bacterium, assembly GCA_039026955.1. GTDB lineage: Bacteria > Bacteroidota > Bacteroidia > Flavobacteriales > Flavobacteriaceae > Kordia. The sequence continues at coordinate 2,227 of JBCCLH010000020.1, forward strand.
ATATCCATTAGGAACTGTACTTGCCACAACTCCATACGTAGGATTTAAAGGTGTCCCAAATGCCGCCACAGTAAAGTCATCATCAACCGCACGAATGAGTACTTCGTCAGTTAAAATGATATATTCTACTGCAAAGTTATCGACCAAATCAATTATGAGTTCTTCATCGCCTTCGTCCAACGTATCATTTACCAAGGTAATATTTGTCATCACCGAATTTTGTCCTGTCGGAATGGTTACGCTGGTTGCACCTGTAAAATCAGCAGCATCAAAAGTGCCGTTAGCTAGTGAAAATGTAATGTCTAAGTTTGAAGTTACAGGAAATTCTGTGGTAAATTCTATCGCAAATGTATCTCCTTCATTATATTGATCGCTGGCTACATTGATAGCAATTCCGTTGAGTATTACACCGCTTCCGTCATTGAGTTGACGTGGTGTTGGCGTGGCTGTATAATAGCTTCCGTCCGTTTCATCGCGCTGAATAGAATTGGAATTGTTATTGTTGCCTTCACTAATTTGGGTTGTCAAGCCTAATAAAGTTAATAGACCTACATCATCCGCTTCGCCTGTATCATATACAATGGCATCAATTAAATCGGTTGTGGTAGCTTGTGTGCCTTGCGGAAAATCAAAACTATCCGCTTGATAGATGGCAACTGCATCTGCTCCATTTTGAATGACATTTGCACCAATGAGCAACTGCGGCACAGGTGAAACTGTATTGCTTCCAATCAATAGCAAACCGTTGATATCAGTGACTTGTCCGTCCAAATCTAAAGCAAAATAACTACTATCATTTCCTGAGGTAGAACCGTTGAAGAGTACTAAAACATAACCATCTAGTGCAAAATTTGGCGTATCAGATTTTAATTCGATAAACTCTCCGGTATCTGAGCCTGGCGTGTCACAATCAATTTCATTGATAACTACTTGACTGAATGCTAGTTGTACAATACATAGCAATAACAATACTAAGGGAATGCGTTTTTTCATTATTCTACTTTTCACAAAAGTACAATAATAGCTGTATAAAGAACTAATTCTTAGTAGAATTCACTAAAAGTTAATATGTAATTTGGTAAAAATTAACGACTCGTATCGCCAATGGTAATAGTTGTATTTAAGACAATATCGCTTGCGGGAACATCTTCTAGTTTTGATTCTAGTCGCATGAGAAGCATTTTAGCCGTTTGTTTGCCTATTTCCTGCGGATGCTGATCTATGTAGGATATTTTGGGATAGGTAAGATCGTTTAGCACGGCATTTACAAATCCGATGAGGGAAACTTCTTTTCCCGGCTCTAAACCGTGTTTTTGAATCGCACGATTGCATAGTAGAGAAGCTTCAATATCAGCAGCAATAAAGCCATCTACATTGCCTTCTTGTAATGTTTGTTGAAGAGTTAATTCTAATTCTTTAAAGTCTTCAAACGCAATGACTGTAGGATTGTCTGTTTTTGATAGATAACCGTCTTCACGCGATCTTCCGACGATCAGTGTTGGAATGGAAGATACAAAGGCAATATTTTTACAGTTTTTCGTCTCTAAGTATTCATACGCGCTTATAATGCTATCGTAATCATTTACTTGCACCGCGTCAAAGCCTAAAGGTTGTGCTGGAATGCGATCAAATAGTACTAGCGGAATGCCTCGTTGTTTGATTTGTATGATGTGATCGTAGGTTTTCTTTTTGTTGGTTTCTTCCGCAATACAGATGAGAATTCCGTCTACATTTCCCTTCGAGAAATAGTCTAAACATTCTTTTTCTCTTTCTAGACTTTCATTGCTAAAAAACGTAATAATGTTGTATTTGGAAGAGCTTACCAATTCGTCAATTCCCTTTAAAACAGACGCAAAAAAAGGATTTTCAATATTTGGGACGATCACGCCTATTTGCATCGTTTCTTGCTTTTGCAAACGAACTGCAATCGGATTTGGAGAATAGCCGCGTAGTTTGGCTAAGTTTTTTACACGTTCTTTCGTTTGCGCACTTATTTCTTCGCTATCGTTCAAAGATTTTGACACGGTAGAGACGGATATGTTCAATTCTTTTGCGAGTGATTTTAAAGAAACTACGTTTTTCATCGGTTGTGTTTTATGTGCTAATAACTTGTAAAGTTAGCTTTTTGATTGTGCTATTACAAAAAAGTGTGCTTATTTTCATAAACACACTTTTTTTAATGGAGTCAGTTATATTAGTTTTTCACTAGTTTCACACTGCTTGTTCCTTTGTCAGTGCTAATTTTAGCGAAATAAATTCCTGCTTGTAAAGAAGTTCCATCAATAGCTGCGTTTATTGCATTTGGCTCCATTGCTATTACTTCTCTTCCTGACATGTCAAATACTTGAATTGTATTGATTACCGTATCATTCGTTACAACATTCCAAGCATCTCTTGTTGGGTTTGGATATGTTTTGAATGATGATGCCGTAAATTCATCGTTAGAAAGTGTTCCTCCGTAGAAATAGACATTACTTAAGTATACATCTTTTCCGGCTAAGGTACTTCCTAAATCTAATGTATTGAATTGAATTAATCCAATATTTGCTACATCAACTGAATTTGCACCACTATCAATATCACTAAAATCATTTCTAAGCGTTCCATCTGGAATCATTAAATCAACACCTACCCACGTTCCTGATTGAGCAGAGTTTAGTGTTACTCTAGCAATATTTGTAAACACTGGCGTCGTGTTATCTTGTAAACGAACTCTCAATACATCTCCATCCGCAATATTATCACAGTATACATCAAAATGTAGCATTGCTGGTGCAGAGATATCTATTAAAGCACCTCCTGGGAAGTAGTTGAATTGAAAACCTGATCCTCCGTTTATTAAACGTGCTTCTTCGTTTCCATCAGAGTTCAAATCTAAGTTTGTCAATGTTCCACCAAAGACATCTACTTGTGGTGTGTTGACATTTGCATATACATCACTAATGATTCCAATAGCTGGTACTGTTGGTGTTGGTGCTGCTGGTGGCAATGCTGGCGCTTCTGTAAAGTTCACCGTATACATTTGTGTTGCATTTCCATCAGGAGCTGTTACGTTTACTGTTGCTGATCCTGGCAAAGCAGTTGCTTGTGTAATACTTACGTTAGAAGCACCGTTTCCTGCTTGTGTTGCAGTTGCTCCTACTGTTGGTACACCTGAACCATTTGGTAATTCTACATTGTAAGTAGTTGTGTTTGGAGAGAATCCAGCAACTGTAGTTCCATTTACTGTTAAGTCAGATAATGAAGCATCTATGTTAGGATCTATCATTGGTGTTACTTGTACAAAATCATCAATAAGATATGTTCCTCCAACTGCAATGTCTGAACATCCTCCGCCTTCACACGCTGGATCGTAATCTGGCTGAATTACAATTTCTCTGTACTGCTCTGTACCATTTACTACACCTGAAAAATCAATAGTGTACTCAACCCACTGATTTGCTGTTGTAACTGTAAAGTCATAGTTATACGCTGTATTTGCTACATTATCTAAGTCTATTTGCAGACGTACTCTGAAGCCTACATTTGCTTTTGAAGACCAGATTTTTACTGTAAATTGATCTCCATCTGCCATAGATACGAAAGGTGTTCCAGCCGCTGCTTGGAATCCACATCCAGCGAACCATGCAGCACCTGCTGGCTTAGTTATTTCTAAAACTCTACTGGACATGTTATCCATGTTCATTTGGCTATTCGCCACGTTTGCTGCCCCTACACCATTAAATGTAAACTGCGTAGTGGTTGTTCCATCTTCAAAATCAAGATTTACTTGCCCGAAAGAGACAAAAGAAGATAGTACTAAAATTAAAAAGGTAATTTTCTTCATAATAGTTTATTTAAAATTTGAATTGTTCATGTTTATCCCAAAGTCCCCAATACGCGCCAACGTCACCTTCATCCCCTACTTTCCACGATTCGTCGAAAGAAGAGAAATAAAAGATTTCGATGTCTTCTTCTTGGGCCCACTTTTGGGTGTTTATAAAATATTTAATTGCGTTTGTGTTGGAAGGATAGGCTCCTTCCAAACTTGTTCCATTGTTTGGCCATCCTGTTTCTGTAATGATGACTTTTTTACCGTTTCCTGCACGTAAAGCTCTGTTGTACATGTCTTTTACATACAACAATGAGTAATCTTGATCGCAACCTTCCCAAAAAGGATAACAGTTTGCCAAGATTACATCACATGCTTCTGTGATTTCTGGACGCTCTACAAATTCATAATACGCATCCACATATCCCACAGGAATTCCGTTGAGTTCCTTTTTTGTATCGTAGATAAATTTTAGCAATTCATCTTCGGTTAAATCGCCGCGATACATGACTTCATTTCCAACGCCTGCAATGTCTACACAGCCTTTATCAGCCAGATTGACCAATCCTTCTATTTCTGCTTCATTTGTTTCAGGATTGTCTCCTAACCAAGCACCAACCAAGGTTTTCATTCCCATTTCTTTTGCGATTTCGGGAATTAACTCGTTGCCTTCGGTACATGAAAACGATCGCACCCAATTGGTGTAAGGCTTTATAATCTCTAAGCGTCGTCGTATCTGCACTTCAGAAAGCGTATCGCCAGGCTCTTGACCTTCAACATATGGACTAAAACACATGCCATGCATTCCTGCTTTGAGTGTTTTACGCCATAACGCCTTTAGATCATCAAAGGAATAGCCTTCGAATTCAAGCGCAGCTAGTGAAAAGAATTTTTCTTTACGTAGAGACATTGTTTGTTATTGATTAAAATTTAAGTTTTTCGTGTTTGTCCCAAAGTCCCCAATACGCACCTACATCACCTTCATCACCTGTTTTCCATGATTCGTCAAATGACGAGAAGTAGAAGGTTTCAATATTGTCTTTTTCGGCCCAAACTTGTGTGTTTATAAAATATTTCATGGCATTGATCTCAGAAGATTCTGCTCCACGCAAACTTCCTCCTTGACTTGGCCATCCTGTTTCTGTAATGATTACTTTTTTACCTCTGGCAGCATGTGACGCTTGTCCGAACATCTGCTGCATGTGTGCTAACGAACCATCGATGTGGCAACCTTCCCAGTATGGATAACAATTACTTAAAATAACATCACTGATTTCTACCAATTCTGGATGTACTGAGAATTCATAGTAAGCATCTACGTAGCCAACAGGAATATCTGGTATCGCATTTTTTACTCTTTTAATATACGACAATAATTCCTCTAATGTTAAATCATTTCGATAAAGCACCTCGTTTCCTACGGCGGCTATATCAACCACACCTTCTTTTGCAAGTTCAATTAAGGCTTCGATTTCTTTTTCATTGTCTTCTTTATCATCTCCAAGCCATGCACCTACTAAGGTTTTCATTCCGTGTTTCTTAGCAAATCTTGGAATGTGTTCGTTTCCTTCGATACAAGAGAAAGAGCGTACCCATTTAGCGTATGGTTTCAGAATTTGAATTCTTCTTTCTACTTGTGCTTCACTAATCACATCGCCCGGTTCTTGTTCGTCTTCATACATACTAAAACAGATCCCATGCATTCCTTTTCTGAGCGTTGCTCTCCATAGTTTCTTTAATTCTTCCAGCGAATATTTACTAAAGTCTATTCCTGAATGTTCGGTGAAATTAATTCCGCCGTATAAGTGATAATCTTCGTCTCTGTATGACATTTTTTAGTTTTATTCTGATTTATAATAGGTTATAGTTCTCCTCTTCGTTTGACTAATTCTGCCTTGATTTCCTTGGCTCTGCTTTCGCTCAAGCTGTAATCGCGCATTACCCAAATTGCCAGTAAGGCAGTAATGGCTGGCAAGGCTATATCTGTAATTCGCATTCCAAGTAGCGCTTCTGCAGTTTGTGTTCCTGCTGACGGATCGTATCCTAGTAGACTTAAAATGATTCCTGAGAATACCAAAGCAAGACCTTGTCCAACTTTAATCATCCACCAATAGATGGCTCCGAAAGTTCCTTCTTTACGCGGCATCCCGTTTTCTAATTCGTCCAAATCACACACATCGGCAGTCATAGACATCATCAATGTGAATAAACATCCCATACCGAAAGCCATTAAAGGAATTGGCAAGAAAATCATGTATGGATTCGTTGGATCAAATCCCCACCATTTTAATAAGTATCCTATCACTGAAATTCCTGTAGCATACATAAAAGCTCTACGTTTTCCATATTTGTTTGCCATTGCATTGATGATAGGAATGGCAATAAAAGCTGTATACGCTGCTGTGACTGCCGGGAACAGTGCTACCCACCATTTTGAAGCGCCCCAATCGCCATCAAACATGTAAAAATTGATAATAAATACTCCAAATTCTGCAACAATTTGGAATCCATTAAAGACTAAGAAAGTCGCCAAACATAACTTTACAAAAGGTTTGTTTTTTAATACTAATTTGATCCCCGCAAAGATTTTCCCCATACTGTTCAATATAGCTTTTGGGGTAATTTCTTCTCTTCCTTCCATTTTACTAGCATCGATTCCTCTACAAAACATTGCTGGTAAGATTCCTAGAAGAATGATCACAAGACCTGATATTAATGCAATGACTCTTACGCCTTCTGGTTGCGTTGCAAAGATGTCAGTGTTTGGGATTAGTACGTATAGAAAAGGAACTAACATCCATGCGACTTGTCCGATGATATTGGCAAATCCCATTAAACGTGTACGTTCTTTATAATCGGATGTCATTTCATATCCTAAAGCGATTAAAGGTGTAGAAAATATGGTATTACCGAATATTAATAGGATTGAGAATATCAGTAAATACCAAAAGTTATACATCTCGGATGCGTCTCCATGAACTTGCCATAGAATCGCAAAAATGGCTCCTGATAGTATTGCTCCAATAAAGATATATGGTCTTCTTCTTCCATATTTAGAACTTGTATTATCGGAAACATATCCCATGACAGGATCAGTTATTGCATCAAATAGACGTGGTATCCCTACAATAAGACCTGCTAAGATGGTATTCATCCCAAAACCTTCTGAAGATTTAAGAATTACTACAAATACTCCTAGAATTCCAGGAATTAAATTATTGATTAAGTGACCTGCTCCAAAGGCGGCTTTCTGACCTATAGGAACTCTATTTCTAGATGCTTTTTCAACATTTGGCATAATAATTAGTTAATTTTAGTTGGTTATCACGATGGTTTGAATCGCTTGTGGGTTAATTGATATGTTTTTAGATGTTTCACCTAGGTGAAGTGAAAAGTATTTTTCGGTTTTCCCTTCATTGAATACTACTACAGCAATGCTTCCATCAGGATTTTTTGCGGCAGTCACCATTAATTCTTTGTCTGAGTTGTTCGCGTCGATGATTTTTGCTCCTGGACGAATGTATTTACTGAAATGTACCATGACATAATACAATGGCGTCATGTATACTTCGTCTGCATCAGGATCGACAATTACAGGTGCAATACACCAGTTTTTGAACCAGTTTGGTCCTCCTTGTTTGTCTAGTACCATGTTCCAGTCTACCCAACCGTCAACCCAGTTGTTTAGACAGCCTATGATGTCGCGTGCATAGCGATTGACAGGTGCATATTTTGGATGCAAGTATTTTTCTTCTTCTTTTGCCCATTTCCATCCCCAATCAGTTGCTTCTTTTTTCCAATACCAAGCATCATCTTGCCAAACAGGCACTTCATCGTCAATACAACCTTCTGTTTCTATTAGGTATTTGTCTGGTGCTTTTGCGTGTGCGTATTGTAAGTCTTCTGGAAAAAAGTCATACGTACTTTCATACCAGTGAATTGCCGTTCCGTCATAGTATTTAGAAGAAGCTTCATCTTTAAACATGACATCTACCCATTCTTTCAATCCGGCACGATTTTGATCGTATCCTAAAATGATTAAATCTCCTTTTCCATCTGCTTCTAACTTTGGTCCTAAGTGATTTTGAACGAAATCGGTCATTTCTTCTGGGGTAAAGTGCATACTTTCCCAGTTGTTTCCGTTTCCGTGCGGCTCATTTTCTACTGTGAATCCCCAGATATCAATCCCTTCTGCTTTGTACGCATCTGCATATTTTGAGAAGAATAATGCCCACGTGCCATAGTATTTTTTTAAGAGCTTTCCGCCTACCCAATTATTGTTGTCTTTCATCCAAGGCGCGGCTGTCCATGGCGACGCAAAGATTTTGAATCCGTCTTGGGAAGCTGCCATCGCATCTTTGATCATCGGAATGAGATCATCTTTGTCTTCTTTAATAGAAAAATGTTCCAGATTCATATCTTCTGGTACTGGCGTGTATGAATAATTCGTCAACGAGAAATCACAAGAATTCATGTGTGTACGCGTCAACGAGTAATTGGCATGTTCTTTATCGAAATAAGCTTTAATGATAAAGTCTCTATTTTTTTTACTGAGTTTGTTTAATAGATACGCAGAAGACTCTGTAAACGCACCTCCAAAACCTGTAATGGTTTGGTATTGCTTTTCTGGATTCAGCAAAATTGAAGTTGCTTTTGTTGTAGTATCTTTCGGCGTATTAAACGCTTTTAGCTCCTTAAGTTTGTTTCCGCTTTCGGAAGTTTCAAACACGGCAGCTTCAAGCTTTTGCACAGGTTTATCTTCTTTTTCTTCGCAAGCTATGATCATAATGAGTAGCGTTAAAAGGCTAAGGGTTTTTAGTTTTTTCATGATTAGTGGTCTACGACTAGTTTTGCTTTTACTGGTGGCAATTGTACTTCTAATAGAAGTGAATCCTTGATGCCGTTATAGGTTTTTACAATTGGATTTCCATCGCGTGTTAAGCCTTTAAATACACCTTTGTCTACTAAGTCCCAAAGTGCATATTTGGCTTTTCCGTCAATCGTGAATAATCCAAAATGATTTTCAGATCCGCCAGGATTACGCGCATCTTTCCATATTTCATCAAATGCTTCAAAGTAGAAGCAGGAAACTCCATTACTTTCTGTCCATTTGCGCATGCTGTGGTAGTAAATCGCTTCTTTATATTCATCCGTAGCTTTACTTCCTGTGTCTCCGTAATGTCCATTAGAGTAGGATGCCCAACCAGTTTCCCCAATGTGGATTGGTTTGTTGACACCTAAACTTTTCATGTACTTAGCCACACTATCAAATTGCGAAATGGCATATTCTTTTGCTTTTTCCATAGCAAAATCTATTTTGTCAAGACTGGACATTTTTCCATCATCCACCGTTCCCCAAAACACAGGATTGTAATGCGTATCGTGCATTGGATAGGTATGAATTGATAAGTAATCCACTGCTTTGATCAATTTGTTTAAATCCTCCACATGATACAGACTGTCTCCACCGCCCCAAGAAGCAAAGTTATCGGAGCTTGTAATCCATACATCTTTGTCTAGTTTTCCTTCTTTTTTGAGTCCTTGTAAATGATTTACCCATTTTAAAATTACGCCAGGTTGCACATAGTAGCTTGCAGCCCATTTGACCATCGCTTCGTTTCCTACTGCAATGATTTTTATGATATCTGGATATTGATTCGCCAATGCGACAGCTCTTTCGATTTCACCTTCGTTTTTTTCACTTTCTTGATTGTGATCGGGTGTTTGCCCTGTCCAGGCATACTTACAATCAATCCACGCACCTAACATGACATACATCTCAAAATTTGTGTCTTCGTTTTTCAGTTCCCTGATTGCTTTTAAAAGGTTAGCTGCATGTGGTAATTGTACATTGTATGTACGTAAAACTCGGATGCCCATCGCATGGAGAATCTTCATATCGTCCTTAAGCTCCTTTATGGTAGGTTGTACGTCACGCGTTTTGGTACGATAACCGCCATAAGAAATCGCTACATAGTCCTTATTTCCTAGTATATCTTTCGCTGTCACTTCTTTTTGTGTTATTTGTTCTGACGAAGCTTTTTTCTTTTGCCCGCTTTCACAAGACACCATTAATAGCGTTACCAATAGTAATTTAGATATGTGCTTTAACGTTCTCATGATTGTGTTGAAATTTTACTTTAAATGATCTTTTTTGATATGTACACTAATTTGTGCCACTTCACCACCTCGGTCAAATACTTTTTGACTGGTTTCAGCGTCTAAACTTAAACTGTTGAATGCGCGTACACTTCCATCAACCAATTCTACTTCTAATGAACTCTGATTCGATATTGTGTATACAATTGGTACTTGGCAATAGGTAAAACAGAGTGATCCTGCTTCTACAGCAAGTTCTTGGGCTTCTGAAGCTAGGTTTACATAGTTGAATGTTTTGTCTTCCAGCAAGAATTCATCTTTGCGCAACATGCACGGATCAAAGTATAGTTTTCCTTCGTCAACAAAGACACCTAATTCGCCAAAACGACTTAGAATATCTTCTTTTACTTGTCCTGTCATTCCCGGTTGCTGTGCTCCTTTTCCAAACGGCGTATGCGAATACGGATCGGTTGGGAACGCACCATATAAAGATGGAGATTTGTGCACTCCAATTCCTTCGTTGATTTCGTAATAATGCTCTAAGAGTCTACCGATCGTTTCTGCGCTTTCATCTTCACGAATGGCTTTTAAACAGCATTCCAATACGGCTAATTGCAGTTTAGAAACCATGTGCCAATAGATAGAACCTAAACCTTCATATCCGTAGAATGTCCCGGAACGACCTGTAAAGGCTTTGTGGTTGAATACTTCTTCAAAAGTATCTAACGCATGTGTGCTTCCAGCTTCCGCTAAATCTGCATATGCTGTGTGTTGTAAAGCTTTTAACGCTTCCGCTAAATCACCTCCGTTTTTAAAGTTTCCGTTAAAGTGGTATTCGCCATTTATGTCTTGCGAAATGATCGCATTGTTGCCATCTGCAATGAGTTTTTGGAAGAATGGAGATGCTTCTACAGCTGCTGCTAGAATCGTATTTCGCTCCATAAATCCTTTTAATTCTTTGTTTGGATAGAGTAAATAGCTGTATTGATCTGGTCGGAAAAGTTTACTTGCTTTTAAACCGTCCAATACTGCCAAGGCTTCTTTTGAAGAGATGTAGCCTGAACTTAAAACCGCAACTTGTCCTTCTAACATTTCATTTAAATACGAAATCGATACTTCTGTATCACTTTCAACCGTCATTAGGTTGTATGCGTGATAGAGATTGTCTTCTCGTTTATTCGCTTCAATCGCATGTTCTAGGTATGCTAAACTCGTTGTGACAAATCCTTTGATTTCTGCAATAGAAAGACTTTCTTTTCTTCCTGAAAAGGCATTGTCATAGATTTGCTCACGGAAGTCACTTCCTGCAATTCCGACACCATCTAATACAGACTTACGATCTTTATCATTGATCTTTCCTGATAGAATGTACTGATGATCGTTTAATGTTTTGGTTACTTTTTGGAAGAATGCCACTAATTCTTTCGAAACTTCCACCGTTTCTGTAGAAGAATTATCAAATACATTTTCAAAGAATTTTAAGAAGCGACGTAAGTAACAAAGTGTTACCATTGAAACTCCATTTCCAACCAATGCATTGTTCGCATCGTTCCATTCTGGACGTTGTGTGTTCATCCAAATTCCGCCTTCTGGGATGAAGTTGGAGATTTTAGAGAGTGTCGTTGCTAGTATTTTTTCGATGAAGTTTACTTTGACAATAAATTTGTTTTCATCACGTAATAACGCACCATCTGCACCTAATTCTTCACGTTTCTGATGAATTTGACGATCTAATTCTTCATCAAACTCAATCGTATCTTTCGGATTTTTTAGTAAATCTTCGTATTTCTTGATTCTGTACGGAACATTGGCATATACAAATAAATCCTTGTCAAAGAAGCTTTCCAGTCTTCCCGGTTTGTGGCTTTCAATGATTTCTAAGAATTTTTGTAAGTAGATAATTTGGTGATCTCCCCAATATCCGATGTACGACCATGGATCATCTGGTTCTGCGACTTCCCAATCGAATCCATCTTTTGTGACACGATACGGATTGTATCCATCAAACGTAGTGGCATTCAAGAATTTATGAATCATACTTTCAATGAATTCTGGATACGAAATTGATAAGGCTTCCCAGTTTTGGAAAATATCACGCCAGTTTCCTTCGTAGTCTAAGATTTTTGAGCCATCTACTTCGCTTCGTGTGTTGATGGAGAATTTGTTCCAAGGACGACTTGGATCTCCATGACGACGACTGAATTTTAATGGCATGTATTCTAAGCACAAACGTCTGAAGTTTTTATCCGTGCTTTCGTATGCTATTTTTTGGATGTCTGCTAGTGAGAATTCTTCTGGCAATGCTGCGATGACATCTTCGGTAGTTCTCGCTACTTTTTTATTCGCTTTTGCGAGATAGTTTTTAAAATCCCACTTTTCTATTTGATAGTTATTGTCAAAAATTCCACCACGCATGATGTTGAAGAGCGTGTTTGAGAAATGACGCGTATCTCTGAATTTGTCTGCCGTTAATTGCATGCCGTCAGAAGCTGCATTTAACGCTAATAATCCTTTTGTTCCTGCATCGATTGACGCTTGAATTTGTTCCGCTAAATCCGTTTCATTTTTGATGCGATGTACCAATGCAGCAATATCGCTATGATCTTGATTTACATTTGTGACTGTCATCCATTCTTTGCTTTCAGAAGCTGCGAGCTGTATTTCTGTATTGATGAAATACGCGCCTTTTTCGGCTTTTACATCTGTTTCTTGTTGAATTGGGTGACGTTTGCGGAATGCTTTTAGCTGTAATGAAGATAATAAGTATTGCGGATTATCAATTCCTAATGACCAAACAATATTCGCTTTTAACGCTTCACTTGGCTCGGCTTTGTCCACAATAATCGCGCTTAATGCAAATATTCCTAAACCAGTACTTTGTTCAAGTTCTGTACGTTTGTACGCATCTACCAAATTGCTACTTGCATTTTGCACATCCGCACCCACACCGTACGGCAATACGTTTTGAATTCCATCCAATATATTTACCTGAACAGTTTCTTGTCCATTATTGATAAGATTGGATTTTTTGATGAATCCAAATTCATCACTGGAATTCCATTGGTAACGGAAAGTCAATTCTAAGTCTTGATTGATTTCCTCGAACAGTATTTTGTTTCCGTGATTGTTTTTGTACAGATTACGTGTTACATGATACATTCCTTCAAATCGTTCTGAGAAAGGTTCCCATAAATGATTTTTACCATTTTTTGTGACTTGAAAAATAGACTTACTTCCAGTGATTTCAGCAGATTCGGTGATTTTATCGTCTGTGTAATATGGAAATATTGAAAAGTCGGAGTTTTTACGTCCTGCGGATACTCCACCATTACTTGAGATAAACATCCAATGGTCAGAATCGCTCACGATACTCATAAAAAATGGTCGGATGGTATCGCTATTGGAAATCTTGTAAAAACGTTCGTTGTCGATGTGTACGGTTTCTATTTGAGACATAGTTGATAGAATATCTTGATCTAAGCTAGTTTTTTCTTTAATCATTAATTGTCAATTTTACTCGATCCTCGAGATTTGAATACTCCGGCGCAAGCACCGGAATGATTCGTAATTACTTTCTCTGAATGCTTCGTGATTTGTATTGCGAAGCAGGTTAACTTTCAGGGAAGTAGGGGAAATTTTATGTTCGTTTGAGTTTTTATTCTTGTGTAATATCATCGAAATAGTACAGATCTCCATCACAAACTGTATTTCTTTCGAAATAGATAATCATACTTTTAAACGTTCCAGCGTTTACATCTGTAAAGTCAAAACTCAATTCTTGCCATTGTCCTACTTGTGTAATGGTTGCAATTCTTTCTTGGAAAGGATTTACATTTGGGAACGGCATAAATTCAAGTCGTAACGTTACATCAGTTACTTGATCACGTGCAAACACTTTCATTTTAAAAGTTTTGTTTGTGATTGTGGAGAAATCTAATGAGGTAGGCAGCTCAACACCTACTCCAGACCATGTTTGACAACCAACCGCTTTGTCATAGCTTTGTACAAAACAGCTGTTGTTTACATTGTCGAATACTGGGTTTGCTACGATAGCTCCACCAATATCACCAAAAGCATCAAAAACGAAGGTATCTGTTAAAAATGTTACGTTTAAGTCTCCATTTGCAGGATCGGAATTTTCATCAACTTCATCTACACATCCATCAATTACAAAGGTTTTTTCAAATCTGCTAGACTCACCAAGGTCATTGAATGCCGTTAACACTACAGTGTAAGTTCCGTTATCATAACGTCTTTCCGGATTTGTTAAGGTAGATACTGATCCGTCCCCTAAATCCCATGAATAAGAAGTTGCTAAATTAGACGTATTGATAAATGAAATGGTTTTAGAGTTTATTTCTGCGATAAATCCTGCCTCTAATCCAATAAGTTCTACTCCACTTTCTCTATCTTCACAAGAAGTGAATAGTGTGAGTGAACAAACTACTAAAGAAAGTATAGATATTTTATATTTTAAAAATTTCATGTCTTTGTATTTTTTAGTTATAAACTCTTACGTAGTCAACAAGCATTCGTTGTGGAAATGTAGTATTGGCATTTGGAGCCCCTGGTAAGTTTCCTCCAACAGCTACATTTATAATCATATACATGGTGTTATCAAAAACCCATATTCCTTCACCGTCAGTTTCTTCATCAACCTCTTCTGGAGTGATACTGTTGTATAAAACGTCGTCTACATAGTAATTGATTCGGTTTGGACTCCATTCGATACCAAAAACGTGAAATTCTGTATCAAATCTACCGTTGGTAAGTTCATATTCTTTTGAGATTGATTCTCCTCCTGAATAGTTAGGTCCGTGTACACTACCAAATACTTTGATAGGTTCGTCTCCTACATTTTCCATTATGTCAATTTCTCCACAAGCTGGCCAAGGATTCTGCGCACAGTTGTTTCCTAACAACCAAAATGCTGGCCACAATCCTTTTCCTTGCGGTAAACGAATACGCGCTTCAAAACGACCGTATTGTTTTTCAAATAATCCTTGCGTTTTTATTCTAGCAGACGTAAAACCATTGGCAGTTTGTCTTGCGGTGATGACTAACATTCCGTTTTCAACACGCACATTTTCTGCATCGTCGGTGTAAATTTGTAGTTCGTTATTTCCCCAACCAGGAATTCCTTCTGCTGTTCCATCTCCTAAGTCGTACGTCCATGCGTTTGGATCTGGTGCACCGTCAATATTAAACTCATCAGACCAAACTAAATTCGTTTTGGTAACAACCTCCTGAGTTTCATCTAATTCACAACTAACAAAAACAGCACTCGAAATCAGCGTTAATGCTAGTATACTATGTTTTATTACTTTTTTCATTTATAATTTTTTACGAATTTTTAGTAGAAATAAATGTTGTCAACTAAGAACGAGGCTCCATTTGATGATACAAATACGATAAAGCCAATGTTGCTTAGGTTCGGTGAACCGGCTCCACCACCACCTGTAGGCAATGTGAAAGAACTTAATGGAATGTCGATTCCTACCCACTGATCTGCCACTAACTGACTGCTGAGATTGAATCCTCCTGCAGTTCCATCACCGCCAGTGTTTCCGAGTCCGTTGTCAGTATCATCTGGTCCAAAGTCGATTAATTCCATCACAAGTGCATTTCCTGAACCGCTGAGTAGTTGTACATCTAAATGTACCATGGTTTCTCCTGTTACATTTACAGTTCCGTCCCAGCCGATTCCGATAAAATCGATTCCTTCGTATTGTACGTGACTGTTACCATCAAAGGTCTGAACAGCAATGTTTTGTGTGTTTGAACCTGCAAAAACACCTGGGTTAAATCCAGTCACACTTGGATACGAATCACTGTAGATAGAAATTACATCCGATGCAGGCTGTGTTGGGATTGGTGCATTGACAAATCCACCTGCAGAGGTTATTTGCAATGATCCGTTGGCTTGTTGATCGCCTATGCTTCCTGTTATTGTCGCTTGTCCTGCTCCGATCACACTTACATTTCCGAAAGCATCTACCGTAGCCACATTAGAGTCTGAAGAAGCAAACTCAAAATACGATCTGGCAGCATTTACTGAAATGTTTTGTCCATTTCCTAGGTTGAACGTTGCTCCTAAACCATCTATAGTTTGCGTAAATCCTGTAAAAATATCAATCGCAAGATCCTGACCATTTAAAATAGTTGGTGCTAATAATGTGGTTGATCCTGTATTTTCAAAACGCAACTCATCAATCCAGAATGTGTATCCAAAGTTATCGTTAAACGTTTCTGCAAGCGCAGGATTGTCATTTACTAATGGATCAAACGATCCTGCAGAAAACAGGAACAATCCTCTTTCTTGTGTTAATCTAGAAGGATCTGGAATTGGAATGGTATATTTTGTCCAACCTGCGCTTAAGGTAATTACTGTTGACACTGGAAATGTGTCTGTGTCAAAATCGGTACCGAAACCAACCGTCACACGTCCTGTAACCGTTCCTTTCGCCCAAAACGTAAGTGCATCATAACCTGATAGATCTCTACCTTCGCCACGATCTCTAAAAATTCCTCCGATAAAACCTCCTTCAGGGTCATTTGGACCTGGTACGTCTACTCGTATCGAAGCTGAGCCTTCATATGCTTCGTTTTCATCTGTTCCAAAACCATTTGGATTGGCCCCAATAGCTGGATCGAATGAATCAAAAAATTCATCTGTTAGTCCAACTGGCGCATCCGTAAATATGTCTGGTGTCACCGGAAATGTTGCCACAACGGCATCATCCGATATATCTCGTTCACAGCTTACTGTTAAGGCGATAGCAACACCTGTGAGCAATGTATTTTTTAAATATGTTAATCCTTTCATGTCTGTAGCGTATTATTTTCCGATATTGATATGTATGTACGTTCTTATTTCCCATTCTGTTCCGTTACCAAATCCTACTGGACTGATAGTTGGTTCGTTAGAGAATTGATCTGTTGTAGCGTTTGGTAGGAATCTTGGAGAGAATTCATCCAATGTACGCCATGTTCCACGAATTCCAATTTGTGTACTTGGTAAGATAAACCAGTCTGGCTTTCCAAGTGTTGTAGAGATATCTAACATTAATTGTGTTGGATATGTTAAGTTGAAATCTCTGTGGTAGTCAAATGGTCCCCAATCGTTAATTTTTACATGCGATTCTACTTTGATGTTTTTGTAGATCATTCTCACATCACCTCCAAAACGCTTGATCAATCTGTCACTATCACCATTTGCTTGTGCATTTCCGTAGTAGAAATTACTGATGATTCCTAATTCTGTTGATAGTTTAGAGACCATACGCGAGTTGATTTCCCATAAATCTTCAGCAGGCACTGTATTTGGGAATGCGAAGAAAGTACGATCAGCATTGAAACCAATGTGTGCATCTTGTGTAGTTGGTAAGTGACGGAATACGAATCCTAAGTTGGCTGCAAATTTTGCATCTTCCGCTCTATCGTTATTCCACTCATACATCCATGTTCCTGGAGTTGGGTCATAGGTAATTAAGACTTCACCCGCGGTCATTTCTCGGTTTCCACCACGAACCGCAAACGGATCATCAATTACATTACGAAGTCTTGCTGGTGCAGGTGCATCTGTTGGCATTGCATCAACTAATGGTTGCTGCCACATGAAGTTTGGTGCAATTTGGAAGTCACCTATTGTGTATGTGAAACCCGATAAGAAGTTAGACATGTTTCCGCTTCCTGAGTCTCTTAATCTCCATCCTGTAAACGTTTGTGTTTGATCTGCTCCACCATTGGCAACTAATCCCATTACAGAACCTTGCGCATACCAGTTGAAACGTCCGCCTTCATAGGTAATTTTAGCTTTCGCTCCCCAGTTATCGCTTGATTTTACTTTGTCTTCTACTACTGTGTAGTTTCCTGAAGAACCGCGTACATCTTGGTAAGAACTTCCATTTAATGGATTTCCTCCCCAGATACCTCCGACTTGTAATCCTACTTTACCGAAGTCGCGTTCAATAGCAACCGTTGCTCTTTCCATTGGCCACGCTGGAATTACACCACTTCGTAATTGATTTGCATCTAAGACACGACGTCCGCTTTCATCAAATTCAAGATCTGTGATAAAATCTCTGTGATAGATTCCTGTTACATCCCAACCTTTAAAATTGTGAGTATACTTGAATAACATCGTTGGGTTTGCTCCCCACCAAAGTTGTGGTCCGAACGCTGCTTTTGCGCCACTTAAGGCTCCTTTACCTTCTACTTCTACTCCTAGAATTTCACCTCCGTAGATATCTAAGTTTGGACCGTAGTTTGCTTCTGGATATAATCCGAAGATATCACCTTCGTATCCCCAGTGGTAATGTCCTGTACGATAGAATCCTTTTAATTTAAAGTCTTTCGCATTCCATTCAAATTCTGCTTGGTATACACGTACTCGGTTGATATCTCCTACTTCTACATCTACATCATTTCCACCTTCAATACCTGTTAGTGTAATTGGTCGACCTGCATTTTCATAGAAAATTTCATTGATTGGATTTTCAGCAACATTTCCTAAGATGTTGAAGTTTACATTTGCACGCACGTTTGGCGCTGGATTTCCTTCAATTCCTACATAGTATGATTGCATGTGATCAAATCCTAATTGATTTGGAAATTGATTTTCGTTCGGATCTTCTGTATCTGGTGTAGTGATTAAACTACCACCTGTATTGAACGTTGTAAATTCAGCTCTGAGTTGACTGATGCGTATTTTTTGACTTCCGCCGCCGCTTAGTGCTGCTTTGTCTCCTCTTGCACGTAACATTGCATCCATGATTTGGATGTTGTCTACATGATTTTCTATGAAGCTTTTTGTCACACCTGGCTCATATGGATTTACCTGATGTACTTCTTTCAAAGCATAATACGCTGCACGTGGATATAATGTATATAATCCTCTAGCATTTGTCGGTCCCTTTGCACAGATACCAAACCACTCTTCATTCATGTTTAAATCGCCTTCTTTTGCTTGGTCTCTTGAGTATCCACCATTTGGCCAAACAGCTACATTATCATGAACATCTAAGTTTTCTGTTTGCTTGTATTTCCACCAACCATCAGAGAATTGAAACGTAAACCCTCCTAAAGAGTTTTGTGCGCCACCAATACCTGAAGCATTTGCGTAGATTTCTTTCCAGTTTCCTAAGTTATAATATGCTTGTGAGTATTGATCTTCTTCATTATCTCTTGCATTAAAAGCATCTGCACCAAATTCTGCAAAAAGAATTGGCATGTTCAGTTCGTCTTTTACTCGTTGAAATGCATCTCCAAAAGAAATACCACGATACATGTTTGTACCATAAATATCGACGTCTGTACATTCTTCTCTTACTAAGTCAGCGTATAATAAGTCGCCATTACAGATTGCTACTGGATGCGAAGTATCAATTTTCTTTACTTCTAGAGTTGCATCGTTTAACGCTTTATATAAGGCTCTTGCTGCTTTGATTTTGTTGGAATCAATTCCTTCAATTGGAATTGCTTCTGTTTCTGCACCTGACCATGATAAGTGATAGTTGTTTTCGTTTCCTATCATGTAGATAAGTAATCCAGGTGTGTTTTTATACGTATTCGCCATATCGATGGCTTCTTGCATTAATACTTTTCTAGTTTCTGGATCCGCGTAATCTGTTTGTGGAGTCCATGCACCATTGATAGTAAGTCCGTACGCACCAAAAGTGATATTTAGCATGGTGTAGATACCATAGTTTTCGTAGATATACTTAATCCACTTTGGTTTTAGGTTGTACGTTCTAATTGCGTTTACACCCATGTTTTTTAGTAGTTGCATTTCAGCATCTAATGCCGACATGATAACATCATCAGATCTGTTCCAGATTCCAGGATCGGTAATGGTAGAACCAATTGGTACATAATCCCAGTTCATACCATTGATCATAAGATCTTTTCCGTTAACTACTAATTTCATTCCTTGATCAGATCTCTCAACTTTTACAATATCCGCTTGAGAAAACATAGATGTAGTTAAAAAAATCAGTGCTAAAGTTAGAAAGGTTTTTTTCATCTGTTTGTTTTTAGTTTGTTAATGAGTCAGATGGAATTCGCTGAATCTTTTTGTGAATTACGTTTAGACTATCTTCAGCTCATTACATTGCTTATTTAATTTTGATTGGTTTATTCAGAGTAGTGTATACTTCTGCATTTTATTGTTACTAAAACTATATATTATTATTGCGAAATCTTAAATATGAACCACAACAAAAAACATACATCGCAACGAAATAGTGTTAAAATTGTGGTTTTCATAATATAAACACCCAGTTTTTGTAGGATTCACAATGGATATAAATTTTAAGTTTTTTTTAACTACAACAGTGCTTAGCCCTGTATTTTACAGCATGTTGTGGTAATGTTGTAGTGTTTGTGTAGCGTTTTGGATATGGTTTTTACACATTTTATAGACTTTTATACGTTTTTGTGCTTTTTCCGATATATAAAACGAAATCGATGTCGTGTTGATGAATTCGTATTTTAAGTGTGTAAATTTTATCAATCTGATGATTTAGCACGATGATTTCGAATAACTATAGTTGATTTGATTAGTATAGGATACTGAAAATTTACGATAGTTGTTTCTTGCGCTGTTTGTTCTTTTCGGCATTCGAAAAGAACAAACAGTTTGCAAGGTTGGTTGTATAGCTGTATCCAAGTAAATTCTCGTTTTTACTGATACACTCTTACATAGTCAATTTCCATTGTATCCTGAGTGAACGCTGGATCAATATCACCTCCTAATGTTCCGCCCATTGCGACGTTTAGTATTAGGAAGAAATCACTGTTGAATGGTAGGGTTACATCGTTGTTTACCGTGTGGTATACAAAATCATCTACTAAAAATGTGATGGTGGTATCTGTCCATTCCACTGTGTAGTTGTGAAATTCTGTAGTAGATGTTGGCAATGCTGTAGTCGCCGAATCTCCTGCACCAGGAGAAACGCCTGGATGGTGAACCGTTCCAAGTACGGTGTTTTTGTCTTGTCCTTTTTGCTCCATAATGTCTATTTCGCCACAAGCTGGCCAAATTACAGTATCATAATTAGCGCCAAGCATCCAAATGGCTGGCCAAGTTCCTTGTGAAGCTGGTAATTTGGCACGAACTTCTACTCTACCATAAGTAAATTCAAAAAGGTCTTCCGATTTTAAACGTGTGGATGTGTAACTGCCATCATTTTCTTTTTTTGCAGTTATTTTTAACATGCCATCTTCTATAATGACATTGCTAGCATCGCTGGTGTAGCTTTGTGCTTCTTGATTTCCCCATCCATTATCTCCTGTTCCCAAATCGTACGTCCAATTGGCTGCATTTGGTGCGCCATTCACATCAAAGTTGTCTTCCCACACTAACGTATTATACTGTGTCACAAATCCTGTTGATCCTGCTGATGGTTCCGCGGAAGTGATGATAAACCACCAGTCAAATTCTCCATTTCCATCGGTAGTTCTTAAGATTAATTCGTTTGGCACAGAACGATCAAAGATTTCATAATTATGTGATCCTCCTGTATAATATCCTATAAAGCCATTTCCTGATAGACTGATTGTTTCTACACCACTAGGCGCGATGAGTACCCAACTTTCTTGAAAATCATCAAACGGTAAATTTTCTACATCGGCTCCATTAAGATCTCCACCAGCACTGCCCAATTCATCAATTAAATTTACACGCCCAAATACAGTTCCAGAAGTGTCGTTTCCGCCTTCATCGTTGGTATTGTTGGTAACAAACGTAAAGGTTCCGTCAGCATTGAAAATGTATCTATCGTCATACATTCCCACTGTAGCTTTTTCATCTGGTTGTGCTCCATACCATTCTGTTGGAACTGTTCCTCCTACAGGACCTAAACCAAAATGTCCTTGTTGTTCTGATTTAATTCTCCAAGTTCTCGAACCGTCTCCCACAAGCTTTTCTAATAAGTCTACTGGTGGAGAATATGTTGCCAATACATCCACTGTAATGGTCGTCGTTGTTGAGTTTCCTGCTGTTCCATATGCAATAACAGTTACCGTGTATGAATTGACTCCAAGATTGGAGAATATGAACGAGGCTGTTCCAGCAGAACCTGTTTGTTGATTGGATTGATAGATAAATCTATATGTAATGGCATCATCTGCTGTAGCGGTAAAGTTTACCACGCCACTTCCGTCACCATTAGGATTATTGGCATCTTGCCCCACAATACTTGCTGTTACTTGCAAGTTGGTTGGTGTTAGTAAATCACCTACCGTTGCTTCGTCTTCACAACTTATTGTGAGAAATACGACTGCAAGCAATGCTGTGAATATATATTTCAATTTTTTCATCTTTCCCTATATTAATTTTTGATTAGCTTGTATGTCCAAAATACGCCTGATCCAGCTTCAATTTGCACTGTTATGGTAGTATCGTCAATAAATGTTACATCGTACGTTACGGAACTTGGTGCATCTGCTGGATTGGAAATTTCACCAGTATTGACGGCTTTCGGAATTCCTAAATAAGCACCTATTCCGTTCAGCGTCACAGTTCCTGCAACATCATCGTATACAAAGGTTCCTGGTGTGCCGTTGTGCGGTGCAATTGGTGCACCACATGCATCTCCGCTTCCACTTTGCCAGCCTTCTATCCACGTATCTATACCTAATACATTGGTAAAAGATCCATCAGTTCCAAATACGTATTCATCATCGTAAAAACATGCTCTTTCTGCAACTTGTGCATCGCTTATAGAGAACCATTCGCCTGAGCCTAGTGTTGGTCCCACTGCTAGTGATCCTGCTTCTGGCGCAATACTCCACGATCCTGCCAAAGGTGACGTAGGCACATCGCCTTCACGCACTAATTTGAATGTCCAGAATACGCCTGATCCCGCTTCAATCATCACTGTCATGTTGTTGATATCTTCCAATGTCACATTGTAGGTGATAGAACTTGGTGCGTTTGCTGGATTGGAAATTTCGCCTGTATTGGTTGCTTTTGGCAAGGCAATGTATGCGCCTATTCCATTGACAGTTACGGTACCTGCGGCTTCGTTATATGTGTATGTCGCTGCTGCAGATCCGTCATGCGGTGCAATTGGTGCGCCACAGGCATCTGCCGAGCCACTTTGCCAACCTTCTATCCAAGTGTCCGCTCCTAATATGTTACTGAAAGATCCATCTGTTCCGAAAACATAGGTATCGTCATAATAACATGCTCTTTCTGCAACTTGTGCATCACTGATAGAGAACCATTCTCCTGAACCTGGTGCTGGTCCTACTGCTAATGATCCTGCTACTGGTGCTACTTTCCATGTTCCTGCAATAGTTGGTGCTTGCGATGGTTCTTTGTAGAAATAGATATTATCAATAAACACCGTTCCTTGTGCCCAAGGTGTTCCTACAAATTTTAATTGGAAGATTTCATTTACGGATAATCCTTGATCTACATATTCTGAAATTGGAATTTCAATAGTCGTCCAAGAATCTGCTGTTAACGATCGTGTTACAGGCGCTTCTGCCGCTGCAGCTGGATTATTGATGAGTGATACTTCTAAATCGGTCACTACATCTGCGGTCCACACATCTACATGTAAGAACTCCATTCCAGAAACATCAATGGTGGTTCCATCTGCCAAGGCGATTCCTTGATAGCTTAGATTGATGTATTGCAACATTTGATCACCGTTTAAATCGAACATAGCCCAGCTACTTCCTTGACTCCCTTGTCCCCAGTCAGGGAAGTAATTTGTGCCAGGCACATCGTTGTATGCACTACTGAATATAGAGATTACATCGCCGTCTGCTCTTGCAGGTTGTGCAGGTGCAGGCGCGATGGGTTGTACTATTGCGGTTACTTCAAAATCTTCTGTGTAGGTTGTTGTTTCTATCGCTCCACCCATGGCTACTACCGTAATCGTGTAGACTCCAGGGTTTTCATAGATGTATGAGATAGTTTCGCCAATATTTCCTGTGATAGGATCACTTCCGTCACCAAAATCGATTTGATTGTTCATAGCGAAATCTGCTGTAGCGGTAATGTTTACCTGTTTTGACACGCCTGGATCATTTTCAATTGTCACCACTAGGTTTTGCGGTGCAATGAATGATACTACAATTTGCTGTGTTAACGTTGTGGTGTCGCCATTTAGTGCTTTTGCTACTAATGTCACATCGTAGGTTCCTTCGGCATAGGTATGTTCTACAAACGCTCCTGGTGCAATGTCTGTGACCATATCAGAGCCATCCCCTAAGTTCAGATTATACGAAGTTACTCCTTCTCCAAGCGGTGTAATTTTCACCAAACCTGTATTATCTTGTGTGATTTCTGTGAGTAAGGATAAATTTGTAGGCGCATTTACCGTGTCTACAAAGTCCAAACTTTCGTCATCCTCACAACTGAAAACGATCAGTGCGATTAGACATATACTGAATACATATTTTATTGCTTTCATTTTGTACTGTTTCTTTTTTCTAGCGATTAATATCCTGCATTTTGTGACCAACGATTTCCTGCCAATTCAATTTCAATTCTTGGAATTGGGAATACCTCGTTTTTCCCTGGCGTAAACCCTGGAATAGAGCTGGTTTCTCCTGTTCTAACTTGATCAAAGAAACGATGTCCTTCGCCCGCTAGTTCACGTCTTCTTTCTGCTAGTACATTTTCTAATGTAGCTGTAATTCTGTTGTTTGTGTTGCCAAATGCTCTGTCGCGAATAGCATCTAAGAAGGTTTGCGGATTGGCTATCGGTGCTGGTGCCCGCAAGTTTGCTTCTGCTGCCATGAGTAACACATCTGCATAACGAATAGCTCTGTAGTTGTTGCTACGATTGATGTTTGCATCTTGAATCACGTTGTCATTTGCATATGGAATGTATTTTAGATTGAAAAATCCTGTGTGTTCTGAACCTAAGTTAAAGGTTACATCGGGTCTTGCTGCTACAAAAGCATCAATGTCTAGAACTGTGGCTTCCAATCGTGTATCGCCTGCTTGGTATAAGTTGACAACGTCCTGTACGGGCACATTGAAACTGAACCCTGAAGCATAGGGACTGAAGTCTCCACCTTGAAAACGCGGTCCCATGAATCCGACAGCGACATTTCCTTCTACACATTGAAAACAACCGAAACTTGCACCTTCTTGCGTACCTGAGTATTGTATTTCAAATACAGATTCGACATTGTTTTCGTTGTTGTTTAAGAAGATTGTGTTGAAGTTTTGTACTAATTGATATTGTCCTGAGTTGATGACTTCATTAAAAGCTTGCGCTGCTTCTGTGAATTTTTCTTGATATAAGTATATTTTCCCTAGTAATGCCCAAGCTGCTCCTTTGGTGGCGCGTCCTTGCTGTGTTTGTGTCCAAGGCAATTCTGGAATGGCATTCATTAAGTCTATTTCTAAACGCGCATATACTTCTGCGGCTGGCGTTCGGTCAATCGATTGTGTTTCGTCAATCGTGATTCTTCTGTCCGTATATAAGGGTACGTCGCCAAAGAATTTTACCAATTCAAAGTAGAAATAAGAACGTAGAAATAAGTTTTCAGCTAATAGTTGATCTTTTCCGTCAAAATCGAGATTGTCTTGGAATTCAACAATGTAATTCGCTCGACTAATTCCCGCATACATCCACTGGAATACGTTTCGCAACGCTGCATTATCAGGCGTATGAATCATGTCGTCGATTTGTTGCCACTCTAGTACATCTGTAGGATTTTCTCCTCCACAGAGACTATTATCAGAGGCGATTTCCCCCAAAATATTACTCAAATACGTCGTAGAGAGCAAGTCATACACACCAATAAGTGCATCCTGATAGTTGTCTGGCGTATTGAAAAAGTTTTCTGAGTTTTCTTGCCCTGGCGGCAATATTTCTAGGTAATCATCACAAGATTGTATGCTCATAATGATCAGTAGCGTGAGTGCTAGTTTTGTTATCTTATTGTACATAGTAGTGATGTTTTTTAAAATGATACATTAACTCCTGTTGTAAAGGTTCTTGCTAAAGGATACTGTCCTAAGTCAACTCCTGCCGCTAACGGATTCGCATTTGAGACATCAGGGTTGTATCCGCGATAATTTGTAAATGTATGCAAGTTGTTTACTGAAAAATAGATTCTGAATCTGTCTAAATGAATTTTTTCTAGGATTGAATCTGGTAACGAGTATCCAACTTGAATGTTTTGTATACGCAAGTACGATCCATCTTCTACAAAAAAGTCTGAGAATAAACGGTTATTCGACGCGTTTGTAGAAGCTCTTGGTACAAAGTTCGAAGTACCTTCTCCTGTCCAACGATCTAAGTATAGTGTTGGTTTGTTGCTATACGTTAGGAAACGTTCGTAACTTCTGGCAATGTCGTTTCCGATAGAAGCGTACCATGTCGTCCCAAAGTCAAATTGTTTGTAGTTTAGGTTGAGATTGAATCCCATGGTGAAGTCTGGAATTGGATTTCCAATCATCGCTTGATCGTCCTCACTTCCAAATTCAATAACACCATCACCATCTACATCTACGTAGCGAATGTCTCCCGGCTGTGCATCTGGTTGCACGGCATGTGCATCAATTTCAGCTTGATTTTGAAAGATTCCATCCGTTTTTAATCCCCAGAATGCTCCAATTGGCAATCCAGATTGGAAACGCGAGGTTGTTTGGTTCAAATCAAAGAGTCCGCCAGGCAAGAATCCTGCGGCATTGTTTACTTCAATTGCTTCGTTGTCAATGCTTGTTAAATTGTATCCTACTTGAATTCTGAAATCATCCGAGAAATCGTGCGAGAAGTTGATGCTTAAGTCCAAACCTCTGTTTTCTACAATTCCCGCATTGACTACTGGCGCTGAACTTCCTCCTGCACTTGTTCCGAGTAATGCTGAAACTTCAGGTACTAAGAGTAAGTCTTCTGTACGTTTTCTATAGTAATCGACAGTAACATCTAGTTTACGGTCAAATAAGCTCATATCTACACCAATGTTGGTCTGCTTGGTAGTTTCCCATTGCAGTTGTGAGTTGGATAAAGCACCAATTGCATTTCCAAATGCTAAGGTATCTCCAAACGGATATTGCGCTTCTGCATTGGCTCCTTGTAAGAATCCTAACCAACGGAAACTACCAATTCGGTCGTTCCCTGTGATTCCCCAACTTCCTCTTAGTTTTAAGTTGTCAATGATGCTCGATTTGAAGAAATCTTCTTGCGAAATGACCCAACCGCCTGAGAAAGATGGAAAGTATCCTACACGATTGTCTGGGCCAAAACGCGTAGAAGCATCACGACGTACCATTGCGGAGAATAGATATTTTCCTTGATAATCGTACTGAACACGTCCAAAGATGGAATATAAACGATCTTCTCCGATTCCCGTAGTTGGACTTAAGGTTTGCTGAATGTCTTGCGGATCGCCGTTTGGCGTATCATCATCGTCAATAATGAATGATTGTGTATTGCTTAAGTACGCGTTGCTCCAATCGTCTGGACCGTTTACTAGGTATCCTGTCGCGAAGAATCCGTCGTATTGAAAACTTTGCAATGAAGTTCCTAAAAGTCCGCTTATATTATGATCTCCAAATGTTTTTTTATAGTTGATGAAGCTTTCCCAAGTGTAATCGAAGAAGTTTTGCACATTCTCTCCTACCAAGCTGTATACATCTCTGTCGCCATCTGCATTGTTGTCTAACACAAATTGATTGTTTTCTACTAATACTGTGTTTTGCACCTTATTTGGTCCATAGTATTGTAGCGGAATGTAGAAACGATCTACTTGGTCTGCGTAATTAAAGTTGAATCGTGAGGTTGCTTGTAAATCTTCAATGATTTCGTATTGCAATTCTAATTTTCCTGTAAAACGATTTACTTTGGTCACATTATACGTATTGTCGATCACCGCAAAAGGATTGATAATTTCAATTCCCTGTTCAGCGCCAATGTAGGAGAATCCGCCTGATGGACCTGTTCCGTCTGTTCCGTCAAATACTGGTGTTAGTGGAGAAGCATTTGCTCCGTAATATAAGATTGAGCCTCTTCCGCCTTCTGGAATGCCTCTTCTTTTTACGTTTGTGTAGAGTAATAGCGTATTTAATTTTAATTTTTCAGTAAGATCAATGCTTAAATTATTTTTAAGTGTCCATCTGGTAAAGTTTGATTTTTCACTGGCAATAATACCGTCTTGTCCTAAGTAACTACCGCTGATTCCGTAAGTGATACGCTCAGAACCGCCTGCAGCACTTAAACTGTGACTGAATAATGGTGCCGATGTAAATAATTCATCTTGCCAATCCGTTCCTGTTCCTAACGAAGAAAGGTCTGGATATGGTAATGGATTTCCGTCTGCAATTTCTGTTTCGTTCACATATACTGCATATTCAGTCGCATTCATTAAGTCTAATGTATTTGAAGTTTCCTGTACTGCGTAGAATGCGTTGTATGAGAATTTTGTTTTGGAATCTTTACGACCGCTTTTTGTCGTGATTAAAATAACTCCGTTGGATGCTTGTACTCCATAAATTGCGGAACTGGCATCTTTAATCACGTCTATTTTTTCAATGTCGTTTGGATCAACCACACTTAAGTCGTTTCCAATATTTACACCATCTACAATAATTAAAGGATCATTGTTTCCGTTGGAAGTAATACCACGAATACGAATGTTCAATGCCGCACCTGGCGAACCAGAGTTTGCATTTACTTGTACTCCAGAAGCCGATCCTTGCAGCGCTTCTTCCACTCGTACAGGATTTCTCGCCACAATTTCTTCGGCTTCTACCGAGGCGAATGCTCCTGAAACAAGTTCTTTTCTTTGGGAACCATATCCGATAACAACCACAGATTCTAATGCTTCTGCGTCTTCTTTCAAGGTTATGGTTAATGCGGTGTCGGAAGTGATCACAACTTCTTGAGTTGCGTATCCAACGTAGGAAAACACAAGTGTGCTTCCATTGGGAACGTTTGGTAAGCTAAAGTTTCCATCGAAATCAGTAGAGGTTCCTCTTGAAGTGTTTTTTAATAAAACGGACACTCCTGGCAATGGTGTTTGGGTACCATCTTCCAATACTGTCCCTTTTATTTCAAACTCTTGTCCATAGCTCCATATCGAGGTGAGCAATAGCGCAAGGATGATTACATATCGGTTCATAAAGTTGTTTTTTAATTGTTGACAATTTATTTACAATTGTTAACGATTCCTTAAAAAACACCTATACAAAAAGCATACATCCTAATTTTTATTGAAGCTTTTTGAATAATTCTCAACAAAAGCCCTTTGTTTATGTGATATTGACAACTTTAATAAATAGTAAAAAAATTCTTGCTGTAGCACAAAAAATGACAACTACAACGTTGTTGTTGTGGTAATGTTGAGGTACTTTTTTAAAATGTTGTGGTATTTGACGAAATGCTGTAATCGTGTATTGGTAAGAAATTATTGATTTCGTGGTATAATAAGTAATTTTCTAAACTATTAATAAAAACTTTAAACCATGAAAAAATCAGTAAAAAAATTAAGCTTACGTAAAACTTCTATTTTAAAATTAAATGAAATGCCAGCAATTATTGGTGGACTTGTTCCTTTAGATGCATCTGGTGCACAAGGTTGTGGTGGAGAGAAAACTCAACCTGGTTGTCCAACAACTATTACTGGATAAATATCTATATTTTTCGATATTTTAAGCAGAAGCTATGATGCAATTTTTGTGTTGTAGCTTCTTTTTTGTTTTGTATAGGTGAACTTTTATAGATTTAGGAAGTAATCGTTCAAATTGATCTCACGAGCCAAACTAATCTTCTTACGCAGTCGATACCGTTTTATTTCTACGCTACGTACCGAAATATTGAGTAATGGCGCAATTTCTTTGGAAGATAGGTTTAAACGTAAATATGCACATAAACGCAGATCATTCGCGGTTAGTTGTGGATGTAGCTCTTTTACTTTTTTAAAGAAATCCTTATCGGCATGATTGAAGGCTTCTTCAAAGAATTTCCAATCTTCTGCATTGTTGATGTTTTTATCGATCAGTCGAATGACAGGCTTTACATCTTGCTGTTCCTTTTTTTGCTTTTGCAATTCTTGCTTGATGCTATTCAACGTTTCATTCTTTTTAATCATATTCATCGTTGCAATCGCTAATTCACGATTTTTCGACTCAATATCGTTATTAAGTTGGGTATTTTTTAGTTGAATGATTTCTTTTTGAGCTTCTAATTCTTTTAGCGCCAATTCACGGGTTTTCTTTTCTAGTAAACGCTCACGCTGTCTTCTGTAGTAACGTTTGTAAAAGCTATTAATCGCAGTAAACATCAAAATTGTAAAGATAGCATAGACCGCAAGCGCAACATTTGACAAATACCAAGGACGGTTGATTTCAAATTGATACGATGCAATATTTGGCGTTACTTGATTGTTGATGCGAGCTTTTACTTTAAAATCGTACGTGCCGTGCGGTAGGTTTTCAAAGGAAACTTCCGATTGTGTACTCCATTGACTCCATTCGTTATATAAACCTTCAAGCTGATAGGAATATTCAGCGACTTCATATTTGTTATAGGCAGGAATGCTATACATAAAGGCTAAGTAGTTTTCGTCAGCGTTGAACTCCTGTGCTTCTGCTTGTAGTGGCATTTCTTGTATGTTTCCTGATAAAGTTCGATTCACCACACTGTTAATGTGAATTTCGTATTCTTTGGAATTAATTGCCTCTAAATCAATGGTAATATAGCCGTTGGAAGTTCCTAAAAGATAGGTTTTTCCAGAAATGTGTGAAATGTTTTCATAGCCTTTCATTTCATTACGCAACGATTGTGGAATGGCAATACGCTTGATTTTAAAGTCTCCGTTTAGCTTTCCTTTGGTTACATAATTGATATAATTATTCGTGAAAGCCCATAAATACCCTGCATTATCAACGATCAGCTTTCCGGAAGTGTAGTAATCATTTTCAAAGATGGTACTCAAAATGGAATTCTTCTGGAAATTTTCTGCGGCAGCGTTATACACAAAGATGCCGTTTTTATTGGCTTGGTAAATCTTTCTATCAAATGCTACCAAACTGGTATTAGCACTTTTTTCAATCGTTGCATTTTTAGTGAATGCCGTGACTTCTTGATAATTTTTATCTAACGTCAACTCATATACACCTTTATATTCGTGATTCATCAAGATTTTTATTGGCGAAACGAATTCAAAATGTTTTGATGAAATATCAAATCCTTTGAGTTTGTGTGAAAATTTCCAAGTATCATTTTCTTTAGTCAACACATACAAACCGTCGTAATTTCCTTGAATGATGTTGTTTTCTTTTCCTGGAATCACTTTTAAATCCCAAGTTCCTTGTAGATTGCCAATGCGTTGTTGCGTTCCTTTGTTGATGAGGAAAGTTCCTGAGTCGTGTCCGCAGAATAATTCATCCTGAATCACACGCAAACACCACACTTGCCCTTTGGTTCCTTCGATAAAAGTAAAATCGTCAGTACTATTCGCAGATTTGTAAAATAAGCCTTGATTCGTCCCTAAATACACATATCCATCATGAATGATTGACGCGTAAATTGTTCCCAAACGTCCTGTTTGATCTGCATAGTATTTAAACGGTTCTTTGGTGTTGATACAGTTAATTCCATTGTCCAAGCCTGTCCACAGATTGCCATCAATGTCTTCAAATAAGGAAAGTGCTGTATTATCACCCAAGCCTTTTTCTTGATCAATATGATAGCGCAATTCTCCTTCAGCAGTAATAAAAAAGATGCCTTTTGCAATGGTTCCTAACACATAACTTCCATCTGCTAGTTGCGTGCTCGTGTAGATACTTTTTTGACTGTACTGCGCTTGATATGGAAGTTGCATCGCTGTTAAATCATTCGCATTAAGCATAAACCAACCATTTTCGCGCGTAATGATTATTTTTTGATTTCCTTTCGGGAACAATCCAACGATTCTGTTGTTGCGGAGAATAGCATTGTCACTCACAAGCACTTTGTTTCCATTTTCAATGCTGTACAAACCTTCTTCTAGCACCTGAAAAAACAATTCATCTTCAATTTTATATAATTTCGTGATGATATTTTCCGCGTTGATGATTTTAAGCGAATTATCTTCCGTATGATAGATATAAATACGATCTAACGACTGAAAAAGTACCCATTTGTCCAATTGAATGATCTGCCAAAACTGTTCATCTTCCTTCATTTCTACCTTTAAAGCATCCGTCAAGGAAGTATATTCTAGCACTCCTGCCGCATTGCGTTTCCAATAGCCGAAGTTCATGTAACAACCTGTATACACACGATCGCCAATGACTTTTACCGAGCGCATAATAGTTTCATTTGGCGATTTGTAAAGTTTCCACTGTGCACCATTGAATTCCAATAACCCTTGATTATTAGCCACATAGATATACGCATCCGCAGATTGAGAAATCATCCAATTTTGATTATCTGCGTTGTAAATTTTCGGAGTATAGTTGATAATTGGCGGCAATTCCTGCGCATAGGAAAGGCTCAAAAACAATACTAGGAATACATTAATTAGGGTTCGCAACTATGAATCAGTTTTTGTGTTTTATTGTAAATTTAAGGTTAATTTTTGACTTTTATCCAAATACATACCAAGGAAAAACTAGTACGTATTCGGAAAAGCGTCAAATTTTAGAGGTTATGACAAGGAAATTTTACCTTTGCAAAAATTTATAATTTATGAATATACAGGATGCATTTCGGCTGGTGTATAATTTTTTAATAGAGAACGAATACAGTGAAACGACGGCGATTTATTTGAATCTGGTTGCAGGTATTGTTGCGATTGGAATTTTAGCGTTTATCACAGATTATATTGTGCGACGTATTTTGGTGGCACTCTCCTATCGTTTGGCTCCGAAGACAAAAACGGATTTTGACGATTTCCTTATCAAAAATAAAACACCACAAAATATAGCGCATATCATTCCTGTGTTGCTGATTGAGCAAACGACGACTTATTTGTTTGCGGATTTTCCAAATTTTCAAAGCAGCTTTTTAATTGCGATTGATATTTTCTTGGTCATATTGATCATAAAAGTGATTCGAAGCATTCTGAATTCCTTACGCGATTTTTTGAAAACTTTAAATTCGTTTAAGGACAAACCGATTGACAGTTATATTCAGGTTTTTATGATCTTCGTGTGGTTAGTTGGGATTGTGTTGAGTTTTTCGATTCTTACGGGAAAATCTATTTGGGCATTTTTAACGACGTTAGGAGCTTTATCGGCGGTTATTTTGCTGATTTTTAGAGATACGATTCTCGGTTTTGTGGCGAGTATTCAAGTTGCCGTAAACGATATGGTTCGCATTGGTGATTGGATTACGATGGAAAAATACGGCGCAGATGGTGATGTGATTGAAATCAACTTAGCGACCGTAAAAGTGCAGAATTTTGATAAAACCATTACCACGATTCCAACCTATGCGTTGATTTCCGATTCGTTTAAAAACTGGCGCGGCATGAACGATTCTGGTGGAAGAAGAATCAAACGTGCGATTATTATCAAAGCGCCAAGCATTCATTATGTAAGCAATGAAGAAATCGAGGAATTCAAGAAGATTCAATTGATTACGGAGTATATGAAAAGTCGTGAAGCAGAAATTATACAATTCAACGCGGATCATAATATTGACAAATCTTTACTCATCAACGGTCGAAATATGACGAATATCGGCGTATTCCGTAAATATGTAGAATCGTATTTGGAAACACATCCTGCCATCAATAAAGATATGACCATTATGAGTCGTCAGTTGGCACAAACACCACAGGGAATTCCGTTAGAAATCTATGCGTTTAGCGCAGATAAAGTCTGGAAAAACTACGAATACATTATGGGCGACATCTTTGATCATTTGTTGGCGGCGATTCCTTATTTTAATTTGGAGATTTATGAGTTGAATATTGGGTCTTAGGTGTTGGGTTTTGGGTCGCTTTGCTTTTGGTTGCTGGTTGCTGGTTGCTGGTTGTTTGAAAATACTTTTTCATTTTAAATTTTGAGTTTTACATTTTAAATTTTGCTGTTCGTTTGTTGTCGGTTGGTCGCTGCGCTCTGTTGTCAGTTGAATTTCCTTGATGAAAGTAAATGATTTTGATACAACTTTGATTCGTCTTTGCGAGGAGTTTACGACGTGGCAATCTGTTTAAATCATAACATAATTTGTTTTTGAAATAAGCAGATTGCCACGAATTTCTATGAAATTCTCGCAAAGACGAATCAAATTAACAAATCCACAAACAAACAAATCTCAATACTCAATACTCAATACTAATATCTCACAACTATACGCACATAAGCAAAATCAATCGTTCAGAGCGTTCTTCGAAGTATTTTCTACACAATAAATCGTATCTTTGTAAGACAGTTTGAAAAGACTCGAAAATGATAGATACGCTACCAAAAGATAAGAAGATTGTACTATTCGACGGCGTTTGTAATTTATGCAACGGCTTTGTCGATAAGATCATTTCGAAAGATAAAAAAGATGTCTTTCGCTTTGCGTCGTTGCAGTCGGACATTGGTATTGAAATCCAGAAACATTTACAATTAAATCCCGAACAATTGGATTCTGTCATTTTGTATGAACCCGGCGTCACACATTACCATAAATCGGCTGCGGCATTGCGCATTCTGAATGAATTTGGTGGTGCTTGGAAACTGTTGCAAGTCTTTCGTATCCTTCCAAAATTTATCAATGATTCGGTGTATGATTTTATAGCTAAAAATCGTTATAAATGGTTTGGGGAGAAAGAGACTTGTAGGATGCCGACGCCTGAGGAGCGTGCGCGGTTTTTGGGGTAGCGTTATTCTCTCATTCCCCATTATTTACTTCTATATTTTCTAATTTTCTTATCAGATAAGTTTCCAAGTCAATATTCCAATTTTTTAAAACATTAAATCCTGATTCTAAGTAATTCTGAACATATTCTATTTTACTAAAAGGTTTTAAGATTGTAATAGCTTTATCTATTAGCTGGATGGATTGCTCCCTGTCAGCTGTTGAAACTTGATAAAAAATTCCTAAGTTAATTAAGGTCATTCCAACTTTAGGCAGATAAGTATTAGGTTTTTTTGATGCTAAATCTTTATAAATATTAAAAGCTTCTTTATATGAAGTCAAAGCTTTGGCATAATCATTTTGATCGCTATATAAGTTCCCTAAATTATTCAAAGTTGCTGCCTTTTCTTGCCTAAAAGAAATATTTTCTAAACATTTATTGTAATAGTATTCTGCTTTACTATAATCATTTATGTAATGAAAATAATTTGCTACTTCTAAGAAAGTATAATAATTTCCATAAACTTGTACTGCTTTTTCATAGTTCTTACTGGCTTCTTTATAATTATAACCGACACGAAGTAGTTGCGCTTTTAGTATATATATTTCTGCTTCTTTTCTATTCTCAGAGATTAAATTCTTTTCAAATATTAATTTGTCTTCATCTAATTCTATCAGAGCTTTTTCTAGATTTCCTTCCAAAAAAAGTTTATAAGCTTTCTTGTAAATACTAGGTGTTTTTTCTAAATCTATATTTTTATTACTTTGAATAATATTATTAATTTCATATTCTAATCGTTCATTCTCATTTTCAAGCTTCAAAATCTGTTCAGACATCCTTAAAACTTTTTCATCCAAAAAACCTACTATTCTTTCTTTATCCTTTATGCTTCTTCTTAAGTAATCTATCACTTTTTGATTCTCCGATTTATAATTTAAAATAACAGAATCTTTATTTGAAATCAAATCATAAATGTTTTTGTCTCTATTCCATCTTAAAACAGAAAATATTAAACTTATTATTAAGATTATTCCTAGAATAAAAGTTTTCATATTACTTCTAGCATCTGTCTTATTAATATGAACTTCATTTCCATCACCTTTAATATCAACATTTATTTCCTTTTTAGAAGAAAAATCAAACAATGTTCCTTTTAACTTCTGCTTTTGCTCTAATTGATCAAGTACTAAGCAAAGTCCTGCTAAGATTATTAGAGCGATTGTAACTCCATTACTAGTTTCATTACTTCCAACTATAAAATCAACTTCAAAAAGCGTTCCTTTAAATTGAAAGAAAAATTTATTTAATCCAGCAATTAATGCAATAACAAATGAAAAAGCACGAAAGTATCTAGTCTTAGGATTGAAATATAGTGTAATCAAAAAAGTAGTCAAACCGACAGGTAGAGAAATTTTCCAACTTCTGAAAGTAAGATGTACAGCAATTAAACTAATGGTTCCAACAATTAAAGAGATGATTGTCCAATTAATTTTCATACAATTCTAGTGTCTTATTTTGAAGCTACTCAAATATACGATTTTTCTGATGTGCTGTTTAGATATTGTTTACGAAAGCTAGTCAAAGGAAGAACATAAACTCCTAAACCCATAAACTTATCAACTCCATTTCAGACTTTTCAACCAAAAAAACCAACACTTGGTATACTTTTCGCGTACAAATAACAAACGCATTCGTTTTAACGTTATAGATAGAATACTTTTACAACTCAACTGATAGAAACATGAAAACACATATTATAACAGCCGTTTTGCTTTTGACGACAGTCGTGTCATTTGCACAGAAAAAAGAAAAGATTCGTGGAAATCGAGAAGTCACGACCGTGATTTATGAAATTGATCCGTTTACTACTTTGGAAGTTCGGGAAGACTTGGAGATTACATTGCTTAACGGAACGACTCCAAAAGTAGAAATCACCGCAGATGAAAATTTGCATGAAGTTTTTGATATCAATGTTGTGGATGGCATTTTGAATATTATTACTTCTAAAGATATTCGCGCACGAAAGAAATTGGAGATTTTTGTTACTATTGCAGAAGACATTTCAAAGTTTGATCTTGGCAATAGCGCTAAACTGAAATCTTTGACAACACTCAACATCCAAAATGCAGAGATTAATGCGATGGACAATGCCGAATTGAACCTAAAAATCAAAGCAGATTCGTTGGCGATTAATAGTTATGGAAAAGCAGAACATACGTATGAAATAAACACTAAAAACTTATCGCTGAATGCTTTTGAAGATTCCGACATGGAAATTGATGTCACGGCAGATAGCATTGTATCGTATATAGAATTTGCCGATGTGAAACTGAAAGGGCAAACGTCGACACTCAAATTAGAAGTCAAAGAAAAAGGAGAATTCATCGCACATGAATTGATCGCAAAAGATATTCAAGTTACGACCACCGAACAAGGAAGAGCCGTCGTAAATGCTTCCAAAACTATTGAAATCTCTGCAGAACAGCGTTCAGAAATCGATTTGTTGGGCACTCCAAATTCTATTATCATTCTCAAATTTGAACAAGAAGCCGTGTTACGTAAGATTAGTGAGGCGAATAAAGGGTTTTTGAAGCGGATTTTTTAGACTCTTGTTGGTATCGGCTTCGCCTGTTAGACACGCTTACGCTTTAGTATCGGCTTCGCCTGTTGGTCACGCTTACGCTTTAGTAGGTTAGTGTTTTTTTATTTATTGATTTGATAATGAAATGTATGATTCGTCTTTGCGAGAATTTCATGGAAATTCGTGGCAATCTGTTCGTTTCAAAAATAAAGTGTATTATGATTTAGACAGACTTCCGTGTTGCAAACTCCTCAGTGATGTATCAAATGAACAAATCCACAAATGGACAAATAAACAAATTATCACACCAAGAAAACCGTATCTTTGATATATCTTAAAACTGCGATTCCATGGATTTTTTTTCGATCATGATTATTTTGATTGCGCTGGTCGTTTTTGTGTTTATTGTGTTGATTGCTTTTGTGATGAAGAAATCGAAAGATGTGAAAACACAAGAATTCCTAGAAGCTGAACGTAAAGAGTTATTGCAAAATGTGTTGAAGAAACGTAAAAAACTAGGATCGCATAAAACGGGGTTCTACTCTCAAATCACTAATGCGATGACGTTTCAAAGAACAGTCGCAGTGACGAATAGTAAAATTGCTGGTTTGGTGTATGATACGAATCGGAAACCAATTGTTGCTTTCGAACGTGTAGAACGCGGACTAAATGTTAAAGGACAATTGGTAGCTGTGACGAAAAAACAACAATTTGTCTATGAATTTCAAGGTTTGGAAATTACGCTGTTTTGTGATAGTGAATTGTTAGGTTCTTGGGATACAAAAGGAATTTTGTATGATGTAAATAAAAAAGCGATCGGACAATTGAAACGCATTCAAGAAACAAATTCCTTGATTTTACATAACAAAACCATCGCTACGATTGAAAAAGCACCAGTATACAACGATGCTATTTCAGAAGTTTCAGAAGTGTTTGAGGAAATGAACTATGGAACTCCACTCCTATCTTTAGAAAATTCACCAACAAGCACAGAAGAAACTTGGCTGACAGCTTTGACCATTTTTGAGATTACTTTCTTTGGAAATCCACGTGTTGCTTAACAGAAAAGAATTGTTTATACATTCAGACTTCCTTTTACGTTTGATTTTTAAATTTTTAAGTAGTGAATAAAAGCGCCAATTCTAAATAGAATGACGCTTTTGGCTACTAAAACAATGTGTAAATCGTTCTTAAGCAATATGACTCGGACAACAGAATCCAGCACCGGAACAAATCCACCCTGGAGGACAATCGCCGCTGCTATTACAGTAGATTTGAATTCCTCCATTGATTTTTGCTTGTGTTTCTTTGGCTAACTTAGTAGCATTTTGCAAGTTTTTAATTTTTTGTAACATACTATTTGTTTTTTGATGTGATTCCTACTCTATTATGGCTTTTCAGAAAACGCCTTTACCTTCTTAAAATATAAAATCACTCAAAAATAGTTGTCAATCCCGATCAATACATACACATTTTTATAAAGGTTGACAGATGCTTTTATAAAATTCCTTCCCTAAACGTCTATGTTGTTATTAAAAGATTATGAGATATCAAATTTAGAATTAAATAAGAAAAAACTTAATTTTTGTTAATCTTTTTCTTTTTTATATTAAACAAATTTGTAAATTGTAAGAAATTAACCATTAAAAAACCAGAATTTATGAGTTCATTACCAATTTCCTATCAGATCGTCGGTACATATGGATACTTCCCTTTTGAAGTAGAAAACAGTCCATTAGAAAAACCTTTAGAAGGTTTAGACATTGAAACCAGTACTATTGACAATATCTTAGATGCTGTAGAAGATCGAGTAAACAGTCTTCCTGACAACAAAGATTCATTATTGATTACTAACGTTGATAAAAATACGGCACTTGTTTCCTACAGATTTAAGGAAGGTGTTTCATTAGTACCTATCAATGCAACAATGCCTACAAATGGAACTAGAGTTGTCAGAACTCGTACATATGTTCCATCTAGTGGTGATGACAGCCAAACGTTTACAGGTGTAATTCAATATTATAGATCCGTAACAGTATTTGCTAAAGATGATGCAAGTCAAACTCAATTTACTATCAATTTACGCTCAAAAGGGCAACCAGATGTTGTTAGTACTACATTTTTTGATTCTTTAGCTGATTTTGATACGCCAGAAGATGCTATGAAGTTTTTAGAACCCTATGAAATTATATCATACAATATTATTCAACGAACAGTTTTAATAGAATTACAAGGAGTATTACAAGCTAAATATGCTAAAATATCTGGTCTGCTTGATGAAAAGTCAGACGAAATCAATTCTGCTCTTGCAAAAGGACAAAAGCGATTAAGATACAAACTATAAATTCTAAATATTGTATTAAAAACAAATCCACTACAAAATTTAAATTTTGTAGTGGATTTTAAATAAAAAATTACTACTAAAATGTATTACCGCCCAAACACATGCAAAGTCGCACGTCTTCTAGAATTATTTTTACTGTCGTAGACAAAGGTTATTTTTTGAATGATTCTGTTACGACCGTTTAAGTCAATCACGCGAGAATCGCTTCTTCTGCTAAAATTATGTCTTAGTTTGATTTCTTCTGTAGAACCGTTTCCGTAGTGTACAATCATTCGGTGCATGTTTAAAGAGCCTTTTGAAACGACTAGTTTCAACTTTCGAAATGTTCCTTCATGCTTTCCGACACGAATTACATCTTTGTCCAATCGGTAGTTGACTTTTTTACTGCCCAATTTCTCCCAATTATCAACAACAGTTTCCGCAGGTGCTGCACTAAAACTTGACAATCCAAAAAATAAAATGGCGCTTAGGATTAAGGTTGCATATATTCTCATACTCTTCTTTTTAAAGTTATCACTATGTAATGTCTAGACGTTTGGTTCTATGACTTGTGGTTTTTAAAAAGGTTTAATGTGTTAATTTGAAAATTTGAAAATGTAGCAATGTGCTAATGGTGTATTCGTACTAAAATATCAATATGCTAAACATACTAAGAGCGTTCATACTGAACTTGTTGAAGGGAAGCTATCTTTTTAATGTGCTAATGGTGTATTCCTACTAAAATATCAATATACTAAACATCCTATGAGTATTCATACTGAACTTTTTGAAGAGAAGCTAGCTTTTTAATGTGCTAATTTGAAAATTTGAAAATGTACTAATGCTTATTTCAAAAACCAATCATGCTTTGATTTTGGCAGATTGCCACGGCTTTGCCTCGCAAAGAGGAATCAAAGATATTATCAAAATCACTTGCTTTTGTCATAGAAATCGAAGTGACATTCGATAATAAAAAAATAAATTAACAAATCCACAAATCCATAAATAGATAAAACCAACAGCATTCACACTGAACTTTTCGAAGAGAAGCTATTTTTTTAATGTGCTAATTTGAAAATTTGGAAATGTACTAATGCTAATTTCAAAGACCAATCATGCTTTGATTTTGACAGATTGCCACGGCTTTGCCTCGCAATGACGAATCAAAGATGTTATCAAAATCACTTGCTTTTGTCATAGAAATCGAAGTGACGTTTTTTTAATGTAACAATTTGATAATTTGAAAATGTACCAATGCTTATTTCAAAGACTAATCCTACTCTAATTTTGACAGATTGCCACGGCTTTGCCTCGCAAAGACGAATCATAGTTTTTTATCAAATTACCTGCTTTTGTAATAGTAATCGAAGTGACGTCTTGATAATCATAAAAAACGAATTAACGAATCCACAAATAAACAAATCCAAGAGCAAAGCGATACTAAAAGGCGTCAGCCGATACCAAAGCAAAGCGCATCTAAAAAAGCCCCATCTGCCCATCATCAGCCACAGGCGGTTCACCTGAATCATCAGACGGTTTTTCGCTTCCGTTGCCTTGTACAGTTTCTTCGTCTACGACTTCTATTTCTTCTGCGGGTACTTCTTCTTCCTCCTCATACGGTAGTGATTCCAAAGCATTAACTTGTCGCACTTTATCTGAAGTTAGCTGATTTCCAAGCGCTCTGATACCTTTTATAGAAATAAATTCTTCCAAATTGACTTCCAAATTCGGTTTTTGGTCTTTTCCACGTTGTTTGTAGAACACGACTTCCGCCATCGGTCGCCAATCCGTCATGACGAGTTCTAGTTGTGATTTTGGGTGATCGGTGATAAATTTTTCAACTTTGGATTCGTTCTCTACCACAAATCGTTTCACATAATAACGCTCTTTATCGCCGTCGTAATAAATGGCGGAGATTGGTTTTTTAGGATTCCACTTTTCTAGTACAATCATATCACTGTCAAAATGCGCGGTAAGCTCAGGAAGAATGGTTTTGACTTCTCCTTTTTGATTGATAATCAGCAGACGATCTTCTCCTTTAAATTCACCAATCAATTCGCCTCGTGCATCTACATTGAGACGTTGTACGGTATCGTCAAACCAGATTTTGCGTGGTTTTAAGGTAGAAACTCCTTTTTCTTTCAGTTCAATTCGTTTGATGGAATATTTAGTGACAATGTTTCCTTTTACACCACGACCTTTGATGCCCAAATCGGCAAAATCTAGATCCCATTTTAGCTTTTTGATACTTCCTGCTTGGCGTAACATGATGGTTACAATTTCAGCTTCTCCGTTTGGATTCGCAGTGAAATAGGTAATCATTGAACCTTTTTTACCTTGGGTTAAATCGTATTCCTTGTCACGCGTCACACTCGTTACTGCAAAACGTTTGATGTAGCTTGCACCACCTTTTCCGTCGCGATAAATCATGTTATAAATGGTGCGCTTGTCTTTTTTCTTAAAGATGGCAACGTGAATGATATTCTTCCCGATAAAGGTCTTAGAATCTACACGAGTGATTTGCATTTTTCCATCACGTGTAAATACGATAATGTCATCAATATCGGCACAATCCGTTACATATTCGTCTCTACGCAAGGACGTTCCGATAAAACCTTCTTCTCTATTTACGTAAAGTTTTGTGTTACGAATCACTACTTTTCGAGCATCTACATCGTCAAAGATTCGGATTTCGGTTTTGCGTTCTTTTCCTTCTCCGTACTGCTTTTTTAAACGTTTAAAATAATCGATTGCATATTCGATCAAATGTGCGAGATGATGCTTTACTTCTTCAATACTTTCTTCTAACGCTTCAATTTTTTGCTGCGCTTTATCAATATCAAATTTTGAAATACGCTTGATTCGAATTTCGGTCAAACGCGTGATATCTTCTACCGTTACTTCCCGTTTTAAATGTTTGATGTGTGGTTTCAATCCTTCATCAATCGCATTAATCACACCATCCCAAGTTTCTTCTTCTTCAATTTCACGGTAGATTCTATTTTCAATAAAAATTCGCTCCAACGAGGCAAAGTGCCATTGCTCTTGCAATTCGCCCAACTGAATTTCCAACTCCGATTTCAACAACTCCACCGTATGATCGGTAGAACGACGCAACATTTCCGAAACACCAATAAATAACGGTTTGTTATCGTAAATGATACAGCCCAACGGCGAAATGGAACTTTCACAATTCGTAAACGCATACAAGGCATCAATCGTTTTGTCTGGCGAAATATTATTCGGCAAATGCACTAAGATTTCTACATTGGCTGCAGTATTGTCTTCTATCTTTTTAATTTTGATTTTCCCTTTGTCATTCGCCTTTAAGATCGATTCAATCAACGAAGTTGTATTCGTTGCAAACGGAATTTCGGTAATGACTAAGGTATTTTTATCTAACTGCGAAATTTTAGCACGTACACGCACTTTTCCACCGCGCATTCCATCATTATAGTTGCTAATATCCATAATGCCAGATGTTGGGAAATCAGGATAAATTTGGAAGCGTTTTCCTTGCAAATGCTTGATAGAAGCATCAATCAGTTCAATAAAATTGTGTGGTAGTATTTTGGTGGATAAACCTACCGCAATTCCTTCCGCGCCTTGCGCTAACAACATTGGAAATTTTACGGGAAGATTCACAGGTTCATTTTTACGACCGTCATACGACAATTGCCAATCTGTAATTTTAGGACTGAACACTACATCCAACGCAAATTTAGACAAACGCGCTTCAATATAACGCGAAGCGGCTGCACGGTCACCTGTGAGGATGTTTCCCCAGTTTCCCTGCGTATCAATCAATAGATCTTTTTGTCCAATTTGTACCATGGCATCGGCAATACTCGCATCACCGTGTGGATGGTACTGCATGGTATGCCCAACGATGTTTGCCACTTTGTTGTAACGACCATCATCCAAATCTTTCATAGAGTGCATAATGCGTCGTTGTACAGGCTTAAAACCATCTTCTATGGCTGGGACTGCTCTTTCTAAAATCACATACGATGCATAGTCCAAAAACCAATCTTTGTACATTCCTGTAACTTTGGTAATGGTATCTTGTGCACTGTTTTCATGTTGCTGATTTTCAGCATGTAGTTCTTCGTTATGTTCTTCCATTAAGAAATTTCGTTGTTATGCTTTAACACTTTTTCAAGCGATTTTTTTAAGGCTCTTTTCTTTCGGTTACTTAGTAATGTAATGTTGAATCGGACCCGTTTGATTTGATTGCTTTTCGATTTTACATACACATATAAAAAACTATATAATACATAGTTTTGAATGCGATATCGCTTTAGTTTTTCCTTTGGAAATTCAGCTCTGTGTTCGCGATAGTTGATAAAATTTGAAATAAACAATCCTTTATTTATGAACGTCAGTACATTGCCATCACTATCAAATTCAAAATATTTTGCGGTGCTGTAAAAGACAATGATGATAAAAACGAGCGTTACGGGAATGGCATACCATAGTTTCTCTTTGTTGAATTCATCACGAAAGAGAAAAAAATATGTCATTACAAAAATGCTGCCCACTCCTAAAAAAAAGTAAAGAAAAGGCACCCACTTTTTAGAACTTGCGTTACTAAACCGCATATAATCAATTAATTGTCTTCGATAAGGTCTAATTCAACCTTTAAATTGTTAATAATAA
This sequence comes from Bacteroidota bacterium, assembly GCA_039026955.1. Lineage (GTDB taxonomy): Bacteria > Bacteroidota > Bacteroidia > Flavobacteriales > Flavobacteriaceae > Kordia. Next base: position 46,453 of record JBCCLH010000020.1, read on the forward strand.
ATTCTTGTCTGTTTGGGGTATTTTTTCCCATGTAGAATTGCAATAATTCTTCAATGGAAGTTTCTCTATCTAACATCACAGGATCGAGTCGAATGTCGTCTCCAATGAAATGTTTGAATTCATCTGGTGAGATTTCTCCCAAACCTTTGAATCGTGTGATTTCTGGTTTCCCAGATAATTTTTCTATGGCGGCTAGTTTTTCTGCTTCACTGTAGCAGTAAATCGTTTCTTTTTTGTTGCGCACTCTAAACAATGGCGTTTGCAAGATGTACAAATGGCCTTCTTTGATCAATTCTGGGAAAAATTGTAAGAAGAAGGTAATCAATAGCAAACGAATGTGCATTCCGTCTACATCAGCATCGGTGGCTATAACGATATTATTGTAGCGTAAATCTTCTAATGATTCTTCTATGTTGAGTGCCGCTTGCAGAAGATTGAATTCTTCATTTTCATACACAATTTTTTTGGACATCGAATAGGAATTCAACGGCTTTCCACGCAGACTAAATACCGCTTGTGTATTAACATCACGCGATTTGGTGATTGATCCTGAAGCGGAATCTCCCTCTGTGATAAATAGTGTTGTTTCGAGTCTTCGTTCTTTCTTTGTATCGCCCAAATGAATACGACAATCACGCAGTTTTTTATTGTGTAAACTTGCTTTTTTAGCACGTTCTTTGGCTAGTTTTCGAATTCCAGAAAGTTCTTTGCGTTCGCGTTCGGCTTGCAGAATTTTACGTTGTATTTTTTCTGCCGTTTCTGGATTTTTGTGTAAATAGTTATCGAGATATCTTCCGATAAAATCATTCACATACGTACGTACCGTTGGCAAATTGCCTCCCATTTCGGTAGAACCTAATTTGGTTTTTGTTTGCGATTCGAACACTGGCTCCATTACCTTGATACTGATCGCAGAAATGATGGATTTACGAATATCAGACGCTTCATAGCTTTTTCCGTAAAAGTCGCGTATCGTTTTGACAATGGCTTCTCTAAATGCGGCTTGGTGCGTTCCTCCTTGTGTCGTGTGCTGTCCGTTGACAAACGAATGGTATTCTTCGCTGTATTGAGTTTTGCTGTGTGTGATTGCTACCTCAATATCATCACCTTTCAAGTGGATGATTGGATATAGCATGTCTTCTTTATTGTTGTTGTCTTCTAAAAGATCTTTCAACCCGTTTTCCGAGAAGAATTTTTCACCGTTGAAAATGATCGTCAATCCTGGATTTAGATAGACATAGTTACGCAGCATTTTTGCCACGTATTCCATACGGAATTTGAAGTTTTTAAAGATAGTTTCATCTGGAATGAAGGTCACTTTGGTTCCGCGTCGGCGCGATGTTTCGTCTAAGAATTCTTTGCCTGTCAATTCACCTGTGGCAAATTCAGCCGAACTCGATTTCCCATCACGTGTCGATTCTACTCTAAAATACGTAGAAAGCGCATTTACTGCTTTCGTACCGACTCCATTCAGTCCAACCGACTTTTTAAACGCTCGCGAATCGTACTTTCCTCCTGTATTCATCTTCGACACTACATCCACGACTTTCCCCAACGGAATTCCACGACCGTAATCGCGTACAATCACTTTGGTTCCTTGAATGGAAACTTCAATCGTTTTTCCAGCGCCCATGACAAATTCATCAATAGAATTGTCCAACACTTCTTTCAATAAAATATAAATTCCATCATCGGCAGAAGAGCCATCACCCAACTTCCCGATATACATTCCCGGACGCATACGGATATGCTCTTTCCAATCGAGTGAACGTATGTTATCTTCGGTATATTGCGAGTTTTGTGCCATTGATAGAAGTAATATTAGGGTTGGTTGCTAATATACTATTTACATTCAAAAAATAAAACCCGTACTTCTGAAAGTAATCAACAAAAAGCGCACTATTTTTGTGAATATTGCGCTTTTTTACTCGATATTTTGAATATTTTACTCTAAATCAGCAATTTTAGCTTATTCAGACCAGTATTTTAGTGTTACTTCAATTTCTCTATTGCTATTTACTAAGCTAGGATCTAAAGTCAAAATTTCGCTAGACGCTCCGTCAAAATACCCGTCATATGCATCAAAACGATACGTGCCTGCTGGTAAGTTTGAGAAGAAATCAAAATTGTAATAATCTGTGTAGAAAATTTGTCCTGTGTCCAGATTTGTCGCCGCATATCCTGGCAACGTTCCTGCTGGTACAGATGCTCCTGAACGCTCATCAACTAGTAAGATACGTACATTGTACACGGTAGCCAACGCTTTTAAATCAGTAGCTTCTATTTTAATCTCTTTTGCCAATCTGATTTGCGTGTTTAAAAAACCTCTGATTTGACGAATTAATGAACGTGCTAGGCTTCTGTTGTTTTGTTGAATCGCCGTTTCTAATTCTGTACTTTTGATGCGTACAAAATCTTCGTTTCCTTCAATTTGAGATGCTTTTCCTTGAATGCTCGTAGGATCGATGTTGCTGTTCCCTTGTGCAGCTTGACCGATAAAGAAAATCACTTCATCACTGAATTCTTCTACGACTTCCATACTTCCATCCATGATTTGAAGATAGGTTGCCACATCCGCATTTACGTTGTTGTTTACTAAGTAATCAACGGTTAAAGTTTTTAAAGCCGCTCTGACTCTTTTTGCCTCGATACGAATGACATCTGCGGAATCAAACGTTTCGTCTAAATCGTCTAAAACAGACTGTTGTGCTTGTGCTCCAACTGCAAAAAATAACAGTACTGCAGCAAATGTATAGGTAATTTTTTTCATTGTAAAATAATTTTTTGGTTATACAGCGAATGTACGGCCAGTATGTATCCAAATGATTACTGTTATATTATAAAAATCTTACTATTTTATAATACTTTTTTATAACGCAGTATTCCTGAATTCTCAACTATTTTACATGTTTTAGTTATATAGGTTTTGCATAGAATGCTTTAGCAGAAGTCGTGTATTTACAATAGTTGATGTCCATATCCCAAAAGCTGATATGATCTAGGTTTTCCGCGCCGCTTGGTACTAACATTAACGAAGCTTTGCCATCGATTAGGTGGCGTTGTTTGGGACTGTATCTGTTATCAAAAGTCGTATCGAGATAAAATAAATAGTCATACACAAAATTCACATAGTTCGTTTTTGATGTTTTTGTCTCTTTTGCGAGACTTTCCAATGTAAACTTCTCAAAATTCGTGCTGATTGCATTCTGAAACTCAATCGCATTTAGCGGAACGCCATTCATACTTGGCATCACATTGAATTGTCCATCTAGAAATACCCATTTTTGTAAATCGTCTAAAAATACTTCGGTAGCGACATGCCCTGGAGAACCTTTTCGGGTTTTGGCATCTGCTGTTTTTAGGTAGATAGTTCTCGCTTTAAAACCGAGTGCGTTCAATTGATCGCGGAGTACAATCGCGTAGGCAAAACAGGGAAAACGTCCGCCTTCTTCCGCTTCTTGCAAGATAGAGATGGCATCGTTTTTTTTAGGAGAATTGTTTCCGCTATGTTTCCATCGATTGTGTGTCCAATTGAGTACATACAATACTTTTTCCATATCAGAAGCGTTAGTTGGCATCGCTAACGGATAGGCAGCTTTTAACTCCTCCAGATATTCACTGTTTTCTGATTGGTATTTTATATCGAGTCCAGCCGTATCAGTTTCATTATACTTTACAAGAGTTGTCTTAAAAGGAATTGCTGTAATAATGGTATGTGCTACTATCGTATCTTGAAGTTGTACGTAAAAATCTTTGCTAGTGTTGGCTTCTATTTCAAATTCAATACTGTCAATATCGGTTTTGAATTTAAAGGCGGTTTTAGGTGTATACGAAGTAATTTGTAGTGTGTCGTGCTCCACATGCGGCGCGATGCTCCAATATCCTTTGTACCAATCGGTATCTACTTTATACGCTGTTTCAGTAGAATTTGCTTTGATAGTTGGAATTTTTGCCTCGGTTTCTTTTTTTTCTGAAGAACAAGCAACGAGCATGCAGATTCCCAAGAAAATGGTGGTGTAGTTTTTCATGTGGACTGGTTTTAAAGAATTAGTATCAAATAAACACTTTTTTTTCAAGATTAGTATGCAAAAGCCTTGGTTTTCTACTATAATTCAGGGAATTATCAGTAGTGTATTAAAAGTGAGTTTGATACAACTATTTTAATAAACAACTGATAGTTAATATTTTACAGAACATGTCAAATCGAGCGCAGTCGAGATTCAATCGAAACTTAAACTTTTATAGTGTTCTCGACTGCGCTCGAACTGACAAGCATTTAATTTTCAGCATATTACGATTTATTTAGTAATTTCTCACGTCGAATTCACGTTATATTAGTGCTTTTTTCTTTTCTTCAGATTTATGAAAACGATTCCTAAAATCACGATGAGTGAACCAAAATACTGTAGCAGCGTGAGTTCTTCTCCCAAAAAAATCACCGCTAAAATGATTGTACAAATCGGTCCAATAGCCGCAATAACCGCAAAGTTTGAAGAGCTAATTAGTTTGATGGATTCCGAGACTAAAAAGGAAGGAATCACTGTCGCAATACAAGCAATGAGAAATCCTAAGAGATATACTTGCCACGGAAAATTAAACAGATCAAAACTTCCTGCAATTCCATAATGCACAAATACACAAATACAAGAGACCAGCATCACATATGCAGTAAATTTGACCACACCAAATTTGGGAATCAGCCAGCCACTTCCCACCAAATAGGAAGCATAGGTAATGGCACTTAATAGCACAAAAGCACCTCCAATATACGTATCAGTTCCTGAAAATTGGACTTCCTGTCCAAACGCAATGATGATTCCGACATACGTAATTCCAATAGCGAGTATTTGTTTGGTTTCAATTTTTGTTTTTAAGAATACGCGATTTAATAATAATACAAATGTTGGATATAGAAACAGAATAATTCGTTCGAGACTTGCTTTGATATATGTCAATCCGATGAAATCAAAAAGACTTGCCAAATAATAGCCAACCACACCAAATCCAATCACCCACACATAATCTTTTGTAGTGGTAGTGGCTGGTTGCGGCTTGTTTTTGTACATCAGTAAAATAGCAAGATAAATAGGAAACGAGAACAGCATTCGGAACAATAACGCATCTAAGGCATTAACGTCATAACTGTAGATCAGTTTGACCAAAACCGCTTTTGAGGAAAATAGAATAATTCCGAGAATTCCGATACTGATGCCGTATAAAAGCGTTCCGCTAGATTTCATGCCGCAAAAGTAGGGTAAGTTTCTGTAATGCGTTTGTCAAATTGACAGGAATTACAATGATCAAAAGAGATTTATAGTTTATAAGAAGTGCAATTACACATTAAACAAGAAATGCATCACATCGCCATCCTTGACAACGTATGTTTTTCCTTCTACGCCTAATTTTCCTGCTTCTTTTACCTTCGTTTCGGTTTCGTAGTGTACATAATCGTCATATTTGATGACTTCTGCACGAATGAATCCTTTTTCGAAGTCTGTATGAATCACGCCAGCTGCTTGCGGTGCTGTAGAACCAATTTTGATGGTCCACGCGCGTACTTCTTTTTCTCCGGCTGTGAAATAGGTTTGAAGATTTAAGAGTTTGTAAGCTGCACGGATCAAACGTGAAACACCTGGCTCTTCCAATCCGATGTCTTCTAAGAACATTTGGCGCTCTTCGTAGTCTTCCAACTCTGCAATATCAGCTTCCGTTCCTACTGCCAAAATGATGATTTCTGCATCTTCATCTTTTACGGCTTCACGTACTTGCTCTACATACGCGTTTCCTGATTTTGCCGAAGCTTCATCCACATTACACACATATAAAATTGGTTTTGCGGTCAACAGTTGGAATCCTTTCATTAATTCCTCTTCATCTTCTGTCACCTCAACGGCTCTAGCTGAAATTCCTTGTTCTAAGGCTTCTTTGAATTTATCTAAAGTCGCTTGTTCTTTTTGCGCTTCTTTATTTCCAGTTTTTGCGGCTCTTTTTACTTTTTCTAGACGTTTTTCAACCGTTTCTAAATCTTTTAATTGTAGTTCGATATCGATGGTTTCTTTATCGCGAATCGGATCTACACTTCCATCAACATGTACAATATTATCATTGTCAAAACAACGCAATACATGCATAATCGCATTACACTCACGAATGTTTCCTAAAAATTGATTTCCCAAACCTTCTCCTTTACTCGCGCCACGTACCAAACCTGCGATATCAACAATCTCTACAGTTGCTGGAACCACACGTTGCGGATTGACCAATTCTTCTAACTTTTCCAATCGTGGATCAGGTACATTTACCACGCCTAAATTCGGTTCAATAGTACAGAATGGAAAGTTTGCACTTTGCGCTTTCGCACTTGATAAACAGTTAAATAAAGTTGATTTTCCAACGTTTGGTAATCCTACAATTCCAGCTTTCATTTTGATGATTCAATTTTAGTGGTGCAAATATAGTTTTTTTGGTTGTTTTTGGGGTTGATTTGTTTGTTTGTTTTTTTGATGGGTTTTGGGTCTTGGGTTTTGGGTATTTATACTTTTCATTTTACATTTAGTGTTTTATATTTTAAATTTTGCAATTCGTTTGTTGTGGGTTGTCTGTTGTGTATTATTGTTTAATTTCAAACGTAAACTCCTAAACTTATAAACTATTAAACTTATACACCTTTAAACTTCTATTTGATTTTAAATGTTGAATTACTAGTGATGCGTTAACTTTAGAATTTGGTACTTCCAAGCACTTCTCGATACGATTTTTCGTGCCTCAAAATCACTCGAAGTGACGTTTGGGTATTGTAATTCGATAGTTTATAGAAAATAAATTTAAAATAGCTTCTTTTTCTATAGCTAAATTAAAATCAATTCAAATCCAAAAATAAAAAACCGTCTACATTCTTTATTAAAAGAGGGATCACAATATTTTTTTTAGAGTTAACGCATCACTAGTAATGCTGAATTATAGATTTTGCTCTCATCACAAAAAATTGCTGGCAGCGTTAATACGCAATCATAAAATTGGGTATTACTACGGATGTAAGAAATAACAACATGTTTTTACTTTGTAATTGTAAGTAAGAAACGGTTGCAACCCAAATAAATTCTTACGCAAATTAATTTATAACCTATAAAAACCTATCAATTATGTCTATTACAAAATTTAGTACCGCACAAGTAAAATCAGGAGAAACACAAAAAATAGATTTAGGATCTACTGTCATCAATGCTGCTACAGCAGTACAAGGATTTGATAATGCATTCAGTGAAGATCATCATGTTCGATCAATTGATGTAGCGACTTCTATTACAGCAATTTCAGGAAGCGTTGTTACAGTCAGTGCTACCTGTAAAATGAGAGACGATTCTAACCATGAAGCTACGGGTACAGTCACTGTCTTGGTTATTGCCGATTGTGAAGCATAACGCATAGTGCTCTTTTTACAAATGATGAGTGATATGTTCATATTGCTCATCATTTTTTTTAATGTAATTCCAATTCTACTCGTATAGTTTTCCCCTCTAAAAATGCTCCTGTATTGCGCTGGAAGTATCGTTTTTTAATCTACCAAAACCAACACAAACATGAGTACAGAAGCCATAAACAAACAAATACCATCAATTCGCCCGACACAGTTTGAAGATGATGGAAATGATCTTTTTAAGGACAGTGTCAATTTATTTCGTGGAGATGTCAATCTCTCATTAAATTTAGTAAGCTTGCAAGGGAGAAACGGACTCGATTTTAAAGTCACCGCTTCTTACGGAAGCAACGTCAAAAACAATATTCAAATCTCAAATGTAGACAAACCAACAGGAATCATGGGATTGGGATGGACGTTGCCTTTTCAACGTATTGAAGTAGAAACCTCAGGCAACGCGACTTCAAATGACAATACTTACTTTATTTATAACGATAACACACCTACAGAATTAATTCGCAGTAATAAAGTGTGGGAACGCGCTACGCTCGATACCTCACTACTTGAAGAATTGCAAACCAATGCCATTTCAGGAAAATTTCAACAATCATTTCAACAATCAGGATTACCGTTAAGCAAAACTGCAACAGTATCAAAACTCACAGAAAATACATGGCACATTTCGGATGCCAAACGACAACGTACCTATCATGCACAAAAAAATGACAATACACTCGTCATTACCGCGGCTGGACTGTCATTTGAATGTTTTCAATATGATTTTAGTCAGATTATATACTATCCAGAATTTGAATCGTGGGAAGTGATCAAAGACGACGGAACCATGTACACCTACGGCGGAAAATATGATGCTAGCGAAAACAGAAATGTATTGCAATACAACGTACGCTGGCACAACTGGAAAGGTACGACCAATGTCGTAGATTCGGAACAAGGAGAATCATTACAGTCACAATTTATCAGAGGATGGAATTTAGCAACGGTTGAAAATATATTTGGAGATCAAATACAATTCTACTACGAAGCCGTAATGCAAAAAGTCGGAGAAACAGGGTTGACTTTTACTAAAGCCAGTTACATCTCCAAAATTACAGACATGTTTAGCAGAGAAGTGCTGTTTCAATACAAAGAAAAAGCATATGTCATCAATGATCCTGCAGGTGCTAGAGAATATATGGACCCACACTGGAATGATCCGTATGGAACTGTTCCTACGACTGATCCGAGTCCGTATCAAGATCAGTACGAAACAAAGTATTTAGACGCGGTTGTGGTGCAAAATGATGAAGGAACGATTTTGTACACACAACAACTCACCTACGATGAAACATCCAACTTTAGCGATTATCAGAAAAGCTCAAATTTATATGGAAATACCGTCAAAAGAACTTTAACAGGAGTGCAAAAAATATTCGGAAATGGAAGTGCAAAACCTGGATTACTCTTAGCGTATTGGCAAGCGGGAAGCGTAAATGCAGGCGCACTCAAAAGTGCTATTACTCCAGAAGGCGCAGAAATAAGTTATCAATACAAAAAACAAGAACTTGCAAAATGTGATCGACAAATTACGGTAGAAAATCCTTGGCCAGGAGTTGGAACACCGAAAGTATGGTATGGAAGCGATTTTGTGTTCAACACATGGCAAAACACGGCAAAAGGACAGCTAAAAGTAGCTTTGTATACGTGGGTAGGTCGTTGGCAAGTATGGGAACCTGAAGAACCTATCTTTTCAGCAAAGGCAGATATTGACAGCCTCAATGCAGTTACTACACAAGATTTTGTCTGCTTCCACTACGCTTCGGTTCAAAATTCTACTTCGGAAGTTCGTGTATATCACAAAAACAACCGCAAATGGGGCGATTGGTTTGCTTTAGCTCCTATCTCGTTAAAATCGGCAAATATAGAAGTCGTCGCAGGCGATAATTTCTTCTTAGTGTGCGATCAAGACAATCGTACGCTACTACGCTACACTTGGAATGCATTTACCAAAGCATGGATTATTGAAGACATTAGTGATGAACTACAAAGCGGCAACCCAAATGCAGTTCCATACCTTGTTGCAAGTAATAAATATTATGCGATATTAGACTATAATCCGCTCACAGGAGGCGAACATCACAACGATTTCAGTCTCTATTATCAAGAAGATGTATACAAATGGAAAGCGGGCGCAAGCACAACCTTAACTTTTACTATTGGCGGAAAAGATCCTAATGAAATGTTCGGATTTACCGCAAGTCCATCATCCATTGCATTGACATACATCACCAAAGAAGTCTCTTTGCGATTTGATTATACGGTAAAACTCATTCAATGGGATGAAGTCTTTCAGAATTTACAAATTACAGACGTTGACTATCAACTAGGAAAAAGCAATCCGTCGCAAGCTATTACAGTGCCTTTTACGGCAAGAATCATTGCAAATTCCATGGTGGCTTCGGGTCCGTATTTGTTGCGTTACAATGGTGAAAAGTGGCTTCAAAATGACAATCTATCTTACAGAAAGGAATATAACGATAAAGATATCAACTGGTTTGCCTATGGAAATGATTATGCGATATATACAAGCAATAGAGAGTTTGCTGCCGATTCCAAATTACTGAGTTTTGATCCTACGATCAATTCATTTGAATGGACAAATGAACCTGCAGTATTGCTTGAAAAACAAGGTTCAACCTCGAATCGAAAAATTCACTATTTCCCAACGGCAGCAACCAATATTGCAACGATGGGAAGCAATGTTTACAATCGTGAATCGCAAACGAATTGGCAAAATGCAGTCAATACACATGAAGAGTTGCCGAAAGACATCAACAGTACAACGATGATCAATCAAGGACCGCAATTTTTAACATACCTCAACACAGATGCGAATGGATATGCTAAAAATTCCTCCGTGTGGACGCTTCAAAATCAATTCTTACATCACGAAGAAATCATAGCGCAACGATTCTTTACACCGATTGACAGTCAGGGAATGATCAACAGAAATACCAACGGACAATATCCTGCAGGACCTTCAACCTTTGTAACTTCTTTACCGTTGAACAAGGAATTTAAAGATGCAGAAAGTATCACTATCCATCGCTATTTAGAAGGAACCATTCAAGGAAAAGTAGTTGATTATTGTGTGGATACGATGTCGCGAAATACTGGTTATGAAACCAATGTAACGAAATATGTGTTTGATTTAAATTCAGCAACTTGCGATCCTTCTGGAGCTGTGGTGAAATACTATAAAAGTCTCTATTATCCGGGAACTGATACGATAGAAAATCCTGAATTTGGACACGTCGAAAACATCTACTACAACGATTTGGTTTTAAACAGCATCGCAAATAAAAGTATCAATCTAAAAACAACCATGATTGATACAGAAGCTAGTAGCTTACTAGACGGACAGCTCATCAACCGCAGAACTTATGACAAAGCTGGAAAAGTCTTGACAGAAGAAATCTCAGGACTACAAACATTTACACAAATCACACAAGACGGCGTACAAATTGATCTCTTTGGTGGTTTTGTGCGCTCAAAAAGTGAGACAACGATTAATGACGGATTGCAAAAAACAACGCGATACACCTATGATCCTACGTATGGAAAACTAATTCTGGAAGAATATGATAACATCAATGGAGAAGGAAACACGGAAACGTTGCGCACGCATTACGCCTATGCATACCAAGCCTATCCGTGGTTTTTAAAACGCAATGCCATTGATATTTCGTTAGCGCAATTCAACAGTGTCATTCCTTCTGGCGCTACTGCAGAAGTGTGTACTGCGGGAAGCTTACAAACTTACGCGCCAACGACAGTTACCTTTCCTGATAATACTGAAAAACCGGTTTGGTGTACCTCAAAATCGTATGTGCTGAAAGAAGAATTAAACATTTCAAACTTCATCGACAATTTGCCTGCTTCTATAGAAACTACAGAATCCTATTGGCAGTTGGTAAATACAGTACTTAAGCGTACGCCTTTTGGTGTGATATGTCAAGAAAAAGATGTCTCAGGAAAAGTGGAAACCTCCTTTTTTGATAAAGATGAAATTCACAAAGTGGCTTCTTTTGTCAATGCAGGAACAAATCAGAGTTTCTATACTGGATTTGAAAGTTATGAATCGTATCAGCAAGACTGGAAACTCAGCGGAACTACGCAAAACTTTAGCGATGCGTTGTTAGAAGGAGATGCCTTTACAGGATATACAAGTCTGCAAATAACTGCGGGAACTACGCTAACTAAAAATTCGGAAACAGAACCGCAAGAACGTTGTATATTATCTTCTTGGGTAAAACTAGAAAAAGGCTTTCTAGCGGATGAAGGAAGCGCGTTTTGGGAACTTACCACTGCTAAAGGAACCCAAAAAGTAGACATTACTGTGGACGAAGAAGAAAAATGGATCTATTGGCAAACGGTAGTAACTACTGATGATGAAAAACTCTCTTTAGCACTTGTAAATGCCAAAACACAAAAATCGATCGCTATCAATAATATCACTTTTACGCCTGTTGTGGGACAAGTGTCAATCAATGTGTTCAATGCGTATAGAATTGAAATTGCTAAAGTTGGCGCAAATGCAGATGTAACCCGCTATGCATACGATCCATTACACGATAAAATTGCCGAAATTGGACCTGCGGAAAACACCAAAAGTGCAAGTCTCATCTACAGAATACGCCAGTGGGATACTGCAACAGATTTCAAGTTCCCGCAAAATGGTCCTAACAGTGTATGTCAATTAGCAGCAAGCAAAGGTGGATTGTACGAAACCTTTACAGATGGTGCTCAAATTTGGGAACAATGGGTGCCAGAAACCGCAGCAAGTTGGTCTACAGAGCAAGGAAACTTAGTATATAAAGGTAGTGAGAAAGATACGATTACTTGGGCTGAAACCAAAGATCAGGAAAATTATGCGCTACTGTTTTCGCTACTTGTAAAAGATGTTCAAAATTCTATGTTTGAAATCAGTATTGGAGAAACGGTAAAAACTGCATGGGCAGCAAGTACAGGTTGGACATTGACCTTAGATGGCAAAACAGTTGAAAACACAACAGACAAAAAAGCGCCGTTGAATGTTTGTTTATTACCAATAGGAAATACTTTTTATGTTTTTGCGGATGGAAAACAACTCTTTGCAGAAAAAAGTTCCACAACACTTTCAGGAACGATGAAGTTAACGGCACAAGGAGAAATTACTTTTGCCGACATGGCAACCTATCAAACACCACAAGCATCCATGGCATACAAAAACGGAAATGCCAAAGACATTCAATTGCAAGTAATAGGTGATGAACATTGTTTGGTTCGAGAAAAAATATACAATTCATTATCCTCGCAAACCATTGAAACCAAAATTACTGGGTTTGCAGACACTGCTTTTGGATACCGACCAAATTTTGTCACAGACATCAATTGGACTACAGGTGTCATGACCGGAGAAGTGAGCGATTACTATCCTGAAGATGAAGGCTATCCATACAGCAGAACACTCTTTGAAGCTTCACCGTTAAAACGTCCAATCAAATCGGGATTGCCAGGGAAAGACTTTGCCATTACAGAAACCAATATTCATGTAGGTGTGTATCGTTACGGTATTGAAGACCAAGCGCGCATTGCAGGGATTGACTTTGTAAAAGGCAACTATCTGGTGAATTTAGTGATGGATTCTGATGGCGCAAAAGTTTACGAACTCAAAGATCGATCTAGAAATGTATTAGCGAAGCAGACTGGTTCTACGGATGAAACGACAGCAATCATAAGTGCTACACAACAAGTGTACGATTATAAAGGAAACTTAGTGCAAGTACTTCCGCCTAACTATTTCGGAATGAAATCCGATCAAGAAGACTATACGATTCATAAGTCGTACAATTTCTTAAGTCAAATGACGCAGGTAACTACCACAGATTCTGGAACTACCAAATTTGTATACGATCCATCAGGTCAAGCTCGCTTTAGTATCAACGCCTTGAATGAAACTGTAGGAACAGTCGCGTATAAAAAGTACGATGTCTTAGGACGCATTACTGAAGAAGGAACTATTCCAGGAACTTGGGGCGATGGATCTGAATGGCAAAAACTAGCCAATACCGATCCAAACTATCCAACGGTTGATACGTGGAGTAAGCTGAATGAATATGATGGCGATGGAAGCAATCCGACACTCATTGGACGTTTGTGGAAGACAATTAGTCAATCTGACGCTAAAAAAGTGACCAACGGATACGAATACAATATCTATGGAAATGCTATAGTTTCTACCCTACTTATTGAAGGAGCAACGGAGCAAAAAACAAGCTATGAATATGATAATCTAGGAAATGTATTGGCAGTGCAATATCCTGAAAATTCACCCGTTCCAAAAGTTACCTATCAATACAATATTCTAGGGCAAAACACTGCAATTGGAACACCAGAAGTTACTGATCAATTTGCAAAATATAGCTACAATGCTGATGGAAGTATTGCTTCTGAAACATTCAATCCGACAGAAACCAAAGCAATTCAGCGAAAACTACAATACAATTCGCCGGGATGGATTACGGAAATTTTAAATCAGTTTTCAGAGGAAGATCCAATTCTAAAATTAGGATATTCGTATACAAGCGGCGGTTATGATGATGCAAAATACTTTAACGGAAGTATCGCTAATGCAGCTACAACCAACTATATCAAAGCAGAAAATTCATTTGATTATCGTTTTAAATACAACAATGTCGGACAATTGGTCGTAGCAGAACATAGCAGCAACGCAAACTACAATCTTGGTGTAATCACTCCGACAACCTATGATCCGAATGGAAATATTGAAACCATAACCTCACAAGATGAAACTTTGCAATATACCTACGATGCAGGCACCAATAAAGTACTGCAAGTCAATTCTGTGAGCAAGAAAATCGATAGAGCTTATGGATATGATACGTATGGAAACATTATCAAGTCTACGGCGAATAATATTGAGAAGATTGCGTATGATAGCTTGACAAATCTTCCATTGACTATTAAACTCAACTCAGGAATCGTTCAATCCTACAAGTACAACGGACTGCAACAACGTGTAGTAAAAAGCACTTCGGACGGACAACAAAAAACATATGTCCACGGATTGAATGATTTACCACTAGCAGAAATTTCAGGAGAATTAGTACAATATATTCATGGCGTTGGCGGTCTTATTGGAATGTTGACTAGTGATGGCATGTTCTATATGCTAAAAGACCAACAAGGTTCTGTCCGTTCAGTTGTGAATGCCACAGGAACCGTAGAAGCCATGATTGATTACCTACCTTTTGGTCAAATAATGGCAAATAGTTACGGAGATCCATCACGTTTTACCTATCTATTTACGGGACAGGAATTTGAAGCTTCAATACAACTATATAACTATCGTGCAAGAATGTATGATCCGCAGTTGTGTCGTTTCTATTCTACAGATCCGCAGTTCCAATACGGAAGTCCATACGTATATGCTAACAACAATCCTGTCAACTTATCAGATCCATCTGGGGAAATTGCAACCTTACTAGTCATCTTGATTGTCGGAGCTGCTGTTGGTGCTGCCGTTGGTGCTGGTGCCGCTGCGTATACAGGAATAAAAGCTGGTTTATCTGGTGGAGCCTTAGCCGGATACATCTTTGCAGGTGCAGGAATTGGTGCCGTTGCTGGAGCCTTATCCGCTGCTGGAGGTGTTGGAGCCTTTGCCGCAGGATCTGCCGCAGCTGCAGCCGCTACAACCACTACTGGCGGAATCATTGCTGGAGTTGCCGCTGGTGCAGGAGTCGGAGCTGCTGTAGGTGCCGCTGTTGGAGGTGCACAAAGTGTAAGTCAGTACTTTGTCAATGATGCTTTTGGTGTACAAAACAGTGGAAGTTGGCAAAATGCCCTCCTTAAGGGATCAATCACAGGAGCTGTTGGCGGTGCTATTGCTGGTGGAATTGCTGGTGGTGGTGGCGCATTAGCAACCATTCAATCCTTGCGTTTCCAACAATTGGGAAATACCAATTTGACCTACAATTACAAATCCTTAACACAAGTAAGTGAGGCCTATAGTTCCTTTGGTTCTATGGGAGTCATTCCGCTTCCGTCCTTTGTGAGCAAAGTACCAAATGTAAGTGTGCCAATCATTGGAGGATTGCAAACGTTTGTATTAGGAAAATTTGCATTACCAACACTAGGAAGTGGAGTTGCTGCTTTGACAAAAGAAGCAGTAAATGCACTATTTTTCTCTTCTTCGCAAACTGCAGATACTAAAAACGCAAATAGTAGTACGGGCAATACGCCAACTACTTCTAATTCATCAGATTATTACGGGACACAATCCTATAATCCTACGATGCAAGGAAGTGTAGGTTCGCAAGTAGCATTATTCTTAAATCCATCGTATTGGAAAGCAACTGAAGGATAAGAGGTAACGAATATAGTGTTTAAAAGATAGGCTGGATATTCTTAGGGAATGTCTAGTCTATTGTTTTTTGGGTGTTGGGTGTTGGGTGTTGGGTTTTAAAGATACTTTTTCATTTTTCATTTAGTATTTTACGTTTTAACTTTTGTGGTTTGTTGTCGGTTGGTCGCTTTGCTCTGTTGTGGGTTGTGGGTTTTTATCAAATTATGTTCTTAATTTCTACACTAAACTCTTATACTTATAAACTTTTCGACTTCTTGATTGTTTATTTGTGGATTTGTCAATTTGTTAATTTGTCTTTTTTTGTTTAAGCTTTTAGGAATTGCAACAATTTAAAAATTCAACATCCATAATTCAACATTTATTTCGTGAAAATACATTTATTGTAATCAAACTACTACGCTTATAAACTTTTTAACTCCACAGTACATTCCGTATCTTTGTAAAAAGAAAAAGAAATATGCTTACTTGGAAAGATATTATGCATCATGCCAATCACGGCAACAAAAAACCAGATACACGTGTAGAGAAAACAGAAGCGGAATGGAAAGCGCAACTCACTCCTGAACAATATTATATTACCCGTCAAAAAGGAACCGAACGTCCATTTTCTGGAGAGCATTGTAGTCGCTACGATCCTGGTGTGTATAATTGTGTATGTTGTGGGACACCTTTGTTTGATTCTAACTTGAAGTTTAATTCTAGCAGCGGTTGGCCTAGCTTTACAGAACCTCTAAAAGACAATGTGATTGATTATATTAAAGACACCTCGCACGGAATGGTTCGCGTAGAAGTGACTTGCAGTACCTGTGATGCCCATTTAGGACACGTATTCCCTGACGGTCCAAGACCTAGTGGATTGCGTTTTTGTATTAATTCGGAGTCGCTTATTTTAGAGGAATAAGTATGAATCGTCATTGCGAGACGTAGTCGTGGCAATCTGTTTCTTTAATAGCGGAAATCTTACAGTATGAATTAATTGACTGCTAGATTATTCTTTATAAAATGCAAATGAATTATATTTATTTCATGAAGAATCCTTGTACGTATATTGTAACCAATCAGAATCATACTGTTTTGTACATTGGCGTTACTTCAAATTTATTAAAAAGGATATACCAACATAAAGCAAAGACTTTTAAAGGGTTTAGCAATAAATATAATTGCGATCTAGCTAATTTGCCAATTTGATAATTTGAAAATGTACCAATGAATCCCCACAAACTCACCTACTAACCTACTAACCTACTAACCTACTAAAATACTAAAATACCAACAGCGAAGCAATCCAACAGGCGAAAGCCGAGTCTAAAGCGAAGCGAGTCTAACATCTAAAAGCGCCAGCGTATCTAACTACGCCATCTCAAACGCCTTCTGATAAATAAATTCATACACAGGTACGATTTTATTGATGTCAAATTTTAAGGCTTGTTGTTTGGCAGCTGCTTTGAATTTTTCGAGTTCGTTGGTGTCTTTTAGGATTTTTAATGCATTTTGCGACATGTCTTGTATGTCTCCTACATTGCTTAGGTATCCTGAAACGCCGTGTACATTTACTTCTGGAATTCCTCCGGTATTGCTTGAAATGACAGGAACTGCGGAAATCATGGCTTCTAGAGCTGCAAGTCCGAAGCTTTCAGTTTCTGACGGTAATAGGAATAAATCGGAGAAGCAAAGGATTTTGTCGATTTCATTGCTGTTTCCTAAGAAGATGACTTTATTCGCGATGCCTAATTCTTCACACAACAATTCGGCAGGCTCTTTTTCAGGTCCTTCTCCAACCATCATCAATTTGGCTGGAATTTCTTTTTGAATTTCATAAAAAATCTTCACTACATCATCAATGCGTTTTACTTTTCGGAAGTTACTAATGTGTGTGATGATGCGTTCGTCTTCAGAAGCCATCATGCCGCGCTGACAATCGGTAAATCCATGATCGTCTGCATGTTTCGAGACATCGATAAAGTTGGGAATGACATCGATTTCACCTTCAATATTAAACAATCGTAAGGTATCTTGTTTGAGACTTTCTGAAACAGACGTTACCACATCCGATTTGTTGATGCTAAACGTAACCGCAGGTTTGTAAAATGGGTGACTTCCTACTAAGGTAATATCTGTTCCGTGCAAAGTTGTCACCATCGGAATGGTGATGCCTTCTTCTGCCAACATCTTTTTCGCCATATACCCTGCATATGCATGTGGAATGGCGTAATGAACATGTAGCAATTCGATTCCGTATAATTTTACCATATCAACCAATTTGCTAGATAACGCTAGCTCATACGGTTGGTAATGAAACAACGGATATTCGGGTACAAATACTTCGTGAAAGTGAATGTTTTCGCCTAATAATGCCAAACGAACAGGCTGTTTATATGTGATAAAGTGTATTTCATGACCTCTGTTTGCCAAGGCAATCCCTAGCTCGGTAGCGACAACGCCACTACCTCCAAACGTCGGATAACATACAATTGCTATTTTCAAATCTCGTTAGTTTACTCTTCAATAGCCTCATAAATGAGCTGTTGAATTTTGGTTCGTATATCAGTTTTTATCAGTTTTCGATTCGACATGGTCGGAAAGGTTCTGTTTGACAAAAATACGTAAACTATTTCTTCTTCTGGGTCTGCCCATGTGTAGGTTCCTGTAAATCCAGAATGTCCAAAACTCTTCATCGATACACAACCACAGGTAGGTCCTACATCTCCCAATTGTGGTTTGTCAAATCCTACGCCGCGACGATTGTCCTTGTGGCAGTAGTAACAGTTGTTGAACTTGTCTATCGTTGCCGAATTGAAATATTTTACATCGCCATACATTCCGCCTTGCAAATACATCTGCATCATTTTTGCGACATCATTTGCTGTGCTAAACAATCCCGCGTGTCCGCCAATGCCGCCTTGCATTGCTGCGCCCATATCGTGCACATAGCCTTGCAATACTTGGTTGCGGTAGTAGTCGTCTTTTTCAGAAGGAACTATCACTTTTTTTGAAAATTTTTCTAACGGATTGTATGTGGTTCTGTGCGCACCTAAAGATTTATAATAATACTTTTGCGTTAAGCTGTTTAAGTTCGATTTGTAAGTCGCTTCTACATAGTTTTTTAGGATATAAAACGGTAAATCGCTGTATTTGTAGCGCTTTCTTTTTAACAAGTCGCTGTCAATAATTCGCAACATCATGGAATCTTTGTATTCTTCTTTCATGTATAAATTTTCTGCGACTTTGATATTGTATGCTTTCGACTTTTTACGACTGTACCATTTTTTATCTGGTTTATTTGTTACCGTGTCTAAGGTATTGATATAGAAAGGAATCCACGGTTTTAATCGCGCATAATGCGATAGAATTTCTACAACTTTCAACTTGTCTTTGTTGGTTCCTTTGAATTCTGGTAGTAAAGTTTCCAATCGGGAACTTAAGGATAGTTTTTTGCTTTCTTCCAATTGCATCACTAACGGTAAGGTCGCTAGAATTTTCGTCATGGAAGCTATGTCGTACAGATCGTGATCGGTTACTTTTTTCTTTCCGGCATATGTGTGATACCCAAAGTTTTTATTGTAGATGATTTTTCCCTTTCGGGCGATGAGCAATTGTGCACCTGGCGCCATTTTTTCAGAAATTACCAAATTAGCGAGTGAATCAATACGGTTCAGTTTGGTAGAATTGATGCCCACTGCTTCTGGAATATCGTAGCCCAATCGCGATAAAGTATGAGTTTTGAATCCTGTGCCGATTGGAAACTCCGCTCCGATCGCTACTGGTAATTTTCCTTGTGCTTTCACAGCACCAAAGATGATTTGTGCAGATACTTCTTGTGCGATATCACTGTTTTGATACGAAACCAAAATCGTATTGATATTCGTAAAACTTTTGATCTTTTTCAGGCTGTGCGGACTGGCAAAGACATCTAAGATGATATTATTTTCTCTTGAAAGTTCTTGCAACCACACAATTTCTTTGTCTGTAAAGTTATAATCCGCCGTAGGACTTTCGTCAGATTTGTGCAATCCGACAATGATCGTGGAATATGTTTTTAGTTTTTCTACTAAATCTGCTAGGTTTTTTTCTTTTAGCACATCAATAGCGGCGTATTTTCGTAGCGTATTCACAAACGTGTTTTCGTCTGCATTACCCATTTTTATATACGCGATTTTTTCTTTTGCTAAATCTTTTACAGGAACTACTGTGTGATCAACTTTGATTGCTGTCACTGCATGCTTGACGGCTTTGTAATGTAATGCTTTGTCTTTTCCATTCGCGACTGCATCCACTACAGCAGTTTCCGATAACGGTTCAACCGTAGCCAAACCGAGCTGGTATTTTGCTCTTAGTATATTTTTTACTGCACGAGACACATGTGTTTCTTTGATACTGCCTTCTGCTAGCGCTTGTTCAAATTTTTCTATGACAGCAGACACATCTTCTGGCAACAGCAATACATCATTCCCCGCCAAAAAAGCTGCCAATTCTACTTCGCCTAGTTCTTTGTCTTTTTTTATAATTGGATTGTTCAATGGTGCAGAAAACGTCAAGCCTTGAAAACCTAGTTCATTTTTTAGCTTTTTAGTCACGACATTGTACGATAACGAAGCAGATGCACTCGCCTCCGAAGTCAAACTTGGGACTTGCATGTGTGGCGTTTGTACAGCGCCAATTTTATTCTGAATCAACGCTTTGTATACAGGCAGTTGGATGCTGTCTAATGTTTCCAAAGACAAATTCAATTCTGGCAATTCATCCTTTGTAATTTTAGTATCGTAAAAACTTGGAAAGTATTTTGCTCCCGCTAAGATTCTTGCACTTTGCATACCTTTGGTAAACGCAGTTATTTTTTGGGTAACTAATGCACTATCTTCTCCAAACGAACGATTTCCGACTGTTGCCAAATTAGCTTCCGTTTGTACGACTGGAATTGGTGCGAAAGCTACATGCACACCGAGTATCTTGCTATGTTCGCCGATACGTTTTCCGATGCGTTCAATAATGGTATCGTTTTCAACCGCTCCTAATAGTAGATTGTATGGATTGGTATGTGCAGAATCTATTTTTGTCCCGAAGTCCAATTCGGCATCCATCGAGATTAACAACGGAACTTTAGAGAGTTTCTGAAACTGATTGGTCAATTCCACTTGATGCGTAGGATTTCCTCCCATAAACATCACGCCGCCAACTTTGTGCTTCATGATTTGGAGTTTCACTCGGTTGTCATCGGCGAGTCCTTTGTTAGAATACGCCGCAATGGTAAACAACTGAGCCAATTTTTCCTTTTGGGTCATATTGGTGTACAGACTATCCACCCATTTTTCCTGAGCTTCTAATTTTTGTATGTCGATGAAACGCGGTTGCTGCGCGCCAGTTATAAAGAGAGATACTACAATAATGAGTATCGTGCTGATTTTATTCATAAGGGTACTTCACTAACATTGATAGTATACTTGTGACAAAAAAAGTGCCAAGTATACTTCATTTTCCATTGTAAGTTAAAAGTAACAACTTTATGGCATAGAAAAAAGTCCTGCTAAATTTTAACAAGACTTTTACGGATAAAAAATGATATGATGGTTTTATGTGTTAGTCAAAACAGTTGAATTTCATGGAATATAAAAAGTATAACAAATTGTTGTATTTAGGAAAATCAGTATTATCGTCTCCACCTCCTGGGTTGCAGCAATCTGTTCCGCCTTGACAAGGACTTTCACAAGTTTCTCCTCCTAAAATGGAGTGTGCCATTAGATTACTTACTTTACTTGCATTCAGTTTTAGCTTGTTTACTTTCTTTTTTTTCATAATCATTAGAATTAATGTTAATACTGAATTAAAAGTAACGGTTTGCTAAAGCTAAAGCGTATGAAATAAAATATTTTGGTGCGTTTGGGTACAGATGGACTTATGTTGACAGATGCGTGCTGTTATATGTATTATTTTTTTAGCGATATGGGATTTTGGATTGAGTAATTTCTACTTTGGTATTTCCTTCTCTAGCCAAACGCGTTTTATACAATGCCATCCATTTAGTAGCATCTTTAGCTTTTGGACCAATTGTAATTTTATGTATACTATTTCGGATGTCATTATCAACTTCAATAAATGTAGTTGGTGGTGATAGATTAAAATCCCATTTTACAATTGATGCTTCATTTTTCCATAAATCATAGTAGCGTACTTCTTTTTCAACCTTATAGATTGCATTTTTAAATAAATATTGGATTTCTACTAATGGTTCTAATGTGACTTCATCGGGCGTTTTATTATCTTTTAGTAACTCATCTAAAATTTCTTTTATTTCATTAAGGCGCTCTTTTAATGGAGTATTTTTCTCTCCGTCTAAAAAAATAGTTCCTTTTTCATCTATGTAGGCTACACGGTATAATTTTCGCTTTTCAGTTGTTAAGTCACCTGTGATTTTTGAATCTTTATCTTCACCAATTGTAGCAGTCTTATTGATTAAAATATCTGTGTCTAGACAAATAGAAACACCTTCCCCATCGCTACCATAAGCGCGCCATAAAGGCAAAAAGTTATCATTTTTAGATTCTACAAAACTTCCAATAAATCCTGATTGATCTTTACGTTCTATTGGATTTACTCTTAAAAAATCGTACAAGGATTTTCCTTCTGTGGGATCATTTACTAAACCCACATGTGAGAATCGTAATTTACTTCCATCACACAATGCTGTTAATACATTAGTTTTCGTGTAATGACATACTTGCTTACCTTTATATTCGAGAATGGTTTTGATATCGTTGATTAAATCTGAAATTTCTTTTCGTTCAGTATCATTTTGATTTTTTCTTTGCTCTTCAAGTTCAGTTTTTGCTCTTTCTATTTGATATTTTAAACCTTCTTCCAATTCTGGATTTAGTTGAATTGCTTTTTGATAATTTTGAATTGCTTCATTATAATTTTTCAGACGATAAAAGGTATTCGCTTTATTTTTATAAGTTAGAACATTTTCAGAATCTAACTGAGTTGCTTTATTGTAAAACTCTATAGCTTTTTCATATTCCCCTAAATTATCATATACATTTCCTATTCCAACATATAAACTCATATATTCTGAGTCTAATTCAATTGCCTTATTAAAACAGTTTAAAGCTTTCTCATATTTTTTGAAATATGAATATGTAGCTCCTTTTCCATTATATGCAAATACATATTCTCCATCTATTTTAATTGATTTATCGAAGCAGTCCAGAGCATTATCATACTCTTTTAGAGCATAAAGTATATTGCCTTTAGTATTATAGGCAAAAGCATGTCTATCGTCTAGTTCAATTACTTTATCATAAAATTTCAGAGCATCCTGATATTCTTTTAAATCATAGTATGCATTTCCCTTTGCTGCATAATAAAAATATTTTTCTACTTCTGTTTCAATCAATTCATTACATTCTCTTAATAATTCTTGATAATCTCCTTTAACTTCAGCTAACAATAACAACATAAAAGAATAAGGAAATTTTAATTTATCAAACTCAATTATTGGTTGTAGACAATCAACTGCTAATTGATATTCCTTCTTATTGATATGTTTTTTTGCTTTATGCTGAATTTTTGCTACCTCACTATACTTCATTCTCAACTATTTAAAAAAGAACCTAAATGTAATCTATTTCCGTAACACACAAAAGTATTGTCTATGTATTTTATAAAGGTTTAGACTAAGAAAAGAAAAAAGCATTCCTAAAATTTCCATTTTAACAAGAGTTTGTAAAATCATAAGACAATTATTAAAGCCTTTAACAGAACTACAAAAAAGTGCGATTTTGCTTAACAAAAGTTTGGGAACACACGATCCCTTTTTACGGTGAAACCGTAATTTTTGGCGAAATTGAACTTCTAACTTTGTATCGTTGAGTTGAAAGAGAAAAAATAACCAATCATTCTAAAATTGCTATGATACCAGTAAACACAAGGTTTACCCTAGACTCTTATGTCCAAAAATTAAAAGAAGATACCGAAATCATAGGTGTGTTTTTAGTTGGTAGTTATGCTACGGGACAGTTTTCAGACACTTCCGATATTGATATTAAAATTATCCTCCATGCCGATGTGAATAAACGCTTTAAAGGTGTCGAAATTAGCGATGGCTATCATATTTCCTACTCAGCCTATTCCGTGATGGAAACCTACGATTATTTCTATTCACAATTGCGTTCGTATTCCAAGTTTCAAGCACGAATGTTATCGCAAGGAATTATTTTGTATGATGCTACTGGAGAAATGAAACACTTGCAAGCAGAAGCCGATTTGGTGATGCAGTTGCCATTTGTACCACAACCGTTACCAAGCTTACAATTGGAAGCCTACAGTTTATGGAAATACAAAGACACGCTGACACAGCGGGATTTGGGCATTCACACATTGAAAGAGTTTTATGTATTTTTAGAAAAATCCTTGATTCTGTATACAAAACTGCTGAATTTTGAATGCATCTTTCAATATCCATTTTTTAAGATGGACGACTATATTTCAAACATTACGTTTCGGGAAGCGTATGAAATTCCCGAATTTCCAGATACTGACTTTATACAAACCTATCAAACTGGATTAACACACACTACTACACACGAAATGAAAACCACAGTACTTCAATTATTCGGATATATTGAAGACCGATTACAAATTGATTTTGAAGCCTTTGAAATCCAAAGCTGACGAATCTCACATTAAAATTAAAAAAAGAAAAATTGCTTTATTGACTTTTTGCTATGAAGTCAACAAATCCGTTGGGAAAGAGTTTCCCAGCACTAATCATGAACTAAATTTAAATTATTATGAAAAAGAAGTTTACGCGTTCACTTTCGTTGAACAAAAAATCCGTTGCCAAGTTAGATGGCAGCATGAAAAGAGAAATTGTTGGTGGAAACAACACCAATGATACTTGTGATGAAACCTGTCCTATTGGTTGCATTCCAGATACGGTAGAACCTTCCTGCTGGGGTACTTGTTGGTATTCTGATTGTCATTGTGGTGGTGGAGATGGATATACAAACGGTGGTTTTGGAAGCGCAGGATGGGGAGATTGCTCATAAACATTCTACAAAAAAAGAAAAATTGCTCTATTGACTTTTTGCCATGAAGTCAACAAACCGTTGGGAAAGAATTTTCCTGCACTAATTATTAATCAAATTAAATTATTATGAAAAAGAAGTTCACACGTTCATTATCATTGAACAAAAAATCAGTTGCCAAATTAGATGGTAAAACACAAGGAAGAATTAAAGGTGGAAACACCAACAACACCTGCGAGGATACTTGCGAGCCAGGATGTATTCCTGATACGGTAGAACCGTCTTGCGATGGAACATGCTGGTACTCTGACTGCAATTGCGGTGGAGATGACGGATATACAGGAAACCGCTGGGGTGGCGGATGGGGAGATTGCTCTTAATCCTTTTATAAATTCTAAAAACTGGTAGGAACTGTCTGGAAAAAGTTACACTATGTCATTCACTTTTCCAGACAGCTTCTCTCAATCATACTTATGGAAACACAAATCAATCAACATTTAGGAAATATCGAATATATGATTCGGTCGCATCATAATGAACTTGTAGCAATTAATGGCGGTTTGCCGGGCATCATTATTTTTTATTTTCATTTGCATGAAACCACGCAAGAAGTACGCTATTATAATACTGCTATTGAATATTTAGAGACCTTGTACGATCGGTTGGAACATACCATGCCGAAAACCTATGTACATTCGTCTGGATTGGCAGGATTGGGCTGGTTTTTCAACTATATTCAGCGCTTTATAGAAATTGAACATCCGTTTGATTCACTTGAATATGACGCTACATTTATGAAAGCAGCTCGAAAAGAATTGTCGATACGTAATTATGAATTTTTTACCGGGTTTAGTGGCATCATCCTTTATTTGCTTACTAAAAAAAGTACGAACACTTCCCTACTCGCTGATTTTATAGATGATGTATACGAGGCAATTTTCAGTTTAGAAGAACCAATTTCGTTTTTCAGATTGGCAGATCCACATCACAAATATCCTAGCATTAATTTAGGTGTTTCTCACGGAATATATGGTTTTGTGGCGGTTTTGAATAAATTGCATGCACGTCAAATTCAGCCGAAAAAGTGTGAAGCCTTATTGCGACTATTGATTGATTTCACCATGAATCACAAGAAAGATTATATAACACATGGGCACTTTTTCTCCAATCGTATTGGGAAAGGTATTAAAGAGAGTCGAAACGCACGATTGGCTTGGTGTTATGGCGATTTGGGAATTTTGACAGTGTTGCATACCTCTAGTGAGATTTTAAAAGATACACAACTACGAGAAACTGTGGAAGCAATGTTGATCAATACGACACATCGTAAAGATATGGATACTACAATGATGAATGATGTTTGGTTGTGTCACGGAACTGGCGGCGCTGCACATATTTTTCAACGTTTGTATGAAAAGACAGAGATTGCCGATTTTAAGTTTGCGGCAGATTATTGGTATCGAAAAACGTTAGGACAACTGAATAAAGGTTGGCCACAGATTAAACCGAGTTTTACACGTTCTGGAGGTTATGCACGTAAAGATGTAACAGGTTTTTTGATTGGATATGCTGGCTTAGGGCTTTCGTTATTGAGCAGAGTTGAACATTCAAATATGGATTGGGATGAATTGATTTTGATGTCGTGATTTGTACATTTTCTTCATAAAAAAAGCCTTATCCATCATACTGAACAAGGCTTTTATTTTATCCAACTAGTGAATAAACACTTCGGATTTTCTCCTTATAAACATATTGAAGTAGGATAAAATGTTATCATACTTACTGATTTGGGCAACCACAAGTCCAGTCACCTCTCGTTGGTCTTGGACATGGTGATTGTTTTGTTGGTGTTTGACAGTTGATACACGTATCTTGTGTTCCAGAACAAATAACTGTTCCTGCTCCTTTTACGCTTTCTGCTTGTAAATTAGAAACTAAATTCTTCTTTAAAGCTAACTTGGTGTGTAAACTTTTCTTTTTCATAACTAATAATTTAATTTTTTTACAAAAATAAACTATTTGATAATCAACACTTTACGGTTTTACCATACTTAAGGTATGAAAGTTAAAGTGATTCATTTCAATGTTATCTCATCTACAATAAACAGAAAAAGACATACGAACCGTACATCTTTTTTTGTTTTTCCGTTTTGTACTGATCGTACATCAGTGATCCATCTTTACCAAAATTAGTCAAGCACTTCACAGTCAATAGCGCAGGATTCCCACTCCGTGAGTGCACATTTTGGAGAAGTTCCGCCTCCTAGTGCTTCATTCGCATTTGTGTTTTCGGTAAACTTAGAAATGATTGTTTTTTGCAGATTGATTTTTTTAAAGTTTCTTTTTTTCATGGTATGTTATTTTTGTTACAATGAAATTACTAAAAAATTTAATATCCCTTTTTATAAAACATAACTTATTCCTTACCATAATATATTTGATTTCTGTACACTAACTACCAATATTTATAATTTTTTATATCTTGAAGTTTTGATAAAAACTGAGGTTCATTAGGATGATAAAATGCTTGATCAATAAGATTTCCATCCTTATCAATTAAAATATATCTAGGAATAGACTCCATTTCAATAAGCTTTACAAAATCATTAGTTTTTGTCTCGTTAACATCAATCCAAAATGTACTACGTTGGTTTAGATCATTTGTTTTTTGTATCCACTTTTGTATATCTTTCTTTTTGTCAATACTCACACTTATAATGCTTATATTTTCAGGTAATTTCATAGTATTCATAAGCTTAACACCTTTGATACATGGAGCACACCAAGTAGCCCAAAAATCAATCAAGTAATAGTTGTTAGGATATTTGTTTAAGATTTCACTGAAGCTATATGTATCGTTCTCTTTAGTGTAAACACTTAATTTTTTTAATTTGGATATAAACAATTCATTATCAAGCGGCTCTATTTCTTTTTTAATGTATAATGAATCATTTTTATACATATCAGTGGTTTTTAACCAATTTGTAGCCAAGACATAATCTTTATCACCTTTATAATCTTCATATCGCAACAAATTGAATACACCAATTGAAATATTTTCGATATACTTTTCTGGAAAATATTCTTCCGTTAGTTTATTATATTTGAAACGATTTATATTCCCTTTTACATAATTTACCAATAATGTGTTAAATAAGACAGATGAAATAGGCGCTTTTAAATTGAGAAGATAACTTTCAATGCTAGCCTCTAATGGCTGAATAGCTGATAATTTGGAATAATAAAATAAATCATTAACTTCTGAAAGGGTTGCATTGTTTGCATATTTTTGCTTTAATGCATTATATGTAGCGTCTATTTTTTGTTTAATTTCTAGGGTAGTATTTTCTTTTTTTACAACTGCTTTAGCATAGGCATCATAGAAATTTGTTAGATCTATAATTTTTGAATTGTTTTGTTTTTGAATGGTACGGTCTTTATAAAATACATTGACAACTGGATTCTCTTTACTCACTAAAAAACCTCTTTTCTTTAATACATATTTTCCATCTAGTTTTTCAAAATTGCCAAAATACAATATTTGCTTGTCATGTGGACTGTATACTGCCCTTTGAATTGTATCCTTTTTATCAAACGAATTTTTAAAGCCTTCATAATACGCGAAATGATACTTGTCAGTCACATTAAAGCCTGCGTTTGCCTTAGTATGAAATATAAAATTAATCTTGATAGAATCATTTTTTTGTAATGAAGAAGTTTCTTTATTTTTTTTTAGATCAGTTTTTTTTGCTTCTGAAACACATGAAGTGATTGGTAGTGCGAAAAGAAATTTAATACATAAAAGCAAGTGTAAAAACTTGCTTTTATTTTGTGATGTTTTTTTAGTAGTATTATTGTCCAAATCCATCATATTCACAATCGTAAAAACATCTGTCTACAGTATCATCAATATCAATAACACCATTGCAAACTTCCCTAGCTTCACTAGACCCCGACATGCCATCTGAAAATCCTGGTAATTCATGTGTTGTTGTTCCACCAGGTCCTATAAGTGTAAAACGGCAGCTTTGTGAAAGCCCTCCTTTTACATTACGTTGTTCTTGTTTGTTTAGCACTGTAATTCCTTTTAATTCTAAAATTTTGGTTAACATAATCTAATAATTTAAATTAAACAATTTATTAATAATATATTTACTCTAAATATAGATTAAATTTTCAATGTAATTAAGATTTTTCTTATTATTTATTAATATTAATACTACTTTTTTACTCTAAACATTGAATTAACGTGAGTTCGATATAACTATTCCGTTAAATGCATAATAGTCAATAATTTATAGAAATTGTCAAATCGAGCGCAGTCGAGATTCAATTGAAATTTTAACTTTTATAGTGTTCTCATGAGCTTCGCTCGGTATCTACGATAATGCTCGAACTGACAAATACTTGTTTTTCAATTAATTACGAGTAATTTGGTGAATTCTTATGTCGAACTCACGTGAATTAAGATAAGAAACCAAAAAAAAGCACGCCAAAAAGCGTGCCTTATAAATTATATTTATTTTTTAATTCAAAAACCGTCCATGCCAGCTTTCTTTAGCAGGAACTTCCCAATTTTCTAGAAATTCTGCTTTGGTGGCTACAAGGTTGTTGAATACAATTGTGTTTCCAGTAACAGCTCTGTCTTTTGCCATTTTTCGGAACGCTTTTAAGTCTTTATAAGCCACATATTCACCTTGTTTGTAGGAGACATTCATTTTGTCCATCAAATCGACATTATAGTCTTTTTCGAGTTGTTGAATAAAGTGTACTGACGCATCAATAGAGCAACCTGTTGCCATTTGTTTGTCTTGGTCTACCGCCAGAATGATGAAACGTTTGTATTTTATGTCGAAAGCCGCTTCTAAATCGCTTCCGTGTGCTGTCCACTGTGTGATAAAGTTGGAGAGTTTCGTTTTGATTTCTTCCAGTTCTACTTCACTAAAAGATCGGTTTGCTTGGTATATCCAAACGCGCGCGCCATCTGAAATGTGATCAAATTCTACAAGCATGTTTTTTAGTTTATTACTTCTATTTTTCGCAATACTTTAAACGTACGATAGTCTTCTAACTTCGGATCGTACATTTCTTTGTTTTCAAAAGATATTTCCACTTGTTTTCGCTTCAAGTTTCTCATATCATTTAATAATTCCTGTCCGTCAAAATATTCCATCCAAAGGAATTTGTAGGTTCTTTTATTGCTATCTCTGAAACTTACCACATTGAATTGATCTCTTGTGAGTTTAGTCACTTCTCCTGAAACTAAGGTAACTGCTGATGCTGATGCTGATGCTCTTTTGGATGGTCGATATGTATCTACTTCTTCTTCAATCATATCTTTGGCAAACGTCATAAAAGTATCTGGACATAGCGAAATCATTTTCATCCCGATTTCCTGGCCAAATAATTCCATTGACCTAGGATCATCAAAGGTAATATTCATGTATTTGTCAATGCGATCTTTAAATTTTCCATATGATTTTATCAGACATAAACCGAGTTGAACTTCGATGTCTTTTTGTGAAATTCCCTGCTTTACTTTCCCAGAGATACAGTTACATACATCATTCGTTACATCTTCTAATACCGCGTCTTTAGAGTCTTTGCCTTTTTGTGCGTTGACTGTGCTTACCGTAAAACACAGTAGTATAAATAGAATACTAATTTTTTTCATGTTATGAATCTTGTGCATTTGCAATTAATTCTGCAATATCTTGAACGATGATGCTATCTTCTTTTTCTTTGTTTTTAATTCCGTCCGTCATCATGGTATTGCAATATGGACAACCTGTAGCAATGATATCAGGTTTTGTTTGTAAAGCATCTTCTGTACGTAAAATATTAATGTCTTGATTGCCTTTTTCTGGTTCTTTAAACATTTGTGCGCCTCCTGCTCCACAACACAGTGCCGTAGCTTTGTGACGCTTCATTTCTACTAAATTTGCATTGAGGACACCTAATACATCACGAGGCGCATCGTATTCTTTGTTCGCTCTTCCTAAATAACAAGGATCGTGGAAGGTGATGCGCTTTCCTTTGTAGGTATCGCCCACATCTTTTAAACGTCCACTATTCATCAATTCTTTGATAAATTGTGTATGATGTACCACATCGTAATTTCCGCCTAACGAAGGATATTCATTTTTTAAGCAATTGTACGAGTGTGGATCACAGGTAACAATTCGTTTTATTTCATAGGCATTGAGCACTTCAATATTCATCATTGCTTGCATTTGAAATAAAAATTCATTTCCCGCACGCTTTGCAATATCACCTGTAGAACTTTCTTCTGGACCTAATACGGCGAAGTCTACATTGGCTTTGTTTAGAATTTTCACAAACGCTTTGGTGATTTTTTTCGCTCTATCATCATAACTTCCAGCAGAACCTACCCAAAATAATATTTCTGGTTGTCTTCCCTCTGCCATCAGTTGTTCCATAGTTGGTACTTTCATCTCTTTCGTTTTTTGTAGGTTTTGTTGATTAGTCTTCGTTTGCCCAATTCAGGCGATCCATTTGATTGTATGGCCAAGGCGCTCCATTGTTTTCAATATTGCTCATCATATTGTTCAATTCCATTGGCGCAGCACTTTGTTCCATGACCAAGTAGCGACGCATTTCTATGATGATTGATAACGGATCAATGTTTACGGGACATGCTTCTACACAGGCATTACAAGAAGTACACGCCCACAATTCTTCCGTGGTAATATAATCGTTTAAGAGCGATTTGCCATCGTCTACAAATTTTCCACCATTGGCATCTATGTTTTTTCCAACTTCTTCAAGACGATCTCTGGTGTCCATCATGATTTTACGTGGCGATAATTTTTTTCCTGTCAAATTCGCCGGACATTCACTTGTACAACGTCCACATTCTGTACACGTATATGAGTTCATTAGTTGTACCCAATTCAAATCCATCACATCAGAAGCGCCAAATTTTACCATTTCTTCTTCCTCCGCTTCGCCTTCTGCAGGTGCTGCAAACGGATCTGCATTTGGGTCCATCATCAACTTCACCTCTTTGGTTACATTCGGATCATTGGAAAATTGCCCTTTTGGATTTAAGTTGGCATACCACGTATTTGGGAATGCTAAGAGAATATGCAAATGTTTTGAATAGTATAAATAGTTTAGAAAGATTAAAATTCCTGCAATGTGTAGCCACCACGTCGTGCGCTCCACAATATGCGCCATTGCTACATTTTCAGGTCCTTCAAAGATTGGGTATAAATATTGACTCACTACATTTCCAACGCCAGCTTCCTGAAAAGTTACATCAGAAGCATTCATGAATAAAAACAACGACATCAATACTACTTCAAAATAGAGAATGATATTTCCATCGCTTTTTGGCCAACCTTTCATTTCGGCACTTAAAAAACGCTTCAACTTGATTACATTTCTTCGTATCCAAAAAACAATTACAGTCACTAATACAGCCACAGCTAATACTTCAAAGCTTCCGATAAGGAAACCGTATACAGATTCG
The DNA here is from genome assembly GCA_039026955.1 of Bacteroidota bacterium. Lineage (GTDB taxonomy): Bacteria > Bacteroidota > Bacteroidia > Flavobacteriales > Flavobacteriaceae > Kordia. The sequence continues at coordinate 78,813 of JBCCLH010000020.1, forward strand.
CCAATGATTCCTTGAAAGATTCTGTGCGTTCCAAAAAGTCCGTCAATAATGATTTCTAGTACTTCAATATTGATAATGACAAATCCAAGATATACGATAATGTGTAAAAATCCTGCGATTGGTCGACGTACCATTTTTGATTGTCCCAAAGCGATCATCGTCATGTTTTTCCAGCGTTCCGATTTGTTATCAGAACGCTCAACTTCTCTTCCAAGTTTGATGTTTCTGATAAGTTTTCGAACATTATTCGTAAAATAGCCTACGCCAGCAAATAAAAGGATGGCAAATAGAATATTAGGGATGTACTCCATAAATTGTAAATCTTTTGATAGTTAGGTTTTGCTTAGTTTTTCTCTTCTTCTTTTTCCTCTTTAGGTGGCGTGTATGGTTTTGGTTTTTTGCCAAATAAAGAGAAATGCACATATCGTTTCGGATTGTTCTTCATGTCCGCTAGCAATTGTTCCATCTCTGAAGTCATGCCTGTAAGATTGTCGTAGAGCGCTTCGTCTCTCAACAATTTCCCTACAGAACCTTCTCCGTTTTCAATACCTTTCATGATGTTATCTAAACCTGTAATGGTAGATTCTAACTGTTTGACGGTCTTGTTGAATTCAATCGTAGCCAACGAATCGGATACTTTGGAGAAGTTTGCCGTCATCGTGTTGACATTGGTCATGACACTGTCTAACTTCCCTTGGTTGTCTTCCAAAATAGCATTAAAGGTTCCCGAAGCTTTTTTAAAGTTAGCCATTGTGGTGTTTAATTCTTTAATGCTACTTTTTATGTTTTCGCGCGATTCTTTGTTGAGAACATCGTTTAGGGAAGTTAACAACGAATCTGCATTGACGATCATTCCCTCGAGTTTGGCTTGCAACGGTACTAATTGATTTTTGAAATCATCAATCATTCCCAATTTGACTTCTGTTTTTAGCGTATCGCCAGAAACTGCTATTGGTCCACCATCTTGCTTTAGCATGATTGCCAAGGTTTTTCCACCAATAAAGCCATTTTCTTGTAATTGTATCGTACTGTTTTTTGAGAATTGGAAATTGTGATCTATAGACATCGTCACGATCGATTTTCCTGAAGGTTGTAGCTGAATATCTTGTACTTTTCCAACTTGATATCCGTTGATTAACACTTTAGTAGCTGGCACTAAACCTCCTACATCATTGTACTCTGCATAAAATGTTCTACCACCTGAAAAAACAGACTTTGACATTAAGTAACTAATTCCTACGTATAACAGCGCTAGCGCGGTAATTGCTAGTAAAGCTGTTTTAATTTCTTTAGATATTTTCAATTTCCGGATATTATGTGAACTTCACAAAATTAGCTATTTTTTTGCTAAGAATACGTCTAATTTATCATTCATTCAATACTTCTCCCAAAGGAACCTTTTTTCCGTTTTTGAAAGCCACTACATAACAGTCTTTATATCCTTTCTTTTTTGCCTTTTCTTTTAGGCGTTTTATTTCCTCATAATCAGCGGTTTTTCCGTAAAAGTAACGAAAAATGCCTCCCGATTTTTCTCTAGAAATTTGATCGAGTCCTTTGAAATTATAAGGTTTTGTGGAGATTTTTTTAGAACTCGCAGATAATTGTACTTTAAACGTAACACCATCAATCACGCGTGAAGCTTTGGTTTCTGTAGGAACTTCTATGTTGGAATCATCTACCGAGACTTCCTCATCGTCAATAAAATTGGTGTCCGAATGCAATTCAATGTATTTTTTGACAGCTTTGTATAGAGACTGCGTCATGATTTTTTTACCCTTTTTAGAGTTTAAAAAATCTTCTTCTTTTTTGTGAGTTAAGAAGCCTAATTCGACCAAGACACTTGGCATATATGTTTTAGACAATACCCAAAAACCTGCTTGTTTTACACCTCTGTCTTTGCGTTTTGCCGTCACTTTAAATTCTTTTTGAATGTATGACGCAATTTCAATACTTTGATCTAAGTATTCTTCTTGCAACAAAATCAAACTGATCAATGATTCTGGAGAATTCGGGTCAAATCCTTCGTACACTTCTTCGTAATTGTCTTCCAAAAAGATTACTGAGTTTTCACGTTTGGCAACCTCCAAATTCGCTTTGTTTTTACTCAAACCTAGTACAAAAGTCTCCGCGCCATACGCCGTTCCTTTTCCTTTTTGCGCATTACAGTGAATGGAAATAAACAAATCAGCTTTCTTCTTGTTGGTCATTATCGCACGTTGACTCAACGTTGGGTACGTATCTTTCGTACGCGTGTACAATACTTTTACATTTGGTAGTTTGTCCAACATCTTTCCTAAGGCTAAGGATACATCTAAGGCAATATCTTTCTCAGCAGTTTTGTAGCGCCTTGTTCCGGGAGTTCCTGAATCGCGTCCGCCGTGACCAGGATCGATCATGACTACAAATTCTTTTCGTACGTTCGACGTCTCACCTTCTTTCATTTCATTTGCGACAACCAAACAAGTGGATACCAAAAAAAGAATTAAAATTGAAAAATATTTATACATAAAGCTGATTTCTATTCGTTTCCTAAGTAATAATGTATTTTGTGCTTTCCTTATTGTGTTAATTATGATTAAAATATCATAAATGTATGATAAAAATACACGACTAGGTTTGGCACTTCAAATATTGAGCCATACTTTTACGGCTTTCGTATGATAGACGAAAATATAAAAGTTAGTTGATTATTCATAAAAGAAAGCTTTCTTTTGTGTATTATAAAGATTATTGGATTAGACCATTGCAAACAAAGAAATTTCACATAGGTATACACCTCATCCTACTGTTGATGAGTTTCGTTGCTTTTTCACAAGAACTCCCTGAGAGAAAGAAACTTCCATTTGAGCCAGAGAAGGAAAAGGAGCAGCCAATGGATACTTTGAAAGTAAATGTCGATGAAACGATCCGAATTGGAACACGCAAGGTGCAAGATTCTGTAAAGAACGATTCCATTAAAAAAGATTCTATTCCGGCAAAACAACCGATTCTTCTTGATCTAGTAAAATACAAAGCGAAAGAATATGTGAAAATCAGTCAGCGCACGAAGAAGATTTATTTATACGATGAGGCCGAATTGTATTACCAAGATACCGAACTGAAGTCTGGAATTATTGTGTTAGATTATGAAAAGAACGAAGTGTATGCAGGTCGTTTAAAAGATACCGCGGGTGTATATACGCAGCCACCTTATTTTAAGCAAGCCAATAGTATTGTAGAACCTGATTCAATTCGTTTTAATTTTGATACCGAAAAAGCATTGATTTGGAATTCGCGTACCGAACAGAACAATACACAAATTCTCGGTGAGTTGACTAAAAAGGAGAATGATTCGGTGATTTTTATCAAAAATGCCAAGTTTACTACGTCCAAAGATATTGACAATCCTGAATATTACTTTTTAGCACGGAAAATTAAATTAGTCCCTAATAAAAAGCTAGTTTCAGGATTTACCAACTTATATATCGCAGACGTGCCAACACCGATAGGAATTCCGTTTGCGTATTTTCCGTTGACAGATGATAGAGCTTCTGGATTTATCTTTCCAACTTTTGGAGAAAACAGCAGTCGTGGATACTTCTTTCAAAATGGAGGTTATTATTTTGCAGTCAATGATTATTTTGATTTGGCCCTTTTGGGCGATTATTATACGAATGGAAGTTATGCCTTTCGAGTCGAGTCGAATTATGCGTTGCGATATCGCTTCCGCGGAAATTTAAGCATGCGATTTGAAGCCGTGATTAACAGTCAGCGTGGTTTTCCAGACTATAGCAAATCGAATATTTACAACATTCGTTGGACACACAATCAAGATGCAAAAGCCAATCCGAATTCGCGATTTTCTGCTTCGGTGAACTTGGGTAGTAGTCAGTTTTATCAAGCATCGATCAACCAATTGAATACGCCGAATTTCTTGAATAATACGCTGAATTCGTCTGTTTCGTATTCGAGAACGTTTCCGTCGTATCCATCGGTCAATATCTCGTTAACCGCCACGCACAACCAAAATACACAAACTGAAAGTGTGAATCTTACCTTGCCAACCTTACAAGCAAGTGTAGAGCGTATTTTTCCATTCGCGCCAAAAGACAGACCGAAAAGAGGTGCCTTACAAAATATCAACTTTCAGTACAATTTACGCGGTGAAAATAGAATTAGCACCACGGATTCCTTATTTTTCAAAAGTGAAATGTTCGACGATGCAAAAGTCGGCATGCGACATACCATTCCTGTTAATACCAACTTTAAGCTGTTTAATTACATCAGTGTGAGTATGGGTGGAAATTATGATGAAGTTTGGACTTTACAAACGTCGAGTCGTTCAGACGCGATGTTAAATCCTGATGATCCCGATAATCAAATTGATTCGGTAAAAGATACCATTAGCGGATTTGATTCGTACAGAACATACAATTTTAGCGCCAGTGTCGGAACCACTTTATACGGTACTTTTGAGCGTGGGGAAAATAGGAAAATTCAAGCCATTCGACATACGTTGCGACCTTCTATTAGCTACAGTTACAATCCCGCATTTGATCAGTATTATGATGAATATATTATTGATGCTGAAAATGGTACACGAGCCGAATATACACGTTTTGAAGATGGACTTTTTGGTGTTCCCGGTAGAAACTTCGCTAGTTCTATTGGAATTAATGTCGCCAATACCGTAGAAGCGAAAATTCGTCCAAAAGATTCTACACAAACCGAAGCTAAAAAAGTGATGCTACTAAACAGCTTGAACTTTTCTACAAGTTATAATATTGCGGCAGATTCGTTAGCTTGGTCGCCTGTACGAGTTTCTGGAAGTACGGTCTTGTTTAATAATAAATTAAATATAAACTTTGGTGCCAATTTAGATCCGTATGCGATTGACAATCAAGGTGTGCGTATTAATAAATTTAATATTGATAATGGCGGAAGTTTATTCCGTTTGACCAGTGCTAATTTAAACTTGAATTATTCGTTTTCGAGTAAGAATTTTGAAGGCGGTAATTCTGGAATTGACAATACCCGAAGTGGTGGACGAAATGACGACTTATTCGGTCAGGCACAAGATTTTAGCGATCGGCAAACCTTTGATGATAGCAGTGATGAAGACGAAGAAAAGGAAGATGTAGAAGCCTATCGAGCCAAGATTCCTTGGGATTTACGAGTCGCCTACACGGTTACCTATCTCAACAGCAATCGACAGAATGAAATCTCTAACAATTCCGTCATGTTCTCTGGAAACGTAGAGCTGACACCGCAATGGAAAGTCGGTATTTCCTCTGGTTACGATTTCAAAAATCAAGGGTTTACCTTTACCCAAATGCGATTTGAACGTGATTTAAAGAGTTGGCGAATCAACTTTAACTGGGTTCCGTTTAGTGCGCGTGCTTCTTGGTATTTCTTTATTGGAATTAAGGCATCTATCCTGCGCGATATCAAATGGGAACAGCGTAGTGAGCCGGATCGAAGATTGTAAGTTGGGCATTAGGTATTATGTATTGGGCATTAGGTATTAGGTATTAGGTATTAGAATCTAGATTGCTTTGTTTTTAGAATTTAGACTTTTTAGACGAAAACGAAAACGCATCTTACAAATAAACAAATCCACAAATCAACAAATCCACAAATCCACGAATCCACGAATCAACAAATCAACATAAAAAATGCCAAAACAAATCATAAAAACATCCAACGCGCCTGCTCCTATCGGACCGTATAATCAGGCAGTATTGATTAATGGAACTTTATATACTTCTGGACAAATAGCGATTGATCCTGTAACAGGAGCATTACTTCAGGGAACCATTGAAGAAGAAACTGCATTAGTCATGAAAAATTTATCAGCAGTTTTAGAAGCGGCTCATATGACGTTTGATAACGTCGTGAAAACATCGATTTTCGTCAAAAACATGAATGATTTTTCTAAAATCAATAGTGTGTATGGACAATATTTTAACGAAGAGACCGCGCCTGCTAGAGAAACCGTAGAAGTTGGCAACTTACCTAAATATGTCAATGTGGAGATTTCTATGATTGCTGTAGTAGATGCTTAGTAGATTTTAGAAAAATAAAAACCGTTTTGTTGTAGATTCACAAAACGGTCATTATGTAACGTGAGTTTGATTTTTCTAATAATTTAATCAATATCAAGTGCTTATTGAAATAGTTGTATCGAACTCACGTTATTTAATAAAGCATACTACATTTTAGAAACCAACAGGTCTAAAATCAAATTGTTGATTCCTCCCTAAGGTGGCATCGGCAGGAATTTTAACAGTTACGTTGTTATCTTGATAACTAAAATTAAGTAAGCGATGTCCTGCTTTATTCTCTAAATAATACAATGCTAAATAGCCTGTATATACGATTTTCCATTTTTGGTTGTCATTGTCTAAACTACTATTTGTATATACATTTGCGTTTCCATCATTCGGAGATTGTCCATCCAAATACAAACCATTTCCAACGCACTTCAATTTTACCCAATCTGCGTCTGCTCCTGTTAAGGGTTCAATGATCCATTTTTGTTCATTGCTATTCAAAAATTTGTTTGAATATGCATTATTGGCCGCACCGCCGCCATCTAGGTATCTATTATCGACACCGATTATAAAAAATTCTCTCATGATTTACATAATTTTTATTTCCTACTCATAAGGCTTTTCAGATTCCGCCTTTATCATTTCCCTTGATAAAAAGGACGTTGATTTTAGTGGTTTCTGCTCCACTACCGATAGCTAAGGATAGTGTAAAATTGTGAAGAATTTAGAGCGGTTTTTGAAGTAATGCTATGAGCTTAGAGATTTTTAGCATTAGATAATTATTTTCAGGTATAAGCGTATATATTGATTTTTAACTATCATTTTAAATCACTTTTAAGAAGAAGTGGTATTTTTATCCTCAAGAATTCTAAGAAAAAAAATTAGTTATGACCTCACTTACCTTAGCACTCGATTGGACGCCGAACATCAATCATATTGGATTTTTTGTCGCACAAGAAAAAGGATTTTATACAAATCATAATATTGAGCTTACCATCGTTGATCCGTCGATGGATAATTATGCGGTGACTCCTGCAAAGAAAGTAGAATTGGGCGAAGCGCATTTTGCCTTGTGTCCTACCGAAAGTATTATTAGTTATCAAACCAAACAAACACCGTTTCCGCTTACAGCAATTGCTGCGGTTTTGCAAAAAGATTTAAGCGCGATTGTCGTTAAGAAAGATAGTAAGATCAACTCGCCAAAGGATTTGGATGGAAAATCGTATGCTTCCTACAAAGCGCGTTATGAAGATGCCATTGTACAACAAATGATTCAAAATGATGGCGGACTTGGTACGATTGAAGTCCACTATCCTGAAAAATTGGGTATTTGGGATACCATCATAAACAATACCTACGATTCCACATGGATTTTTGTGAATTGGGAAGGTGTAGAAGCGATTCAAAATGATATTGCGCTGAACTATTTTAAAATGAGCGATTATCACATTCCATACTCCTACTCGCCTGTCATTGCTGCAGATGGAACTTTGATAGCTACTCACAAAGAAGCGTATCAAAACTTTTTAGCTGCGACCAAAAAAGGATATTTGTACGCAAAGGAAAATCCAGCGGAAGCGACTACAATTTTGAGCAAATTTATTCCGGAAAAAGATCAACAAATAGATTTACAAAAAGCATTGGCAGTTTCGGCAGCAGCTTTTGGAGATGAGACGAGTTGGGGAACAATTAGCGCAACAAATATTAGCGCGTTTCTTCAATGGATTTACACAAAAAATCTAGAAACAGAACAGCTACTTGTTACTGATATATACACAAATATTCTTTTATCAGAAAATGTATAGAATAAGCTAATGAAAACATAACGCATTTGGCTATTGAGAAGCTGCTTGTGGAATATTTCATTATTTTAATGGAATATTGTATTCAAATTAGACTATTTTAGTGTGTTAAAAGCAAACAAGAACTATTAGGTTTAAATTGAATATTAGCAAGTTACACTATACAATTCGTGAATAGGTTTCTAAAAAATATTATCATCATTCTTCTGGTTATCAACCCATTACTGTGTATGTATGCGCAAAAAGGATATTATGACCTTACGCCTATCACCGATGAAATTAATACTAAAAATCGATATATAGTTACCAGTAAAACTTTAAAAGTAAGAGCTACGGGACAATATCATAAAGACAAAGCAGGAACACCATTTTATACCTTGAAAAGAGGCGATATTGTAGAAGTAGATACCGCTAGAAAAGGTGTTTTTGCTGGGAAGAATAGTACTTGGTTTGAAATAGGATTTTATAAACAAAATGGTCAGGTTGTATATGTTTCTGACAAAGAGTTATGGCATCCAAGTACAGTTTGGGGAATTGTGGATAGTTCAAAATTAAAAGAGCTGACAAAAGATTTTTTTACTGTAAATAAAAGTTGTTCCATTCCTTTAGCAGGAAGAGCTCCATATAGACTTCGCGAAGGCGATACTGTGATTGCTGAAAAAACTAATTTTAAACAAATTGTCACTGTAACACCGATAAAGAAAGGATACTTAGTTAAAAATTTAAATGGCATACGAAAAGGTGGTGGTTCTCTTCCGGAAGGAAGAATAGACAACTCATTTTTGACACCTTTAGCTACTGATATAGTCTATGATCCTTCACACTATAAAACCATACGATATCTTGGGTATAATGAATTAAAAAAGTTTACTAAAGATCATAATACTACATTGGTAACATATTGTTGGATTTTCTTAGGTATCGTATTGGTGCTACTTACTATTATATTTATAAAATCTCCACAAAAAAAGACGCGCTATCATTTCAATAAAGAAATCATTTCCGTTAATAACAAAGAATTTTTTTTAGCTGCTGTTGCTGATCACATCCAACAATGGACTGGCTCCTATGAATACGATACATTGGTATCTGAAAGAATAGAAAAATTTGGTGATACTGAAACACACCATAAACATTACGAGAAACGAACAGGTTACGTTACACATACTCATTTTCAAGGAAAAGAATTGCCAAGTGACTATCAAATAGCGACCATTCAAAATGGTACAAAAGCGATTCAAATTAAACTCAATACGAGAGCGATTGCTTTTTATTATCCTGAATTTGAAAAGCTAGCCTCATCTTCTAGCAATTTTAATAGCACAATACGTAAAGCTGTAGGTCTTAAATTTAGCCTACGTTTCGTATTCTTTGCTGTGGTACTAGGTATGGTAGCATTCGTGATATTTTTATATGTTTTAAATCAAAATGATACGTATCCATCACTATTTCAAAATGTACAGGAAGTTTTTGGATATACACCACTTGATCCAACAATTCGCTGGCAGCTTCCTTCTACGTATATGTTTCACGGGGCAATATTCATTGCCATAGCATTAGGCATATATTTGATAGTTCTGTATGCCAAACTGTTAGGAATAATGTCTAAAATATATGTTGAAGCGCAGCCACATTTAATTCAATTTGCTGAAAATTACGGTAGAAATAATAAAATATAACGTTACTAGCTACTCTTTAGTCCAAATTACTAGTGATGCGTTAACTCAGAAAAAATATTGTGATCCCTCTTTTAATAAAGAATGTAGACAGTTTTTTTATTGTTGGATTTTAATTGATTTTAATTTAGCTATAGGAAAAGAAGCTATTTTGAATTTATTTTCTGTAAACTATCGAATTACAATACCCAAACGTCACTTCAATTGATTTTGAGGCACGAAAAATCGTATCGAGAAGTGCTTGGAAGTACCAAATTCTAAAGTTAACGCATCACTAGTGAGTACAAATGATAAGTACGAGCAGTGATTCATTACATAAAAAAGCAAACTGAAATTCCCTAAATTTAAGCTACTGTACACTGACATGATGCATCATTCTGTGTATCTGCGCAGGCTTCACTATTTACAGGATTTGTAGCGTTACAGTTGTATATCCATGATAAAATTTCTCCTGCTATGAGTGTGCCTATAATACAAGCGCCTTCTAACGTTTCTTTTCCTCCTTTAACACTGTTAGATTTGAAGTTAGAGATTGATTTTTTGTTGAGTTTTAATGATTTAATACTTCTTTTTTTCATGGTAATAAATTTAATGTGTATATGTGTTAGGCAACAGTACAATTACAAGAAGTATCGTTTTGTGTATCTGCGCAGGCACTGCTAGTAGCAGATCCTTCTTCACCAGAACAATCATAAATCCAAGTAATACCGTCAAAAAGAATATCAGCGATTTCTTCAGTGTAGTAAGTTATTGTAATACAACCACTGGTTCCTCCAGTAACAGTTTGTGATTCGAAATTAGAGATAATCTTTTTATTTAATTTCAACGATTTTAAATTCTTTTTTTTCATGGTAAACGTTCTAATGTTATTATCGCTAAATTACCAATTGAGTATCTTACAGTACGGACGTTTTTTACGTTTATTAAGACAATTCCCTAAGCTTTTGATGTGTACGCAACTACTATTGAAATAGTTTAATAACTAAAAAAGCGGCTTTCAAGAATGTTGAAGACCGCTTTTAGCATGTAGCTTATTTACCGTTTTACGCGAAAGGACATAAAAAGTCAGTCCAATTACATGGTACATCCCATGATGATCCACACATTTTAACCCAAGAAGTTCCTGGGAATGCGCCACCATCTACAGTGTTTGCGTCTAATTTAGAGATTGATTTTTTGTTTAGTTTTAATGATTTAATACTTCTTTTTTTCATGATATAAAATTTTAAGTGAATAAGATTAGTTGAACTTTCACCAAAGAAAATTCTACTAAAAATAATAACTTTTTCAACATAAAATAGTAAGTTATAGTTGAAAAAATTGTTACGCTTTCTGAAAAGTTGCTTTTAATTGCTGAAATAGCTAAAAAAGAAGTATTTATTAGACTTTTTTACATGCTACAAAGTTCAGCCATGTGTAATTGATTTACTAAATTTCTTTGGTTGAAATTTAAAAGATAGCACTCTTAAAACTAAAAAAGCGAACCGAAGCTCGCTTATATGTTAACATGGACTGCACATCTTATTCGGATCACCTGATGAACAATTGTCTGAAAATGCTGCGGTACATCCAATTGCGTCTGTTGGTAAAGCTCCTGTTCCTCCTTTGACTACAGAAGTGTTTAATCGAGTAACTATTTTCTTGTGTAACTTTAATGATTTAAAATTCTTTCTTTTCATAACATTAATTTTTAATTTTTGATAGATAAGTTACAAACAGAATTATAAGATCGATTACGTTAATACCTTACTTAACAATTAATTAGCAATTTAGCAAAACAAAAGCGAACCGAAGTTCGCTTGAAATTGTTCTTAATTAGTATCTGTGTTAGTAATGTACTAATTATTATCCTTCTAGAATTGGCGCCCAAGGTACAGCACAGCACAAACAATGCCCTTGCGGATGCATAAATGGATGACTTTGCGGACAGGTTTCGGTAAATACTAGTATTTCTCCACCAGGGCAATACACGCCTAAAACTTGAAATAATTGTCCTCCAGTAAAATTTTGCTGCTCTTTCTTGGAAAGTTGTGTAGCACCTTCGATGTTTTTAATGTGTTTTAACATAGCTTCTTTTTATGGTTAATAATACTTAAAGATAGCTAAAGAACACTACAACAAACTACGGTTTCGCCTTATAAATGAGTGAATTACCTTAATTTTAACAAAACTTTTTCTTTTTAAAATCATTTCCTTGTAAGCAGGTTTTAGTAAAAAGCGAACCGAAGTTCGCTTTACGATGAACGCTACTTTTAGCAAGTAGTAATTCCCACCATAGTAATTATAGAATTACATTTACAAAACGTATTTTCAGATACACAATCTAATGTTGGTGGCGGACAAGTATTTTGCGTAGGACAGTTTTGCGTCCCCGGAGGACAGTTAAATGTTCCACAACCATCTGTGATGATAAAATCACAACGTTCAGGACCAAACGTCTCGATTCCCCCATTAATTTGAGAAATAGAAAAATTTGAAATTGACTTTTTGTTTAATCTTAATGATTTTACTTTTCTTTTTTTCATAATACTTTGATTTTAAAATTATTAGTCACAAATAACTAGCAAAAAAGAAACAATCAAAAGTAGTCCTAGTCTAGATCATGGAATTTGTAGTCTAAATCATGGAATATCGACTATAAAAACTATGGTATTAGAAGCTGAAAACAAAAAACGAGCCTAAGCTCGCTTACAAACTATTTAAGAAACTCCGACGCCACCATTGTTTCTTATCGCTTCCTTAGTAGGAACAAGTCCTCCTTTAATGAGGTTGGGATTCTGAACTTGGAATTTTTCAAATTTTTCTAACATATTAATTGATTTTAAATTTATTAAAGTCTTTAAAATACAAAAAAGTACATGAAACATGTAAAGAAAAACAGCATAAAAAAGCCGCTTCAACAAATGCTGAAACGACTTTCTAAAGTATCTAGACAAATGATTTACTGTTTTTTACATCTTATATTATAAGTTTACAAACACCAGTAATTACAAAGCCAAATCTAGCTGTTCCATTCCTTTTTCCTGCCACTGCCCTGCACAGCATCTATGTTCTCCTAATGGATGTAAAGATGGAGAATCATCTGGACAAGCTTGATATGGTTGTATCTTTACTTCTCCTCCCGAGCAAGAATAATCACCAGTTTCAAAACCTCCTTTACAATGTTGTTGTTCTTTTTTTGTGAGTTCAGTAACTCCTGCAATGTTTTTAATTTGTTGTAACATGGCTGTATTTTTTGGTTAATACGACTAAAGATATGATGAAACCACAAAAAAAGAGTATGGTTTCACCGTAAAGCCAAATGAAAAGCGAACCGAAGTTCGCTAAATTCATGGATGTTAGACGCAAAAACATCCAACTTGTTCCGGAAACGATACATCCTCATGAGTCATTCCAAAAGGTGGATAATCATAAATTGGAATATTCCCATCTCCTGGACCGCATAAGGCTACACACAAAAAGCTATCGCCTCCTGTAACGTGTGTTTGTTCTTTTTTAGAAAGTTGTTTGAGTCCTTTAAGGTTTTTCAAATTTTTTAACATGGTTCTATTTTTTGGTTAATAAGCTTAAAGGTATAACGAAACTAAAGGAAAAGATTAGGGTTTTGCCGTAAAAAGAAAGATTTAACTTATTTATATCGAAATTTTTTATTCTAAATAATTGATTCAAGTGCTAAAAAATTTTTCGTAGTTTTAAACAAAACTCCAACCTGTGAAGAAAGCACTAAAAATTATCGGAATTCTATTGCTTATAATTCTGATCGTAGGATTTATTTTCTACAGAACCCTACTTCCAACCTACGACGGAAGTTTCGATATCGAAAACATTCAAGAAGAAGTTACAGTCCATTACGATACCTATGGAATTCCACACATTTATGCACAAAATGAAAAAGATGCGTTTACCGCTTTGGGCTTTGTCCACGCACAAGATCGTTTGTGGCAAATGGAAGTCATTCGTAGAATTGCTCCTGCACGATTATCTGAAGTTTTCGGAGATGTGATGGTAGATACCGATCGCTTTTTTGCTTCACTAGGAATTGATGAATCGTCAGAAGCTGCCGTGCAAAGCTTGGACAAAAACTCGCAAAGTTACCTGCTTGCACAAGCGTATATTGACGGAATCAATCAATTTATAGAACAGGGCGCGACACCAATTGAATTTTATTTGACTGGAATCGACAAAACACCATTTAGCGTAAAAGACATTCACAATGTCATGGGTTATATGGCTTTCAGCTTCGCCATGGCGCACAAAACAGATCCGTTACTGTCTAGCATTCAGCAAAAATTGGGCGATTCGTATTTGGCAGATTTAGGCTTAGAGATCGATCCAAATTCGACACTTTTACACAATTATCCTAAAAAAGATACGACACAGGTACACAATACGTTGGTAGCTGCAGTTGATAAGGCCTTAGCTCCACTGCCAATTCCGCAATTTATCGGAAGTAACAGTTGGATATTGGCACCACAAAAAACAGCCACGGGAAAAGTGTTATTTGCCAATGATCCACATATCGGATTTGCACAACCATCGGTTTGGTATGAAGCGCATGTGCATACACCAAACTACGAGATTTACGGATATCATTTGGCAGGCGTACCGTTTCCTCTCCTCGCCCACAATCGAAAGATTGCGTACGGAATGACGATGTTTCAAAATGATGATATCGATTTTTATTGGGAAGAGAACAATCCAGCGAATGCGGGACAATACAAAACACCTGCTGGATACGTCGATTATAAAACCACAACAAAAACAATCAAAGTCAAAGATGCAGATGATATTACGATCACAGTGAAAGAAAGTAAACACGGACCGATCTTAAACGGCATTGAAGACGGAATCGATTTTGAAAAACCAGTTGCGATGTCTTGGATTTACACGCAGCGAAAAAACGAATTATTAGAAGCGTGTTACCTAATGTCGCACGCCAACAATCAGAAAGAATTTGAGCGAAGTATCCCAAAAATTCACGCGCCAGGATTAAATATCATGTATGGTGATGCCGAAGATCATATTGGTTGGTACGCTTCCGCACAATTGATTGAGCGACCTGCACATGTAAACTCAAAACTGATTTTGGATGGTGCTTCTGGCAAAGACGAACCTATCCGTTTTATGGATACTTCCGAAAATCCACGCGCGACGAATCCGACGTGGAATTATGTGTATTCTGCCAACAATCAGCCCGATACGATTAATGGCGGTTTGTATCCTGGATACTATCTACCAGAAAACAGAGCAAAGCGCATTGTAGAATTGATTGATGCAAACGATAAATTCACCAAAGATGATATGATGAAAATGCTAATCGATGTGACTTCAAAGGTAAACGTGGCAGCCATTCAAGAAGTGATACGTGTTATTTCGGATGCAGATCTTTCTGAAAAAGAAAAAGCAGTGATGACCGCACTTCAAAACTGGGATGGTGACAATCAAATTACGAATATTGAACCAACGATGTATCATAAGTTTATCTATCAATATGTAAAAAACACCTTTATAGATGAACTAAAAGAAAAAGATTTCAATATGTTTATCAAAACGCATGTTTTTAAACGATTGATCTCGCCACTGCTCTACAAAGAGTCTATTTGGTATGATGATGTCAATACAGCAACAAAGGAAACACGAAAGGATATTTTGGTCAAGTCGTTTAAAGAAATGGTTGTATCTCTAGAAGCACAATTGGGAGAAGATATCAACGATTGGACATGGAATAAAGTCTTCTCTGTAGAACATCCGCATCCAATTGGAAAAGTAGAGCTATTACGTCCTTATTTCAATGTGGGACCTTATGAAATTGCAGGAACACGCGAAGTGATCAATAATCTCGGCTTTCATTACGATGAATCAGGAATATATCCTGTAAATCACGGTCCTTCTACACGTCGTGTGGTTGATTTTTCAGATATTGACAACAGCATGAGTATTCTGCCAACAGGACAATCTGGAAATCCGTTTAGCGATCATTATGATGATCAAGCGGAAATGTATGTGCAAGGAAAATTCAGAAAAATGATGATGAATACTGAAGAAATTAAACGTACTGCAAAAAATACGCTCACACTAAAATAGAACGCGACAACATATGGAATACAATTGCTCCCAAATTGTGCAAGCCCAAAAGGACTTTTTTAAAACGCGCCAAACATTAGATGTATCGTATCGCAAAAAAGCCTTAAAAAAACTTTTAAAAGAAGTCAAAAAGCGAGAAAACGATATTTGCGATGCGTTATATGCAGACTTTAAAAAATCGAAATTTGAGTCGGTCCTTTCAGAAACTGGTATTGTAATTTCTGAATTGGGATTGGCGATTAAAAAGCTAAAATCTTGGGCAAAACCGAAGCGTGTATGGCCCGCAATGCTCAATTTTCCCTCCAAAGATCGTATTCACAGCGAACCATACGGAACTTCGTTGATTATTGCCCCTTGGAATTATCCGTATCAATTGGCATTGGCACCTTTAATTGGCGCTGTTGCCGCAGGGAATACGGTCGTTTTAAAGCCTTCTGAACTGACGCCAAATACTTCCAAAATCTTAGAAGAAATTATCGGAGAAGTTTTTGATGAACAGCATGTAAAAGTGGTGCAAGGCGGCGTTTCCATAGCACAAGAACTCTTAGCCCAACGTTGGGATTATATTTTCTTTACAGGAAGTATCAATGTTGGAAAAATTGTTGCACAAGCAGCAGCGCCGCACTTAACACCTGTGACCTTAGAACTTGGTGGAAAAAACCCGTGTATTGTGGACATGTACACCGACTTGCAACTCACGGCTAGACGCATTGTTTGGGGAAAGTTTCTAAACGGAGGACAAACCTGCATTGCGCCAGATTATCTCATTGTGCGTGCCAAAATAAAATTTGACTTCACCAAAGCCTTGATTGAAGAGATTGAAGCTGCTTATGGTAAAAACCCGCAAGAATCACCTGATTTTCCGCGTATTATCAACAAAAAGAACTTTCAACGCATGGCAAATATGTTGGTAGGTGAAAAAGTATTGTACGGCGGACAAACCGATGCCAACGATTTGTACATCGCTCCTACACTGTTAGACGAACCTGCGTTGGACAGTACTGTGATGCGTGATGAAATTTTTGGACCAATTCTTCCGATACTAGTGTACGATTCACTCGAAGATATCAGTAATATCATTCACCAATATGAAAAGCCGCTTTCGCTGTATGTGTTTTCAAAAGATAAAAAATTTGCCAATCGTATGATTGCCCATCATTCCTTTGGTGGCGGTGCTATCAACGATACCGTAACGCATTTTGTAAACCATAGATTGCCTTTTGGTGGTGTTGGGAATAGCGGAATTGGTGCGTATCATGGCAAAGGAAGTTTTGATACATTCTCACATAAAAAATCAATCACAAATAAAAAAACATGGTTGGATATTCCTGTGCGTTATGCGCCCTACAAAGGCAAACTTGGGATTCTTAAGATTTTTCAGAAGTATTTCTAAAAGTTATTTTTTTACTTTTTGAGTATAAAATCGCGCAGTTACCATAGGTATTTTTATATCTTGTAGCATTGTTATGAACTAATGTTCCATACTTGCTATTGATGAAACACTTACTGCTATTTTTCTATTTTTTATTCTTTTCAAATGGTATCCTTTTTGCACAAGAAAAAGATTTTCAGATTCCTGATAGTTTGGCTCACAAAACAAATACAGAGCTTATCAGATTAATCAGACCGACTAGATATTCTGATCCTGAAATCGCAAAAATGTATACCAATACGTATCACAAAAAAGCAATGGCGAAACAAGATCAATTAGCCATCATAGACAGTTACTTCTATTTTGGACACATTGCTGACATTCAAGGAAACTATAAAACTGCAATATCTTATTTAAATAAAGGAATTTCTTTAGCAGAAAACGATAGGGACAGTATTTTAGTAAGGCTCTATAATCTTAGAGGTATCATACAATGGCAGTATGGCAAAGGCGAACAAGGAATTGAAGACTTTAATATTTCTCGTTTTATTGCCCAAAAATACAAAGATTCTGCAAAGATTAATATTGCAGAAATTAATATAGCCTTGATCAAAATGCACTTAAAACAGTACCATGAATCTTTGAAAACCTATAGAAAAATGTTAGCCATTTCTGAGGATACGACTCGGATTAGCGTAAACTCGAAGGCAAGTCTTTATATTGGACTTTGCGATAACTTTTTACGCATGGAAAAACCTGATTCGGCCATCGTATATATCAATAAAGGCATTAAAGAAAGTATACAGATCAAGGATGATGAATCTATCAGTTACTTATATCCTCGCAAGGCGTTGTATTATTACTACAAAGGAGATATCACCAACGCTTTGAAACTGTTGGAAGAGTCTGAAAAACTAATTAGCAAACTTCAAAAAGATGATAAAAGAAATATTGAAGTCTATTATTACATGGCGCAATGTTATTTTGCCTCTAAAGACTACATAGCTGCCATTGAAGCTATTGAGAAAGCTTTGCAGATTATTCAACGCGAAAACAATACAAAATCCGATCAAAAAACCAATATAGAAGTTTCTAGTGATGTAGCAGGAACCATTTCTGATCAAGATCTATTTGTGCCTGATGAATATATTTTTTTACTAAAACTAAAAGCGCGCTGTTATGAACAATTGGGCGATGAAAAAAATCAAGAACGCTACTTTGATCAATATGCAACCTTAAAAATTGAAAGCAGCAAGAAAGAAGTGCGGATCAATAATTTTTTCAATTTATTGGATGAAGCCGAAGAAGTTGCTTTTATGGAACGACAAAAGCTTCGGGAAGCAGCTGCAGAAACTAAAGTAACTTATTTATATTTTATTTTAGGCTTTGTTTGTATAGCGTTTTTAGTCATGTATCTATTTTTTAGAAAAAAAGAACAGCAAAAAGCAAAAACCTATACAGAACTTATTGAAAAAATTTCAAGTTTAGAAACAAAACATACAGAAGAAAAGTCAGATCAGAAATCAGTCACTAAAAAAACTGTAACTATTACTGATGAAAAATTACAAAACATCTTAAAAGGTTTGGAGAAGTTTGAAGCGCAAGAATTGTATTTAGATTCTAGCTGTAATTTGCGTTTCGTAGCCAAAAAAGTAAAAACCAATGCTACTTACTTATCAAAAATAATCAATGAGCATAAAGGCATCAGTTTTAATGAGTACATTAACAATTTGCGCATCCAATACACCTTACAACGTTTGAAATCAGATACACTTTTTAGAGCGTATTCCATCAAGTCGATTTCACAAGATGTTGGTTATAAAAGTGCCGATTCGTTCACCAAGCATTTTAAAAAGCAAACCGCTTTGTATCCTTCGTACTACATTAAAAAACTAAATCAAGAAGAAGCTTAATTAATACCCTATTTTGTTTAGAATAGGGCGTTACTATTATGAAAACTCTGTCAGCTACGGTATGTTTGAAAACTGACGTAGTAGTCAAAAAATGTATAAGAACGCGTATAAAAATTAAATCATGAAAAGAATTTCAAAAAAGAATTTGCGATTAAACAAGATGAGTATTTCTAAATTAAATGCTGTTTTAGGTGGAAATCAAGCAAAGAATCAAACAAATAATACGGATGATTGTGAAAGAGAGACAGACGATCCAACCTGTACAACTTCAAGATTTACAGTGGATCTCGCTAGTAATGAGGATCATTGTTAAGTAAAAACATTAAGTTATATTACATGAAAAACCAGAGTCAGTTATACTCTGGTTTTTTTATGTCTTTACGCGATTTACTATATATTTATAACTGGGAAAGTATTTTGGAAAGGCAATTTTCAATACCATAACTACAGATGATAGTTGTGAACGATTCCTAAAACCTAATTTGTTTAATTTTGGGCGATTTTCATTTTCTAGAAATCTTCTAAATCCAGTATTCACAGTAGTTACAAGAAATCGACACCTTTTTCAATCGGATTCATTTTTTAGTTGAAAAATTCAAGTCCTAATTCGTTTAATTTGGGTTTCTCTTCCTTTTTTTCTTCAAAAATCACTCATAATATTGTCTCCAGATCGATCATACTAATGGGAAAAGTCTACACCCAAAAAATAGACATAGTACATGAACATTTAAAAACAATTTAATATGAAAAAAAAGAAAATCTCAGGATTATCATTAAAAAAACGAACAGTTTCCTCTTTAAAAACATCTAGCCTATCTGGAGGTACAGATACCTATTTTGGTTGTTTTACGTATGCGCCACCGTGTTTAAGTTTCACAGAACCGCCAGAAGATCCGACTTTTATTTGTGTGCCGCCGCCAACAGGAACGAATCCTCCAGTTCCAACTAATCAATCATGTGTGTATTCTTGTAATCCACCATGTTCAGGAACTGGAAGTAATACTTGTCCACCAAATTAATTTGTAATCAAAATTAGAGGTAATAAAGAGGCTGTCTAAAAGTACAGATTTCGTCAAACCGAACTTGATTCGGTTTCTCATAACATTTGATAATCAGCATGATGAGATTCTGAGTCAAGCTCAGAATGACGCTTGCAAAGACTTTTTAGACAGCCTCTTTTTTGTTCTACATAAAATCCGTAAGTTTATGCATGACCTCAGAGAAAACAGTAACCGAAGCCATACAATACAGACGCTCTGTACGTGTTTTTGAACCAGACATTGAACTAGATGATGAAAAAGTAAAAAAGTGTATTGAGAATGCTATATTGGCACCTACGAGTAGTAATTTACAACTATGGGAATTTTATCATGTGACGGATAAAGATGTATTAAAACAACTCACAGAAGCCTGTTTGGGACAGAATGCTGCGAAGACTGCGAAACAATTAATCGTAGTTGTGACACGAAAAGATAAATGGCGACAACGCGCCAAAGCCAATGTCACATTCTACGAAAAGCTTTTTGGAAATAAACCGAAAGCGGAATATTCTCGACGAGAAAAATTTGCGATTAACTATTATAAGAAACTGATTCCATCTATTTATCCTGATTTTTTAGGGATGTATGGCTGGCTGAAATATGCAGTGTTTAACTGTATTGGATTATTTCGACCGATTTACAGACAAGTCCGATGGAGCGATCTACGCATTGTCGCGCACAAAAGTGCCGGATTGGCAGCACAAAACTTTATGATCAGCATGGCTGCGATTGGCTACGATACCTGTCCGATGGAAGGAAGCGATACGTTGCGTGTGAAAAAGATTCTAAAGTTGCCTCGTGGCGCAGAAATCAATATGGTGATTGGTTGTGGTGTGCGAAGCGAAAAAGGAATTTATGGTCCGCGATTTCGAGTTCCTTTTGATACAACTTACACAAAGATTTAACAATCATTTAGTACCATTTCTATTTTAGATTCCCGAATTTTAATCGCTCACTAATGAATTCACACCATGAAAAAGCTACGACTATTTGCATTCGTTTTATTGATAAGTTTATTACTTCCAACTATTGCTTCTGCCTGTTCTGTATTGTATTATGTAGATGCGAAAACTGGGAAAATTTATGTCGTAAACAGTGAAGATTACTTTTTTAATGTCAAAGCGTATATTCAAATCGAGCCGAAGACTAAGAAAAAGCTGGCGCGGTTGTGGTATGGTTGGGATAATTTTGCACAAGGTGGCATTAATGAAAAAGGATTGTTTTTTGATGGCGCCGTGACTCCTCCGCAGAAACAACTCAAAGGCTACACAGATCCGCAGAATAATTTAGGAGACAATATTCTAGCGCAATGCACCACTGTGGAAGAAGCCATTGCATTTCTTGAGAAAGAAAAGATTGCCCTCACTACAAGTCACATCATGTTTGGCGATAAAACGGGAAAAGCGGTAGTTGTGGAATGGATTGATGGAAAAAAGAAACTCAATTGGATTCAGGATAACAAACTTATCATGACCAATTATCTACTTTCAGAACCTAACGCAGGAAACTATCCGTGTCCTCGTTACCAAAGCATTGAAGACCGAATTGCCGCTATGGAAAAAGGGAATGAAGAAATCAATTTGTTGAAAGTTGGAAACACTTTTGGACAAGCCGTACGACCAGCAGGAGAAACACCAGATGGAAAAATGGTCGGAACACTGTATGCAACGTTTATCAATATTACCGATAATGAGTTTGTGCTTTCGTATAAATTGAGCAATGAAAATATCGTGAAGTTGGATTTGACGAAAGAGTTTGCGAAAAAGAAGCGTCAGAAGATTGAGTTGAAGGATATTTGATGGTTTTTGTTTTTGTTGTGGATTTGTGGATTCGTTAATTCGTGGATTTGTTGATTTGTTTTTTGAAATCATAGGAAATCTCTCCAATAAAATAAGCAGATTGCCACAAGTTTTTCTAAAACTTTCGCAATGATGTATCGTTTTTAATGTGCTAATTTGAAAATGTATCAATGTAACAATTCCATCAAAAGACACTCACAAACTCAAACACTAACCTACTAACCTACCAAGAGCGATAGCAACCCAAAAGGCGAAGCCGAACTCTTTTTAATGTAATAATTTGTTAATTTGAAAATGTGCCAATGCTATCAAAAGACACTCACAAACTCAAACACTCATCTACTAACCTACCAAGAGCGAAGCAATCCAAAAAGCGAAGACAAACTTTTAATATAATAATTTACTAATTTGAAAATGTATCAATGTAACAATTCCATCAAAAGACACTCACAAACTCAAACACTAACCTACTAACATACCAAGAGCGAAGCAATCCAAAAAGCGAAGACAAACTTTTAATATAATAATTTACTAATTTGAAAATGTATCAATGTAACAATTCCATCAAAAGATACTCACAAACTCAAACACTCATCTACTAACC
>JBCCLH010000021.1:0-98217 GCA_039026955.1 Bacteroidota bacterium
CAATGGCGGCGCAATACAAATCACTGGAACGACAGATACTACGGCAACTATTTGTGTTGGCGAAGGAACTGATGATTTAATCCCAGTAGAATTTGTAGATATGAATGTATTATCAGGCGATAATGCTACTTGGGTAATCACTGATCAGGCAACAGGAGACATCTTAGGAACTCCAGCAATGCAACCAGCAGGTGGATTTAGTCTAGAAGGTGCCCCAACAGGAATTTGTGACATTTGGTACTTACGCTACACAGGAGACATTGGATTAACAACCGCAACCAACGTTTCTGATTTAAGCGGCTGTTTTGATTTATCGAATCCAATCTCAGTGACAAGAAACGCTGTAAACGGAGGCGCAATACAAATTACAGGAACAACAGACACAACTACAATGATCTGTGTTGGCGAAGGTGTAGACGATTTGATCCCTGTAGAATTTGTAGATACAAATGTATTATCAGGAGATAATGCTACGTGGGTGATCACAGATCAAGCAACTGGAATGATCTTAGGAACGCCAGCAACACAACCAGCAGGTGGATTTAATCTTGAAGGAGCTGTAGCAGGAATATGTGATATCTGGTACTTACGTTACACAGGAGATATTGGATTAACAACCGCAACGAACGTATCTGATTTAAGCGGCTGTTTTGATTTATCAAATCCAATTTCAGTGACTAGACTTACAGGAACTGCTTGTGACGCGTTGAGTGTTGAAGATTTTGATTCAGTATTTAAATTCAATGTATTCCCAAATCCTGCGAAAGGAACTGTAAATATTAATCTCGATAACGATTCACGTGGGTTAACGTTAGACATTCAACTTATTGATATGCTAGGGAAGCGAGTTTATAAAACAGAATTCTCTAACCAAAATCAAATGAGAATAGATGTGAGTAATTTACAAAATGGAACTTATTTTATAAATATCACAGATATGGAATCTGGAAGAAATACGGTAAAACGTTTAATTGTAAACAATTAACCCAATCCAAATTTGATAAAAAAAGAGCATCCTTCGGGGTGCTTTTTTTATGCTATAATGCGAAAAGTAATGTTGATGCGACCGTTTATTTTTCGAGCTGTTTTTGGAATTTGATGCAACCATTTGTGTTGGGTTTCACCTTTCATCAACAGTAAACTTCCGTGTTGTAGTAAAATTTTATGTTTCAAGCTTTTATCTGTGCGATGTTTGAGATGAAAAAAACGTTCTTGCCCAAAACTCAGTGAAGCTATGATCGGATTGACGCCCAATTCTTTTTCGTTATCAGCATGCCAACCGTTGCTGTCTTTTCCGTCTCTGTAATAGTTGAGTAGCATGGTTGTAAAATTTGCCTGAGAGGTTTCGTCTACTTTATGTTTTAGCGCTGCTAAAGTTGGCGTTAATGCATGTGGTGTCATTTCAATGTTGGAGTAGCTGTACGGTTTTTGATTGGTGCCGTACAAAGCAGTAAGTCGCGGTTGTGCGTATACTTTCCCAAAGACTTTTATGTCGTCTTGTTGCCAAGGTGTTTCATCGCGTAAGGTTTCAAAAATACGAGTGGCTTCTGTCGGAGCTATAAAATTTGGATAGTAAATGATGTCAGCATCCGGAAGATTCAGCGGTTGCGGTGTATTATTCGAAAATAAAGAAGCTTGATTCATCACATTTTGTATTCAGAATATAAAATTAATCATTATTTTGTCAATAAAGTTTATAATACACAGTTCATGCAGAAATTACATTGGCTTTTCCTCTCAATACTACTGCTTTTTACAAGTGGAGATGCACAACTTCCCAAAGGTTTTGTGTAT
Source organism: Bacteroidota bacterium (assembly GCA_039026955.1). Lineage (GTDB taxonomy): Bacteria > Bacteroidota > Bacteroidia > Flavobacteriales > Flavobacteriaceae > Kordia. The sequence goes on from JBCCLH010000021.1 coordinate 1,795, forward strand.
GTAAGAGCATATATTCCAGATATTACAGTGGAACTGCGTTATTTGTGTTCTGATAATTTTATTGGAACTCATATTGATGGGTATGAAGCAGATAAGTGTATTTTGACATTACCCGCGACGTTAGCATTAAAAAAAGTGCAAAAAGCGTTGAAAGAGAAAAACCTAGGAATCAAAGTGTTTGATGCGTACCGACCGCAACGTGCTGTAGATCATTTTCGTCGTTGGGCAAGAAATCTGAATGATACGTTGATGAAACAAGAATACTATCCTAATGTAGCCAAAAAAGATTTGTTTCGACTTGAATATATTGCCACCAAATCGCGTCATAGTAGTGGAAGTACGGTAGATGTTACCATCATCGACCTGAAAACTAAAAAAGAATTAGACATGGGAAGTGCATTCGATTTTTTCGGTAAGATTTCGTGGGTTTCCTATCAAAATTTAACAAAAGAACAATTACAAAACCGACAATTATTACAACAAATGATGCTACAAAATGGCTTTCGGAATTATCCGCAAGAATGGTGGCATTTTACCCTTCGCGGGGAACCGTATCGCGATCAATATTTTGATTTTCCTATAGAATAAGTTGTTTTTTGTAACTTACTAGTTAGTAGTAAATGTCTAATTAAAAAACGAAATTATGTTAGAAAAACTTCAAGAATTCGAAATTGAAAATGCAGAAACAATTACTGGTGGAGCAACAGCTACCGAATACATTATTTTATTGTAATTGACACCAACTTCCTAAATACTTTGTGAAGTAAGTTGATACCGTAAAAAACAAAATTCAAGAAAAATGAAAACGAACTTCGGTTCGTTTTTTTTGGTTATAATCATTTCTTTTTAACTCTTCTTGCCAACTGACTAAACATTTATGAATTCACTTTGGTATACAGTGAAGATTCATGAATCGTGGATAATCAGACGCGTTTTTCGAAAGCAAACTAGCTGATTTATAATACATTTAGACTATTATTAACCACATAACATGTTGTCTTATGAAAAAACGAAATTTAAAGAATTTAGCATTAAACAAGAGTTTGATTTCTAGCGTGCAAGAAGATCAAATCAAAGGACAAGGAACGTTAGATTGCAATACGAATACATCGTACAGATGTCCGCCAAGCTTTATTACGCGCTGTCCTGCATCTCACTGTTATTGTCACTAATATACGTAGATGTAGCAATCATTTAATTGAGGAAGAGGGAATGAAAATTCCCTCTTTTTTTATGATGGTATGTATTGTTTTTGTATCTTTTTGATTATGAATTAAATACAGCTAAAAATGATTGACAAATTAAAAACCTTCGAAATTAAAAACGCATCACAAATTTTAGGCGGAGATATGCACCGCGAGACGTATATTAACCGAAGAAAAAGCGCAGATAAAACGCATAACAAAACTTCTTAATCTCTGTTATTGTAAAATAATCAAATACAAGTGAATTTTGGGTTGCTTTTTTTTGTATCTTATATGAAATTAACTTAATAAAACTTTAAAATGATCAACAAGTTACAAGCCTTCGAAATTAACAATACATCACAAATTTTAGGTGGTGAAGATGTTCACGAAATCACTGCTGAGGTGACAGTGAACAAAGCAAAAAGTACAGATAAAATACACAATAAAATAATACAATACATATCATCATAACAGTCTTAAAAATGTATGTATATATAAGCGAGCTTCGGTTCGCTTTTTTTATGAAAAAATCTAAAAAATTCCAATAATCTAAGTAAGTCTAACGATCTAATCAAGTCTAACAAGTCTAACCATCCCTAAACTTCAAAAATCGCTTTTCCTCGCGTGCCAATAAACTTTTAAATTTATTTGGTGGATGGATTGTAAAAGATACGGTTTCTTTCGTTTTTGGATGTGTGAACTCAATGGAAGTCGCGCACAAAAACAAGCCTTTTTTATAATTTTCTTCCGTTTTTCCATACAATGGATCGCCCACAATTGGATGCTGAATGCTTGCTAAATGAATTCGTAATTGATGAGTTCTTCCTGTTTTTGGATATAATTGTACTAAAGAAAGAAATTTATTTTGAAGTGAAGCAACTGTTCGCAACGTTTCATATTGAGTAAATGCTTCTTTATCTGCTACAGCTGATGTAATTCGCCCTTTGGTGTTCGTTTGACCAATTACAATGGCTTGATAGGTTTTTTGAATTTGTTGTTGTTCAAATTGTTGATACAGATTTCGTTGGGAACTTTTGGTTTTTGCGATGATCAAAATCCCGCTTGTCGGATTGTCCAAACGATGTACAGCTCTCGGATAGTGCAAAGCATCAATTGCTGTAGAAGGTTTCAAGTTGTGCGGCAAGGCATTTTCAATCGTTTTAAAATAGTTGCCGTTGGTAGGAAATCCCGCAGGTTTGTTCATCACAGCAATTTCGTCATCTTCAAATAAAACAGGAATCTCGATCTTGAAAATCTTCTTCGCCACAATTTCTGCTTCATAAATCTCAATGATATCATTTTCATGAAGAAACGTAGCAGTAGAAGCGACTTTACTATTGATTTTTATAAGTTGTTTTTTAAGTATCTTTTTAAGCGCACTTTTGGTCGCGATGGTATTAAAATTTGACAACTCATATTCCTGAATACGTACAGGCGTTTCAAGTTTGGAGACAATATGTGTTTCGAGGAGTTTCAAATACGTTTACATTAAAAAAACATTACAATGACAATACAATATTATAAATTCAGCACTAAGCTTTTAACTTTCGTAAAAAATAAATAAAAACTTACAAATATGTGTTATTTTACGGGGAAACCGTAAGTTTTTGACTTCTTTTTTGGCTACATTTGAAATAATAAATTTTGTAAGATCATGAAAAAAAGAAGTTTTATTTATAGTTTGTTTTGCGCATTCGCAGTATGTATAACTGCATGTTCTTCAGATGATCTGACCATTGAGGAAATGACCTTAAGCAAATCTGAACAAAAAGCAATTCAAAAATTAGTAACAACCAATTTATCGATTACACAAAAAAAGCAAGTTACTATTGAGGAGGTAAAGTTAAAGAAAATAGATGATACTTATTATTTGTCTATGAAACATGGCGATCAGGTAACAACCACATTATTAAAAGTTGAAAATGGTACTACATTAACATATGCAGGAATATCTTGTACTTCAAAGAGTTGCAGTACTACGGATGGTTGTATTCCTGCCAAAGATAAAAAGAAGTGTACAAAATGTCCGTGGAGTACAGACTGCACGAAAACAGTAACTTCTGATGAATTGACCGAATAAAAAATCCCTTTTTTTATATGAAAAAAGCACGAATCCAATGGTTACTCCAGTTCGTGCTTTTTGATGATATATAGTTAATTTATTTAATCTTTTTAGCCGTTGTTTTTCTTCCGCCTTGATCTAAGGTCAGACTCACTGGCAATTTGGTTTCAGGATCAATTTCAAAGCTAATGGTCGCAGGCACTACTTTTAAGAAGAAATTATCTTCCGATTCTGCAAACAATTCTGCTCTCGATTGATTCGTGGGCAATCCAAAAATTCGGTCACCTTCCACAATAATTTCCAACTCCATATTTGGCATTAATTGATAGGTTCCTGCGTATTTTTGCAAGACTTCTGCCGACAATTGGATTTCCTTTTTAGGTTCAGGTAATTTTGCATCACTTTCTACACCATTTGATTCAATTCTATTATTTCTATAGATTGCTTTCTTTGTAGGTCCGTCTGTGAAAATGATTTCCGAAAAACTATCTTCAAAGAAAAAGTGATTTTCTGCAATTGTATACATTTTAAAAGCAGTATTTCCGTCAAAACGCTGACTGTACAATTGCTTGCCTTTTCGTGTGATGGCACGCAGTGAACCGTCGTCAAACATATACGATCCTACCCATTTTTCTAACTGATCTTTGCTAAGTGTAATGGCGTCTTCTTTTTTTGGATATGGTTTTCCAATTGTCATCGCCGCAACTTTATACGCAATATCTGTTGGCGAAATACAATCACAATTGGTCAAAATAATGACATATACATTTTCACTTGGCACGTACACACCTTGCGACGTAAATCCGAAGATTCCGCCGCCATGTTCAATCATAGGAACACCTTGGATTTTTGTGGTAGACCAACCGTATCCGTAATTGATATTATTTCCATTATCGATCGTGTAATTGGTGAATGCTTTTTCGGTATTTTCTTTCGAAATCAATTTGTGATTGCGAATGGCAGTATTCCATCTAAATAAATCATCTACGGTAGACATTAATGAACCTGCTGCATACGGAATGTTCATGCTGAGATATTCTGCATTGGCATATCCATTTTCGCCTCCTTGATAGCCGGAAGCTCTATTTTTGATCAATCTCGATTTGCTTCCGTAATACGAGTTTTTCATCTTTAATTTGTCAAAAATGCGCTTCTGTACAAACTCTTCGTAGGATTTTCCAGTTATTTTTTCAATGATGTAGCCCAACAAAACATATCCAGAATTGTTATAAAGAAATTGCTCATTCGGTTTAAAATCCATCGGTTCGTTTTTAAACGCATCTACCAATTCTTTTACAGATAAATCTTTTCGCGAAAAATCCCTTAGCGTTGGAATGGACGTATAACTGCGAATTCCAGACGTATGTGTCAGTAAGTGATGAATGGTGATTTTAGTATCTTGGGTAGGATAATCGGGAATGTATTTTGTGATTTCATCCTCTAGCGAAAGCTTTCCTTCTTCCAATAACATTAAAATTCCAACTGCGGTAAATTGCTTGGAGATGGAACCAATTTCAAAAACATTTTCAGGAATCATATCGATACCGAGTTCCAAGTTGGCTTTTCCGTAGGCCTTGCGCAAGATGACTTTTCCGTCTTTCGCCACTAAAATAGTCGCACCTGATTGATCCGCTTTGTAGTTTTCTTGCATTAATTGATCAATTTCTGTTTCCAGATTTTGCGCATAGTGTAGGGTAGGAACGGAGAGAAACACTAGTAAAAATAGTGCTTTGAGAAGAATTGTGTTTTTCATGTGTGATGGTTTTATTTTTTTTGACTGATTGAATATTTGTATGACGACAATATTCACAAATAGTTACAAAAAAAGCCGCTTCGTTAAAAGCGGCTTTAAGGTAATTATAATTTATGAGTTTATTTAATCATCTCATAACTACGTTTGATGAATTGTGTCAACTCTTCACCTGTGAGTAAGTTTTGAGATAAACGTGCTAAATCTAACGATTGTTTGATCAAACGTTCTTGCTTTTTGCGTGTTTTTGTATTTAGAATTTGTCCTACCAATTCGTGATTCGTATTCACGACTAGGTTGTACATTTCTGGGAAATTGCCCATTCCAAACATGCCGCCACCGCCAGTTTGCTGCATTTCTTTCATACGACGCATAAATTCTGGTTGCGTAATCATAAATGGAGAAGCATTTGAATCCATCGCTTCTAACTGCACTGTGTATTTATCCGCAGGAACTACTTCTGTCAAGGTCGTTTTGAGCGTTTCTTTTTCTTCATCAGAAAGTTTTGAGATTTGCTCTTCGTCTTTCTTGATTAAATTGTCAATATGATCTGCATCTACACGTGCAAAAGAGATGTTTTCTTTTGAAGTTTCTAGTTTTTGAATTAAGTGTGAAACAATTGGAGAATCTAACAACAATACTTCGTATCCTTTTTCCTTCGCTGCTTCAATATAACTGTGCTGTTGATCTTTGTTGGCTGCATATAAGATAACCGTTTTTCCGTCTTTATCGGTTTGTGCATCTTTGATTTTTTCGTGTAATTCTTCATACGTATAGTACGTTCCGTCTACAGAAGGATACAAGGCAAACTTATCAGCTTTGTCAAAGAATTTCTCTTCCGAAAGCATTCCGTATTCAATCACGATCTTAATGTCATCCCATTTTGCTTCAAAATCTTCTCTGCTATTTTTGAAGATAGAGTTTAATTTATCCGCCACTTTACGTGTGATGTACGAAGAAATTTTCTTCACATTTCCATCTGCTTGTAAGTACGAACGTGATACATTCAATGGAATATCTGGAGAATCAATCACACCTTTCAACATCGTTAAAAACTCAGGAACAATTCCTTCTACATTGTCCGTCACAAATACTTGATTTTGATACAATTGGATTTTATCCTTTTGCATATTCATATCGTTTCCAAGCTTCGGAAAGTATAAAATTCCCGTAAGGTTGAACGGATAATCTACATTTAAGTGAATGTTGAATAAAGGCTCTTCAAATTGCATCGGATACAATTCGCGGTAGAAGTTTTTATAATCGCCTTCTTCTAATTCTGAAGGTTGTTTTGTCCACGCCGGATTTGGATTGTTGATGATATTATCAACCGTAATTTTTTCAGCTTCTGCACCTTCTTCAGCATCTTCTGGCAGTGGTAAGGTTTCTTCTTTTGTTCCAAACTTGATTGGAATTGGCATGAACTTGTTGTATTTCACTAACAATTCAGTGATTCTTGAATCTTCTAAGAATTCGGTGGAATCTTCTGCAATGTGTAAAATAATTTCAGTTCCTCGTTCTGTTTTGTCGTGCTCGTCTAAGGTAAATTGTGGCGAACCATCGCACGTCCAATGTGCTGCTTTTTCGTCTTCTTTATAACTTTTTGAGATGATTTCTACTTTTTCAGCTACCATAAACGCAGAGTAGAAACCAAGTCCGAAGTGTCCAATAATTCCCGAATCTTTCGCAGAGTCTTTGTATTTTTCTAAGAATTCTTCTGCGCCAGAAAACGCGACTTCATTGATGTATTTTTTAATTTCTTCTGCCGACATTCCCAATCCCTGATCGATGATGTGGAGTTTCTTTCCTTCTTTATCGACCTTTACTTCAATCATTGGATTTCCATATGTTACACTTGCATCTCCAATGTTTGTTAAGTGTTTTAGTTTTAGCGTTGCGTCCGTTGCATTTGAGATTAATTCTCTTAAAAAGATTTCATGATCACTGTATAAAAACTTCTTAATGAGCGGAAAAATATTTTCTACAGATACATTAATATTTCCTGTTGCCATTTGTATATCGTATTAATTTGTTATTAATTATTCGTTTCTAATGAATGACCAATAACTTTTCAAAAAAAATACCATTTTCGTACAAGTGACAAGATGACATAATTTCTGTCAAGTTGTGATTACATGATTGAAGAACTAAAAATTGAAAGATTACATCTCTTTGAAACGTCTTTGCGAGAATTTAGTAGAAATTCGTGGCAATCTGTTTATCGTTTAATAGTAACTTGAGTTCGATTTATAGAAAGTGTTTTAATACTTATGATTATTTTAAATACAAATAAATGTCAGTTCGAGCATTATCGTAGATACCGAACGTAGTTCATGAGACTAGCTAAGAATTGATAATTTCAAAAGAATCTCGATAGCTTCGCTAGGTACTTTCAGTAATGCTCGATTTGACATTTTTTAACTTTTCAAAATTAGGTTAGTATTTTCAACAAACGAATTGCTTTGGTAGTATTCACTGAATCGCATAAAAAAACTCCGCCAAATCAGCGGAGTCTCTATTGTTAATTTTAAAAGTATCTTATTTAGAATCTACTTTTTTCTTCTTTAAATGCATTTCCAACCAACGATCTTGTTCCCACAATAAGTGCATGATCGATTCTTTAGCGCTATATCCATGACTTTCTTTTGGTAACATCACCAAACGAACTGGTGCGCCCATTCCTTTCAATGCATTGAAATAACGCTCGCTTTGTAAAGGATAGGTTCCTGAATTATTGTCGGCTTCTCCGTGAATTAAGAGTAAAGGCGTTTTCATTTTATCTGCATGCATGAACGGTGACATGTTGTAATAAATTTCAGGAGCTTCCCAATAACTGCGCTCTTCACTTTGGAATCCATATGGAGTCAAGGTTCTATTGTACGCTCCACTACGTGCAATTCCTGCCGCGAATAAATCAGAATGTGTCAATAAGTTTGCGGTCATAAATGCTCCGTAAGAATGTCCACCAACAGCCACTTTTGTTCTGTCAATATAGCCTAACTTATCTACCGCATCGATAGCTGCTTTTCCGTTAGCTACTAATTGCTTAATGAACGTATCATTTGGTTCATCATCGCCTTCACCTACTATTGGGAAAGAAGCATCATCCAACACAACATAGCCACGCGTTACCCAATAAATTGGCGAACCGTAGTATAAAAAGGTAAATTCATTCGCATCTGTCGTCACTTGTCCCGCACTTTTCTTGTTTTTGTATTCTCTTGGATATGCCCAAAGAATCATTGGGTATTTTTTTCCTTCTTCGTAATCTACAGGTAAATATAAGGTTCCAGAAAGATCCAATCCGTCATCACGTTTATAGGTAATTACTTCTTTCTTTACATCCTTAATGCTTTCAAAAGGATTTTTAAAGCTCGTCAACGCAACAGCAGGTTTGTTCTTTTTTAAGTTTTGAACATAATAGTTTGGATATTCACTTTTAGATTCCAACATCACTAGAAACATTCCTTTTTTTAAGTCCATCGCATCCAAGATGTTCAACTTTTTATCTGTGTAATCAGATTCGTAGATACGTTTTGTTTGTAGATTTTTCAGATTGAGTTTGTCAACAAAAGGTTTTCTTCCCGCTTTGCTTAATCCTTCACCAATAAGATACAAGTTGTTTCTATCCATGCTTAACACATTGCGACCCAATTCATTTTTGGAAGTAATGAAGCTTCCTGGATTGCTGTAGCTGTCTTGATAGTTTCTGTCTGAAATGATTTTAGGTGCTGTGGAATTATCTGAAGGATTGAATACATATGTTTTGGTATTTCGTGTATTCCACCAATAATCATACACAACTGCCGTAGCATTATTTCCCCAAGTAATATTGTACATACGTCCAATCGTTTTTACTAACGAAGTTGGCGTTCCTGTAAATGGTGCTGCTAACTGAAATACTTCATCTCTATGCGATACTTTTTTAGCAGGATCACCACCGTCTAATGCTTCTGCCCAATAAATAGTAGCAGGTTGATCCGAACGCCAAGAGATATTTCTACGTCCCGTACGTACGGACATGAATCCTTTTGGTAAATCTTCGATTAATGGCACTTTTAATGCTTCGTATACTTCGTTTCCATTCCCATCATAGATTGTAGATGTAGATGGAAATCTAGAATAGGTTACCAAATACGAAAATGGTTTTTCAATCGTCGTTAACATGACATATGCTCCATTTGGCGAAAGCGACATGCCTCTGTACATGTTTTTTGCTTTCCAAACTGAACTTGTTCCGTCAAGGTTTACTTTGTGCAATTCAGAAGTCGCTAATTGCTCAAAGTTGAATTCGTCATTTTTATTTTTTAATAAATCTTGATAGGTTCTGTTTTGCGCTTTTACACCTTGCTCACTTACTGAAATGGTTGGTCCCGCAGGTACAGTACTTGCAGTGTTGATGAGTTCTTTTTTGTTTGAAGGTACTTTTTTAACCAATAATGATTGGCTGTCTTTTAACCACATGTATGGACTTCCGATATTTGCGTTTAAGTTAGCGTCTGTGAGTTTTTTTGCAGATTTAGTATCAAAGTCAATCACCCACAATTCTACGCCGTTTTCTACGGTATTGGTCAGTGCAAGTTTCTTTTCGTCTGGTGACCAGCTAAAATAAGAGAAGCGACCGTTGCTAGGTAATCCGGCTACCGTTTCTTCGGCGGCATCTCTACCAATTCTGATTAAAATATTGTCATAATAACTTTGTCTACTTCCAATATTTGTTTTTGGGTTGATACGCAACCCTGCCAAACGCAGTTCTTTTTCTGAAAGTTCAGCGATACTTTTGTAGTTGCTGCGTTCAAGGAAATAAAATTTTTCTCCTTTGGTATCCATACGCATTCTTGGAGCTGGTGCTGCATCGGCAAGATCTAGAATTTCTTGTGGAGGTTGTTGATATCCAATATTTTCTTGTGCATTAAGACACAGAAAAGAGAGGAAAAATAATAGTGTGAAAGAGTTTTTTTTCATGATGATTTTCTGTATTTGTGGTTGATTAGGTATAAAACTATCTAAAAAAGTCGAAATCTTTATAAAAAAAACAGTATTTCTTGTAAGGTTTTGCAAATCTTAACGATTTACTCTCTAATGATTAAGGATAGAGATTGTTAAAGAAAAAGAATAATTCCTTAATCAATTGTTTATTTATTGGTTAGGTTGTTTTAAAGCACATTTATCTTGCATAAGTGTGCTTTTTTGTTGAACTCCACATGATTAAAAGTACAGATGTAATTATTAATGCTTAATTTTGTAGCTTCAATTTTTAAGAATTCGTAATTTTATACTACGTTTTCACACTAAAAAATAAAAAGTCGATAATTTATGTATACATCTAGAATTATAGGATTGGGACATTATGTTCCAGATAATGTAGTTACTAATGACGATTTGTCCAAAATCATGGATACAAATGACGCGTGGATACAGGAACGTACAGGAATCAAAGAAAGAAGATTTGCCGTAAAAGGCACAGAAGATACTACTTCGGGCATGGGAGTAAAAGCAGCAAAGATTGCTATTGAACGTGCAGGAATTGATAAAGATGCTATTGATTTTATCATTTTTGCTACCCTAAGTCCAGATTATTATTTTCCTGGTCCAGGCGTGATGGTTCAAAAGGAGTTGGATATTAAGACTGTTGGTGCGTTAGATGTACGTAACCAATGCTCAGGATTTGTCTACGCGATCTCTGTGGCTGATCAGTTTATTAAAACAGGAATGTATAAAAATATTCTCGTAATTGGTTCAGAATTGCACTCGCATGGTTTGGATATGACCACGAGAGGAAGAGGCGTTTCTGTAATTTTTGGTGATGGAGCAGGAGCAGCTGTGTTGACAAGAAGTGAAGACACTAGTCGCGGAATTTTATCTACACACTTACATTCGCAAGGAGAACACGCGGAAGAATTATCGTTAATTGCGCCAGGAATGGGAAAACGTTGGGTAAATGATATCATCAAAGATTTGGGAAATGGAGAAGAAGATACTTCCTATTTTCCATACATGAACGGACAATTTGTATTCAAAAATGCCGTGGTTCGTTTTAGTGAAGTGATCATGGAAGGTTTATTGCAAAACGGCTTGAAAAAAGAAGACATAGACATGTTAATTCCGCACCAAGCGAATTTACGAATTGCACAATTTATTCAGAAAAAATTTGGATTGGGTGACGATCAAGTGTACAATAACATCATGCGTTATGGAAATACAACCGCAGCTTCCATTCCAATTGCGCTGACAGAAGCATGGGAAGAAGGAAAAATAAATGAAGGTGATACCGTGGTATTAGCCGCTTTCGGAAGTGGATTTACCTGGGGAAGTGCCATTATAAAATGGTAATCTTTATGTAGAAAAATAGTTCCTCAACATAACAAAATCCCAAGTACTCGCGTGCTTGGGATTTCTTTATTATAATTTATAGTATACTTTGTGATATTTATGGTAAATTTTAGAGTGCTAAATTCGAATAATTAACCCAATAACAATACAGTATACTTAAAGTATACTATAAAATTCGTCGTTTTTTTTGAGACTAGTTTACTCATTCATATAACTTTAACAGTTTTTTTGTCAAAATGTACAATTTTAAGGATTAGCTACACGCAAAAAAATTAAAAATAGAAAACCTCGGCTGTGCACAACCAAGGTCTTCACATTTTAATAACATTCAGTTAACACTAACCATCAATAATAACTGAAGCTATTAGAAATTTTTATATGTAATAAATACTAAATTCTGATGGTTTTTTTATAGGAATCCGCCGCTTCCAGACTTCTCATCTTGGTCACGTTGCTTACGCGATTTTGCTCTGTATTTTCCACCTCCAAAACGGTACGATAAGCTTACATTTACTGTATTACTTTCCCATCTAAATGCACCAACTTGTGCGAATGGCTGTTGTCCGTCAAAACCAAATTCTTGTGTTCTGAAGATGTCATTGTAATTGACACTTAAAGTTCCTTTTCCTTGGGCGAACGAATAACGTGCTCCAACATTTACGAAATACATTGGCTCCATTTCAAATTGAATTCCTTGTACGCTTCCACGGTAAAACCCGAAGGCAGATAAATACAATCTATCATTTACTTTGAAGTTGTTGAACATTCTAAAGTTCCAAGCTTGGTTGTCAACTGATACTGTTTCAGAAACGATATCATCAATGGTAGCAACACTTGTATCTTCTGTCAACGATTCCGTAATTCCTCGTTGTGTTTGTGAGAAGAAATCAAAACTCATATTAAAACTCCACCAATTTGTTGGTCTCATGTTACTTGAAATTTCAACTCCGTATGCAGAAGTATTGTCAAAGTTATCGTGTGTTAAGATGATTCTACTTAAATCTGTTCTATCAATAAAAACAGCTCTGTTAATTTCATCTTCAATCACTCTGTAGAAAACTCCTCCAGTAATGGTTCCTTTATTACCAATTTTTCTAGTGTAATTTGCTTCCATAGAGTTGGTAAACTGAGGCACTAAATTGATATTTCCAAAAGAGGTAATCAATGGTGTTGCCCATTCTCTAATTGGATTTACTTGCCCAATTCCAGGACGGTCTACACGTCTGCTATAACTTACTTGATATGAGTTTTTCTCAGATGGTGTATAGGTAAAAAAGGCAGATGGATATACTTCTGTATAATCATTTTCAAAAATGATGTTTTCACTATCAGGCGTTTCAACTTCTTGTGATAATGCATTGGCATCTACTTGTACGGTTTCTGCACGTAATCCTACCAAATAAGACCATTTTTCATATTGTTTTCCGTACGTAGCATAGACAGAATAAATATCTCTGCTGTAGTCAAAATCAGTGCTTGGTGTTCTACGGATGTCTCCCGCTTCATTAAAAGAAAAACCTGTAGATTGGTAACCAATATCTGAGTTGAACAAACGCGCCTCAGCTCCAAGTTCTAATTTTGCTTGATTTTTAAGCGGTTTTACGTAATCTAAATTGATGGTGGTTCGATCTCTTTCAGTGTCTTGTTCGTCAATATAGTTAGGAAAAGGATTCGCTCCAAAAAAGACAAAGTCAAACTGATCTTCCGCATCAAACACATTATAATCTACTTCCAATTCAATATTTTCTCCCGCTTCTTGGTCAATGTCATATTTGTAATTGAAATTGTATTGAGAAGCCAAATTTTCATTGTCAGCAGTGAAGTCTTGCGCATTGTTAAATTGTGCATCTGCAGGATCTTGAAAGACAATATTAATAAATCCGTTGCTAATACTATTGTTAATGTTTTGATTGGTGAATAGTGATACTGTATTCTTTTCGTTTAGATAAATGTCCAATCCAAACTTAATCAAGTGTGTTTTTACATTGTCTAAATTGTCAAATACTTGCTCTGAATTTTCATCAGGTCTGAAGATATTTCCGCCGTTTCTGTTTTTTGCAATATTGTTTCCGTAGTTCGCAAAGATGTTGAACTTTCCATTTCGGTAATTTAAGTCTAGAGAACTGTTAAACTTTGCTTCACGCTCCCGTGTCAGACCAATATTGGCATTTCCATTGAAACCAATGTTTACATTTTTACGCAATACAATATTGATAATTCCACTCATTCCTTCGGGATTGTATTTTGCGGAAGGATTTGTGATTAACTCAATCTTTTTGATGGAATTTGAAGGTAATTGACGTAATAATTGTGCTGTTGGAATGGTTGATAATTTCCCGTCAACCATCACACGTACGTTTTGATTTCCACGTAAACTGATGGCTCCCGTTTGCTGATCGACATTTACAGAAGGTAAATTGTTCATAATATCAGAAGCTGTAGGTCCAGCAGTCACTAAGTCTTTTCCAACGGTGATAACCTTTCTGTCTACTTTTTGTTCAATCGTAGTACGTTCAGCCACAACTTCTACTTCATTCAGTGTCGTCGCGCTTTCTGCTAAAGAGACTGTTCCGATATTTGCAGTTTTCGCTTCAGAAGAAATAGTAACTTCTCTTGAAACTGTTTCATAACCGATAAATTGAATATCGACAATTAAAGCTCCGGCAGGAACTTTTTCAATTTTAAAGTTTCCGTCATCATCAGAAATAGCTCCAGTAAGTACGCTACTGTCAGCTTTAGATTTAATGACAATCGTCGCATAAGGAATTGCTTCATTTGTGTTAGCATCGATGACTTTTCCTTGTACAGTTCCGATTTTTGGGGATGGATTTTGTGCGTGCAAGCTAACGCATAGCATGAGCATGCACAGTGAGAATAGTTTTTTCATGTAATTAGTTCGTTTTTTATTTCTTGATGATTATAACCTAGCGAGCTAGAATTATGCATACTTGACGAAGTATTCCCTATTGTGTTACGAGTCAGGTTGAAATTTAACATATTTTAACAAATGTAAATTCGGCACCTTAAAAATTACTAACTTTACTGTCAAATTACGAGTAAATCGTACCCAAATTGTAAAAATAAATACTGTAATCTATTGAAAACATTAGTGTTAGGCGCTTCTATGAAGTCGCATCGTTTCTCTCACAAAGCTGTCCAACGATTGGAATCACATCAACATGAAGTAGTCGCTTTTGGACTTAAAGAAGGTGAAATTAGTGGCGTTACTATTGATACCGAATTGGTGCAATACGAAGACATTCACACAATTACCTTATATTTAAATCCTACCGCCCAAGAAGATTATTACGAATATATCTTTTCGTTACAACCCGAACGCATTATTTTTAATCCTGGCACAGAAAATCCAAGTTTTGTAGAAAAATTAGAAGAAAAAGGCATCAAATGTGTTACGGCATGCACGTTAGTCATGTTGGCGTCGAATCAATACTAAACCAATAAAGGTGAGTAATCCGTTAATCGGCAATAATTCATATCCAAACTGATAAAATTGCGCTTTTGAAAGTGTTGTTGCTTCCGCAAGCGTTTCAATTTCTTGTGAGAAGTACATATAATAGGTTCCGAAGTTTGCCAAAATATACGTAAACGCAATAGAAATTCCAGTAATCCACCACACGTGCTGATCTTTGATCTTGTATTTGGTAAAAATTCCAAAAGCAAACAATCCTAACAAAGGTCCGTAGGTATATCCGGCGATGGTCAATAGATTGTCAATTACGCTTTTATTGCTCAAACTATTAAAAATAATCACCACAATAATTAACACAATCGACATCGCAATATGCACCAATTTGCGTGTTTTTTTCTGTTGATCTTCTGGCTGTTTTTCAATACGTAAAAAATCAATAGAAAAAGAAGTTGTGAGTGAAGTCAACGCAGAATCTGCACTAGAATACGCGGCTGCAATCAATCCTAATAAAAAGACAACTGCTAGCGAAATACCCAATCCGCCTTTGAGCGCAATTTCAGGAAATAACAAATCGGTTTTGGGTTTGCCGTCCATCAAAGGCACTTCAATATTGTGTTTTGTAGCATACATAAATACCAACGCACCTAACAATAAAAAGATAAAGTTCACTACAATCAAAACCACACTAAACGATACCATATTTTTTTGCGCATCACCTAAATTCTTGCAAGTCAAATTCTTTTGCATCATATCCTGATCGAGTCCTGTCATACAAACCGCAATAAACAATCCGCCAAGGAACGATTTTATAAAATAATTTTTCGCCATGATATCATCTGTAAACCAAATTTGGCTGTACTGACCTAAACTTTCGGAAGACCAAAAATCGCCAAAACTCATGTTCAAATCTCCCAAAATCAAATATATAGCGACACCAACGGCGATCAGCATAAACAAAGTTTGCAAAGTATCTGTCCAAACAATCGTTTTAATTCCACCGCGAAACGTGTACAACCAAATCAAAACAATAGAAAGTATCACCGTAACCGCAAATGGAATTCCGTACGCATCAAACACATAGCGTTGCAGTACAATGGCTACCAAATACAAACGGAAAGAAGCGCCGAGAATTCTAGAAATCAAAAAGAAAAAAGCACCTGTTTTATAACTCACCACACCAAAACGATCTTCCAAATATTGATAAATGGATGTCACATTCAAACGATAATAAATCGGCATCAACACATACGCAATAATGAAGTATCCTACCAAATAACCAAACACAACTTGCATATAACTGAAATTGGAATCGCGCACCCAACCTGGCACGGAAATAAATGTAACGCCAGACAACGAAGCACCAATCATTCCAAAAGCCACGACATACCAAGGCGATTTTCGAGAGGCTTTAAAAAAGGTTTCGTTGCTGTCGTCTTTTCCTGTGAAATAAGAGATTAAAATCAATACGCCAAAATATCCGGCAATCAGAAGTAAAATATGAATCGGCTGCATGCATGTAAAATTTCAGTATCGCAAAATACAAACTTCCTAATTATAAAGTGTACATTCGTTACATATTTACAGGAAATGAAAAAGAAATATGTAGTCATACTATACAATGTACTCGTGGTGCTTGCCATTTTTGGGGCATTGGAATACTTTTTTGAATACAAATTATCACATCCAGAAAATATATCAGGACGCATGAAAAGTGCCGCGCAGCAATACTACATGAAATATGGGCGAAGCATTGTGCAGTACGAACCTGAAATGGCGCAGTATGATTCTTCTTTATTTTACACGCTAAAACCTGGAACCTTTCAATTTAAAAACCAAGAATTTGAAGTCACATTTAAGGTAAATTCGTTAGGAATGCGCGATGATGAAGCTTCGTTGAATACTCCTAAAATTGCTGTTTTGGGCGATTCACATGCGATGGGTTGGGGCGTGGAACAAAAAGAAACCTTTGCGGAAGTATTACAAAAACAAACTGGGAAAAAAGTGTTGAATACAGCTATTTCATCCTACGGAACAGCGAGAGAATTTACCATGCTGCAACAAGTCAATACGGATAGTTTGCAATACATCATCATTCAATATTGCGACAATGATTATGAAGAAAATCATGCGTATTTTCACAATAATAATGTATTGGATATCTCTTCAAAAGAAGTCTATGAGAATGTAAGTAGCGATCAAAGAACAAAAAAGAATTATTACCTCTTTAAACATGTGCTAAAATTCCCGAAGTTGCTGCTTAGTGCAAGCTCAGATGCGGAAACTGTACAATTTCCAGAAGATGAGATAAAGGTATTTTTAAATGTAATTCAGCAAGCGAAATACTTACATGATCAAGTGAAAATCGTTGTAATTAATGTCAATGGACGAAAAACTACAGATCGTTTCATCAAAAAACTTTCAGAAAAACTACGAAAGAAACGTTGGAGACATTTGGCAAAATTTGTAATTCCGTTAGATATTTCCTCTGGATTAACGGAAGATAAGTATCACATCCTAGACGATCACTTGAATGCAAAAGGACATCTGTTTGTGGCAAATAAAATTGAAAAGTTCATCAACTTGCTGGAAAAAAAGTAAAGAATACAACGCTTTAAATTCAATTTCAACCTCAATTTCGATTTCAAGTTCAAAAAACCGTAAATTTGTCCCATGGAATTCTCCTCAAAACTTTTAGAAAATGCCGTCAATGAAGTCTCGCAATTGCCCGGAATCGGAAAGCGAACGGCGTTGCGATTGGTATTACATCTCTTAAAACAACCTGAAAGTCACACATTTCATTTGGTAAATTCGCTGCAAGACTTGCGAACGGATATCAAGCACTGCAAAAGCTGTCATAACATTTCGGATTATGAAATTTGTGAGATTTGTGCGAATCCAAATAGACAAGAAGATATTGTTTGTGTGGTAGAAGACATCCGTGATGTAATGGCCATTGAAAGTACGGCGCAGTACAAAGGATTGTATCATGTGTTGGGTGGAAAAATCTCGCCGTTGGACGGAGTTGGACCGCATAATTTGACCATTGCAAGCTTGGTGGAAAAAGTCAAAGAAGGAAAAGTCAAAGAAATCATTTTTGCCTTAAGTTCTACC
The DNA here is from genome assembly GCA_039026955.1 of Bacteroidota bacterium. Taxonomy (GTDB): domain Bacteria; phylum Bacteroidota; class Bacteroidia; order Flavobacteriales; family Flavobacteriaceae; genus Kordia. The sequence continues at coordinate 19,668 of JBCCLH010000021.1, forward strand.
ATGGAAGGTGACACGACCAACTTCTACATTTACAAACAAATTGAAGGCTACGATGTAAAAACGTCTACCATTGCACGTGGAATTTCGGTAGGAGACGAATTGGAATATGCAGATGAGGTCACGCTTGGAAGAAGCATCATCAACAGAGTTCCTTTTGAAAATTCGCTGAAAAGCTCCTAATTTTCCAGTATGCAACTTTCGGTGATCATTCTCAACTACAATGTGCGTTATTTTTTGGAAGCCTGCATCCGAAGTGTGCAAGCGGCTATCGAAACGTTGGATGTGGAAATTATTGTGGTGGATAACAATTCGTCTGATGATAGTTGTGATATGATGCGAACTATCTTTCCAGAGATTCCACTCATTGCCAACAAAGAAAATGTCGGTTTTGCCAAAGCCAACAATCAAGCTGTGAAAATGGCAAAAGGCAAATATGTCTGTATCTTAAATCCAGATACAATTGTTGCAGAAGATACCTTTACACTACTCTTAGAATTTGCAGCAACCACTCAAAACTTAGGAAGTATCGGCTGTCGATTGATCGACGGAAGCGGCGCATTTCTACCAGAAAGCAAACGCAACATTCCCACGCCGATAGTTTCTGTGAAGAAAATTTTAGGATTCAAAAATTCAGGTTATTATTCAACTTTAGACAAAAAGGAAATTGGAAAAGTAGACATTCTCGTCGGTGCGTTTATGTTGATGAAAAAAAGTGTATACGATGCTGTGGGCGGATTTGACGAAGACTATTTTATGTACGGCGAAGACATTGACTTATCATACAAAATCAAAAAAGCAGGGTTTCAAAACTACTATTACGGCAAAACGGCGGTGATTCATTACAAAGGAGAAAGCACACTGAAAGACATAACTTATGCAAAACGCTTTTACGGCGCGATGCAATTGTTCTACAAAAAACATTTCAAGCGTAATTTGATGTATGATATTGCAGTAACGCTTGGCGCGAGATTGATTCCGTTGGTAAAATCATCGGAGTCAATCATAGAAAAAAACATACAAAAGTGTGTCATTGTAACGGATTCGGCGGCACGTTTTCAGCAAATCAGCGCTGTATATCACGGAAAAAACTGTGTACAAGTTGAAAATATGGAACAATTTTTTCGTCAAACGAAAGACAAGGAAAGCACTGAAATTGTATTAGATACTCATTTTATCGATTTCAAATCGAGCATTATTGTATTTGAAAATCAGTTGGGCTATTACAAAATATTACCAAAAAACAGTACTTTTATCCTCGGAAGCGATTCCTCTAAAAACAGAGGAGAAGTACGTTTGTTAATAAAGAATTAAATTAGAAATAATTCAATAAAAAACGATTTTATTTAGTATTTTCGCAAAATAAAACAAAATAACATCTTTAGATTAAGGATATGGCAAAATTTGAACTAAAACTTCCACAAATGGGAGAAAGTGTTGCAGAAGCGACAATTATATCATGGCTCAAAGAAGTTGGTGACGAAATCGAAGCTGACGAAGCAGTATTAGAAATCGCAACAGACAAGGTAGATTCTGAACTGCCAAGTGAAGTTGACGGTGTTTTAGTTGAAATTCTATTCAATGTAGATGATGTTGTAAAAGTTGGGCAAACAGTTGCCATTATTGAAACGGAAGGGGAAGGAAGTGTAGCAGCAACGCCAGCACCAGCAGCAAAAGAAGAAGAAACTACAGAAGCACCAGCCGCGGCAGCAGAAGTTGCTAAAACAGTAGTGGCAGCACAAGAAACAGTCAATACAGACTTTTCTAACTCTGAAAAATTCTATTCGCCATTAGTCAAAAATATTGCAAAAGAAGAAGGAATCTCAGTAGCAGAATTAGACGGAATTGTAGGAACAGGAAAAGATGGCAGAGTGACTAAGAATGACATTCTAGCATACATCAAAAATAGAGGAACTGCACCAGCACAACCTGTGGCAGCACCAACACCAACAATTAAAAAAGCAGCAAAACCCGCAACGACTCCAAAATCGACACCAGCCATACCAGTATCTGTAAGTGGTGGAGACGAAATCATCGAAATGACGCGTATGGGGAAACTCATCGCACATCATATGGTAGCTTCGGTACAAACATCGGCACACGTACAAAGTTTTGTTGAAGTAGATGTAACCAATATTTGGAACTGGCGTAAAAAAGTAAAATCTGCTTTTGAAAAACGCGAAGGTGAAAAATTAACGTTTACGCCAATCTTTATGGAAGCGGTCGCAAAAGCCTTGAAAGATTTCCCAATGATGAATATTTCTGTAGATGGCGATACGATCATCAAAAAGAAAAACATCAACTTAGGAATGGCAGCAGCATTGCCAGATGGAAACTTAATCGTTCCAGTCATTAAAAATGCAGATCAATTGAATTTGGTAGGCATGGCAAAAGCGGTAAACGACTTGGCAGGAAGAGCTAGAAACAACCAATTAAAACCAGATGAAATTCAAGGCGGAACCTACACAGTAACAAACGTAGGAACCTTTGGAAGCATCATGGGAACACCAATTATCAATCAGCCGCAAGTAGGAATCTTAGCGTTGGGAGCGATTCGTAAAGTACCCGCTGTAATAGAAACTCCTGAAGGTGATTTCATCGGAATCCGTTACAAAATGTTCTTATCACATTCATACGACCACAGAGTGGTAAATGGAGCTTTGGGAGGACAATTTGTAAAACAAGTAGCAGATTACCTAGAAGCTTGGGATAGTGATAGAGATATCTAATTTGAAAAATATACATCATATAACGAAAGAGTTCTCATTTTGGGAGCTCTTTTTTTGTTGGATAGTATTGAGCTATTAGTATTGAGAATTGAGATGTTTCAAAGAAAATCACGTCAAGTTGAACTTGATTCAACTTCACATAACAGTGAGAAAAATTGAAAAAGAAAGTCAGTTTCTCAAACTACGCTTTTGTTTTTTATTAAGAATACAAGAATCATAAGTACTCAAAGCGTCTGATTTTATTGAATGGTATTGAGCTATTAGTATTGAGAATTGAGAGGTTTCAAGGAAAATCACGTCAAGTTGAACTTGATTCAACTTCACATAACAGTGAGAGAAATTGAAAAGAAAGTCTATTTCTCAAATTACGCTTTTGTTGTTTTGAGTATAAGATTGCTGCGTTAGCACTCACAATAATGTTTCTTTTTTGATTTAGAATACAAAAATCATAAGTACTCAAAGCGTCTGATTTTATTGAATGGTATTGAGCTATTAGTATTGAGAATTGAGATGTTTCAAAGAAAATCACGTCAAGTTGAACTTGATTCAACTTCACATAACAGTGAGAAAAATTGAAAAGAAAGTCTATTTCTCAAATTACGCTTTTGTTGTTTAAAGTACGAGATTGCCGCAATAACGTTTCTTTTTTATTAAGAATATAACAATCATAAGTACTCAAAGCGTCTGATTTTATTGAATGGTATTGAGATGTTAGTATTGAGTATTGAGATGTTTCAAAGAAAATCACGTCAAGTTGAACTTGATTCAACTTCACATAACAGTGAGAAAAATTAAAAAGAAAGTCTGTTTCTCAAACTACGCTTTTGTTGTTTATTAAGAATACAAGAATCATAAGTACTCAAAGCGTCTGATTTTATTGAATGGTATTGAGCTATTAGTATTGAGAATTGAGTACAGGTTTCAAAGAAAATCACGTCAAGTTGAACTTGATTCAAATTCACATAACAGTGAGAAAAATTGTTTAGAGGTCTTTTATGAAGTTTATGGATTTATAAGTTTAAGAGTTTATATATGAGACAAACAAATCCACAAATCCACAAAAAACAAAAAACAAAAAACAAAAAAAATCCAACAGCGCAAAAGCGCGATCTAAAAGATTCCTGTCTTCGTAGGAACAAGTCTAACAGCGAAGCGGTCTAAAAGCATTAGCGATCTAATTTCAAAGACTCCACAAACGAAATCAAATTCAAACCTTCACGTAATTCACCTTTCACAATGGCAATCGGAATGGAAGAAATCATCACGTCTTTTCGTTTCATTTTAGAAATCGTATTCCAGAAAAACTCAGTATAGCGTTCACTTTCAGAAATATTAAACGCTTTGTGACGAATGCGATTGGCTTTTAACATTCCGATCAATTTTTCACATTTAGCACATTCGTCTTTGGTGAAAATGATGGTTTCGCCTTTATCAATCAGTTGATCAAGGGTTTTCCAATTTTTGACTTTTACAACATCGACGTTAATAGCTTCCAATTCATCATCAAACGAATGAAAATACGTGTATTCTGGGGTGACATTCTTAAGCGGAATCAGCGTAGTAAGCAATACCTTTTGTTGTGCAGGCACTTTTTTAATCACAGGACGGTAACTACTTTTTCGAAAGCCTTTTCCATCCACCTTAAAAAAAACTTCCTTAGTCGTATCGGTATGATTGATGGCATAAAACGTAATTTTCTTTTTTGCTTTTACTTCTACAATTTCAATAGCTTCTTGCTGCGCATTCATTGAAAATATCACACAAAAACATCCTAAAAAAGTAGCAATAACCAACTTCCACATACAAACTTTTCCGTTATTGTTAATAATACATTAAAATCAATTATTAAAGCACAAAATAATTTTATTTGGGCTGTAATAGTGGTAAATTTACTGTTTTAAATAAAATAATGGAATTAAAATTAAGAAATCCCATCTGCTTCTTCGATTTGGAAACAACGGGTGTAGAAGTAGCCAAAGATAGAATTGTAGAAATCTCAATCCTCAAAGTATTTCCAAACGGAACCAAAGAGAGCAAAACGTGGTTGGTAAATCCTGAAATGCCAATTCCCGCAAGTGTGTCTGAAATTCACGGAATTACGGATAATAAAGTAGCGAATGAACCAACGTTTAAGCAAATTTCGAAAGAGATTTATAATATGATTAAAGACAGCGATTTGGCAGGCTACAATTCCGATCGTTTTGACATTCCATTATTGGCAGAAGAATTGTTACGTGCTGAAATTGATTTTGACATGAAAAGCAGAGTTGCTGTAGATGTGCAGACTATTTTTCATAAAATGGAAAAACGTACGCTCTCTGCCGCATATAAATTTTATTGTGGAAAAGAATTGGAAGGTGCGCATGGCGCGGAAGCAGATACCAATGCGACCTATGAAGTGTTGAAATCGCAATTAGATCGCTATGACGAATTGGAAAATGATATCAAAAAGCTAAGCGAATTCACAACCCGAAAAAAGACGGCTGATTTTGCAGGATTTATCATTTTCGATAAAGATGATGAGGAAATTTTCTCTTTCGGAAAACACAAAGGAAAAAAAGTAGCAAAAGTATTGGAAGAAGAACCAGGCTATTTTGGCTGGATTTTGAATGCGAACTTTCCGCTATACACCAAAAAAGTATTAACAGCGATCAAGTTGAGAAAACTGAATACAAAATTTTAATCAACAACGATTGAAAAAAATTGCTGCCATCCTCATCGTATTGTTAAACGTGAGTTTTGTAATTGCGCAAAAAAACATGGCTGGCATCATTTTGAATGCAGAAACCCAAGAACCTGTTGCATATGCACATTTGATTATTGTATCTGAAGAAAGAGGAACAACGTCAAATGCCAATGGAAACTTTGAATTTACAGTTCCTGATGCATGGATTGGAAAAGTATTAAGAATCTCCTGTGTAGGTTTTGAAACGAAACAAATCAAACTCACACAAGATAAGGGATTAACAATTTACTTGAAGCCATCTATTGAGTTTCTAAATTCGGTACACATAACGCATAAAGAGCGAACAAAGCGGAAACGAGTCAATCCGTTTAGAGGAAAGCAACTCATCGGCTTAGGAAATTTTAGCGGAGGCGCCTATCCTTCGATGTTTGCCAGATATTATCCGTTCATTGAAAAATTAGGAGATGAAAATTACTTGGAAGAAGTAACTATTTTTTTCTTTAATGAAGGAAGACATGATGCTAAATTCCGACTGCGAATTCTTTCTGCCACAGCAGACAAACTACCAAAAGACGATTTGTTAGATCCGATGCTTGTGGATGTGGAATACAGACAAGGAAGAGTGAAAGTGAAAATGCAAGCAAAAGGTGTTGAAGTACCGAAAGAAGGTTTCTTTGTTGTGGTGGAGCATTTATTTATAGAAGAAAATAGAGTAGAAGAAAGAGTGCATTTACAAGTAAATGATTCCCTAAAAGTGCAGAATATAACACAAATACGATACGCGCCAATTTTTACAGGCATCGTAGAAAAAGCAGGAGCTTCACACTCATATTATATGTCGGTCAATGGCTGGAAAAAAGTAGGAAAGCTCAAAATGCCAAAACCTGATTTTAAAAAAGGAGAAGTTGTTGCGCCCGCATTTAAAGTAAAACTAACAAACTAACTCAAAATAAAAGATAGTATTTGATATGTGAAAAATCATAAAAACTATCAAAAATAAACAATAAGCAGATGAAAATTATTTGCATTGGTAGAAATTATACAGAACACATTGCAGAGCTTGAAAATGAAAAACCCAAAGATCCAGTCATTTTTATGAAAGCGGACACTTCGATTCTGTTAAAAAAGCAACCGTTTTTCATTCCCGATTTTTCAGAAGAAATTCATCATGAAGTGGAAGTTTTGGTGAAAATTAATAAATTGGGAAAATATATTGATCAAAAATTTGCGCACAAATATTACAATGAAATCAGTGTAGGGATTGATTTCACAGCGCGCGATTTACAATCGAAGCTCAAAGCCAAAGGATTGCCTTGGGAAAAAGCAAAAGCCTTTGACGGTTCGGCAGTGGTTGGTGAGTGGATTTCAAAAGATCAATTTGAAGATATCAACAATCTTAATTTCAAACTTGAAAAAAATAGTGAAACCGTTCAGCAAGGAAATACCCAACAAATGCTTTGGAAAATTGACGAGCTGATCGCGTATGTTTCTCAATTTTTTACCTTAAAAATAGGTGATATTATCTTTACAGGAACGCCAGCAGGTGTAGGGAAAGTAAATGCTGACGAGCGACTGACAGGATATTTAGAGGGACAACAATTATTTTCAATAGTAGTAAAATAAAAAATGGGATACAATTTAGAACAAATACAAGCAATTGCTGATGGTGATCAAGATTTTATTATCACCTTAGTCACTACTTTTGTGGAAGAAGTTTCGGCAGATTTAGTCACATTTAAGCAAGAAGTTGCCGCTGAAAAATTTAAAGACATTTATCAAGTAAGTCACAAAATAAAACCCAATCTTGAATTGTTAAATATGCAAGAATCGTTCAATCTGAATTTAAAAATTCTCAATTGGGCGAAGGAAGAAACGAACATGAGTGACATTGCTTCTAACTTTCCAACACTAAATACGATGATTAGTGATGATATTGAAGCACTAAAAAAAGAATTCAACCTCTCATAATATATGATTGCAGAAATAATTACCATTGGTGATGAAATTCTGATTGGACAAATTGTAGATACCAATTCTGTATTCATCTCCAAAGCCTTAAATGAAATTGGCGTCTCCGTACATCAAATCACTTCCATTCAAGATGACAAAACCCATATTCTTGAAGCTTTAGAAGAGGCAAGACAAAAAGTTGACTTGGTTTTGATTACGGGCGGATTAGGTCCCACAAAAGATGACATTACCAAACACACACTCTGTGAATACTTTGACGATCATTTGGTTAAAAATGAAGCTGTTTTAGCACACATAGAAGAATTATTCAAAAAGTTTGCTACCACATCGCCGATTTCTGAAATGAATCGTTTGCAAGCGATGGTACCTTCCAAAGCGCAAATTTTACACAACGAATTTGGAACTGCACCAGGAATGTGGTTGGAAAAGGACAATACCGTATTTGTGTCTATGCCAGGTGTTCCCTATGAAATGCGTGGCTTAATGACCAATCAAATCATTCCGAAGCTACAAAAAGAATTTGAGCATCCTTTTATTTACCATAAAACCATTCTTACCTATGGAATGGGCGAGAGTAGTATTGCCATGAAAATTGACGATTGGGCTAACAATTTACCTGAAAATGTAAAACTAGCTTATTTGCCTAATGCAGGAAAAGTGCGTTTGCGTCTCACCGGAAAAGGCACCGACAAAGAAGCGATTGTCAAAGCAGTGGAAGAAGCGTCTCAAGGATTGTATCCTATTATTGGAGATATCATTCAAGGTGTAGAAGGAAAAGGTACGATTGTGACCCAAATTGGGAAATTGTTAGTCGAGAAAGGTCAAAAGTTGGCTGCGGCCGAAAGTTGTACTGGCGGAAAAATTGCAGCGCAAATCACAGCAGAATCTGGTGTTTCCGCTTTTTTCAATGGAAGCGCAGTAACTTATGCAGTACAATCGAAAATAGACATTTTAGGTGTTCCAAAAGAATTAATTGATACACATTCAGTAGTAAGTGCCGAAGTGGTGGAAGCCATGGCAGAAGGAGCCGCGAACATTTACAAAGCAGATTATGCAATAGCGACTACAGGAAATGCAGGTCCCGCTAAAGGAAACTCAGATGCGGATGTGGGCACAGTTTTTATAGGAATAGCGACACCTAAAGGAACTATTTCACAAGGATTTAACTTTGGACAACCGCGTGAAAAAGTGGTAAATAAAGCGGTTACTAAAGCTTTTCAGATGTTATTGGAAGAAATTTTAAAAAACAGCAAGTAAATATTTGCTGAGAAAATAAAAAAATGTAAATTTGCACCTCGTTTTTGAATAACATATAAAGTTTAGTACAGATGTCAAGAATTTGTGAATTAACAGGTAAAAAAGCTATGGTTGGGAACAACGTATCCCACGCAATGAATAAAACGAAGCGCAAATTTAATGCGAATCTTACAAAAAAACGCTTTTACATTCCTGAAGAAGACAAGTGGGTAACTTTGAAAGTATCTACTTCAGCATTAAAAACAATCAATAAAAAAGGAATCTCAGCTGTGCTAAAAGAAGCAAGAGCAAAAGGTTTTATCAAGTAATTCAGTCATAAAGTATAAATACCAACAGCAATGGCGAAGAAAGGAAATAGAGTTCAAGTGATACTGGAGTGTACAGAGCACAAAGCTTCTGGAAAACCAGGAACTTCTCGTTACATCACTACAAAAAATAAGAAAAATACTCCAGACAGATTAGAGATTAAGAAATTCAATCCGATCTTGAAGAGAATGACTGTTCACAAAGAAATAAAATAATAAGTCATGGCAAAGAAAGCAGTAGCATCCTTACAAACAGGATCAAAAAGATTAACAAAAGCTATCAAAATGGTAAAGTCTCCAAAAACTGGAGCGTACACATTTGTTGAGTCAATCATGTCTCCAGATAAGGTAAACGATTGGTTAAAAAAATAAGTATACATTCTATACAATTATAAAAGCTACTTTCGAAAGAGAGTAGCTTTTTGTTTTTATATTTTATCATATTATTTGCCGACTATGACAGATTTTCAGTTTTGCGAATTGGGCAAGGTAATTGACATCGATACAGTATAAAATAGAATGCAAAACATAGCTGAATTTTAAGTATCTTGTTTTACAATTTTGCAGTCCATCGGATTGTATGTACAATTAAAAATAGTACCACAGATTATGAGTTTTTTTAAAAAAATATTTTCATCTGAAAAGAAAGAAACCCTCGATAAAGGTTTGGAAAAATCCAAATCAAGTTTCTTCTCTAAATTGACCAAAGCGGTTGCAGGAAAAAGCAAAGTGGATGATGAGGTTTTAGATAATTTAGAAGAAGTATTGGTCAGTAGTGATGTTGGCGTGGATACCACACTAAAAATCATTGATCGTATTGAAGAAAGAGTTGCCAAAGATAAATACCTAGGAACGGACGAATTGAATAAAATCCTTCGCGAAGAAATTGCAGGATTATTATCCGAAACCAATTCTGGGGAAGAAACTGATTATACCGTTCCAATAGATAAAAAACCGTATGTGATGATGGTTGTAGGTGTAAATGGTGTTGGAAAAACAACAACGATTGGAAAATTAGCTTATCAATTCAATAAGCAAGGTTTAAAAGTAGTATTAGGCGCTGCGGATACGTTTAGAGCTGCTGCAATTGACCAATTGCAAGTATGGGCAGATAGAGTAGGTGTGCCGATTGTAAAACAAAGCATGGGAAGCGATCCAGCTTCTGTAGCCTTTGACACTCTAAAATCAGGAGTCGCACAAGATGCGGATGTCATTATCATTGATACTGCCGGACGTTTGCACAACAAAGTAAACTTGATGAAGGAATTAACGAAAGTCAAAAAAGTAATGCAAAAGGTTGTTGGCGACGCGCCACACGACGTTTTGTTAGTGTTAGATGGTTCTACAGGTCAAAATGCATTTGAGCAAGCAAAGCAGTTTACAGCAGCTACGGAAGTCACCACATTAGCCGTTACAAAACTAGACGGAACTGCAAAAGGTGGTGTGGTGATCGGAATTTCAGATCAATTCCAAATTCCAGTAAAATATATCGGAGTTGGAGAAGGTATTGAAGATTTACAAGTATTCAACAAATACGAATTCGTAGATTCGTTCTTTAAAAACTAAATAGATTTGTTAGACTCAAACTAAGTTAGACAGCTACGCTTTTAGACACTATTTCTGCAAAGCAGAAATAGTTTAGAAGAAGTCTAACTGGCTATTGCGGGTCTCAGACCCGCAATGACAAAGCAAGTCTAAAAAAATAATCATAAAAAATGCGGCTAAAAAAGCCGCATTTTTTATGATTATTTTTGTCTAAGTTTATTATAATTTCGTCAATCGGATCACAACTTCCGTTAATGGAGCATTAACACACATCGCACTTCCTACATCTTCCACAAATCGGATGTCAATTGTTGTATCGTCTACTGAATTATAAGATGCTGGCGTTGCAGTTCCTTGTCCTAAGGCAACATTGGGTCCACCGCATTCAAAGTTTGTATCTTGGTCTTCAGCAACCGTAACCGTTCCATCACAATTCAGTGTAAAATTAAATGTCATAGTAGGCTGCATATTTGTCACATCCAAGTTCGCCAAATATTTTACGGTAATGCTTCTTTCCGTATCAGAAACATTTACAATTTCTACCGTAGCAGGATCACCAAAAATGGGTTCATCTGTATTTCCAATTTCTTCATATGTATACATTCCTGTATATCCAAGTCCAGGTGTCGTAACACTTCCAAAACTAAACCACTGACTTTGTGTAGTAGAGCTACAAAGTGTTCTGATCGCAAAAGTATAGGTCGTACCTGGACACAATCCTACGGCTGTAAAATCAGAATTATTTACTGTGAACATTGTTCCTGTATCTGGAGTAAAACTTCCTGCTTCTCCAAAACTTACTTCCCAAGTAGTTTGTGCATTTGAATCCCAATCTACTGTAATAGAGTTTTGTGTTACGGTTTGATAATTCAAATTTAATGGAGGCAAACAAGTGGCAAATCGGTATGGACCGCTAAACGCACTAAAACTTCCAACTTGATCTCCATCGGTAGTCGCATTACAATTCGCTCTTACATAAAATTCATATTCACTATTTGGCTGTAAATTTGTGACAGGATATTGTGTACTATTTCCAGTTGCAACAGCATTCGCTTCTTCTACATTAAATCCTGCCAAACCAAACTTCACTTCCCAAGCAATTTCATTGCCACCTGGCATCCAAGTTAAGGTAGCTGAGGTTTGTGTAATATCAGTTGCGCCTAAATCTGTAGGAGCTGGACACGAAGTTGTAAATAGTACAGGACCAAACCATTCGTTGTTGGCGAGGTTGCAATCAGACTTTACATAAAACTCATAAGAAGTTTGTGAAGATAATCCTGTAATATTTATGCTTGATGCTGGCGTATCAATAATTGTCCCTGAATCCGGATCAAATCCGGGTGTTCCCCAAGAAGCGGTCCAAGTAACGCCTGTTACGGGTAAACATTCTCCTGCATCGTTGACAGTACCACACCAATTAAGCCTGGCTGAATTATCAGTAATATCTGAGGCAAAGGAAGCTGCAACAGGTTGACAAGGTTGTATTATCTCTGGAATTTGTACGTCATCTGAGCATGAGAAGACAATTCCTATCAGTAGAAGTAAAACTACTTTTCTCATAAAATTTTTTTTTCGTGTATGACAAATATATAAAAACAATAATGAGTATGACATTTAGAAGCTAAAAAAACAAGAATTCCAAACAGTTAAACTTTTTGATTGTATCTTTATATCCTTAAATAACGCATCAAAATGAAGAAAATTATATTAGTACTTGCTCTATTTTCATCGCTAGCTTGTCACACACAAAAAAACACACAAAATGAAAATGATATCTCGGATATCAGTGCGAAAGAATTTAGAGAATTTGAAGTATTAGATTCTAAAAACATTGATAATCAGTATATTTGGCAGGTAGTGTCTGCGCAGATGAAAGATTTTACCGAAACAGATTATGAACGCTTAAAACCTTATATTCTTGAAAAAAACATCCTAGAATTACACCAAAGTCGCGTAAAACGTATCTTTACTTATGAACAATTGGTCAAATTTTATCTATATCGAATCAAAAAATATGACCGCGCTAATGACTTGTCTTTAAATTCTGTCATAAGTGTAAATCCCAATGCGATTGCAGAAGCTAAACAGCGCGATCGTGATTTTCTGAATAAAAAACGAAAGCCATTAATCTTCGGAATGCCCATTTTATTAAAGGACAATGTCAATACTAAAAACATGCCTACCACGGCTGGTGCAGTTGCCTTAAAAAACAACAGAACAGATGATGCTTTCATCACAAAACGATTAAAAGAAGAAGGCGCCATCATTCTTGGAAAAGCCAATTTGAGTGAATGGGCGTATTTTTTCTGTGGCGATTGTCCAAGTGGCTACAGCGCGATTGGCGGACAAACCTTAAATCCGTATGGAAGAAAAATATTTGATACGGGCGGATCGAGTTCTGGAAGTGGTGTTTCTGTTGCAGCGAATTTTGCAGTAGCCGCTGTGGGAACTGAAACGGCAGGTTCTATCTTATCGCCATCTAGTCAAAATTCAGTTGTGGGATTGAAGCCTACCATCGGATTGTTGAGTCGTTCAGGAATTGTGCCAATTTCAAGTACATTGGATACACCTGGACCGATGACTAAAAATGTGATTGATAATGCGATTGTGTTGGCAGCGTTGTATGGATACGATGTGTCAGATGCAAAAAGTGCCAAACTTGACATGAATGGGAATGCATTTTATGCAACTATAAGAAGCGGAAATGTTTCGCTTGAAGGGAAACGTTTCGGTGCCATTAAAGGATTGATGCAAGATACCTTATACGTGCAAGCAGTGGAAGTCCTGAAAAAACAAGGGGCAACAATTGTAGAAATTGAAACACCGCAAGTAGGTTTACCTAAGTTTATCAATCTGTTGAATTTAGACATGCAGAAAGATTTGCCAGCATATTTTGCAGCTTATGGTGATAAATCCCTTTCATTCAAATCCGTACAGGATGTGATCGATTTCAACAAAAAAGATTCTGTCAACTCCATGCCGTACGGGCAAAAATTATTCTACGGAATTGTAGCCGATAGTGCTTCTGATGAGGAATTCACAAATATGAAAAAAGTATTGCACGACAACGGCAAAACATTTTTCCAAACACCTATGGAAGCGCACAATTTAGACGCTGTATTATCTATCAACAACTATCATGCGGCGTTTGCAGCAGTGGCAGAACATCCGGCGTTAACCGTTCCGATGGGCTACACAGAAAAAGGCGAGCCAAAAGGATTGACGTTTATTGGAAAACCGTTCAAGGAAAAAGAATTGTTAGAAGCTGCATACGTGTATGAGCAAGCTTCTAAAAAGCGCAAAGCACCGAAAAACTATCAATAGATTTTATCTTTGAGCTTTCATATCATACAAAGACCATTTAAAAAGTACTTTCGTACACTTTCTAAATGGTCTTTTTTAATGTTGGTAACACAGTTTTCTGTAAAAAAATGCTTCTGCAAGTATTTGAAAGATAGGTTAATAACAGTAATGTCGTAAAAATGTCGCTGTTCAGTCGCTATCAATTACAGTAAAAATAAAATACTTTTACATCGAATTAAGAATCCCAAATACAACACTAATTTGAATTTAGCATCCAAAGTAAAAGCGTTAAGAAATCAGAAAGGACTTTCGCAAGAATTGTTGGCGGAAGTAGCAGGTTTGAGTCTAAGAACTATTCAACGAATAGAGAATGATCAAACTGTTCCGAGAGGCGATACACTGAAAAGATTAGCAATCGCTTTAGACACTTCCCCTGACGAAATTATAGACTGGAAAATGCAAGAAGATAACGAATACCTTCGGTTAATGAATCTATCAGCACTTTGGTTTCTCGTTTTCCCTTTGCTAGGGATTCTCATTCCGCTAATCAAGTGGATTCAAAAAAAGGATAAACTTAAAAATGTAAACGAATTAGGAATCGCAATGTTGAATTTTCAAATCACTTGGACCATCATTTTTTCTATCATTTTTATTTTTTTGGCGATTGTCTATTTCGGAAACGAATGGAACTTTCTTTCCTTGTTGGTATTGACATCACCATTGACATTGTTATATCTCTACAATTGCATAGTTGTCATTTCTAACACTATCCACATAAGCAAAAACAAACCGTTCAAATACAGACTCGCATTACCTTTTATAAAAAAATAGACATGAAAAAGTTACTACACATCACATTGTTGCTGCTGAGCTTTACTGCTTTTGGGCAACATTCTACAGAACTCAAAGGATTTGTAAAAAATATAGCTGCTGACACTTTAATTTTAGCAAAATCGTATCAAGACTTGCGATACAATGGAACTGAAATTCCAGTCGCAAAAAGTAAAGAATTTAGGTTAGTTTTGAAGCATCAATATGTTGAAGAATATGTTTTTGTGTATAAAAGTGAACTGAAAAATGGCATGTGGCGACCGATTACATTTTTTCCAAATGGCAATACCATAACATTTGAATTATACCCAATTCAAGAGTATGCAAAAAATAAAATTAGTGGTGACACTCTTGGTCAACAAAAAAAGCGATACGAGGAAGCGTTAGGTGAAAAGTTTTCAAAAACTGCTGATGAAATTTATGGAGAATTGTATCAGCTTGAAAAAGACGGTAGAGAAGTAGCTACTGTAAAATTAAGATTAGATTCCTTAAACAAAAAAATATTGGCATTTCAATATGATTATTTCTTGCAGGATACGAGTATTGTAGGTTTAGACGAATATGTGATTTTATTGGAGAATGCAAAACAAATGCTGATTTCGCCAGAAATTTTTAAACCCTATCAAACATATTATGTAAAATTAAAGCCAAAACATCCGTTGACGGAACGCGCACAGAATCTCTACATCGCGTTAACTACAGTGAAAGTTGGTCAACATTATGTGGATATTGCTCTTGAAGATAGAAACGATATTGCTGTCAAGCTATCAGAATTGTTACAAAAAGAAACATTTACCATTCTAGATTTATGGTCGCCTTGGTGTGGACCTTGTATCGCAAAGAGTCGAAAAGTAAAAGAAAACTATTCCAAATTATCAAAAAACGTACAAATAATTGGCGTTGTAGGCGGAATTGATCGCAAAGAAAAAGCCGAAAAAGCCATTGATAGATTTGCCTATCCTTGGAAGAATTATCTTGAAGTTGCTAATAAAAATAAAATTTGGGAAAAGTATGGAATTTCAAATGCTGGTGGCGCGCAATTTCTGATCAATCAGAAAGGTGAAATAGTAGCCATCAATCCAACAATAGAGGATTTGTTGAAAATCATTCAGGAGTAAAATAAAACAGAGCACATAGCACAATTGAAAACACATTCGTATTAGATTTCTGCATACGAATGTGTTTTTTATTTGATCTTGAGATATTTTACTTATAAGTTAGTCGCAAAACCTAAATTAATAACACGCTGCTAATTTATAAGTTAAAGCATACGTTGAGGTTGTATTTGGATGTTCCGTTTCATCTTCCTCTTGTTCTGTTGGTAATGCACCGCATAAAGTATCTTCTGTATCTCTTGGTGGTGGCGCACCTCCGTGAATTGCCAAATTGGAAATCGATTTTTTGTTGAGGTTCAATAGTTTTAACTTTTGTTTTTTCATCATTATAGTTTTAAGTTGTAAATATTAATAGCAAAACCTATTGGCTACACGTTTTATATATTTTTTTTGATAATATACATGAGGATAGTTCTGTTTCCATATTTTCATGTTCTGAAGGCGCTGTACAAACCGAACATACAGAATCCTCTGTATCTCTTGGCGGCGGCGCACCTCCATAGATTGCCAAATTGGAAATTGATTTTTTGTTAAGGTTTAATGATTTTAGGTTTTTTTTCTTCATACTTTTTGTGTTTAAAATGATGAATCAAAGCAACCTCTTTTTGCTTAAAATTTAAAACAAAGTCAATGACGTATCATGAATTATCATTCGTGAGCAAAACCGTTGGGTTTACAATTTTGATGTTCTGACGGCGGTTGTGCTTTTGTAATTCCTGTATTTGTATTGCATTCGCAATCAACAAACAATGATGTGTGGCAATCAGTTACGTTTGAAGGATTTGATGTTGTACATTCTGGATACCCAGATGGTTCCATGCCTATAGTTGTTGTAGTTAATTCTGCATCTGCTCCCACATTTCCTCCGCTTTTTCGGTGAAGTATGGTGAGGTTTGAAATGCGATACTTTTTTAAATTCAGATTTTTTAGCTGTTGTTTTTTCATATTATGTTGGGTTGTTGGATTAATAAGTTCTGAATCAAAAAAATATTGACTTAAAATAAAAATTATACCATTGATAAATCATGATTCATCAATAGATATGTTGTTTTTGACTACAAATTTTTTAAATATTGAGAAGGATGAATGCCTGTTTGTGCCTTAAAAGCTCTAGAAAATGTTTCTTGTCTCTTAAATCCGAACTCTTCCGCAATGGCTTTGATCGTGTAGGATTGTAGTTTTTTATCGTTTTTTAAGCGTATCAAAGCGTTGTTAATTCGCAATTCTGTAATATACGCTGTAAACGATTTTCCCTTATAGCGATTGATCACTTTGGATAAGTACGTAGCATTGGTATCGAGCTTTTCTGCCATAAAGCTTAAGTTACACGCGGTAGCTAAATAGTATTTTTGTTTTTCAAAACTATCTATTCGATCTAAAATGAGTTTTACATTTTCATCAGAAACGGCTTGTTTTCTTGAAGAAGACTTTTTTCCCTGATCACGCTCTAATTCGGTAACTTTTTTAAGAATTCCTCGAAACTTTTTCTTGGTGGATTTTTCTCTAAGTCGATAATAAAACACACTGCCAAAAAGCAACAGCAATAAACTGACCGCTACGATAATGAATCCTTTTTTACTTCGAGTTTGTTTTGCCAATGCAGTTCCTAAGTTTTCTATTTCCGTTTTTAAAGGAGACATATCTACGAGTTCATGAGTTTCATTATTGATTTGTATGTCTTTTAAATTTTGCTTTTTCTCCAATGCTGCATATTTTTGAAAATGAAATAGATGCTTTTCAGGATTGTTTTCTTCGAGATACGCTAGTGCTAAAAACTCATGCAATTCTTTTTCGTTAGCATCTACATCATCATTAGCATTGATAATGATATGTGCTTTTTCTAAATACTGTATCGTTTCTTTATAAGCTGCTAGCTCATAATGACTTTTTCCAATGTAAAATAACGAGGTTGCATATAAGTTTTTATTCTTGGTTTCTGAATAATTCTGAACTTCTTTGGCGACTAAAATACAGTCATCATAACTTGCTTTTTGATAAAAAATAATCGCTTTGTTCATTAACAAAGGGAAATAATTTAGGGAATCTCTTTTAGAACAAGCATTCAGTCCTGCTTTATTGTAAATGTTGGCTTCCTCAGGTTGTTTCATCCAAAGATACGCATCGGCAATATTCATCAATGCTATAATTTTGTAGTAGTTTGTATTTGGAGTATCACCTAAGGTTTTTAGCGCTTTCAAGATATTTTTATAAATAACAATGACTTCATCAAAATCCTTATGCTTTTTTTTAATCGCAGCAATACTTAGCATTGGCGCAATTTCATACAGGTAGTTTTCCTGTTTCTCCGCATACTTTTTCGCTTCTACATAGGCAAGAAGTGCTTTTGAGTCTGCTCCCAATTCAAAAAGAATATCGCCTTTTAATAACAAACATTTATACAAAAACCATTGATCTTGCACTTTAGAATTTTGTGCTACAGCAGTTTCAATCGTTTGTAAAGCAATGCTGTTTTTTTCTAGTAAATGTTGACATTTGGCAATATAATAGGAAGTCTTTACCAGTTGTTCCTTATTATCATTGAGTATGGCTACCTCTTTTGCTTTGACTGCGTATGCTAGTGCTTTTGCATTATCCTCAAAAATGAATTCGGTATATAAATGAACTAATTCCTCAAATGATTCATGATCTTGCGCGTTGGCATCACACAGAAAAACACAAAAAAATAATAACAGCCATTGTTTCATGAGTCTACTTTTTTTAAAAACAATCCTTGATAAAAAATTACTACCATCAGAATATTCAATTTGTCAACAATATTTAGTATCCAAAAGTAGTATATATAGTTATCTGATGAAATAATGCACTGATAAACTGTTAAAGGGGAATTTTCCCTTAGAATTTATTGTAATAATTTTCTTTAATTTGAATTAATGTTAATCTTTAAAATCATTGATCATGAAAAAAAGAAATTTTAAATCATTAGCTTTAAACAAAGAGTCTATTTCTAATTTACGGATAAACAATGCTGTTGGTGGAAACTCAGAAGTATCATATATGTCATATAGAGGATGGACATGTCCGCATGATGCTTCACAATTTTCTAATTGCGAAGATAGAGGAGGAGAAGATCCAAAAGATCCAACATCAAGACCAACAGTAGAGACTTTAGAGTTATCATATTGCCCAGGCATTGGCATGCCTCCAACATGCATGTCAATAGTTTGTGCATAATTTAATTCATTGACTAGCGAGCTTCGGTTCACTTTTTTTTAGTATAAATAAATATGTCGTTACCTTATTTTCTACAATTAAGATAGTTCTAATAAGAGAAAAAAAGATCGCAAACAATTCTATGACTTGCTTGCGATCTTTTTAATTTTTTGTCTATAATTCAATTATGATTCTGTTTTCTCCTGAACATTCTTAGTATTACGAACTTTAGTATTGGAAAACGCTTCAATGTCAATACGGTACACTTTTCTCGAAGGATTCATATACGCACCATTCTGCACATAACCTCCTAAAATATATAAGTGATTGTTGTGATAGAACAATTCGCCTGCTTCCACATTCAAGCTAATTGCATATTCATTGAGTTCTTTAGAAACGGTGTTGTACGTAGAAATTCTTCCTTTGTTGTAAATGTAAATGACGTTTCCTTTGGTAGCGAGCGCAGGTCGTTCCATACCTCTAAAAAGCTCACCTTCAATTTTCCATTTTCCAGTCTTTAAATCGAAAGATTCAATTCGATTTAAAGGCTTTCTATTAAATCCGCCAATCAAATAAATAGCATCATTCACTACGACAGCTTTGGTTTCTTTTGCTTCTGGCATTTCGCCTAATTTATACCAGTAACCAGATTTTACATTATAGAAGTGAATGTCTCTTGTATATTTCTTTTTGCCTCGCTTGTTAATTTTTTTCACTCCACCTAAAAAGATCAGATAATCACCATACGAAACAGAAGCAAAATTCACTGCTTGATGCGGATTCGGCGTATCTTCTTTAATAACATTAGATTTTGTATCATAAATCTCCACAACATCATCTAAATAAATGTTATTCCCAGAAACTCTTTTTCCGCCCATCACATAAATTTCATCGTCATACACATGTAAATTATGCGAAGCACGTTCTCTAAACTCCAAATCGGAAGTCTCCCAAGTATCCTTTTCAATATCGTACATCATGAGCTTCCCAGAATGCGATTCGCCATAACTAGTCACCATCAAACTCATACGATTCATTAATTCATCAAATGTTGGAGCAATTTGACGGGAAGTTATTTCTGTAGCATTAGCAAATGCATTGTTGGTATGATTATTTTTTCCGCCGATGACTATAATTTTATCATCTGTAATTGCTGCGGCAAATTCGTGCAAACCTCGTTTTAAAGACGCTTTTTCGGTATACGGAATAGTCAATTGCAATTTTTTATCGCCTTTTACAACTACTTTATTCAACTCTGTATGATCCTTAACCAAATAAATTTTTAATCCTTCTTCTGAGATTTTTGAAATTGTTACTTTCTGAGTCATATATCCTAAATGAGAAATACGAATAAATTTATCGCGATTCGTTTCAGTATTTAGTTCAAACTTTCCTTTCTCATTTGTAATTGCGCCCGCATCATCGTCATTATCATCAAAATACACATGAGCAGAAGCGATGACTTTATCTGTTTCATGATCCAGTACAATTCCTTTAATATTTTGTGCAAAAATGGTCAGCGAAAGAAAGCTCATCAGTACTGTTAATTTTATTTTCATAGCATACAATATTAACATGATTAGACAAAAAAAAGAAGGTCGATTTCCTTTGATAGAGGAAACAATTCTTTCCTATAAAGTTACAAAATTTTGCTGTTTTTGTTGTTATTTCTAGACTAAATCCGATACGTTTTAGCAAAAAGTTAACGGTTCAAATAAAGTGATGTGTAAAGTCTCCGTTCAAGTAAAGTCTCCCAACTTTACATAATGCCGTAAATGTGTATATTTTCTTTTTGTTTCAAACTTTACAAGTAGTTTATGCTGAAGCGAAGCTAAGTAAAGTCTCCCGACTTTACATAATCAACAAATTAATCTTTTCCCAAAGCACATTATCAAAGCCAGATAAAGCAAAACTAACATCATCAGCAGCATTTCCCATTCGGATGACAACCAAATCTTTGCTTGGAACAATATAAATTTTCTGATCATTCTTGCCCAAAGCACAATACATATCTTGTGGTGCATTTGGAATCAATTCGCCACTAAACTGTAATTGGGTTTGCGGCAAGCGAAAACTCGATTTTCCATTCAACCACCACAAATAGCCATACGACTGATTGATATTTTGAGAAGTGGAAGTCGCTTCATTCAAAAAACTTTCAGGAATAATTTGTGTGTCGTTCCATTTGCCTTTTGCAGCGATTAACAAGCCAAATCGCGCCATACTTCTCGTCGTACTCCAATAGACATTATTATTTCCCGTCTGAATCCAAGCGCCTGTCATTCCAATGCGACTTTTCAATTTTGCAGTAAAATAATCATCCCAAGTTTGGTTACTTGCCGAAGCAATCACATCTTGCATGCGCACATACACACCGTGATATGCCCAACGCGTTCCTGCATCGGAAAGATACTGTAAATCATTTGGCGCAATGCCATCGCCCAAACCATCATCCAAACCAGAAGTCATGGATAATAAGTTTTTACAGGTGATTAAATTTTCTTTTTCCAGTGGAGCACTTGTCCAGCCAGTCCCAATATGATCAGAAACTTTGTCGTTGAGATCAATCAAATTTTCTTCCTGCGCAATGCCTGCCATGGCTGTCGTCAAGGTTTTTCCGGCACTTGCCCAATACCATGGTGAACTTTCCGTATGATCGTTCATGTACTGTTCCACTACGATTTTTCCTTTGTGTAAGATGATAAAACTCTTGGTATTTTTATCTTCGAGATAGTCTAAAAGTGGCTGCAATTGATCAGCATTCCAATTCAATTCTGTAATCGTATTTGTTTCCCAAGAATCAGAATTTAACGGTGGAAAATATAGGGAATCATCAACATTGGAGGGCGTTTCTGCTTGTGTGGTTTCTGGTGGAATTTCATCAGTATCTTCCGAAGCACAATTCAAAAACAAGATCAAAAATAGGATAGGAGCAAAAAAAAGTGGTCGATTCATCGTATGGATTTTCGTTTTTAGACTCATAAATATACCAAAGGTTTAAATTAGATTGTATCTTTGCGCACTGATTTTTTGATATGAGAACGAAGACTTTAAAGAAAAATAAGATCAATGTAGTCACGCTTGGTTGTTCTAAGAATGTATATGATTCTGAGGTTTTGATGGGACAATTGAAGGCGAATGGAAAACAAGTAGCACACGAAGAAGAAGGAAATATTGTTGTCATAAATACCTGTGGATTCATCAATAATGCAAAAGAACAAAGTGTCAATACCATTTTGGACTACGTACAGAAGAAGGAAGATGGAGTTGTGGATAAAGTCTTTGTCACAGGTTGTTTGAGTGAACGCTATAAGCCCGATTTAGAAGCAGAAATTCCAGATGTGGATCAATACTTCGGAACGTCCGATTTGCCACGTTTGTTAAAAGCTTTAGGAGCTGACTACAAACACGAATTGATCGGTGAGCGTATCACCACCACACCAAAAAACTATGCATATCTTAAAATTGCAGAAGGTTGCGATCGTCCGTGTTCATTCTGTGCAATTCCGTTGATGCGTGGAAAACACAAATCAAAACCAATAGAAGAACTCGTTACAGAAACCGAAAAACTAGCAGCCAAAGGTGTTAAAGAATTAATTCTCATCGCACAAGATTTAACCTATTACGGACTCGATTTATACAAAAAAAGAAATCTAGCTGAATTGCTACGCGAATTGGTAAAAGTAGAAGGAATCGAGTGGATTCGTTTGCATTACGCCTTTCCAACAGGTTTCCCAATGGATGTATTGGAAGTGATGAATGAAGAACCAAAAATCTGTAACTACTTAGACATTCCATTGCAGCATATTGCTGATGATATTTTGAAGTCTATGCGCCGCGGAACAACTCAGGCAAAAACTACCAAATTATTAAAAGAATTCAGAGCGGCTGTTCCTGAAATGACCATTCGTACTACCTTAATTGTTGGATATCCAGGAGAAACCGAAGCACATTTCCAAACACTTAAAAACTGGGTTGAGGAAATGCGTTTCGAACGTTTGGGATGTTTTACCTATTCGCACGAAGAAAATACACATGCGTACAATTTAGAAGACGATGTGCCAGAAGAAGTGAAGCAACAACGTGCCAATGAAATCATGGAAATTCAGTCGCAAATCTCTTGGGAATTGAATCAACAAAAAATTGGACAAACCTTTAAATGTATCATAGATCGCAAAGAAGGCAACTATTTCGTAGGACGCACCGAATTCGATTCTCCAGATGTAGACAACGAAGTCCTCATCGATGCTGCAAAATTCTACGTAAAACAAGGTGAGTTCGTTAAGGTAAAAATCACTGATGCCGCTGACTTTGATTTGTATGGGGAACCGTGTTAGATGTTGATTTGTGGAGTTGTTGATTTGTCAATTCGATACTGAAAATTATTTCAATACGTCATTGCGAAAGTTTTGGAGAAACTTGTGGCAATCTGTTTCTTTCAAAGAGGAATGCTGCTTTGATTTGAACAGATTACCGCGCTATCGCTCGTAAAGACATATCATAGTTTTCATCAAAATACTTGCTTTAGTCATAGAAATAGAAGTACCCCATTTTTAACGGATCAATTTGTGAATCCGTAAAACAAACAAACTCACAAATAAACAAACACCCAAAAGCAAAGCGACCCAACACCGAATACCAAGTTAAGAGTTTAAAAGTTAAGAGTTAAAAGTAATCAGTAACAAATTAACAAATCCACGAATACACAAAAACAAGCACAGCTCAAAAAAAGTCTAACAGCGCCAAAGCGCGATCTAACATCTAACAGCGAAGCGGTCTAAAATCTGCGAGCAAAGCGAGCCAACTACATCTCAAAACTATTATTATTCACCATAAAAATAGCATTGGCAAAAAACAGCTTTCCGTTTTCCCAAAAGGCACGAAACAGTGGATTGTCAACTAAGTAAATTACACTTCCATTGCCCATTTTCTGTTCTCCAAAAACTAAGGTGTTTTTAATATTTTTAATGGCTTTATGACCTGCAAATCCTGCAACGGGCTTGCTTTCTTCCAAATAAGTAACTGTATGTCCGCCTTTCAAATAATCGTATGCGGCGCTTCCCAATTTTAAGGTAAAATATGAGTCGCCGTATCCAAATGCTAGCGGATGCGTAGTGTCTACTTTGGTTTTAAAAATAGCTCCTGTGATATAATTGGAAATTCCTTTGCGTTCGCCTTTTGCATAGGAAACCAAGGTGTTTTTATCTTTTTCGTTTTTCTTCTGTTCTTTTCTTTTAATTCCGAAACCTTCTTTTCCGGCAAACGTACGCACAGCATTTTTGATGGCAATTACCTTTCCGCCACGGGAAATCCAACGTTTTAGCGCTTCCAATTGCTTTCCGTTAAACAATCTTCCATAATTTCCATCGGGTAAGATTAAAATATTAAATCCGTTGAGTGTATTGGTTGAAAATCCTTCCGAACTCAAGTTGGTGACAGGCAATTGCAATTCCTGCTCAAAAAAGTACCAAAGTTCTCCAAAACCAAGCGAGCGCGAAGCTTTTCCAGACATCACAGCAATTTTTGGTAATTTAATTTCTTTAATATCTGGCGAACCAAAATCGACACCATTATCTGAAAAACCAGAAGAAACTGCAGTCAAACCAATCTTATGTTTCGCGGCTAAATCGATCACTGTTTTATAAAAGTCTTCCGTTTTTTTATTGTCTCTTTTGGTAATAATTAAAGAACCACGCGCAAAAGCTTTTCCGTTAGTGGTAAACGGTTTTTCAGTGAAACGCACGCGAATTCCTTTTTGTAACAACTTGCTTAAAAATGCAGCATCTTTTACCGTATTCCAAGTAGCAACGTATCCAGCAGCATTTGTTTTATAGATATCATCTTTAAACGCTGTTTGCGTTCCTGTAGCGGAAACCAACGATTTAGAAGCTGTCGTTTTCAATCCATACGCATACGGAATGCTCCATGCGGTAATATCATAGGTAACGGAATCTGTCAATTTTGCATTCGGTTCAAACAATACTTTCACCATACTCGCTTTTGGCTGATTGGTACTTACAACCAATGCATTGGAAACCGTATTTGATTTTTGCGAATTCGTCTCATAATCAAATCCTTTTACAGTCGTATTCCCAGTAAATCCATAAGCGATTTCGTGTCGATCCAACAAATCCATTAATTTCTTAATACGATCTTGATTGCCTTCTAATACATAACTTTTATATTTAAAGTCGTTCTTTTCGAAGTACTTTTTGAATTCTGCATTCAATTTGTCAACATTTTTTGAGGATATTTCTACCGTAGAAATTCCTGTAGTATGATGGTGTAAAATACGATCTTTCAGAGTCAATAAATCTCCTTCATCTGTTTTAATTCCCAAACCAGCTCTTCCATGTCCTGCTTGCTCGTAGGTCATTCCGATAGCACCACTAAAAGTCGGGTACGTATCTCCATAACTTGGGTAGAATAAATCGAAACGTTCACGTGTAAAATACAACCAACCTTCTTTGTCGAAATAACCTGCATGGTTTTTCCCAATTTGTGTTTGGAAATCTCGCTGCCAAGCCGTAATTACTTCGTGAAAAGGTTCTGCCGCAGGCGCAAAATAATACGGTTCGTTAAAACCTTGCTCGTGAAAATCGACATGAATATGTGGCAACCATTTATTATATATTTTCAAACGTTGACGCGTTTCTACTTGCGTTGCCCACGCCCAATCTCTGTTCAAATCAAACATGTAATGATTTGGACGTCCGCCCGGCCAAGGTTCATTATTGTGCTCAATAGCTTTTTGATGCGAATTAAAAGGCGCACTCGCTACTTGATTGAACCAATTCACATATCGATCGCGTCCATCGGGATTCAAACATGGATCTATAATGACAAGTGTGTTTTGTAGCCAAGCTTTCTTATCAGTAACCAACTCATACAGCGTTTTCATAGAAGTTTCTGTACAAGAAGCTTCGTTTCCATGTACATTATAACTCAACCAAACGATGGCTTTATCAGCAGTCCCTTCTGCAGTACTAATACCTGCATTTGCCAAATGATTTTTACGAATACTTTCTAAATTTCCTAAATTTTCAGCAGTAGAGATATAGGCAATCTGCAACAGGCGATGCTCGTTGGTTTTGCCGTATTCTTCCAATTGAACCATATCGGAATTCTTTGCTAAATACTGAAAATAATCCACCAAACGGTAATGATTGGTAAATCGCGTTCCCAATTCATAGCCTAAAAACTCGTCAGGCGATTGGATGTTTTGCGAAAAAATGGTGGTGGAAATAAAGAAAAATGAAAGTAAAATAACAATGTGTCGTCTCATTATATTGGTTTGGTTAGATAAACCTCAAAGCTAACTAATATAATTTTGAAAAAGAATATCTTAACGAAATTTTGAGAAAATCGCAATCAAATAACTATATCTTTGCAATTTTATAATTCTTACGATCAACTATGCCAACTGAATGTATTCCCTACAGTGAAACTGGATATTTTTCTCCTTTAATTTGTGATTACTTAGCCGAAAAACCTACATTACAACCATTGTATCATCGGTTTCCAACACTGGAAAATTTTGAAGCGCAAATTCTTGAAAAACAGCAGTCTCATTTAACGGATGCATCACAAAGAGCCATTTTATCGGCAGCTTTACTAGCACAGTACGAAGGTGTGGCAGCATCTGAAAAGACATTTCAAAACATAGAAAAACTCAAAGAAGACAATACATTTACGATCACGACAGGCCATCAGTTGAATCTCTTTACAGGACCGTTGTATTTTTTGTATAAAATCATTTCTACGATCAATCTTACAACGACGTTAAAGGCGGAATATCCAAATTATAATTTTGTGCCAATCTATTGGATGGCTTCGGAAGATCACGACTTTGACGAAATCTGCTTTTTCAATTTCAAAGGCAAAAAAATACAATGGAATCGTGAAGCGAGCGGTGCCGTAGGCGAATTATCCACCGAAGGTTTAGAAGAAGTATTGGAAGTATTCGCCAACGAATTAGGCAATACCGAAAATGCCAACTATTTAAAATCACTTTTTGAAGAAGGTTATATCAAGCATCATAACTTAACAGATGCCACACGTTATATCGCCAACGAACTCTTCAAATACTACGGATTGGTCATTGTGGATGGAAATGACAAAGCCTTAAAACAATTATTCGTGCCTTTTGTGGAAAACGAACTCTTTCAGCAAACGGCACATAAAAAAGTATTGGAGGCGGCTCAACAACTAACGGAAGCCAGCGATTCCTATAAAATTCAAGTCAATCCGCGGGAAATCAATCTCTTCTATATCAAAGACGGCATTCGCGAACGTATTCTAAAAACCGATGGTGTTTTTAGTGTGAATAACACTTCCGTGAGATGGAACTCGGAGCAAATAAAAGCAGAACTTCACGAATATCCAGAGCGTTTCTCACCAAATGCACTCTTGCGTCCCTTATATCAAGAGACCATTCTGCCAAATCTATGTTACATTGGTGGCGGCGGAGAATTGGCATATTGGCTCGAATTGAAAAGCTATTTTAAAGCTGTTGACGTTACGTTTCCAATGTTATTATTGAGAAACTCGGTCGTTATAAAAACAGGAAAGCATTCTGAAAAAATGGCAAAACTCAACATTTCCAATCGCGATTTATTTCTAAAAAGAAACGATTTCGTCACCAAAAAAGTAAAAGAATTAAGCGAGATTGAAATCGATTTCTCATCTCAAAAAGAACATTTACAACAGCAATTCAAACATTTATACAAACTAGCAGCACAAACAGATAAATCGTTTTTAGGCGCGGTGGCAGCACAAGAAAAAAAGCAAATCAAAGGCTTACAACATCTAGAAAAACGCTTACTCAAAGCACAAAAACGCGTCTTAAAAGATAAAGTATCAAGAAGTACGGAATTGCAAGAATTATTATTCCCGGGAAATTCATTACAAGAGCGCAAACAAAACTTCTCCGAATTGTATTTAGAAAATGGCGAAGACCTAATTCCAACGTTAGTCAAACATTTACAACCGCTTTTAGGTGAATTTTTGGTGTTGGAGCTTTAGAATGATTTCATCTATTTTATTGTGAATATTGTGTGAAAAAATCTTTTTTATATTTCTTGAAATTTTAAATCTAAATAGTACTTTTGCGCATGCAACACGATAAGGTATTAATAGTAGACTT
Source organism: Bacteroidota bacterium (assembly GCA_039026955.1). Classification (GTDB taxonomy): domain Bacteria; phylum Bacteroidota; class Bacteroidia; order Flavobacteriales; family Flavobacteriaceae; genus Kordia. Next base: position 47,723 of record JBCCLH010000021.1, read on the forward strand.
CGGATCGCAATACACACAACTCATTGCGCGTAGAGTTCGAGAACTGAACATCTATTCCGAGATTCATCCATTCAATAAAATTCCAACTAACGTACAAGAATATAAGGCTGTAATTCTTTCGGGAAGCCCAATGTCTGTGCGCTCTGACGAGGCTTTTCATCCAGATTTAAGCGAAATTCGCGGTAAAAAACCATTACTCGGTGTTTGTTATGGTGCACAATATTTAGCACATTTTTCAGGTGGAGAAGTAGCCGAATCAAATACCCGTGAATACGGTCGTGCAAATTTGAGTTTTGTACAAGAAAATGAACCGTTTTTAGCAGGAATTTCTTCAGGAAGTCAAGTGTGGATGAGTCATAGTGATACCATCAAACAATTACCTACCAATGCCAAATTATTGGCAAGTACGCACGATGTAGAAAATGCAGCGTACAAAATAGAAGGAGAAACGACCTTTGCCATCCAGTTTCATCCAGAAGTATATCATTCCAAAGATGGGAAAAAACTACTAGAAAATTTCTTGGTAAACATTGCTGGAGTGAATCCAGATTGGACACCAAACGCCTTTGTAGAAGAAACGGTGGACGATTTAAAAGCAAAATTAGGCAATGACAAAGTGGTCTTAGGATTGTCTGGCGGTGTAGATTCAAGTGTTGCCGCAATGCTCTTGCACAAAGCTATTGGCGAAAACTTGTACTGCATCTTTGTCAACAACGGATTGTTGCGTAAAGATGAATTTTCAAGCGTATTAAAACAGTACGAAGGCATGGGACTCAATGTAAAAGGCGTAGATGCTTCGGCACGCTTTTTGGATGCGCTTGCAGGAGAGAGCGATCCTGAAAAAAAACGCAAAGCCATTGGTCGTGTGTTTATTGAAGTGTTTGACGACGAAGCGCACCAAATTCAAGACGTAACGTGGCTAGCACAAGGAACGATTTATCCAGATGTGATTGAAAGTGTAAGTGCTACGGGCGGACCAAGTGCTACGATTAAAAGTCATCACAATGTAGGCGGATTGCCAGATTTTATGAAGTTGAAAATCGTAGAGCCGCTAAAAGCCTTATTCAAAGATGAGGTGCGAAGAGTGGGCGCTTCTATGGGAATGGACAAACAATTATTAGGACGTCATCCATTTCCAGGACCCGGATTGGCGATCAGAATTTTGGGAGATATCACTGCTGAAAAAGTTCGTATCTTACAAGAAGTAGATGCGGTGTTTATCAACGGTTTGCGCGAGTGGAATTTGTATGACAAAGTATGGCAAGCAGGCGCTATTTTATTGCCAGTAAATTCAGTAGGAGTCATGGGTGATGAACGAACCTATGAAAAAGTAGTCGCCTTGCGTGCGGTAGAAAGTACAGACGGTATGACGGCAGATTGGGTAGATTTACCATATAAATTTTTGCAAAAAGTATCAAACGATATAATAAATAAAGTTAAAGGCGTTAATAGAGTAGTATATGACATCAGCTCAAAACCGCCAGCAACCATCGAATGGGAATAACAAAATAGAATAGAATGAAGAAGCTATTAGGATTTTTTTTAGTGGTACTTTTAATGAATTGTTCTGCTGCTGCACAACAATACAAAAATCATAAAGTATCCAGAGGCGAAACTGTGGAAAGTATTGCGGAGCAATATGAAATTACTGCGGATGATATTATCAGATTAAATCCTGAAGCAAGAAGAGGCGTGCGTAGAAACAGCCTGCTTATTATTCCATCAAAATCGATTACGGAAGCAGAAGTGGATGCTAATGTTACGTTTACAAATCACAAAGTACGTAGAAAAGAAACGTTATTTGGAATCTCCAAAAAGTATGGCGTAAGTCAAGAAGATATTCTAAAGTACAATGAAAAAGTAGCGCGTGAAGGCTTGAAAAAAGGCGATCGAATTGCCATTCCACAATACAAAGAAAAACCGCAAAAAGTAGAAGAAACTGCGGAAACTACTGTAGAAGAGACCAGAAACGAAGAAACTTCGTATGAAATCTACACCGTAAAAGCGAAAGAAACCAAATGGGGAATTGCGCACAGTTATGGCTTAACGATTGAAGAATTAGAAGAAATCAATCCTGAAATTAAAGACGGTTTGCAAATTGGACAAGAAGTCAAACTGCCGATTCGTTCTGAAAAACCTGCCGTGGCAAGTGTAGAAGAATTTGTGTTTTACGATGTAAAGCCAAAGCAAACCATGTATTCGCTCACGCGAAAATTAGGTGTGACAGAAGCAGAATTGTTAGCATTAAATCCAGCCTTAAAAGACGGTTTAAAAGCAGGAATGGTATTAAAACTGCCTGTAACCAAAACGGAAGATGCGAATTTAGAAGTAGTAGATGCTGTGATTGTGGATAAATTTAATTTTCTAGAAGAAGCGAATCCTGAAAATGTATCGAATATTGTGATCATGTTGCCGTTCAAATTGAACGAAATGGACATGGATTCTATTGATCAAACGAAGGAAAAACTCAAAAAAGATCGCTTATTAGGCTATGCAACTGAATTTTATACAGGTTCTTTGATGGCGTTGGATTCTATCAAAAAACTAGGTTTTTCGGTGGATGTAAAAGTAATTGACAATGGCGGAAAGAAATCTTCAACGCGTGAAGCTGTAACTACAAATGATTTTACAGATGTGCATGCAGTGATCGGTCCAATATTAGATGGAAATGTGGAAATCGTCGCTTCTGAACTGAAATCAGACGGCATTCCAGTCATTTCCCCGTTAACAAGCAAAAAGGTGGATCACAGAAATGTGTATCAAACCATTCCAGATAAAAAGTTGTTAGAGCAAAAAATGCTGGAATTCATCAAGAAAAACGGTCAGGATAAAAATGTAATCATCATCGCGGATAAAGACAAAGCTGCAATCAAAGCTACTCTACAATCCATTCTGCCAAATCATAAAATATTCAATCCGCAAGAAGGAAATTATATCAAACCCGATCAAATTTTACCGCATTTGCGAGAAGATATTGAAAATTGGGTCATTCTGGAAACAGACGATCTCACCTTAATTGCGAATGTGACTTCTGTATTAAACTCGTATGCAACCAGCGATAAACGCAAGATTGTACTATTAACCACAAATAAAAACAGCAATTACGAGAACAGTGGCAGCATTTACAACAGTCACTTAGCAAATTTAAATTTCCACTATCCATCAATTGATAAGCCTTCGTCATTGGACAATCAATTTGTAAAAGATTACAAAAACGAATACGGAATTTCTCCAAGTAGAATTGCAACACGCGGATTTGACATTACATTCGATATTTTAGTGCGTTTGGTGTACGATCAAAACTTAGCCAAAAGTGTGCGTACAGGAACGGAAACCAGCTATGTGGAAAACAAATTTAAGTATAGAAAAAAATTACTAGGTGGTTTCTTTAATGAAGGAATTTATATCGTAAAATACGACGGATTGGAAATTAAAGAAGCAAACTAATCAACATTGACAACCATGACATCAAAAGTAACCTACACAGGAAGCCTCAGAACGGTTTCTACACATATAAAATCAGGAAATGAATTCATAACGGACGCGCCAACTGACAATAATGGAAAGGGAGAAGCGTTTTCTCCAACAGATACGGTCGCGACAGGATTGGCAAGTTGTATGTTGACTGTTATGGGCATCAAAGCAGCACAATTAGGCGTACACATGGAAAACACAACGGCTGAAGTTACCAAAACCATGGCATCTGATCCGAGACGAATTTCAAAAATAGAAGTGCAAATTCACTTGCCTTTTGACGCAGACGACAAAACCAAAAAAATACTAGAAAATACTGCAAACACTTGTCCTGTGCACTACAGTTTGCATCCAGATATTGAAAAAATCGTTGAATTTCATTGGAAATAAATGTATAGATTTGTCGCCATACTTTGTTTGTTTTTTCTCGTTCAGAGCGAGGAGACGATCACATGGTCGCAAAATGATAAACTGCATTGGGGAAATTTTGAAGGAGAACCTGATTATAACTCAGATGCAGTGGCGATTACCGCTTCGGGAATTACCTATGGTTTGAGTGTAAAAAGTTTCTCTAACAGTGACAAAATCGAATACAAAACGGACGTAAAAGCACATTTTTATCCTAGAGAATCGTGGTATTTAAAAGGTCGCGTGAATGATACGGTATTAAATCACGAGCAATTGCATTTTGACATTTCGGAATTGCATGCACGCAAATTTAGAAAGCGAATTGAAGAAGCTACTTTCACCAAAAACATTGACAAAGAAATTGCTAGAATCTACGATCAAGTCAACAAAGAATTACGTGAAATGCAAGAAGCATATGATGATGGTTCTGACTATTCGAGAAACTATGAAGGACAAATAGAGTGGCAAAATCTGGTAGCCAAAGAACTCAAGAAATATCAAAAATACAAGTGATTCTTCCCAGCACATGACTAATTTTCCAGACAAAGAAACCCAACAAAAACTCCTCATCGAATTGGCACATGCGAAAATGCCTTTCGGAAAATATAAGGACAGTTATTTGGTCGATTTACCTGAACCGTATTTAGTGTGGTTTCAGCAAAAAGGCTTTCCCAAAGGTAAACTTGGGCAACAATTACAACAAATGCTCGATATTAAAATCAACGGACTTACGCCTATGATTCGAAATATTCAGCGACAGTTTGAAAAATAATAGTTCTTGTTATATTTACAAACATGAACAACGACGAAGCCTTCCACCAACTCTCATATTACACCTTCGCACAACCGCGCGCATATTTCATTCATCAACATGTTGTAGACGCATATGCAGTGCAAGAAGCAGATGAAACCACCAAACCTATCAAAATCGTTTTTGGACTTGTGGGACTGTATCTGTATTTGGAAAAAGGCTTTTCAGGGAAAGAAGTGCAATTATTTCACATGAAAATGGCAAAACGAAAGATTGAATGGCCAAAAATTGTATTACCAGAAGAAAGAGATGAAATTACCGTTTTGGATGTTTTAGCAACTCCAGATGCAGAAAAAGATAAAAAGATCAGACTTTGGTGTGAAAAGGTTTGGGAAGCTTTCGCTGAAAATAGAAAAGTAATCATTGATTTAGTCAATCACTATTTAAAAACTTAAGGTTGATTTAAAATTTCATCTATAATTCTGATTATCAAAAGCTAACTATTTGTCAAATCGAGCATTATCGAAATTAAAATATGTTTTAATTGAAGATAACTAGCGTAGCTATCGAGATTCCTTTGAAATTACAAATTCTTCACTGTTCTCAAGTAGTACAACTTGTAAAGGTTAAGTAATTTGTTGACACTTTTGGTATTAGATTTACTAACGTCACTTCGAGTGATTTTTCGTGAAGAAATGAAGAAAAATTGTATCGAGAAGTACTTAGAAGTTGGTTTAAAAATACTGCTAACAAGTAGTTCTCGATACATTTTTATTTCGCTCTACTCTATAAAAACACTCGAACAGACGTTTGAGTAAGACAAAAATAATTCGTGAATTCGTGATAAGAAAAATGAGAGATATACAGTTTTCAATATTTTTTCAAAATGATTTGCTTTTATCATAGAAATTAAAATAAAGATCAGTTGTTTATGAGTTAGTTACAAGCTATGAGGCGATTTTTATTAATCGAACTCAAGTAAAGCAGTATCTTACAACTGCAACTACATGAAAAAAGGGTTAAAATCCCCTTTTACAATATTACACATGAAGTATCTTTGAATCTCCCCTAAATACGATAGTTTAATTGCGCTGTTAATTATATAAACTTACATATTTATGATCGTATTATTAGACAATGGACATGGTGGTTTGATCAACGGAACCTATCAAACACCTGGAAAACGTTCGCCAATTTGGAATGATGGTTCACAATTATTTGAAGGTGAATTCAACCGTGCAATCGTTAATGGAATCATTGAAGAACTCACTACGTTGCGCATTCCGTATGACAACATCGCGTCAGAATACAGAGATGTGACGTTGCAAACACGCGTTAACAGAGCCAATAAATACGGTTCTCGCGGCTGCTTTTATATCAGTGTACACTCCAATGCAGGTGGCGGACATGGAAGTGAAATATTTACCTCAGTTCGAAACACGCGAAGTGATGCCATTGCGACAGTTTTTGGAGAAGAATTCAAAAGAGTTTTCCCTGATCGCAGATTACGAACCGATTTCTCGGATGGAGATTTAGACAAAGAAAAAAACTTCTATGTGTTAAAACATACCAGAATGCCAGCCATTTTGACGGAAAACTTCTTTATGGACAATGAAGAAGAATGCAAATCGATCTTAATGACACGCGAAGGACGCGCAAAAATCATTCGCTATCATGTAGATGCGATCAAAAGAGTAAAAAATGAATTATTCTAATCTATTATAACACCTCAATTATGAAAACACGTTTTTATGCAGTGTACGTCAGTGCATTGGCATTTTTCTTAGTGACTTCTTGTGCTTCACTTCGTACGGCAGCTTTTGATCAATATTCGTATCAAAAAGGAACAGAAATCAAAGTCGATGCGCAAAACTTGATGGGCAAAGCCACCATGTCTTATGACTCACAAGCTGCAGCCATTGAAGCTTTGCAAATAGAGCTTGCCAAAATGGTAGAATACGAAAAAAATAAACCAGATAACAAAATCAGCTATGCGATGTGGAAAATGATCGCAAATCCAGATAAAAAATTTATCGGAGGTTTCTTAAAACGCTGGAAAGAGAAAAGTACACTGTCTAGTTTCTTTATCACAGAAGCCAAAGGACAAGTGGTAGAAGCATTGGACTTAATTTTACAATACGAAGCAAAAAAAGATCCTGCCGCAGCAAAGCGACTCGAAGGAATGCTAGCATCACAATAACGACATAACAACACTTTTATAACATGGACTTTAAAGATTTACTAAAAGAACTAAAAGGAAACTTATTACACTTAATGGGTGCTAAGTTTGACGATTTAAAAGCAGAGTCAAAAAAAGACGTGCAAGACTTCTTAAACGCTTCCAAAGACAAGCTAGAACGCTGGACAACCTTATTGGCACAAGGCAACATCACACTTGATGATTACAAATGGTTGGTAGAAAGCCAAAAAGATTTAGTCGTACTCCAAGGATTGTACGCTGCAGGTGTTTCTAAAATTAAATTAGGACACTTAAAAAACAGCATTCTCGATACCGTAATACAAACAGCGATTGGTTTTGTACAACCAAAACTGGACAACGATAATGAAGCGAATGCTTAATGTAAGGAATTAGGAATTAGGGAGTAGGGATTAGTTTTTTCTAAAACTAGTTTGATGATTATTTTTATGATACGATTTGAGTATTGAAAGTTTACTATTTGTCAAATCGAGCATTGCTAAGAGCACTTAGCGTAGCTATAAAGATTTCATTGAACATAAATTTGTCTTACTCTGTCAAACTTACTGCATTGATAATCAGTTTTATCAGAAAAAAATACAAAGGTTGAATACACTTGAAAAATAGTTATTCAACCTTTATTAATTATAAATTCTTCTTTGTACTTTTGCCGCCGAACACAACAACACAACAACATAAATACACTAATGGCAAACACCAAATACATATTTGTAACGGGAGGTGTGACCTCTTCTTTGGGAAAAGGTATCATAGCAGCTTCACTCGCTAAATTACTACAGGCAAGAGGTTACAGAACTACTATCCAAAAACTAGATCCATACATTAATGTCGATCCTGGAACGCTAAATCCGTATGAACATGGCGAATGTTATGTGACGGACGATGGCGCAGAAACCGATTTGGATTTAGGGCATTACGAACGTTTTTTAAATGTTCCGACGTCACAAGCAAATAATGTCACAACAGGACGTATTTACCAAAGCGTAATTGAAAAAGAGCGTAGAGGTGAATTCTTAGGAAAAACGGTGCAAGTCATTCCACACATTACCAACGAAATCAAAGAACGTATCCAGATTCTTGGGAACTCTGGAAACTACGATATTGTCATTACAGAAATCGGAGGAACGGTGGGAGATATTGAATCGTTACCGTATATTGAATCTGTTCGTCAGTTATTGTGGGAATTGGGAGAAGACAACGGAATGGTAATTCACCTAACCTTAGTTCCGTATCTTTCTGCTGCAGGCGAATTAAAAACGAAACCAACGCAACATTCTGTAAAAACCTTGATGGAAAGCGGAATCAAAGCAGATGTATTGGTGTGTAGAACGGAGCATGAACTTTCAGAAGAATTGCGTCACAAATTGGCGTTATTTTGTAATGTAAAGCGTGAAGCGGTGATTCAATCGATTGATGCGAAGACGATTTACGACGTGCCGAATTTAATGTTGGAAGAAGGACTAGATACGGTAGTCTTGAAAAAGTTAAACCTAGCAGACGACGGAAGACCAGCATTAACGGTTTGGAATGAATTCTTAACCAAACTAAAAAATCCAAAAAGTGAAGTCACAATCGGATTGGTTGGAAAATATGTAGAACTGCAAGACTCTTACAAATCGATTTTAGAATCGTTCATTCATGCAGGCGCAGAAAACGAAATCAAAGTAAAAGTGGAGTCGATTCACTCAGAACATATCACAGAAAAAGCGATTGCTGAGAAATTTAAAAATCTGGATGGAATTCTAGTCGCGCCAGGATTTGGAGATCGTGGAATTGAAGGAAAAATTCGTGCGGTACAATATGCACGTGAACACAATGTACCATTCTTAGGAATCTGCTTAGGAATGCAAATGGCAGTGATTGAATTTTCAAGAAACATCTTAGGTTTAGACAGTGCCAACTCTACAGAAATGAATCCGAATACGGCAAGTCCTGTGATCAGTCTGATGGAAGAACAAAAAAATGTACAAAACAAGGGTGGAACCATGCGTTTAGGAGCTTGGGAATGTGAGTTGAAAGAAGGAAGTAAGGTACATGACATCTATGAGAAGTCGATGATCTTAGAACGTCATCGCCATCGTTATGAATTTAACAATGATTACAAAGAAAGAATAGAAAATGCTGGTTTGATCGCTACAGGATTCAATCCAAAAACTGGGTTGGTAGAAATTGTAGAATTGCCGTCGCACCCTTGGTTTGTGGGCGTTCAGTACCATCCAGAATATAAAAGTACCGTAGCCAATCCGCATCCATTATTTGTGGCGTTTGTAAAAGCGGCGTTGGTGCATGCAGAAAACAAACAAAATGCCACTATGGCATAAAAACGAAATTTGGATACTTTTTTGAGTAACAAAACTTTAAAAAAGATGTCTAGTACACTGAGATTAAAATCTTTTTACGAGATTCGCATAAATTAATTATTGAATGGAAGAAAACAAGTTTGATTACAAACAATTAATAGGATTTGCTTTAATAGCTTTAATTGGAGTTTTTTGGTTAAATACCATGAAACCTACACCAGAAGAAGAAGCCGCAGCTAAAAAAGCAGCCGCAGAAAAAAACAAAACGGAACAAGTTGCTACCGATAGTACAGGAATTAACACTACCAATACGGTTCTTGAAAATTCAACCTTAGACTTGACTGATTCCACGCAAGTGGCAAAATATAAAAACGCCACAGGAGCTTTTGGCTTTAACGCTGGAAAAGTTTCTATGGATGAGGTGACTACGATTGAAAATGAGCTAATCTCTCTTAAAATTAGCAACAAAGGTGGACAAATCATTGAGGCGCAGGTAAAAGCAACGAAAAAAGGTGATAAAATAGAAAAATTGGTCACCTATGACGAAAAGCCTGTATACCTGATCAAAGATGGAAACGCTTCATTTGGATTGAATTTGACAACTGCCGAAAATAGAGTCATCAACACACAAGATTTAGCCTTTGAACCAACATATTCAGAAAGTAATGGTGTGAAGTCACTTTCGATGAAATTAAAAGTAGCGCCGAATAAATACTTGGAATACTTATACGAGTTGAAAGATGATTACATGATGGATTTCACTGTGCGTTCGCAAGGATTGAACGGAATGATCAATGCGAGTCAACCTGTAAGCATGGAGTGGAAGCTGAAAAGTTTTAGACATGCAAAAAGTGTGACGTATGAAAATCGTTACACGGAAGTAGTCTACGAATATGAAGATGGAAAAGATAGCTACTTAGGACAAGGAAATGATGAAGAATCGGCAAAAGGAGTGACGTGGATTGGATACAAGCAACATTTCTTTACGTCCATTTTATTAACAGATACCGCATTTAGAAGAGCAAATTTGACTTCGGAAGACATCGTTGACAGTGAAATGGCTGAAAAAGATGTGGAATTCTTAAAGAACTTTAATTCGGTAATTCCTTTAGAATTAAAAGGTGGAGAATTAAATTATTCCATGGATTTATATCACGGTCCAGCAGATTATGATACGCTATCTTCCTATGACAGAAACTTAGATGAAATTGTACCATTAGGATGGGGAATCTTTGGATGGATCAACCGTTACTTCTTAATTCCGTTGTACGGATTCTTAAGTATGTTTTTACCTGCGGGAATCGCGATTATTATTATGACGATCATGGTTCGATTGTTACTATCGCCTATCACATACAAATCGTACTTATCGCAAGCGAAGATGAAAGTCATTCGTCCGGAGATCAACGAGCTTAACCAAAAGTACAAGGACGATGCCATGAAGAAGCAGCAAGAAACCATGAAATTATACGGAAAAGCAGGCGTAAGTCCTATGGCAGGATGTATTCCAGCATTAATGCAGATTCCTGTATTTTACGCGCTATTCATGTTCTTCCCATCAGCGTTCCAATTACGACAAGAAAGTTTCCTGTGGGCAGAAGATTTATCGTCGTATGACACCATTTACAAATTCCCAGAAGGATTCAGTATTCCACTATATGGAGATCATATCAGTTTATTCCCAATTTTGGCATCCATTGCAATTTTCTTTTACATGCGTATGACGACGGGACAACAAATGAGTTCGATGTCGCAACCACAAGAAGGAATGCCAGACATGAGTAAAATGATGAAATATATGATGTATTTCTCTCCATTACTAATGTTATTTTTCTTTAACAACTACGCGAGTGGATTGAGTTTATACTACTTCGTATCCAACTTAATTACCATCGGAATCATGTTAGTCATCAAGAAATACATCCTTGATGAAGAAAAGATTCACGCGCAAATCGAAATCAACAAGAAGAAGCCGAAAAAGCAAAACCGTTTCCAACGTAAAATGCAGGAAATGATGGAGCAAGCTGAAGCACAGAAAAAGGCGAATAACAAAAGAAAATAGTTTTTTAGACTCGTTCCTGTGTAGGCAGGAATCTTTTAGACCGTGCTTCGCACTTTTAGACTGCTTCGTTTTTAGACAAGTTCTAATGAAGTTGGAGGAATTATAAAAAGTAAATAATTTTCAATTATATAAAAGCTTCTCAGTTTTGAGGAGCTTTGTTTTTTATGTAAAACTCTAAAATAGTATTTGTTTCAAAGTACTTCTCGACACAATTTTTCGTCCCTCAAAATCACCCGAAGTGATGGTTGTAAATTTAAATTTGAAACTATAAAAAGACTTATATACGCCATCTAACGTAGTGAAACAATCTGTCAAAATCAAAGTAAAATTAGTCTTCGAAAGGAACAGATTGCCACAAGTTTTTCCAAAACTTTCGCAATGACGTATCATACACAATCATCAGTCAATTTCTATTACAAAAGCAAGTGGTATTCCACAATCTTTGTTACGTCTTTGCGAACGCAGTGAAGCAATCCGTTTTTGGTAAAGCATCTCATTTTCTTTGAAAGACATTTACACATTTTCAAATTGATAATTAAAAAACGTCAGTTCGAGTGTTTTTATAAAGCACAGCGGAATAAAAATGTATCGAGAACAGCTTGAAACGCAATGGTTGAAGTATGTAAGTAGAAGAATACTACCTAAAAACAGAACAAGAAAAGGGTGCAGCTAAAGCGTTTACAGGAATAAAAAAATAGTTTTTGAGCATAATTTATACTACACTATTTACAAAACTACACTTCGAAAGCAATTCAAAGTTCAACATCCAACATCCACAACAAAAAAAGTCTAAAAATCTAAAAGCAAAGCGGTCTAAGAGATTTCTGCCAATGCAGAAACAAGTCTAACAGTAGCGAAGCTGCAGTCTAAGAGGTTTTGCGTAAGCAGAAATAAGTCTAACAAGCGAGGCGGTCTAACATCTAATAAATATTAAATTTTAACCACTACTTTTTATAAGATCATCATTTTTTTAACGAAAAATTTAGAAATACATAACGAAACTCAATCTTTTTATATATTTTTGGTAAACCAAACTGGTTTACCAAATTGGTTTACCAAAATAACTAACATAAACTTAAACTAACAAAAATGAAAAAACGAAACTCAAACCAAAAGAAAATCGTACATATGTGGTTAGTGATGCTATTATTTAGTGCATTTATCATGAGCTGTTCAGAGGATGCAGTTTTAGAAGATGTTGCTTTAGAGGAGGAAACTGTTGATCAAGGTGTTGCCAAATTTGCTTCTACAGGTTCCTTTACGCTGAATAACATACAAATTGAAACCACTAAAAGTTGTTCAAGCGGTACGCGGACTGTTTCTAAAAATGCAACGGATACAAACAATACAGACGGAGGTACAAACGATAGCTATTTCATCGGAAAATACAAAAGAAATAGTGATGGTTCCTATAAATTAACCAGTTGCAAAGAAAAAAGCAGAAGAACAGAATGGAAACAAAAATCTGGACAAGAAGCTTCTTTAAACAACTCGAGAACAATGACGTATAAAGCAAAATTTAGTGATTATCCTTCTGGTGGAGTTACCATTGCGCAACTTCACAACAGAGGAGCTGCGGAAAGACCTTTGCTACGAGTAGAAATTAAGAATGGAAAAATAAGATGTTATATCACGACCACTTACAAGAAAAATCAAGGTTCTACTTATGAAACTTCATTACAAAGTTATAAAGCTGGAGCTGATTTAGACTTAAAAATGGAAGTAGGGAATAATAGAGTTAAAATTACTGTAAAAACAGGTTCGGTGACAAGAACAGCCACGTATACTACGAATAATTCTAATTACAAAAAAGTAATCCATAGTAAATGGTTTGACAGTGGCGTAAAGAATGATTTCTACTTCAAAGCAGGTGTGTATAATGATTCAGGTGATGGATCAAAAACACCAGATGCTACCTTCAAATCTTTTGTAATTAACTAACGTGAGTTCGACATAAGAAATCATCAAATTACTCGTAATTAATTGAAAAATAAACATTTGTCAGTTCGAGCGCAGTCGAGAACACTATAAAAGTTAAAACTTCAATTGAATCTCGACTGCGCTCGATTTGACAATTTCTGTAAATTATTGACAATTATGTATTTAACGGAATAGTTATATCTAATTCACGTTAACTAGAATTTCTTAGTAAACTAAAAAAACATAAAACCCGGAGAATATCAATAGGGTACAAAACGGGTTTTTGTTTTTATTTTAATACCAAACAAGGGTTCCTAGATAATATCCAATCGATCAATTTTCCAATACACATACGATCCAATAACTTTCTCATCATTGGTCCAGTTTCCTGTGTCTAATTCAAATTCGCCAAAGTCAATCATAACGGGATTGATGGTTCTAATGATACCATACGCTTCATATTCCCAATCTCCTTTGCGTTCAATCTTTATTTCTTTATCACGATTTTCCGAAAAGATAATTTCCCATTCCAAATCAGCGTATAGTGCATTTAAATCTAATGCAATTTGCTGTCTTTCTTTCAGCTCAACTCCATAAGAAAACGCCTGAATAATACCACCATTCTTTCCTCGAAACGAAACAGTCCCTTCAAAGTTTTTTTCGTTGAGAAACCAATCAGTTTTTAGTATTTCCGTAGTCATTTTCAAAAATAAAAATTATAAAGTAACAGATTGCTTCATTGTATAAGCAATGAAAAATCAAAGCATACAAATTTCGAAGAAATTAAAAAATAAAGTAAAGCCCAATAAAACAGGAGAAACAACAGAAAGCCTGAATTTTAAAAACAATTCAAAATCCAACATCCAACATTCACAAAAAATAAAGTCTAACAATAGCGAAGCTACGGTCCAAAAGATTCCTGCCTACGCAGGAACGAGTCTAACAGCGAAGCGGTCTAATATCTAACAGCGTCAGCGGTCTAACATCTAATATCAAAGTCCCTCCTTAAACTCCAAAATACGCTCATAAGATTCATTGATACGTTCTTCCGAAATCTCGCCATCAGCAATCATCTTCTTCACAATATCAATAATATCTTGTGGAATAATCATATCGCGCCCTTTCATGGGAATATGATTTGAAAACATCAACACATCAACACCAGCTAAAATCGCCATCTCAATCGACTTTTCAAATCCAAACTGATCGGCAATTGCTTTCATCTGCATATCGTCTGAAAAAATCACACCATCAAAACCTAAATCGCCACGTAAATAATCGGTCATGATCTTTTTAGAAAGTGTCGCAGGTAACTTAGAATCGTCTAGTTGATCATTCACAATATGCGCGGTCATAATTGCATCAACATTGCCTTCATACAACAATTTTACATACGGAAACACTTCTTGCTGTTTCCAATACTTACTCACATCGGTCACATTAAAATGCGAATCTTGACGCGAATTTCCGTGGCCAGGAAAATGCTTAACAACCGTTCGAATATTAAAATAACGATGACTTTTCACCACCTGACGCGCATGTTTCACTATCTCTTTCGGATCTTTCGAAAACGCACGATGATTCTTTCCAATGGGCGGATTCTCTGCATTATCCACATCCAACACAGGCGCATAATTCACATTAATTCCAAGTTGTAGCAAATTATGCGCAATAATATCACTGTAATATTTTGTAGAATCAATAGCATTTACTTCGCCTAAATACTTTGCAGAAACGGTCTTTGGAAAACCGTATTTTTGTTTCAATCGGTTTACTTTTCCACCTTCTTCATCAATACTCACCAAGAGTGGAAGTTGGGCATCTTGCTTTAACGTTTTGACCAATTTTTTTAGTTTTTCAACAGAATTTTCTTTGCTGATGTTCTTTTCATACAGCAAAACACCACCTAATTTCTGCGCTTTAATATCGGCTAAAATCTTATTATCGGGAAGAATCTCCGTATCGCCACCAATACCCAGCATAATCATTTGTCCAATCTTAATATCGAGACTATCAATGGTTGCATTCTGTGCAAATACACTGTTTCCGATTAAGAAAAACAATGCGAAACCAATTCCAAACTTCAATTTCATCTAAATTCTTTTAAGTATACACTTCACAGGGCAAAAGTTATGCCTGTTTTATTTCATCGAAATATCTGCTAAAATAGCAAAATAAAATGCTGATCGTACGATGTATTTTAAAAGTTTAACACCGTAACAAAAGCTTTTATTGTATACAATCGGCTCATATGGGGGAATTTCAAACTTCTAATTGTTTTATAAATGATATGATGCGAGGCTGTCTAAAAAGTAAAGATTTCGTCAAACCAAATCATAAGCTGAATTCAATTCAAAATTAATTCGGTTTCCTATGAATTGATTATCAGTAGAATGAGATTCTAAAGTCTATGCTAAAAACATTTCAGTATCAAGCTTAGAATGACGTTTTCATTCGCTTTTTAGATAACCTCAATTAATTATTTAAAATTTTGACGCAACCAAAAGACAATTTGTACATCTATACAGAAAGCAATGATGAAAAAATAAGCTTTAGCGGTTACATTTCTAGATGAAAAAGTAGTGCAATGTCTCTTCATTTCATACGGAACGCTACTCAAATTCACAGGCAATCAGTAGAAAGTAAAGCAGTCTACATTGCAGTTTGAAATGTAATATAAAAAAAAGCCTGAGTGTTCTTTCCACTCAGGCTTTTTTTGTAATAAGATCACATGCTCAAAAAACACGAAAAAGATAGTATCTTTGTCAGCAATTAGAGTGAGCTACGTCTTACTTGAAAACAAATAGCGAAAGGAATAAGATAAAATGAAACGAGTTATAGTAGGACTTTCTGGAGGAGTAGATTCTAGCGTCACGGCGTATCTGTTGAAAGAACAAGGATACGAAGTCATCGGTCTTTTTATGAAAAATTGGCACGATGATTCGGTAACGATCTCCAATGAATGTCCTTGGTTAGAAGATAGCAACGATGCCATGATTGTGGCAGAAAAACTAGGAATTCCATTCCAAACGGTAGATTTAAGCGAACAATACAAAGAACGTATCGTTGATTATATGTTCAACGAATACGAAAAAGGACGCACACCAAATCCGGATGTATTGTGCAATCGAGAAATAAAATTTGATGTCTTTTTAAAAATTGCGTTAGATTTAGGAGCGGATTATGTAGCAACAGGTCACTACTGCCGAAAAGAAACGATTGAAAAAGATGGAAAAACTATTCACAAGTTGTTGGCTGGTGTTGATGGCAATAAAGATCAATCGTATTTCTTGTGTCAATTATCGCAAGAACAATTGTCAAAAGCACTATTTCCTGTGGGAGAATTGACAAAACCTGAAGTACGTGAAATTGCGGCAAAAGCAGATTTAATCACGGCAGAAAAGAAAGATTCCCAAGGATTGTGTTTTATTGGAAAAGTAAAATTGCCTGACTTTTTACAACAACAATTACAACCAAAAGAAGGTGTGATTGTGGAAGTACCAAGCACGATTGAAAGCTATCAAAAAGAATTACCAACATTTGCTTCCAAAGCAGAAGAATTGGCGTTCTACGCACAAAAATATACCTATCAACAAACAGATGGAAAAATAGTTGGAAAACACCAAGGTGCACACTATTTTACAAAAGGACAACGAAAAGGATTAGCTGTTGGAGGAACGGTTGAACCTTTATTTGTGATTGAAACTGATGTAGAAGAAAATGTCATTTACACAGGACAAGGAAAATCGCATCCAGGTTTGTACCGACGTACTTTATTTGTATCGGATGAAGAATTGCACTGGGTTCGTGAAGATTTAGCCTTACAGCCAGACGAATCCATGGAAGTACTAGCGCGTATTCGCTACCGTCAGCCGTTACAAAAAGCTGTAGTATACAAAATAGAAGGCGGCGCCTATGTAGATTTCGAAAATCCACAAAGTGCCATCACCGAAGGACAATTTGTAGCATGGTATATTGAAGATGAATTGATCGGTTCAGGAGTGATTTCTTGATGAACTTGAACTTGAAGTTGAATTTGAAACCGAAAAGAGAATTAAAATCGAGTAACAAATCAACAAATCAACAAATCGACGAATTAACAAATTAACAAATCAACAAAAAACCAAGACCAAACACCCAAAACCAAAAACCAAAAAAAAAGATGAAAAAGTTGATCGTATTAGCAATAATAATAGCAGCACAATTCAGTGTGGCACAAACAGAACATGCTTGGGTATACTTTACCGACAAGCCCAATGTATCTACGGCTTTAGCGAATCCAACAACAATTCTAACACAAAAAGCCATCAATCGTAAAAACAATCACAGTATTGCCATTGATGCACGCGATGTTCCTGTGAATGAAGCGTATATCGCACAAGTCAAAAACCAAACAGGAATCACGGTCATGGCGAAGTCGAAATGGTTCAATTGTGTACATGTTTTGGGAACACAAACGGATATTGATAACTTATTGAATTTAGCTTTTGTCAATGAAATATTTTATGCAGATCGTTCTTTAAATACGGTTGGCAGACCTGCTGCAACTACAAATCACGAGCGCGTAGCGAAAAAGTTGGAAAC
Organism: Bacteroidota bacterium; assembly: GCA_039026955.1. Classification (GTDB taxonomy): domain Bacteria; phylum Bacteroidota; class Bacteroidia; order Flavobacteriales; family Flavobacteriaceae; genus Kordia. Next base: position 65,440 of record JBCCLH010000021.1, read on the forward strand.
ACATGTGATGTTCAATTACGGAAACAGTGGAAATCAAGCATCGATGATTAAGGTTGATAAACTACACGAGTTAGACTATACAGGCGACGGTGTCACGGTAGCGGTGATGGATAGCGGTTTCCCGAATGTAAACACCATGACTGCTTTTCAACGCTTACGAGATAATGGCGATTTGTTAAACGGTTATGATTTTGTAGATCGAAATCCAGATATTTATGCCTACACAGGAAATAATCATGGAACGTTGGTATTATCAGACATGGCAGCCTATCTTGATGGTCAATTTGTTGGAACGGCACCTGATGCAAGTTATTATTTATTTAGAACAGAAGATGCTGGCAGCGAAACTCCTTTGGAAGAATCTTATTGGGTAGAAGCTGCAGAACGCGCGGATAGTTTAGGAGTTGATGTTGTAAATACTTCCTTAGGTTACAATCGTTTTGACGACAGTCGCTATGATTATACAACTGCCGATATGGACGGAAACACAACTTTCATTACAAGAGGCGCTAATATTGCGGTTGAAAAAGGAATGTTTATGGTGAGTTCGGCAGGAAATTCTGGGAATGATGCTACTTGGCAAATCATAACCGCGCCTGCAGATGGAAATGTATTTACGATTGGAGCAGTAGATGGTAGTGGAAATTATGGATGGTTTAGTTCGTTAGGAAGAACACCAAATATTCCTGTAAAGCCAGATATTGTAGCGCAAGGTGTGGCTTCTTATGTGATTATACCAAGTGGAGGCATTGCTACAGCCAACGGAACTTCGTTTTCATCACCAATTATTGCTGGAGCGATGGCGTGTATGGTACAAGCATTTCCAAACAAAACCAATTTGGAGTTGATGCAGATTGTTCGTGAAACAGCTTCCATCTATGCGAATCCAACGATTCAATTGGGACATGGAATTCCAGATTTTGAAGTGGCTTTTCAGACCTTGTCTACAAAGGAGATTCAAAACGTAGCTGCAATTCAAATCTTTCCAAATCCCGCGAAAACGAATATACAAATCAATTTACCAGTAGCAACACAAAATGCAACCATTACCTTGGGGAATTTGGTTGGAACAACGCTCAGCTTTTATACCGTAAATGGAAATTCTCAAACTATTGATGTAAGTCAACTGGCAGCAGGAATGTACTGGGTACGTATTGAAGCAGAAGGGGAAACAATCACCAAAAAAATCATAAAACAATAACAACGAATGGCTTTGTTCGAACACAATAAAATTACACAATTATACAATATTCAATATCCAATCATTCAAGGTGGTATGATTTGGGCAAGTGGCTGGCGATTGGCTTCTGCCGTAAGTAATGCTGGCGGATTAGGCTTGTTGGGAGCAGGATCAATGTATCCTAATATATTGCGCGAACACATCCAAAAATGTAAAAAAGCAACGGACAAACCGTTTGGTGTGAACGTTCCGATGCTGTATCCGAATATTGAAGAAATCATGGATATTATTGTAGAAGAAGGTGTGAAAATTGTGTTTACTTCCGCAGGAAATCCGAAAACATGGACGCCATTTTTAAAGGAAAACGGAATCACGGTAACACATGTTGTGAGTAGTTCCAAATTTGCGTTGAAAGCACAAGCAGCAGGTGTAGATGCAGTGGTAGCAGAAGGTTTCGAAGCTGGCGGACACAACGGACGCGAAGAAACAACAACACTCACGTTGATTCCAAGTGTGAAAGAACAATTGGAAATTCCGTTGTTGGCTGCGGGAGGCATCGGAAGTGGAAAAGCGATGTTAGCCGCTATGGTTTTAGGCGCAGACGGCGTACAAGTCGGAAGTCGATTTGTAGCAACGCACGAAGCTTCTTCACACATCGAATTCAAAAAACAAGTCGTGGAAGCCAAAGAAGGAAGCACCAAACTCATGTTGAAGGAATTAGCGCCTGTACGCTTGTTGAAAAATAAATTCTACGAAGATATAGAAGCTTTATACACGACTGGTCCAACTGTAGAAGAACTCAAAACCTTATTAGGAAGAGCACGTGCCAAACGCGGTATGTTTGAAGGCGATTTGGTAGAAGGCGAATTGGAAATTGGGCAAGTCTCTGCCTTAATTCACGAGATCAAACCTGCAGCGACTGTGGTAGCGGATATGGTTTCGGAGTTTGCGGAAAGTGTTGGTTTGGTAGAGCGTTTTCGTGTTTAGACGCGCTTTGCTTTTAGATTGTTAGTATCGGCTTCGCCTGTTAGACACGCTTCGCTTTAGTATCGCTCACGCTCTTGGTATTTTAGTATTGTAGTTTATGAGTTTGTGAGTGTTATTTGATGGCATTGCTACATTTTCAAATTTTCAAATTGGCACATTGGTAGATGCGCTTTGCTTTTAGACTCTAGATATTTTGAAACGTCATTACGAGCGAAAGCGCGGTAATCTGTCGAAATCAAATTATGATTAGTCTTTGAAATAAGCATTAGTACATTTTCAAATTGATACATTGGTAGATGCGCTTCGCTTTAGTATCGCTCACGCTCTTGGTATTTTAGTATTGTAGTTGGTGATTTGTGAATGTTATTTGATAGCATTGCTACATTTTTAAATTTTCAAATTGGCACATTGGTAGATGCGCTTTACTTTTAGACTCTAGATATTTTGAAACGTCATTACGAGCGAAAGCGCGGTAATCTGTAGAAATCAAAGTATGATTAGTCTTTGAAATAAGCATTGGTACATTTTCAAATTATCAAATTAGTACATTGGTATGGTAGATGCGCTTCGCTTTAGACTGCTTACGCTTTTAGATTCTAGGTGTGTTTTGAAACGTCATTACGAGCGAAAGCGCGGTAATCTGTCGAAATCAAAGCAGAATTTGTACTTTTATAGGAAAAGATTGCCTCGTCGTAAACTCCTCGCAATGACTCATTATACTAAAATTTCAATTCGAATTCTTGAAAAGATTTAGTATCAAGAAATCCTTTAAAATCATTTAAGATGCTAACAAAGTCTAAAAAATCCAACAGTCTAAAAATCTAATAATCTAACATATCTAAAAATCAATTCCCATACTTCATAATCAACTTTCCAGTTTCGTTGCCTTCTTGGGTGCCGTCTGCTTTGTATAAGATGTAATCAAAGATATCTGCTTGTTGCACGGTGACTTTTGCGCCAGATTTTAAATCTTTGATGTAGTACGGTTCGTTTTGTAGAATCCCTTTAATGGTTTCGCCATTCCAACGTGTTACTTCCACCCACATCCATTCATTACCGCCAGTATCAGTGGTAAAAGGTGCTTTTAGTAATAACGTTTCCTGATCTAGTCCTTCATTAAATAGTGCGCGTAATTCAGGTAGTTTTTTCTTGGCACGTTCGCTCGCCGCCATGATTTCATCATTGTGGTTTACATTCGTGATTTCATCATCAACCCCAAAGAGGTTTTTGTAGACTTCACTTTCGTACGCTTGTTTGTTTTTGAAATCCTTGTTATTGAAATTCACCCGAAATATGGTATTGAACGGATCGCCTTCTTCCATAGCAAGAACTCTTCTAAAGTTAATAGCTGCTTTTCTCTGCGAATTGTCTTCCACTATAGTCGCAAGAATTTCTTGGAATTGCGAGTTTTTTATGGCATCTAAATCGACTAGTAAGCTTTTATCTTGAATTTGTTTGCCTTCTAAAAGCAGTTGTCCAATGATAGTTAGTAATTGAGTGGCATTTCTCATGTTTGAACACGGCGAATCTTCAATGACAAGATCTGGCAAGCCAAAACGCTGCATTCCGAAGGTAATCGTGCGACAGTATTCGTCCATTCTGTACGAATGTAGTGTGAGTAGTTGGAATGCATTAGGCTTTCCATTTTCCCAAGGATCTAAACGTTCTTTTTTCCATGTTGCAGGCAAATAGTATTCTCGCACTTCGCCATCATACACTATAAAATCTGTATTATTTACTTTTTTATACACCCAATCAAATAGCTTTTTGGTGTGTGTAAATACATCTTTTTCTTGATAGTATAGCACAATGATGCAGGCGTTTTTGGAATTGCCTAGTTGCTCTTTTTGTGTTTGCGTAAATCCATCTGCAAAATATTGCAAGTATTCCATGTCATGTGCTGGATAATCTTCTTCTACATCAGAAATAATATCTAAATAGATCATGGTACGGTCAATTACATCTGGTGCATCATCAATGAAAGTCACACCAGGAAAAATAGCTTTTAATTCCTTTTTTATTGCTTTTTCGTTCAGTTTCGTATCCATGGTATACAATCCAATTTCAGAAAGTGCACCTGTTGTATCTTCATAATTTTGTGCAATGACAAAGAGTGAATTCAATACTAATATAAAAAAGAAGAGGCGTTTCATAAGAAGTTCAATGTTATATATCGTTAAAGATACCTTTTTACAGTAAAAAAATGCATCTTCTCTCAAAAAAGATTACTTTTAAGTAGATGAAAATCAAGTTATGAGAGCTAACGAATAATTTTTAAGTGTGCATCCTGTACTAGCTGTGAAAGATGTGCTAAAGTCATTAGATTTTTATGATTTAGATAAAAATGGGTTGACGTTTTATAAGGATTTGTAAAGATCAATCATCATCAAGTCTTTCTCCCAATGCTTTCAGTACTTTTTTTGCATTTTCTTTGTAGAGTCTTATGAGACCAAAATGATTGCCGTACGCGAGTACATTGTAAGCGGCGACACGTTTTCGGTAATCTTCACTCGTAGTAAAATAGGTAAGCATTTCATCAGTCAATTTTCCCTGTGTCCAATCGACAAACCAAGGAAATTCTTGAAAATCTGCTAAATTGTCTAGAACGACTTTTTCCAAACGTTCATTGCTTTTCTTTAGATTCGGACCAAGCAGTGAGTAGAACTGAGTTAAATCGTCAAAAATACTATCGCGTTCACTGGTTTTTTGATTGGAAATATTTTTTAAAATATCGTATCCTTTCGTTTGAATATTAAAAGGTTGATACAATGTCACCAAACTGTAAAACATCGGATAGTCCTTGTAATTTTCTTTTGTTATTTTTTTATCAATAATAAGCTTAAAGGTTTCTTGATTATTCTCAAAGACTTCAATTAATTTAGAAGCAGTAATAGTGTCTCTTTTAAGGTCAGAAGTGACTGTTTCTAAGGCGCTTCTTAGCGTATTTTTGGCTTTTCTGTTGGAATTCCAATTGTTGACTTGCAATGCTAGTAAAATTCCAATCATAACTAGTAGAATTTCACCAATTGCATACATAATATACTTTCTAAACTTGCTTTCTTGGAGCAGTCGTTTCCGAAACGAGCGAAAAATTTTTACCATAACAAAACACTATTAATCCTCAGAACGCGGATAATTTTTATACAGTCGAATGCCTAATCTTACAAAAAGCAGCACTGCAATAATTATGACGATATTTAGTTCATCCATATGTTATCTTTTACGTTTCCGAGCGTATTTTTTTCCTTGTTTAAATTTTTTTCCTTCAAAACCTTCAAACTGAATAGGAATTGAAATATTTCCTTGATCTTCCGTCGGAATCCGCACTACAAAATGCAAATGCTGAACCGTTGTAAAACCAGTCATCCCTGAAATTCCGATCGCTTGTCCACGTGCTACCTTATCACCATTTTTAATCAATACGCCTTTATAATCCAAATGATAATAGTAGGCAGTGGTGCCATCATCATGTATGGTCACAATATAATTCGCAAAGTTTGAAAATTTTCGTGTCCGTCCATGTTTTTTAGAATCACTTTTTATGGCAATCACTTTTCCTTCACGCGCTGCATAGATGGTATCGCCGATTTTTGTACCAAAATCGTATGCGTGAAATGATCCTGCATGATTGTGTGAAAAATTTCCAAAGTTTCCTTGAATCAATTTTTTCTTGCGCTTGTAAGGTAGTAAATATTTATAAGTTGTATCTGGATTTGCAGTTCTTGGATTGCCATACGAAAGATTGAAGCTAAAGTAGTTTTTCAAGCCAATAGAAGCAGTGTCACTTGCTAAAAGATTGCGAGGGAATTTTATAAAATCGGTCAATTTTTCTTCTGCACGAATGATTGTTTTGGGTTGATAAATAATGGATTGCATGGTGCTGTCTTTTGCATCAACTGTAAAAAAGATAGGTGCGGGCACATTACTCTTTATCGAAATTGAAATGGTGTCTTTTGTGGATAAAATAGAATCTCTTTTTAATTCTACTATTTGTGCATGACAGACACAAGTACCAAAAAGTATGAGGAGAAGAATCTTTTTCATTTAATTTTTTAATTGTGTTTTTGATTGAGATAAAATTGATGGACTTGCCTACCTAATGCTGCCAAAAACGGAATCCCGATTTCGTCATATTCATACGTATCATCATTGAAAATTTGATTCTTATTGACGTGAATGGTCGCAGTTATGAAAAAAGAAATATCATTTTTTGTATCAACAACATATGCGCAATCGGTTAAATACCCATACGCATATCCCACTTTATTATAGATTTTGATATGCTCAGGCATGGCGTCTTTCGTGTCTCCAAACAGGAAAAATTTCACGTAACTATCATAATATTCAGGATTGGTAAAACCTTGTTGTTTTGGGGTTTTGTGCATTACTTGCATCAAGAAATCACGATCGCTTTGAGTGAGTGAGAATTGTGCTTCTGCATTATATTTTTCTGAAGCATACAGACGTTTCATGAGTTCATGCAGTGTAGCAATCGGTAGATAATTCTTCTTAGAAAAATCCATTGGCTGCTGTATCAACGAATCGTTTCGGTAGAAACCTGTTCCTTTTTGAATTTTATCAATCCTTAATGGGTGATAAAGACCATTTACTTTTCTTGGTTCCCAATATATTACACTATCCTCTTTAGAAAAAAAGATTTCCTTATTTCCTATATGAGCTGCATCTGCAGTACTCAATCGATGCACAATTTGTGCAGGTTGAAACCCTTTTGTTTGTAGTTTTTGATTGATTCTATCTTGACCTAAAAATTCAAACAATCGGTTATATGCATCATTATCACTCACCGCAAAAATCTTTTGAATTTCTTTTCGAATTGTAGTCGTAACTGAATCACCTTCCACCTTAAAATCGGTTTCACTCGTAATTTCAGGAATTTGATTCACCTTTTCTAAAGCAGCAAGTGCTACGGGAAATTTGACACTACTAGCTGGATAAAAATATACGGAGTCATTTACTTGAAACTTAAAATTGTTTCCATTTGAATCTGTCACCATGATTTGAACTTCATGCGCTTCCAAATTTTTCATGACATTTTGAATCTTGTCAGAAGCTGCCGCCAACGCAAAATCAATAGGATTGTTCATCTTTTTTTCAATTGTACAGCTATTAAAGGCTACTAATAAAAGGATCAGTACTTTTTTCATCGAATAATCGTGTAAAATGTCTCTACAAGATACTATTTTATATAAAAGAGTAGAAATTTTAAAAAATGTTACCATAAAAAAAGTGCCTGTACACTACAGACACTTTGCCAACACTTAGATTTTCCTAAACTTACACTGCTTTAGGAACGCTCTTTTTCTTTTTCTTATGTGAAAGATCAATTTCTACCTGATTTTTTAATATATCGTCAAAAGTTTCTCGCTTTCTAATCAAATGTGATTCATTGTTCAACCATAATACTTCCGCTGGACGATAACGTGAATTGTAATTGCTTGCCATCGAGAAACAATATGCACCAGCATTGTTGAATTTTAAAATGTCGCCCTCGCGGATTTCACTAATTCTTCGGTTGTTGCCAAACGTGTCCGTTTCACAAATATAACCTACGACAGAATAATAACGTTCGCGACCTTCTGGATTGGAAATGTTTTCAATATGATGATATGAATTGTACAACATCGGACGAATTAAATGATTGAAACCACTGTCGATTCCCGCAAAAACGGTTGAGGTCGTTTGCTTTACAACGTTTACCTGCGCTAGGAAGTATCCTGCTTCACTCACTAAAAACTTTCCTGGTTCAAAGTTGAGCGATAATTCTTTTCCATATTCTTGGCAGAATTCATTGAAACGTGCGCTTAATTTTTGTCCTAACTCTTCGATATTGGTTTGAATGTCGTCTTTTTTGTATGGCACTTTAAATCCGCTTCCAAAGTCGATAAACTCTAGATTTTTGAAATTGGTAGCGGTTTTGAATAAGATTTCAGAAGCGTACAGAAACACATCAATATCAAGAATATCACTTCCTGTATGCATGTGAATTCCGTTGACTTGCATTCCTGTCAATTCTACAATACGAAGTACGTGCGGAATTTGATGTATAGAAATTCCAAACTTTGAATCGATATGTCCCACAGAAATATTGTGATTTCCACCTGCCATTACATGCGGATTGATACGAATACACACAGGAATCGTTGGATGTTTACTTCCGAATTGTTCTAAAATAGAAAGATTGTCAATATTAATTTTTACACCTAATTGCGCAGCATGTTCAATTTCTTGCAGCGAAACACCATTAGGCGTGTACATGATATCTTCAGCATCAAAACCTGCTGCCAAACCCAATTGCACTTCTTGAATCGAAACGGTATCCAATCCCGCGCCAAGCGATTTCATTAACTTTAAAATGCTCAGGTTGGACAATGCTTTTACGGCATAATGTAATTTTAATTTTGGTACGGTTTGAAACGCACTTGTGAGGCGTTCGTACTGTGAGGTGATTTTTTCGGCATCGTATACATACGTAGGACTTCCGAATTTTTGCGCTATAGTAAGTAAATCTGATTCTTTCATTGCTTTATTTTGTGAATTCAAAACTATAATAATTTGAAGTTACAATAAAGAAAACTGATTAAAAATTATAAAAATAACACAAAAAGTTATATTTACAACATTTAAATACATTAGCACCCAAGAAGTATTTTCTAAAAAATCAATCATCTTGGGTAACAAAATGATTGATTTTGAACTATCTATCATAATTTTAAACATAAGAATTATGAAAAAATCAAAGAAAATTTTACGACTAAAGAAATCTTTTATCTCTAATTTACAGCAAGAAAGCGTAAAAGGAGGATTAGCAACAACAGACCAATCCACAGTGGTTTTCACTAATGATTGTCCATCGGGCAGTTGTACAAGTGATCCAAGAGAGCCAACAATTAGTTATTCTAATTGCGGCAAATGTGGTGGTTGGTAATGAACATGTAAGAAGTTGTCTAAAAAATCTTTTCACACATCATTCTGAGCTTGATACTGAATCGAGTTCAGTGCATAGTTTGGTTTGATGAAATTTAAACTTTTTAGACAGCATCTTTTTTTTAAACCAATGCTTAATTTGCTAATTGAATTCAGGATTTATAAATCTTAAGAACAAAAAGTTTTAAAAGCAACCGTGATTTCTTATTTTGAGAGAAATAATTAAAATTTTATATCATGAAAAAAAGAAATTTGAATGCATTGACGTTGAACAAGAGAAAAATTAGTGAATTGCATGCGCTTGGAGGACGAAATGGCGAATCAACTGATTGTCCTACAGCAAGTGGGTGTAGCTGTGATTCCTGTAGACCAAATTGTCAGTTGACCATAGAACCCGCAACTCAGAAATGTGACAGATAATCACAAAAACTAGAAATGAAGCGAACATCACTGTTCGCTTTTTTAATATGAGCCAAGGTGTATTTCTTGGCTTTTTTTATGGCGAAACCGTAATGAATTGATTGTGAGGTTGTTTAAATTTAAGTTGAACCAAAAATTTAAATAATCATGAAAAAAAAGAAGTTAAAATCATTGAGCTTAAACAAGCAAAAAGTTAGTCAGTTGCACAATCAAAAAGGAGGAAATCAATCCTTTACTACGGACGAAATTACAATGAGTACGTGTACCTGTGTTTCTTGTTTGCCTACAAATTGCCAAATACCGTCTGTAGTTATCTGTCCGCCACCAATCACTAAATTTTGTACGATAGACTGTCAAACACGTGATTGTTCATTTGCCATTGTGTGTCCAATACCTATTGACGCTGAAATATGATAATTTTTTAAAACTTACGAAGTAAACTATTATGAAAAAAAAGAAATTAGCATCGCTTTCGTTGAACAAACAAAAAATTAGTCAACTGCATCAACAAACTGGTGGAAATGATCCGTTTACGACAAATATGCCAACGGCAAGCACCTGTTCCTGTGTAACTTGTGTACCATATTGTCAAATAAATACATTTTTCGATTGTCCACCAAGACCCACAGAATTGTGTACTATTGATTGTACTTTAGACTGTACATTCTTCAAATGCCCGATTCCATTTGATAACGAAATACCATAAAATTCAGAAGCGTATTAAAGCAGAAGAGGCTGTCTAAAAAGTACAGATTTCGTCAAACCGAACTTGATTATTCATGTATATTTATTTGATAATTTGGTATTCATGAATGCAAGCATTTAGGTTTCTCATAACAGCTGATAGTCAATATGATGAGATTCTGAAGCCTGTGCTGAATTTATTTCAGTATCAAGCTCAGAATGATGTCTTTGAGGACTTTTTAGACAGCCTCTTTGCTTTTTAGCATGACATGATTTTCCTATTTCAAATCAAAATTAAAAGTAAAATAATCAAGATAAATACATCAGATTTTTAATATCCAAAGTATGGATAAACCGTAAGTAATTGCTGTGAATAATGATTATTTTTAAATACACTTAAATTAAAAAATCATGAAAAAAAGAAAATTAAATTCATTGGAATTAAACAAACAGAAAATTAGTCAATTACACAACAAAACAGGAGGCGCAGATGCCCCAAAAACTCTGAATGATTGCTTAACAGATTTTTGTGCAATCATTTCTGTAATAGTTTGTCCACCACCAGAAACACAATTTTGTACGGTAGAATGCCTAACGCGTGGTTGTACGTTTATTGGCTGCTAGTGTAGAAAGCAATTTCAAATCAACTATGCAATATCACTTTGGAAAACCATTATGAAGTGATATTTAGGATAAAAATCTTTATAAAGAGTCATTCGAAAGTTTGGCTCTTTTTTAATATATCAAAAACCAAAAATAATTGGGTTTAATGCGCTCGATTTTTTACATTTGTGCCACTATAAAAAACTTCGTAAAATGAATCTACACGAATACCAAGGAAAAGAAATATTAGCAAGTTTTGGCGTACGCGTTCAAAGAGGAAAAGTAGCGACAACTCCAGCAGAAGCTGTAGAAGCTGCAAAGCAATTAACTGAAGAAACTGGCACAGGATGGCATGTGATTAAAGCACAGGTACACGCTGGTGGACGTGGAAAAGGCGGCGGCGTAAAGCTTGCAAAAAATCTTCAAGAAGTAGAAGAAATCGCAGGACAAATTATCGGAATGGATTTGGTAACACCACAAACTTCTGCTGAAGGAAAGCGTGTACACCAAGTGTTAATCGCGGAAGATGTGTATTATCCTGGTGATAGTGAGCCAAACGAATTTTATATGTCTGTATTGTTAAACAGAGCCACAGGTCGTAACATGATCATGTATTCTACCGAAGGTGGAATGGACATTGAAACTGTTGCGGAAGAAACGCCACATTTAATTTTTACAGAAGAAATTGATCCTGCACAAGGATTGTTACCTTTCCAAGCTAGAAGAGTAGCTTTTAATTTAGGATTAAGCGGAACGGCTTTTAAAGAAATGACACGTTTTGTTTCTTCATTATACAAAGCGTATGTATCGTCTGATTCTTCTTTGTTTGAAATCAACCCAGTGCTAAAAACTTCAGATGATAAGATCATGGCAGTAGATGCAAAAGTAACTTTGGATGACAATGCTTTATTCCGTCACAAAGATTACGCTGCAATGCGCGATTTACGTGAGGAAAACCCAATTGAAGTAGAAGCGAAAGAAGTTGGATTAAACTATGTTGACCTTGACGGAAATGTAGGTTGTATGGTAAATGGTGCTGGATTGGCAATGGCAACGATGGATTTGATCAAAATGGCAGGTGGAGAACCAGCAAACTTCTTAGATGTTGGAGGAACAGCAGATGCAAAACGTGTAGAAGAAGCATTTAGAATCATCTTAAAAGATCCGAATGTAAAAGCAATCTTAATTAATATTTTTGGTGGAATTGTACGTTGCGATCGTGTAGCGCAAGGTGTAGTTGATGCCTATAAAAATATGGGAGATGCGATTAAAGTTCCAATCATTGTACGTTTACAAGGAACCAATGCTGACATTGCGAAGGAATTGATTGACAACTCAGGATTGGCAGTAGAATCGGCAGTAGAATTCCAAGAAGCTGCGGATAAAGTACAAGCCGTATTAGCGTAAGTTATATCTAGATATATTCAATTTATATAAAAAGACCTTTCTAGTTTGTTAGAAAGGTCTTTTTTATCGCGATGGTTTTTGGGTGTTTTTTATTTGCGACTGTTTTTGATAAAGGCTTTTAAACTTTCTACATCTCCATTAAATACATCAGCATCATCTTTATAATCTGCAAGTTCGTAGGTATCTGTTTTTTGCCAAAATACATATCCTTTTTCTTGCCAAGTTTTTGGAAGCATCGGTGTTTTTTTGGAATCGTAATCAGCGATCCACAATGGGTAACGTGCAAATTCAGGATTTACTAAATAATCATTTGCAAAATCGTTATTCGTATAAATAATTGGTGTTACTTTCAAAATACTTTCTATAATTTGTAAAAGTTTTAACGCATTTCCTTGAATGTCTTGTACAGGTTGTGAAGTGTCAATACCTTCAAATTCAATATCAATAATTGGAGGAATATCCGTAGGGTTCAATTTTTCAATTGTGCTAACGAATAGTTTTGCTTGTTTTAACGGATCATCTTTACTCATGAAGAAATGATACGCACCTCTGATAAAGCCTTTTTCTTGGGTCGTTTTCCAATTGTATGCAAACTTTGGATCAACATAGGTTTCGCCTTGTGTTGCTTTGCATATGATGAATTTTAAGGAAGTATCTTCATTGTTTAGCATGGCTACTTCATCGCCTTGATAGGCAGAAATATCAATTCCGAATGCAGGTCCTGTATCTTTGACTGTTTCTTTTTTTACTGCTTTTTCAGTGTCTTTGGGAGTTTTGTTTTCTTTCTTTTCATCTGCACAAGAATACAAAAGCGTACAACAGATCAGTGCGATAATGCTAAAATAATTTTTCGTCATAGTATGTATAAAAATCCTAGATTGGTTTGTGCTACAAATTAGCCTAATTTCTCATCAGATCAAAATGCGATTTTCAATTCTTTCCGTCAGCTTGTCGCATAAAAAACAGCGAAAATGTCATTTTGTCATTGTAAGAATGTGTAAAAGTGTCAAAATGGCGTGAAAATTCACTTGGAATCCTTTTTGCCATATACAACTCGTATTTGAACAACAAACAATTAAAACATTAGAAAAGTAAAATTTAAAATTTTAAAAAATAAATAAGATGAATATAGTAAAAAGAAGAAGCGCAGATTTTCCATCAATTTTTGACGAATTATTTCAAACAGATTGGTTTGGAGGAACTATAAATCCAACCACTGCCAAAAGAAACATTCCAGCAGTAAACATTAAAGAAACAGATGAAGATTTTGGTATAGAAGTCGCTGCGCCAGGAAAAACAAAAGAAGATTTTAAACTTTCATTGGATCACAATGTATTAACGATTAGTACAGAAGACAAGAAAGAAGAAACTAAAAAGGAAGAAAACTATACACGTAAAGAATTTAGTTTTTCAGCGTTTGAGCGTTCTTTCCAATTACCACAATCGGTAAACAAAGAAGAAATCAACGCAACATACACAAACGGAATTTTACATGTTACCTTACCGAAACGTGAGGAAGACAAAGTAAAACCAAAGCGTACAATTGAAATTTCATAAGTAAAAATATAGATGCGCTGTTGAAATCACTTGCGATAGCGCATTGCATAATAATTATTTAGGATTGGTTAGTTAATGGAAAAAGGGTTCGTCAAGCGATTGGCGAGCCTTTTTTATTGGTTTTGATTTCTTGGCTCATAAATCAATCCGATTACGCCAGATTCATAGGAAGTTGTCGATTTTAATTGGTATTAGTTTCAAGTCTGTTACAAATTCAATATGATTTTTAGCGATGAAACTTACATCTTCGTTATCTTGTAAATCAGAATTGGTAGTAAAAACATAATTTTTCTTGTCTTTGTATGGAAAAGGAATGTTCCAACTGAGTACTTTTTCATAGGTTTTGTTACCTTGAATCGTCGTGTCAATGCTGTTATACATTTCATAAAAACCATAATCCACGCCTTCCTTATGCGGAATGGCATCGAGCCAATCGACATCTCCGTTCAAACGGGCAATTTTTCCATCTATGCTTACGGCAGTATGAGCAATAAGTCGTCTCATACCATTTTAAAGATACGAAATGAAGATAAGTTATTTTTCTATCCGAAATTTATTCAATCAAAGTAAACTCCAACGTAGTTTCCAAGCTCTTTTCATTTTTGACATCAGCAAGTTGAAAGGTACAGGTTATTGGATTTTTAAAGTTTTTATTCGTAACGCGAATCGTGCCGTATAACTGTTCTTGTAAGTGTTCCGCATTGACAAGATTCGGAAATAAATTATCATTTTCATTAATCAACATTCCGTTAGCATCTGTGAGACGAATGGAAGCAAATACGTTTGCATTCCCGTATTCATCAACAGTAATCCCATCCAAATCTTCAATTACCAAATAGACAGTTTCATTAAACTGAATCACGTTATCTACAATGGCTTGGTTGCGCTTTCGAGAGAATAAATACTGTTTGCCATAATTGAGTCCATTTTTTTTAGTTTTAATCAGCGGACTGTTTATGACAGAAAAGGAACGTTTCCAATGATAATACGCATCGCTATTTTTATCGCTAACGTTTACAGCAACTACATATTCATTGTCAGGCAGCATCGGCTTGGCAAAAATCACGTTGGTACGTAAATTCAAATCGTTTTGATGAAATCCTTGTTTTGTCGGGAATAAATTCGGCAAAGCGATTAGTGTATCGCCACTTTTTGTCATCACATGCAAATCCATATCAGGATAAGCAATGCTGTCTTTCAGCGTAAACCCTTTCATATTGTCATACAGGAAAAAGACGCTTTCATGATAGCTAAATTCTGTACGATTGGTTTTATCGGCATACGTTAGCACTTTAATTCCATCGCAGGAAAGTCCTTTGCTGTCTACAGTAACATTTTGAAGATATTCATTAGAAACACCCGTATCGCATGAAATATACAAGCTTATAATTACGATCAAAAATACAGACTGAAGCTTCATTACTTTTTAGTTATAAATTCGAATGATTTCACCTGTTTGTCTGCCTTCCACACTTTTGCGATTCCATAGTTGTTGATATGAATCCACTCCAATCGAAGATGCGCTTCATGATTGAAGAGTGAAGGTGCAAATTCACATTGTGAAAATTGCAGTTCAAATGCTGCGTCTGTAAGTTGGGAATGACTCTTCATGTTAATCACTTTCGCTCTTTCCGCTTCGACGTAGGATGTGAAGCATTCTTAGGTTTGGGTTTGTCTTCCTTTTTCGGCATCGGACCGCGCAGGTGAATTACCAAACCATTTAGGAAATTACGCAAAATCTGATCGCCACAATTTTTATACTTTGGATGATCTTCACTACGGAAAAATGCACCCAATTCACTTTTGGAGATTCTGAAATCTACCAATTCTAATATTTTTACAATATCGTCATCACGCAGCTTCAACGCCACACGAAGTTTTTTAAAAATGTCGTTATTTGTTAATGCCATGCAGCAAAGATAGGTTTTTTTTGGGTGTTGGGTTGGTTGGTTGTTTTCGCTTCGCTCTGTTGTCTGTTGTGGATTGGTCGCTGCGCTCTGTTGTCGGTTGTCTGTTTTCGCTTTGCTCTGTTGTCAGTTTTGGGTTTTGGGTGGGTTTCAATTTGAAATTTTAATTTTCACAATAAAAAAGCGAGCGCACAAAGTGCAATCTAACAGCAAAGCGATTCAAGACAAAGCACATTTAAAATTTAAAAGCAAAACAATTAAAATTGAAGAAATATAAGTGAGTAAAATAGTAAGAACTGCTGTTTGAAAGTAATTCAACATTCAACATTTAACATTAAAAAAAGCACGAAGTGCGATCTAAAAGCGAAGCAGTCCAAAATCTAACAGCAAAGCGATTCAAGACAAAGTCATTTAAAATTTAAAAGCAAAACAATTAAAATTGAAGAAATATAAGTGAGTAAAATAGTAAGAACTACTGTTTGAAAGTAATTTAACATTCAACATTTAACATTAAAAAAAGCACGAAGTGCGATCTAAAAGCGAAGCGGTCCAAAATCTAACAGCAAATCAATTCAAGACAAAGCACATTTAAAATTTAAAAGCAAAACAATTAAAATTGAAGAAATCTAAGTGAGTAAAATAGTAAGAACTACTGTTTGAAAGTAATTTAACATTCAACATTTAACATTAAAAAAAGCACTAAGTGCGATCTAAAAGCGAAGCGGTCTAAAATCTAACAGCAAAGCGATTCAAGACAAAGTCATTTAAAATTTAAAAGCAAAACAATTAAAATTGAAGAAATATAAGTGAGTAAAATAGTAAGAACTGCTGTTTGAAAGTAATTTAACATTCAACATTCAACATTTAACATTAAAAAAAGCACGAAGTACAATCTAATAGCGAAGCGTTCTAAATTCTAAGAGCGCAGCGATCTAGATTCTAACAGCAAAGCGAGTCTAAAATAAAAAAAAGCCTACCAAACGATAGACTTTTACTCACTAAGAAATAAAATATATATAGAATATTAAATTACTTTCACGTTCACTGCGTTTAAGCCTTTGCGACCTTCTTTCAATTCGAATTCTACTTCATCTCCTTGACGAACTTCATCGATTAATCCAGAAATGTGTACAAAATGTTCTTTTTTTGAACCTTCCTCAACGATAAAACCAAAACCTTTAGTATCATTGAAGAATTTTACTGTTCCTCTACTCATTGTAATAAATTTAAATAATGTTTTAATTATTGCAAAGATACTGCCTTATTGCTCGGTTTTTGTTGAATTGTACGATTTTTTTGAAATGGTTACAATTATTTAATATTGAATTGCTTACCTTTTTTTTTCGAAGCCGTTGCTATACCTGCGTTTTTCATACTTTTTGATTTTTATAGTGTGATAGCTTTTTTATTTTTTTTAACAGTTATTTGTGATAAATCTTTGAGAATAACACGTGTTTTCCCCTGTTTTTTTAGCTTCCGAGATGGTACGTTTTCAAAAAATAACAGATTCTCTTACTTTTATAGTATATTGAATAGAATTCTTAATACTACAAAAAATGGCATTACCAGAGGTAGGATTGTATATTCCTGATAATAAAACCATGCGTATCGAAATCACCAGCGCTGATCCCGACACAGGAACGATTCAAGGAACTTATGAAAATGATTATACACCCGAAGGCACCATGATTGTGAAAGGGAAAATCGGTGGATATGCCTGGGTGAATAATAATGATGGTGGCGACGGAAGTGCTCCGTTTAGTATTAATTTTACCGTTTCTGAACGACCAGAAGGTTTTCCGTATTGTTTGGTCGATTTTTGGAACGGATTCTACTCAAAATCAAATTCCATTGTGATTACAGGAACGCGCTCGTATGTGAAAAATGATGGCACCACACAGTCTATTGGTTTGGGAACTTTGGAACTGTATTTGACTACGTAATTGTTATAATGTATCAAATTTGAAAATTTGATAATGTGCTAATGTGTGTTTCATAGAAAAATCTTGTTTTGATTTTGGCAGATTGCCACGACTTTGTCTCGCAATGACAAATCAAACTTTTTGTAAAGACCATTGACTTTGTCATAAAAATCCAATGAAGTTGAGTCCAACAAAAATAATAACTCGTGTATTTGTAATGAAAAAATGATACGGTGAGGTGTATGCGTATAAAAGTCTAGTTTTTGAAACAATTCAAAATTCAGCATTTAGCATTCAACATTCAACATTCAAAATATGGCAACCACGAACAATAGAATAGCAAAGCTACATAACATTGATCTAGTCTATGCTGTGAATTAGAATTTCATTACAACTTCTCCTGCAAAAGCTTAATTTCATCACGGTATTTGGCAGCATCCATAAAGTTGAGCTCTTTGGCAGCAGTTTCCATCGATTTACGTTTTTCACGAATCAATTTTTCAATCTGTGCTTTGGTCAAGTATTCTAAATCTGGTTCTGCGGCTGCTTTGGCTTCTATGGTATCTTCCCACGCGAGATTTTCATCTTTACTTAAAGCATTGCTGAGTGATTTTTTTAAGCCTTTTGGTGTGATGTTGTGTTCCGCATTGTAAGCAATTTGCTTTTCTCTACGGTATACCGTTTCATCTATCGTTTTTTGCATGCTATTCGTGATTTTATCTGCATACATAATCGCTTTTCCATTCACATTTCTTGCGGCTCTACCAACCGTCTGCGTCAACGAGCGATTGCTACGAAGAAATCCTTCTTTATCCGCATCCAAAATAGCAACGAGTGAAACTTCTGGTAAATCCAATCCTTCACGCAGTAAATTCACACCAATCAAAACATCAAACAAACCTTTTCGTAAATCCTGCATGATTTGTACACGTTCTAACGTATCTACATCACTGTGAATGTAGCGACAACGAATTTGAATTCGCGATAAGTATTTCGTCAATTCTTCCGCCATACGTTTGGTTAAAGTCGTTACCAACACACGTTCGTCTTTTTCAACGCGTAACTGGATTTCTTCCACCAAATCGTCAATCTGATTTAAACTCGGACGGACTTCTATAATCGGATCTAACAATCCTGTTGGGCGAATCACTTGCTCTACATACACACCATCAGTTTTGTGCAATTCGTAATCTGCTGGTGTCGCACTCACATAAATCACCTGATTTTGTATCGCTTCAAATTCTTCAAACTTTAACGGACGGTTGTCCATCGCAGCTGGCAAACGGAAACCGTATTCCACCAAGTTTTCTTTTCTGCTTCTATCGCCGCCATACATCGCATGCACTTGCGAAATGGTTACGTGACTTTCATCCACTACCATCAAATAATCATCTGGAAAATAATCTAACAGACAGAAAGGACGCGTTCCTGGCGCACGACCGTCCAAATATCTTGAATAGTTCTCAATCCCAGAACAGTAGCCCAATTCGCGAATCATTTCCAAGTCAAAATTGGTGCGTTCTTCCAAGCGTTTTGCTTCTAGATGTTTGCCAATTTCCTTAAAATAATCTACCTGCTTCACCATATCTTCCTGAATTTGATGAATGGCGTTTTGTAAGACTTCTGGCGAGGTTACAAACATATTTGCAGGATAAATATTCAGTTGTGTATATTTTTCAAGCACGGTATTTGTGCCTGGATCAAACGATTCTATATCTTCTATTTCATCGCCAAAAAAGTGAATTCGAAACGCAAAATCGGCATACCCTGGAAACACATCTACCACATCACCTTTTACACGAAATGAACCATGTAGAAAATCAGCAGTTGTTCGTGAATACAGACTTTGCACCAAACGATGCAATAATTTGGTTCGCGAAATCACTTGATCTCGTTCCAATTTGATCACATTTTTCTGAAATTCAATAGGATTTCCAATACCATACAAGCAGGAAACCGAAGCAATCACAATCACATCACGGCGACCAGAAAGTAGGGAAGAAGTCGTACTTAAACGCAACTTCTCAATCTCTTCATTGATCGACAAATCCTTTTCGATATACGTTCCCGAAGTTGGAATGTAGGCTTCTGGCTGATAGTAATCATAGTACGACACAAAATATTCCACTGCATTGTTCGGAAAAAATTGTTTGAACTCAGAGTACAATTGCGCCGCCAAGGTTTTGTTGTGTGCCAACACCAAGGTCGGTCGTTCTACTTGTTGAATCACATTGGCAATCGTAAACGTTTTTCCAGATCCCGTCACACCAAGCAAGGTTTGGTATTGTTCGTTGGATTCAATTCCTGTAGCGAGTTGTTCAATAGCTTGTGGTTGATCGCCCGTTGGGTCAAAATCAGATGATACAATGTTAAACTTCATATGTCGTGTGTGCTTTTTCTTTTTTGGGCGTTCCTCCCAAAGTTCACTTCGGCAAGCTCAGTGTACTTTGGCAGTCGAGCTTTCGGCAGTCGCTTTTTGCAAAATTTACTTTCTGTAGTATATGTTGAACTTGATTCATTACCAACAGGAATCCACTTTGCAAAAAAGCTTCAACAATTGCCTCAATCTCTAACGCAACATCATACAAAAATACGGAAAAGGAGTGAGGTTTTTAACTTCCAAGAATCTATTTTAATTCATAGATACTTAACTCAAAATTATCACCTTCTGCGGCATAATTTTTAAACAAAGCATACAATTCATCCACGCCGTTTTTATCTAAATCATTTTTGCTAAAAATGACATCTGGTGGAAATCCGAAGCGAAGCGTATCTTGTATGATGATTTCTTCTTCTTGTGAAAAAGCGAAGATGAAATTGTTGGTGTCGTCTTTGGAAAGATATTTAAAATCGATAGTTACTAAAAAGGTTTCGTCATTCACAGTATAATTGAAGGTATTGTACAGTGTATCTAATTTTGAAAGTTGTAATGCATTATCTTTTATAATGTCAGCTTTGGTCAAATATTCATAAAAAGGACCACGCGTTGTTTCTTCATTCAAATTGGTGGTTGGATTTCGATTTATGTAAGTATCAAGCGCAGCGCCTTGTAAAGAATCTGCTTTAGAATAATTTCTGTGAAACTCGTAACTATCCAGTTTTTGAAATGTGAAATTTTGCTTCGTATCACAACTAAAAAGTGTCAAACCAAAGAGTATATAACACAGAAATCTTTTCATGACAGGCTACTGTTTTTTAGTTTTTTCTGATTGAAGGTATTGCTTCGGAATTTTTACGGTATCGGTTTCAAATGTCCAAAGCAAATTGGAAATCCACCAACGATTTTTCAAATATACCAATTGATAACTATTGATGCCGCGTACTTCAGTCTTTTCAGAATCGATAGCATAAAAACTTTGAAAAACACTCGCAATTCCATTGAATTCGTGGACTACTTTTCCGATCTCAATCTCTGAAAAACCATTTTCATAATAGCTGTCTTTCAGTGATGTAACAAAATCTTCGAGATTCACCGTTTCCAATGGATATGGATACTCAGGATCATTTGCAAGCACACTGAAGGTTGCATTGGGTAAAAATAATTCTTTTAGTGATTCCGTATCAATTGCATTGCCTTTTTCCACCGAAAGTAGCTGTAGCATTTTCGTGATAATTCCGTCAATGGTTTTAACGGCTTCAGCTTGCGGGATGTTTTTGTGTTGCGCTGAGATCGTGCATGAAAAACTCACAAAAAGTAAAAGTAATAATTGTTTCATAAGTGTTATTTTGTGGTGAATCGATCTAAAATACTAAAAGTCAGTTTCTCTAAAGATGGATTTTAATTTTTTGAGATAGATTTAACAAAAAGAGTCATAGTTTTTGAAATGCGTTAATTTTTTTGATATTGCTAAAAAATGACCATTTTATACAATTCTAGTATGCAAAACCAAGATATGTTTGAAAATTTTAAAGCATTTATGGCGATTAGGAAGCATCATGTGTACGAGGAAATATATCCTTCCGAAGTATTGCAAGATTTTGTAGGAATGTATTGGATGGCTAAAAATTTAGCAGCAGAAGTACACAAAATTACCATTTGTCCGGATGGATATTTTAAATTAATTCTTCAAGTGGTAGACGGTAAAATTGTCTCGTATTTTTTGACAGGTTTGTGGACAAAGGAAGTCGAAGTGGTCATTCAACCTAAAATGATTACCTACGGAATCAAGTTTAAAATCATTGCGCCTGAATATATTTTTAAGCGAAGTATCAAACCTATTTTAAATTCGGTGGAGCAGTTATCGTTGGATTTTTTTGGGGCAGATACATTTCCTGTAGAAAGTTTTGCTGAAGTTGCCAAGAGTTTTGAAAAGGTGCTGCTGACACATTGCCCGAAACAGGAAGAAATTCGTTCGAATCGATTGCGTTTAAGTCAGTTTTTATACGTGACACATGGCGATATTCAAGCGAGTGAAGTCGCGAATCAAATTTTTTGGTCGCAACGAGAAATCAATCGCTATCTCAATAAATATATAGGAATTTCACTGAAAAAATACTTAAATATTCAAAAATGCTATCGTGCTTATTTGGATATTCGTGAAGGCGAATTTTTCCCTGAGAAAGGCTTTTTTGATCAAGCACATTTTATTCGGGAAGTCAAAAAGCATACGGGAGAAACGCCGCGGACATTGTATAAAAAACAGAATGACCAATTTATACAATTAAAGAATATCAAGAAGCTCTAGGTTTGCCAAAAACTTAGGATGCGAATTTTAAAGCAGGAAATATATTTCCCTATTATTGTTGGAATTCATTTTATTTTTTGGGCAATTGATCTCTATTTCTACACAGGAAACTTTACGGAAGTTTCTTCGGATACCTTGTTTTTTGGCGAACTGAATAATGTCACTTGGAAAAACCCACATAGAATTTTAGGAGAAGTTTTTTCTTCTTGGGTGGTCACTGTTTTTGCGTTTAATTTTTTGATGGCAACACGCGCACGTTGGATCGAAAACCTGTTTGGCGGATTGGATAAAATGTATTTGATACACCGACGTTCAGGAGTGATTGCTGTCGTTTTATTGGTTGCTCATTTTTTAGTTGTTCCAAGAGATTTAGTAGCTTTTAATGTCGGAAAGCCGTTGGGATTTTATGCTTTTATCTTAATCATTATTGGTGTCATTCTTTCGGCAGCGCCTATTTTTAAACGTAAAATTCCGTATCACAAATGGATCAACTTTCATAAGCTGATGGGCGTTTTTTACGTGCTTGGTGTGATTCATGGAATATTTGTATTGAGTTTGATTAAAGAATTGCCTATTACACGCGTGTATGTGTTTGGAATGGCATTCATCGGAATGGGTGCGTGGTTGTACAAAGCATTTTTCTTTACAATCTTCCATAAAAAACTAGCATATACCATCGTTTCCATTCGCAAATTAAATTTGGAAATTGTAGAAATTGAGATGAAAGCTTCTGGTAAAAAACTAATGTACAAAGCCGGTCAGTTTGCTTTTTTTACGTTTCCATCTATTCGTAAAGGAGAGCAACATCCATTTACGTTGAGTAGTCATCCAAATGATGAAAACATAAAAGTTACCGTAAAGTCTTTGGGCGATTTTACACAAAAAATGCTTCACGATTTGCAAGTGGGTGAAGCTGTTTCGGTAGAAGGTGCATATGGAAAATTTTCTAGTGCATATTCCAAAGAAAAAGAACAAATTTGGATTGCAGGTGGCATCGGAATTACGCCTTTTGTGTCTTTAATTAAAGATTATTACACTCAAAAAGTCACGTTATATTGGTGTGTTGCGGATGAATCAGATGCTGTTTTTAGATCGTATTTTGAACGCATTGAGTCACAAAATCCATTGTTTGAGTTTGTCCTGTGGAATTCAAGTCAGCACGGGCATATTTCGGTGGATGAACTGAGTTTGAGAAATCCAGAAACAAAGTCTTATTTAATTTGTGGTCCTACAGGATTGAAAAACGGAATTACTCAAAAACTACTTCAGGAAAATGTGAAACGAACTGCCATTTATGATGAAGAATTTGCATTTAGATAATTTTAATGAACACATATGAAATCACAAGAATTTAATCCAGCGATTGCTGCCGTTGTCTCTATTCGCTATTTGGTAAAAGGCATTCAAAATCATTGGTTGAGTATGACTGATATCGGCAAAGCCTCTGCTACTATTTTGACACACCATGAAGCACTCGTGATGCAATACGGGACAAAAGATACCCAAGAAAATTGGAATCATACGATGCAGATTTATCAAGAAAATTTAGCAAATTTGCAAGCAATCATGCAGGCTGTAAAATCCCAAATTCAAGCTAAAAAAAGTGATACCATTGCAAAGCAGTGGAATGCTTATCCTGAGTATGCCAGTGCTATTACTAAAAGTTTTGAAAAACTAGCGACGCTTGGCAGGCAATGCATTCCTGAAAATGAGTTGCAGCATTGGGATGCAAATTGGGCGTTGATTCACAAGCATCATGAGGAGATTCAACAATATGCAGAAGCGTGTGCCATACAATTGCAAATGATTGAATCGTATACGCCAACGGAACTTGACGAACTGACAGATACCATTTTAAACCACATTCCGATGACCTACGGTATGGAAGAAGCAAAACAATATACTAAAGAATATATGAATGCCTATGAAGCCATAAAACAAGAAGCGACCCAAAAGAAAAATCTCTGGGATCGGTTTTTAGATATATTAGCTGGTGGCGTTCAGCAAACACCTGCCGAACGTGTGATGATGCAACGTTGGGTAGAAGGAGAAAAAGGAGAAGCGCATTAATTGTAACCATTAAACAGAATACACATGAATAAAATATTTTACTATGCGCTTGCAGGACAGTTTCTCATTGTATCCGCATTATTATTGTTTTTATCGGATAAGATAGATGTAGAATTTGTCAAAAAGGGAATGCCCATTTTCGTTATTTTAACGGGACTTTGTACGTTGTTATTCTCGCAATATAAAAAACTACCCAAAGTGGCCAATCAGTTTCATCTCATTCAAGGAATTGGATTTATGGCGTATGGAATTTTACTATTGTTCTTAATCACTTCTTTGAAAGGATTTTTAATGACAACCATTTATTTTGTGATTTTATTTGGTCTGTTTGAATTGTTTTTTGCGTTTAGTGTGTTGAACTCAAATCATACGATCAATAAGCATATATTGATGAGTAGAATTTTGGGAGGAATTGCCAATCTAGTTGGAGGATTTATTTTGGTGATGCTCACTTTTGAAACACCTCAAAAAGGACTTTTATACACAAGTTTTCTAATGGCAATTGCAGGAGTTTCTATGTTGATTTTTTCAAGTAAGCTTCGAAAGTTAATCCACGAATAATGTTGAAGCGAAACTTTGATGAGTGTCGCTTCAATTTTACAATCAAGTAGTTAACTGAATAGTTACATAAAAATTACATTAAAAAAATTAGCGTTTCAACGTAAAGTGACCTCTGACATCAAAGTTATTGTCACCACCTCTAATTTCAGCCAAAAACCAATAATCACTTGACGGCATACGACGACCTCTATACGTTCCGTCCCAACCTTGATCACTGGCGCGCAATGTTTTTAAGAGCTTTCCATAACGGTCAAAAATATACACTATCGATTGTGGCAAGGTTTCAATTCCGATGATGTGCCAAGTATCGTTGAAACCGTCATTGTTCGGCGTTACAAACTTTATATAATCAATCACAACGACTTCTTCGCTTACTTCTCCACAACCGTTTCTATCAGTTACAGTGACTATATGATATCCTGGACCTACAAATTCAAATACATTGGATTCTTGCAATGGACCGCCATCTAACGAGTATAAATAATCTCCATCACCGCTCGCAGTCACCGTAATGATATTGTTGTCTGAGAAGTTTACAACATCTACTTCGACTATAGTTGCCAATTCTGATTCATTCACCGTAAAACTATCAGTCGCAACACAACCAAATGGACTCGTCACAGTTACCGAGTAGGTTCCAATTGTGGTAATATCAATAGAAGCTGTGGTTGCTCCTGTAGACCATACATAAGTACTTCCAATCGAATTGCCCGCGTTTACTGTCAATGGAAGATCATTGAGACATAAAGTAATATTTTCTGGCAAATTGATTACAGGAAGCGGATGTACAATCGTCATAAAAGATGTTGTTGCGAAACATCCTGTGACATTGTTTTCTACACGCGCAAAAATGATTTGTTCGTCAAAAGCATTGTATAAAGGCGGCAACGGACTTACGTCATTTTCAGCATCTTCAATACTTACGTGATAGCTAACCGTGAAAGAAGCTGCATTTTGAGTTCCTAAGATGGTTGCATTTTGATCAGTTAAGTTGAATGTCTGCGTAGTATTTGCATTGTCACTGATACAAGCTTCCATATTGCTTACAGGATTTGCTATTGGATTTGGTAGTATGTTGATATCAATACTTTGTACAAAGTAACAACCTGTACTAATGTCTTCCGCTCTGATGAAAATCGTTTCAGGATTTAACATGTAGGTGTAAATATCTGGAAGCGGATTGGTATCACTATCAGCATCTGCAGCCGAGTTGTGATAGGATAAGGAAACGCCTGTACTATCGTCAATAATAATGTCATCTATTTGGCGCACATCTACAGTTCCTGGCACTTCTGCATCACAAAAAGTAGCTTCTGTCACATTGTTCAGTAACGGCGGTAAATTCACAATAAGATTGAATGGAATGATCACATAACATCCCGAAATAGTATTGATTAAACGCACAAATATCGATTGTGGATTGTTGGCGTTGGTGTAGTTTTCTGGATCGGGAATAGCATTTGTTCCATTTTCCCCATCATCTTCTGTTTCATGATATGTAATGACCACATTGTCTTGGCGAATGTTTAAAATGAAGAATTCTGCCTGTGTCAAGTCAAATACTACTTGTCCGTCATAATCCACATCGCAAGCTGTGATGTCTGGCGCAGGATTGGTTTCAGGAACTTGAATAACGCTTAACGCGAAATCTGCAACTGTGTAACACTCAGAATCATTGGTGATTCTGGCGTAAATTGCTTGTGGATTTACAGTATTTGTAAATGTATCAGGAATTGGATTATCTCCATTATCTGCATCTTCCAATGTGGTGTGGAAGGTCACCGTCAAATTTTGAGAAATTCCATTAGAAATTTCAAGACGTTTTGCGTTTAGATCGAACGTATCGATTCCATCATTGCTGACATCATCACAAACCACCATATCTGTAGGATCATTGAAAATAGGCGCTGGACTGACCTGAATGACAAATTCAGTCACTGCAAAACAATCTGGATCTGTATCATTTTCAACCCGTACGTGAATGGTCTGTGGATTGGTTTGATTGGCGTATGGAAGTGTTTTGTTAATTTCATTTGTTTTATCTAAAGCATCTTGTGCCGTGGGATAGTATAAAACCGTCATATTGACTTGACCGTTCAAGATTTCATCATCTCTAGTTTCCATGATAAAATTCTCGGTTTGATCCGTATCTGTTTCACACAATTGATAAATATCTGTGGCGACAATTTCAGGAATTACATTGACAATAATCGGTATCTCTACTCTCGAAAAACAGCCTGTAATGGCGTTTTCCACACGAACATACGCAGAACCTGAACTTGTATTGAATGCTGTTGGATCGGCAATAATTCCTGTATTGTTTGTAACGTCATTTATGGACAAATGATACGAAATATTAATATCTGTTAAATCTGAAATGATCTCCGGAAGACTCAAAGTGATGTCTACATCTGCAATACCATCAGTATCGTCGTCACAGACTAAAACCGTACTCGGCAAGTTTACAGATGGCGCTGGTAATACTTCTAGCATAAACGAACCAATATCAAAACAAGAAGTACTCACGTTTCTGTAGCGGAAAAATATTTGTTGCGGATTGGAAGTATTAATAATTGGCTCAACGATAGGATTTGCAAAAAATGTAGCATCATTTAATGATAGGAAATAGGTAATATCGTATTCTGGATCAGTTCCTAAAATATCTTCATCAAATATCGTCAAATCTACGACAGCAATTGCGTCAGAGTTGGTGTCACAGGTAGTAAGTGTTCCAATATCTGGTGCAACAACATACGGATTTACGATCAAATTGAACGAACTTATATCTTCACAACCAGTATCAACGTCTCTAAGCCTTATAAATATTTCTTGCGGATTGGTTGTATTGGTCAACGGTATTGTTGGATCAAGAATGTTGACGTTATTATCGCGGTCGTCTTCTGTTAAAAAGAAGTCAATTTCTACAAACGATAAGCTATTTTGAATGCCTGCTGCAATTGTCTGTAAATTAAAATCAAAAAAACCATCATTACTAGCATCGTCACAACGGTTGACATCTCGGATGTTTGTAGCCGTGAGTAGTGCATTACTATGTACGGTAAATTGTGCAACAGCAGCACACCCAGAAGCATCATCAACTATACGAATGTATAAGGATTGTTGCTCAGGCGTGGTATTGTCAAAAGCAGTAATGTCTGGTATTGGATTGTCTCCTGTAGCTGCATCTTCTGCTGAGGTATGCACTGTAACTGTAACGCCTGTTAAACCAGCTGTGTATTCATTAATCAACGCTGTTAAGTCAAAAGTAGCAAAACCGTCGCGTTCTGGATCGCAAGCATCTACCAAGTTTCTATTCGGAATCGTGATTGCTGGCGGTACACCTACATTTATTTGGAGTGAAGTTGTGCTTACACATCCAGTTTCAGTATTAATGACACGCACAAAAACAATATCATTCGGCGTTAGGTTTGTATATGCGTTTAGAATTGGATTTACATTATTATCAGCATCACTTTGTGTAAAGTGGTAGCTAATTCCGATTACAGGATCAGGATTAGGTCCTAAAATTTCTTCGTTGCGAATGGTTAAATTTATTTGCGCAAATCCATCACTATCATCATCACAAATATCAATTGGTGACGGATCATTGATAACAGGCAATTCATTTACAATTAAGTTAAAAGTTGTAAATGCCAAACAACCATTGTCAAGATCTAACACGCGTACAAAAATTTCTTGAGGAGATGTGGTGTTTAAAACGGTTGTTGGTAGTGGATTGGTTTCATTATCTGCATCATTCTGAGTAGGGTAGTAGGTAATGCTGTAATTTCCTGGTGGAACTGTGGCTAATATTTCAGGCTCTTTTACGGTAAGATCAAAACTTTCTACGCCGTCTTGTCCTGTATCATCACATAGTTCATAATCTACAATAGGTCCCACTGTTTGCGCAGCATTTAGTGTAATTTCTACAGTATCTTCAATGGTACAAGTTTCATTTCCAACAGGAATGGTAATTTGTACACTGTACGTTCCTGTGGCCACTGCATCATAAGTGGTGTCAGTTGCTCCCGGAATTGGAACACCATTTATAAACCACTGATAGGTTGCAAGTGTATTTCCAATATCACCATTCAATGGAAATGAATTTGCACAGGTGGTAATATCTGGCCCTAAATCTACGGTAGCATTGAAACTGTTTCCTTCAATAAAAATGGCAGAATCTGCATTTTCGTCAGTACCATCCGCAATAATTAATTTGATATGATATTGTTGATTCGGAATGAGGTTTGCAGTTGCTGTTAATATGGTAGT
The DNA here is from genome assembly GCA_039026955.1 of Bacteroidota bacterium. GTDB lineage: Bacteria > Bacteroidota > Bacteroidia > Flavobacteriales > Flavobacteriaceae > Kordia. The sequence continues at coordinate 94,640 of JBCCLH010000021.1, forward strand.
ACGCCCATTGTAGTTTGTGTCTCCTAAATTGTATCCAGCGAAAAACTCTTCGTTCTCAGCAGGACAGAAACCAACAATTTCATCGTGAATTACACTCGTACTTACAGGAATGTTAGTACCTGGGACAACAGCAATATTTGTATAAGGAATTGTACTTCCCGTCGGTCTAATTAAAAAGGCAAAGCTATCAGAAAATCGACAAGGGAAATCTTCCGCATATTCTTCTGAAGCTAATAAATAGTTAAAACTTATTTGATTGGTCACGGCAATAAAGTCAAACTCAATAGAAGTTGCATTCACTGTATTATCCACACCTAACACAGCTAAAATATCTGGATCAGTCCCCCAATTTTGCGTTCCGCTATTTAACGGAATCGGGTCTAAACCGTTACCAGCATCGGAGGCACGACCAGAAGTCAATACCAAACCATTGGCAAAAGGAAAGTTAGAGCCTGCTTGATTAAAAGCAGCATAACTCGCAAAACCGTCTACATTTCCGTTTATATTTGAAGTAACATTAGAAATTTCAACACAACCTTGCACCAACTGTTCTATCAACTGTTGCAGTGTGAAAGATTCATTTGTGGTTACTTGCTGAGCAGTAACTATCTGGTAGGAACAAATAGTAAAAAGTATCAGAATAACTTTTCTCATAGGTATGGGGGTTAAGTCGTCTTTTGACTAAATAACGATTAGAATTGGGCAGTTTCTATCGTCAGTTTCTAGTTCATTGTAAAATTATGGACAAATATATACATAATTTGATGCCGTTGAAACAATTTTAGCGACTTACAACTTTAGTTTTAAAATTAGCAATTCGTACGTACTAAAATACAGAAAATCAACTACATTAACGTAAATAAAACTTAATTATTCTGTAAATATACCCATCCTGTATAGGTTTGTTCCAGCAATAATGGACTTGCTAGCGTATTTTCGTCGTTTAAATAAAGTACATAGAAGTAGGTTCCTGTAGGAAGTTTTTTATTTTTAGGAGCGCCTCTGTTTGGATATCCATCCCAGCGTGGCGTTTTTCTGTTTCCTTCAAAAATTAAGGTGCCATGACGATTGTAGATGTGAAGAACATGATTCGGATGAGTTTCCAAATTCAAAATATTAAAGATATCATTTTTGCCGTCTTCATTAGGCGAAAAGCCATTTGGAATATAAATTTCACAATCTTCTACGGTAAGTTCAAAACTTGTCACTTCAATACATCCGAATATATTTTCGAGAGTTACATAAATAGTTTGTGGGTTGGAAATATTGTCATAAGCCGTCGGAGTTGTGATTTCATCTTGAAACGTTCCGTCAGCATTTGCGGTTTCGTAATAAGTGAAAATAATATCTGAAGCTGGATTGATTGTGCTTTCATTCATCGTTAAATCGAAAGTTACAGAATCTGTCTCATCCAATCGGCACGCTTCTAAATTGTCTGGCTGTGTTACTTGTGGACTTTCTAAAAGAATCAACTCAAAATTTCCAATCGATTCACATAGAGAATTATCGTTAATCGCTTTGATATAAATTTCTGTTGGATAATTTGAATTGCTGTATGAATTAGGATTAGTAATACCATTTGAACCGTTTGAAGCATCTAGCAGTGTTTCGTAATATTCAAAAGTGAGCGATGTTTCTATAAATAGATTCTCTTGAATGGTCAAGTCAAAAAAGAGAGTTTCTACATTTTCACAAAGCTCTAAAGCGGGAAGCACAGGAAGTTCAGGTGAAGTAGGCAAGGAGATACTTTGTGAACTACTGTTGTTATCTTCGTTAATTTCATCTACAGTACTAGTGCCAGTTCCGTCATCATCTACCACAACTAAAAAATTAAATGTATCTGGAATAAAAGCTGGAACATTCAATGCAATCGATTGCTGTGTCGTTGCTCCAATAGGAAGTGCCACTTGCGTAACATCGGTAGCAATTAAAATCCCATCTGCATACAAAGCAATAGGGGTATTTTGTGGTAATTCGGCGGTACTATTGGTGTTTGAAATGGTATACGTGATATCTAAATCTCGCAAATCACATTCATCAGCTATCTGATCAATAGTAATGGTAGCATCTGGCAGCTGACTATTCAACACCGTGATGATATTATTGATCATTACAAAATCCTGTCCAGAAGTCAATGAAATGGTCGCTTGGGTATCGCCAATACTGATATTATTTTGAATATTATAAAAGTCAATATCCATGTTGTACAAGTCAGTCGCGCCTGTAAAACTATTGGTGCCATTAAAGGCGTTATCTGGTGGATTTAGTGGAAAATTTGAAATAATAGAACCGTTCACCCGCAACGATTCGTTCACGCTCAGTGCTTGATCTCCTTCCCAAGCAACAAAACCAATTTTAGCGCCCATATTGTCAAAAACGTTGAGGTTGTTTAGCACAATTTCTAATTCCGTAGGCACACTTTCCAAACCGTCATACACATTCAGTTGATTCAGTGGAAGCGCAGGATTTTCATAAATGACCGTTATGGCCCAACCTCCAAAATTGGTTCCTGTAGGGCAATACGGTGGAATAACGGAAGTTAAGTCAAGTTCGCTCACCGTATACAATCCATTTCCTTCTGATTGTACAATGGAGGTTACGTCGGCAAAAGCTGCGAAAAAAGTACGGTCTCCCGTCAGGGCATCGCTAAAAGTACGCTCTGCAGTCACCGGAATTCCGTTGAGTTCAATGTCAAAATCGCCATCATCAGAACCTGCCCAATATAAATAAGCAGCGACCATTGTTTGATCAGAAGCCAGGGTCAAACTAGCGCTAGAACTGGTGTTGATGATACATGGATCAAAAGCTCCGTTTTCGACTACATTCATAGTATTTCCGAGCGCGGTATAATCAAAACGCCCGTTAAATTGTTGAAATAGAGTAATATCCTGAGCTGTGCAAAACAAACAACTTAAGAACAGAAGAGCACCTATGTAAGTTTGTTTATTCACACACAATTGATTTTGTTTTGAAAGTAACAAATTATTGCGGCATAAAAAAACCGAAGCTTTGATTCTTCGGTTTTTTGTTGTGTTTTTATTTTTTGTTTTGGGATGAATTATCTCTTCAAAGTAAAGTGATTGATAAATTCTTTTGGTGTTCCATCTGATGGATCTACATATTGTACTCTAAACCAGTAATCCTGTGATGGCATTGGCGATCCGTTGAAGGTTCCGTCCCATCCTTGTCCTGCTGGACTGATCTGTTTTAAGAGTTTTCCATATCTATCGAAGATGTAAATCTTCGCTCCTGGTTGGTTTCTCAATCCGATGATGTTCCACGTTGGGTTGAACTCATCTCCATTTGGAGTGAAGAACTTCATGTAATCTATCAGTTCAAAGGTTCTGATCAGTTCTCCACAGCCATTGGTGTCTCTCACCGTTACGGTATGCTCTCCTGGGGTAAGGTCTAAGAAGGTGCCTTCATTCTGCCATGCTCCATCATCTAATTGGTATTCGTATACGCCTGAGCCTCCTGTCGCCGTTGCAATCACATTGTGGGTATCTGCAAAGGCTGGTGTGGTAATCTGTACATCCAAGCTCGCTGGCGCTGAGGATGCCTCATACATCACACTGTCA
>JBCCLH010000022.1:0-95389 GCA_039026955.1 Bacteroidota bacterium
CCTGCCGCCTTATAGCCCTGACTTAAATCCAATAGAGAAAAAATGGGCACAAGCTAAAAGTATGAGACGAAAATTTGGCTATACGCCTGATCAGCTATTTTTTTATGTAAAACTATGACGATTTATTTTGATTTAGCTATAAGTTAGCTATAACTCAAACTGACAAATGTTTATTTTTCAGTGAATTAAGTGTAGTATGATGATTTCTTGTGAATTATTCTTCTTCCTCTTTTTCTTTTCCGCGCACCAACTCTGAGAGTTTTCGTTTTGGTTTTTCAGGAAGAATTCTAAAGTTAGGTTCTTTAATTACATTTTTATTTGCAATGCTGCGTTCTAGTGAAAGCAATAAAGAAGGTAAGAGTAATAAGTTTGCCAACATCGCAAAAAGGAGTGTTGCAGAGACCAATCCGCCTAAAGCGACGGTTCCACCAAAACTAGAAATCATAAAGACTGAGAATCCGAAGAATAATACAATCGACGTATAAAACATGCTAACACCTGTTTCACGCAACGCTGCATAGACAGATTTTCGAATTTTCCAGTTGTTGCTTTGTAATTCTTGTCGGTATTTCGCCAAAAAGTGAATGGTATCGTCGACAGAAATACCAAATGCAATACTAAATACCAAAATAGTAGAAGGTTTGATAGGAACGCCAATAAAGCCCATCATTCCCGCCGTAATTAATAGCGGAAGTAAGTTTGGCACCAAAGAGATCAAAATCATGCGAAACGAGCGGAACAAATACGCCATAAACAACGAAATCAGGAAGATTGCTAGTGACAACGACATGATTAAGTTGTTGACTAAATATTTGGTTCCTTTCAGAAAAACTAGTGCTTTTCCCGTCATGGAGACGTCGTACTTGTCCTTAAATGTATTGTCAATTTTATTTTGTAAATTTTCTTCGATGCGTTCCATTTTATCCGTTCCGATATCTTTCATAAAGGTCGTAATACGCGCATATCTTCCGGTAGAATCAACAAAACTAGAGAGCAAATTCGTTTCTGATTTGGATTTTGCCGCAAACGATGAAATCCAGTAATTTTCATTGGAAGTAGGCAAGGAGTAGTTTTTTGCCAATCCTCCGAAATACGCTTGGCGCGAATATTTTGCCAGACTTACAATAGACATCGGTTGCGATAATTCGGGAATTTCGATGATCAACTCTTCAAACTTGTTCATGCGTTTGAGTGTGGGAAGTTTGGTTACACCATTTTTATTTTTTGTGTCAATTAAAATCTCCAACGGCATGATTCCGTCAAATTCCTCTTCAAAGAAACGAATATCTTTGAAAAAATCGGCTCCTTGCGGCATGTCTTCAATCAGACTTCCTGAAATGCGAATTTGATATATTCCAATGATGCTGAATACTAATAACGCTACCGAAATTGCATATACCGAAAAACGATGGTGACGCACCATTTGTTCCATCCAAGAAACGACGGCGCCAATCCATTTTTTACTCAAGTGACTTAAGTGTTTTTGTTTTGGTAATGCCATAAAACTATAAATGATCGGAATGATCAACAGTGATAGAATGAAAATCGCAATGATATTGATCGATGCTACAATACCAAACTCTTTTAAAAGCTTACTTTCAGTGATGATAAACGTGGCAAAACCAGCTGCTGTCGTCATATTGGTCATCAATGTAGCATTTCCAATTTTAGAAATTACACGTTGTAACGATCTCGCTTGGTTTCCGTGTTTTTTGACTTCTTGCTGATATTTATTGATGAAGAATATACAATTCGGAATTCCGATGACAATGATTAACGGCGGAATCAAAGCGGTTAATACGGTGATTTCATAATTCAGCAAACCAATCACACCAAAAGACCACATTACTCCAATAATAACAACGATCATAGAGATGAACGTCGCGCGGAATGATCTAAAGAAGAAGAAGAAAATTAAACTTGTAATGAGTAAAGCTGCGCCGATGAACAATCCGATTTCGTCCACGATATTCTGTGAATTCAGCGTACGGATATATGGCATTCCAGAAACGCGTAAATCCATTCCCGTTTGTTCCTCAAACTCTTCTATAATGGGCAACACTTCGCTGTAGATAAAATCTTTTCGCGTTGCAGTGTTTACAATTTCTTTGTCGAGATATACTGCCGTTCTGATGGTGCCTTCATCGTTGAAGAGTAAACTTCTGTAAAACGGTAGATTTTTAAAGAGTTCATCGCGAATGGCTTCGGCTTCTTCGCGGGTTTTGACTTTTCCTTTGACTAAATCTTCCAAGCCGAATCGTTGATTTGCTTCGTCTTTGATCAGTTTTTTGAGATTGTCTGTGGAAATGACCGCACTGACTTCTGATTTCGCATAGAATTTTTTACTCAAACGATTCCACGCGTTGAAATTTTCTGGACTGAAAAGTGCTGTATCTTTTACGGCAAGAATGATTAAGTTTCCTTCTTCCCCAAAAATATCAAGAAATTTGTTGTATTGTATATTTACAGGATGATTATCTGGCAATAGATTGGCTTCTGTATAGGAGAAACGCATGTTTTTCCATTGATATCCTAAAAATACCGTCATTCCTACTACAAGTGACAAAATGATTATTCTATTGCGAAGAATCAGTCGTGCTACACTTGCCCAGAAGCGCGTATTTATCCATTTAATCATTATACCGTTTTAGAAGAGGTGCAAATTTACAAAAACCTTCTTACACAGGCTTAAAATCCTAAACTAAAATAATAAGTAAATTTAAATGAGAGGTTATCTTCAAATTTTGGCAGATGATACGCACCATAACGATACATAAAACTCAATCCGAAACCAGCGAATAACTTGTTGATTTCAAATCCAGATTCTGAGAAACCGTGTTTTAATGAGTTGAATTGCTGTCCTAAGTGACGTTCAATATCATCGGCGTCACCAATGGCAAATCGTGAGATTAAAGTCAATTGTGGACGAAATCTTCTTCCAATTTTAAATGGTTTGAACTGATGTTTTGCCTGAAACATAGCGTATCTGTCTGAGAAGAATTCGTTGAAATACATGGTTTCAAAACTATTTCTACCTGCAATGGAGAAACGTTGTAAAAGCACATCTTTGTTCGGATTGTTTGGAGAAGTGTGATACATGTGTGTGATTGGAATGTCGCCAATTCCCAATCCACCTTTTAATAAAAAGGAAGTTACACCTTTGTCAATCGGGCGAATTTCATGTACAATTCTAGCATCAAATTTTGTGTAGTTGAAATCGCCGCCCAAAAAGCCATCGAAGCTCTGAGTCACTTGAAACGCAAATTTTGGGAAACCAGTTTTGATTTCGTTTCTACCGTGGCGCGTTTGCATGTATTCACTAAATGGATTCCATTGTACCGAAAATGTTGCTTCTGTAATTTCGTATGCGTTGAAAATTTCGCCATCGTTTACAAATCCGTAGTCATAGGTTTGTTCGATGTTGCTTTTAGAAAGCATCAGGTTTGCATGCGTTTTTGCCGTGATTTGATGTTCAATATTTGCCGTTATACGTCGTGTTTCATAGAAAAGATCAATATTGAACAATCGCGGTTCAAACAGTGAAAATGCTCTACGATCTGTGATAAAACGCGAGCTTCCTGTTTCCACCAAATCATCCGTATATGACATGCCGAACCAGGTTTGCGTACGTTTGTCCAATCGTGCTGCAGCGCCCACACCAAATTTAAAATCTTGATCACGCGTTCCATACACACCATATCCATTGATGCGGTATTTGGTAGAGAAATTGGCATTCGTTACACCACCTAATCCCACACGGAAGGCTTCGTAGTTGTTGTATTTTAATAGATAACGCAAATCGAGATCGACGTATTTCGTTGGATAATAGCCTTTCAAGAGTTTTCGTACCAAATAAATATCTTTCTCTACACCATCTTGTGCTACGACGCTATCCAATACGACATAGGTTTCTTTTCCGCGTTGGGTGATGCTGTCGGTTCGGAATTTATTCCAATAGGCTTCATCGCGGTTGTGCGCTTGGTCTTCAATTTCGATTGCCAATCCACGCCCGCGAATTTTTACAGGTTTGTTGATGGCTAAATCAAAGTTTTTCGTTTTAGATGTCAAATAAATAAAATCACCTACCTCTTGTTTGTTGGTGTTCACGGTTTTTGTGCTGTCTTGTGGCGTACCGCGCGATACACTTACAGCTTGACCAAATAGTGAGACTTTATCGTCCGTTTTACCTTTTCGAATTTGAATTTCTTTGTCCGTTGGAAACCATACTTGAAACGTGTTGTTATAATCAAAATTTTGCACGGCTTTGATGTCAATCACACCTTTGATTTCCGCGATTCCTTTTTGCAGCGCATACGATTCACGATCGATATATAAAATACCTTCCAAACCTGAAGTTTCACCTTTTTTCTTTGGACTGTAATAAATCATGTATGATTCGCGATTGCTATTAGTAACTGTATCTAAAATTTTGTATTTGTATTTTGATAAGGCATTTCCGCCCATTGGTCCAGGATAGGCGGTTCCGAAAAGTTCGTATTTGTTGTTGTAGAAAGAGAACGACTGAATTTTGATGCCCAAAACTTCATAAATAGGTTCTTTAAAACCTGCCATACGTGTCGCTAGAATTTTTTCTCTTTTTCCTTTGGATTTGCTAAACGAAATTTCACTTACCTTTTCAGTCATGTAAATATGACTGCGACTCATGTCTTTTTTAAAACTGTAATTGGAAGAATCGACTTCTTTAAACACTAATTCTCCATCTTTCTTTGTAAAAATGGAATCAATTTGTCCGTTGATCGAATCTGGATTTGCCGTCACTAAAAGCTTGTTATACGCATTTAGTTTGAAAGAATTCAGTTTACGTTCTGGATCGTTTTCTTTTTTTCGTGCGATGGCATCACGCATAATTTGCAATGCAGGATTTTCCTTGTTGTACAGTACTACTGCGTCTAATGCTTCTTGCGTAGCTTCTAATCGTATTTTGAGATAGGTGACATTTTTTTCAATAGGAATCGTTACGGTTTTGTAACCGATATACGAAACTTTGATAGACATGATATCATCTTCCAGTGTTAGGTTAAATTTTCCTTCTGCATCTGTGATGGTACCTCTTGTATTTGAAATATAGATGTTTGCGAATGGAAGCGATTCTTTAGACGCATTGTCGATGACAATTCCTGAAATTCTTTGTTGTGCAAGCGCATTAAAAGAAGTAAGCAATACAATAAAAATCAGTACTGATTTTTTCATTAGTTAAGGGTTATTTTTAATGGTCAACTCTCTACATGGGTTTTCATCAACATTATGCATACAACATATTTCGGCGCGACCTTTTACGTATAAAGAGAATTAGGGTATAATGTTACAAAAAATAAAGCGACCTCAGGCCGCTTTACACTTAGTTTATTATAAGTTTAACGTTTTTATACCGTCATGATTTCTTTTTCTTTCACAGTATAAATTTCGTCAATCATTTTCACGTATTTGTCTGTTAATTCCTGAACGTCTATTTCAGCATTCTTTTTTACATCGTCAGATACATCTAATTTCTTGATTTCCTTGTTGGCATCTTGACGTGCATTACGAACGCCCACTTTTGCGTGTTCTGCTTCACTTTTAGATTGTTTTGCCAATTCTTTACGACGTTCTTCTGTTAATGGTGGTACATTGATGATTACAGATTCTCCGTTGTTCATTGGATTAAATCCAAGATTCGCTACCATAATTCCTTTTTCAATTTCTTGAATCATGCTTTTTTCCCATGGTTGAATTGTAATCGTGCGTGCATCTGTACTGTTTACATTGGCAACTTGTGATAATGGGGTTTGCGATCCGTAGTACTCCACCATTACGCTAGATAACATTGCAGGAGACGCTTTTCCAGCTCTAATTGCTAATAATTGTTTATTTAGATGCGCAATAGCACTTTCCATTGCTTCTTTTGTGGTATCTATGATAAATTCAATTTCTTCGTTCATAATGTTCTCTAATTATTCAATATAGTACGCAAACTATATTGGTATATCATGACTAATTTAAACTATTTTTTTGTTTTGCTCGAATAAAATCAAAAACTACGCCAGTTTTCGATTACAAGTTTACTTTTGTTCCGATCTTTTCACCAGAAACGACTTTGAGTAAGTTTCCTTGTGTATTCATGTCAAATACAATAATCGGCAATTCGTTTTCTTGGCTTAGCGTGAAGGCAGTTGTATCCATAACTTTGAGTCCTTTTTTTAAGACTTCATCAAAGGAAATATGATCAAATTTAATGGCTTCTGTATTTTTCTCAGGATCGGCGTTGTAAATACCATCTACACGCGTTCCTTTTAAAATTACATCTGCATTGACTTCAATGGCGCGTAACACGGCGGCAGAATCCGTCGTAAAGTATGGATTTCCAGTTCCAGCTCCGAAAATAACCACACGCCCTTTTTCGAGGTGACGAATGGCTTTTCGTTTGATATACGGTTCTGCTACTTCTTTAATTTCTAAAGCTGTGAGTAATCGGGTGTAAATTCCGGCATCTTCTAAAGCACTTTGCAAGGCAAGTCCGTTGATGACTGTAGCAAGCATTCCCATGTGATCTCCTTGTACTCTGTCCATTCCATTGCTGGCGCCTGCAACACCTCTGAAAATATTACCACCACCAATGACAATGGCTACTTCAATTCCTAAATCGACAACTTTTTTAATTTCTTCGGCATATTCGGCTAAGCGTTTCGGATCAATTCCATATTGTCTTTCGCCCATGAGCGCTTCGCCTGATAGTTTTAGTAAAATTCTTTTGTATTGCATTGCTTATTGTGATGAGTTTTGCAAATATAGCAAATAATGAAGTCTACAAAAATGTTTTTGAAAAAGGAACAGCTAGTTTTATGCTACTTCAAAAAATAGTTTGAAATAGCTCGAAAACACAAGAAGTATAAAAACCTCTTATACTTAGCATAACTTCTTTTAATTGGAATCGGCATTTTCTTAAGAATTCATTAACAATTTTAAGCGCCATTCATAAATATCTTTGTAAGGCAATTAACAATAAGATATAAGTTCCTTATTTAAAGTGCCTGTTTTTTGTTAAGTTGGTATAATATAAAAAACAACTTTTATAAGGTAGTGTAGTGTTACTTTCGCTTGGTAAATTACTATTTGTTCTCCACTTATATCCATTGTGCAACAAAAATATATGACTATACAATATACTGCACACGCAGGACAGTTGTAAAAAATTGCAAACATGAAAAAGAAGAAGAAGAGTTGCCAAACGGCAACTTTTTTTTGTTTGAAACTTTTTTAAAAGGCATATAAAGCAGAACATATATTTCAGTAATAATAATCATAATTTTTTTAAATAGAAACGCCGTATTTATTGTGAGAATGTTAACGTTTTTCGGGTTTACTCTTTCTTAATTTTGAGTATTGCTAAAAATAATAATCAAAAATTACTATGAAAAAGAAAACATTAAAACTCGGATTAAGTAAGTTAAAAATTTCCAATCTAAGCAACTTAGAAGCGATCAAAGGCGGATACAGGTCCCACAGTGAAGAAGTCACATGTATTGAGTCGCTCACCTTTGCTATAGATCTTTGTTGTGATACGGATGGATATGATAAGCAAGGAGGCTTTTAAAATACCTAGTTGTAATTAATGCACTGAAAAGTGTGTTATTTGCAATGATCTATATATAATCCAGCGTGAAAGGACTGTCTTTGGGCAGTCTTTTTTTATTTTTCTTACTTTAGTTCATGATATGAAGAAATATTTTTTTTATGCTTTATTTTCGATACTTTTTTTAGGTTGTGTTTCTAAAGAGAGAAGGCTACTAGATGAAGCTATGAAAATTATAGAAAATAATTCTATAAGAATTGATAGTGTTGATTGGAATGCTATTAAACAGGAATCGTACAATAGTTTTTCTACAAATGAAAGTTTTGAAAATGCACATCTTATTGTCAAGAATGTGTTGCAAAAACTGAATGATCGTCACAGTACGTTTTGGGAATCAGCTACTGTGGAAAAAATCCATTCCAATGTTGAGTCGACTGTTATTCGCTTTGAAGTGCTGCATGATAGCGTAGGTTATATAGAAGTGCCTTCTTTCTCTGGATTTAATGATTTGCGTGTGAACTATTGGATTATTGATTTACGAAATAATTCAGGTGGTAATATGTGGCCAATGATTAGTGGATTGTCCCCATTTTTCAGAAAAGACACCTTGGGGTATGTAATGGATCGCGATAAGAGATTTTCTCCATGGTATGTAAAATTTGATGGAGTGTTTTCGGATACGGTGAGAAAAAGCCAACTTGATTCTTTTTACAAGTTAGAAAATCCTTGGAAGAAAATAGCAATAATAATAAATGGAAAAACGGCAAGTGCCGCTGAGGCAATAGTTGTATCTTTTAAAAGTTTGCCAGATGTGAAGTTTTTTGGGAAGCCAACTTATGGAGTCAGTTCTGCGAATACAGATTACACACTTAGTGACGGTTCGTTATTACTATTGACAACTCATATTATGGCAGATAGAACCAAAAAATTATACGGAAAAAGGATTATGCCAGATGTATACACTGAACATCCAAAAGAAGATGCAATTAAATGGTTTTTAGAAATTAAAAAGCAGAAAAATTATTAATACTCAGAGCTTTTATATTTACTCTTTCGTAATACAATTTATATACGAGTTGTCAGCAATATTCGCGGCTCTTTTTCAGCATATAATTTATTAATGATTTCCATAAATTATTCTCATTAAAATTTAAAAAATCATCACATATTAACAATTACTTTTGTAAAAAATTGCTAAAATAAAATTGTTATGAAAAAAAAGAATTTAAAATTAGGTTTAAACAAAGTTGAAGTATCCAATCTGTCTAACATTACTGGAGGTGGACCTAAGGAAGCGTATACCATCACAAAAGTTGGGAATGCTTGTTGCGGCTTTGTAGAAACCAATCAGTGTGATGAAACCCAGTTAACTACATGCCATACAAGCGGATCAGGACAAAACTCGGAAGCTTTGAATTGTGGAGCAAGTGTAAATACTTATTGTACGCTAGATTGTAGTTTCTCCAATGATTAATATGTAATACCAACTTACCCCTAAAATGGTATAATACACAAATTCAATATAAAAGATCGTCAGTAGTGGCGATCTTTTTTGTTTCATACGTATTTGTCAAAAGACGATTTTTATAGGTCGTATTTTTAAAAAGACGACTGCAAAAGCTTTACAAACAGTGGTTTGAGCATTAAATTTATCAAAAATTGTTTAATTAAAATTTCAAAAATTATGAAAAAACAAAAAATTAAATTGGGATTAAATAAGAGTAAAATATCCGATTTATCTATTGTAAATGGCGGTAATGGTCCAAAATGGGTTGTCACGATAACTGAGGTAGGTAATATCTGTTGTCCTGAGATTGAGTCTCCTTTTACAGACACCGAGTATAGAACGATTATGAATGACACTACCTGCGGATTACATTGCGGTTTTAGAACTTATGAAGTCTATACTTGTCATTAAAACAAAAAAAGGATCGTCAGTAGTGGCGATCTTTTTTTATGCTTTAAAAGATACGTTTCGTTTATAATAAACATAAATAATATAAAATAGAATCTTTCTTTAAAGGTAAGTGAATGTGGTATATTTATGTAATTAATTTAAAAATATGCTACCATGAAAAAGAAAAATTTAAAATCGTTACAACTTAACAAAAAAGCAATTTCCAATTTCCAAAATCTCACAGGTGGATACGAAGAAACTTTTATAACTACATGTAATCCTGAGTCTGTTGGTGATTGCCAAGAAACGGCAACCTGTGACGGTTTTTGTAATAGAAATACCTATGATGATTTTACTTGTTTTAGGTATACACGGAATGAATTAATATGTCCTTGAGTTTATAATATAAACAATAAAAGGATCGTCAAATTGACGATCCTTTTTTTATATAAAACTCCTGAGAGTAGATTTGCTTATCCTAAAGATACACGCTTAAATCCTGTAACTTCAACGTCTCCATAAGAAGCAACGTATTTAGCAACGGTAGACTTCTCATCTTTGATAAAGTCTTGGTCTAATAAACACTGCTCTTTGTCTAAAGTTGTATTGTCAGAAACAAATCTTTCCATTTTTCCAGGTAAGATACGATCCCAGATTTTCTCTGGCTTTCCTTCAGCAGCTAACTGTGCTTTCGCAGCTGCTTCTGCTTTTGCTAATACTTCCTCAGTCAATTGGGACATAGAGATGTATTGAGGTACATTTTTCAATGTTTTCCCTAAACGTGCTAACTCTTCATTGTCTTTTTCAATTGCCGCAATTCTAGCTTCTGTTTCAGAGGCTACATACGCAGGATCAAAATCTTTGTAAGATAAAGTAGTTGCTCCCATTGATGCTACTTGCATTGCTAAATCTTTCACTAATACATCAGCTTTGTCAATGTTAGCAGATAAACCAACAACAGCAGCAATTTTGTTGATGTGTACATACGCACCAACATACGCAGCTTCTAATCTTTCAAAAGATTTTAAGTCGATTTTCTCACCGATAACACCTGTTTGCTCGGTTAACTTATCAGCAACGGTAATTCCACCGAAATCAGCAGCTAAAAATTCTTCTTTTGTGTTGTAGTCAATTGCTAAGTTAGCGAAGTCTTTTGCCAAGGCAACAAAACTTTCGTTTTTCCCAACGAAGTCAGTTTCACATCCTAAAACAATTACTACACCAGCCGTATTGTCTGCGTTTACTTTTGCAGCAGCAACACCTTCTGAAGACTCACGATCTGCTCTCTTAGCAGCAACTTTTTGTCCTTTTTTACGAAGAATTTCAATTGCTTTATCGAAGTCACCTTCGGCTTCAACTAATGCTTTTTTGCAGTCCATCATTCCTGCACCGGTAGCTTTTCTTAATTTACCTACTTCTGCGGCTGTAATTTTTGCCATTTTTGTGTTTTTTTAATGTTAGTACGTCCATGCATCCTATTCAAAACGAGCAGCAAAACTACTCATCTTTCATTGATGAATAAACGTAGCAACGTTAAATAATAATTATTTTGTTTCTTCTTGTGTTGGAGCTTCTGTTTCAGCTGGTGCTGGCGCTGGAGCCTCTGCTTTTGGAGCAGCAGGTGCTGGTGCAGCCGCAGCTTCTTTCTCAGCTTTCTTAGCTTCCTTTTCAGCTTTTCTATCAGATAATCCTTCGATCACAGCATCAGTTACGTGAGTTAAAATCTTATCGATTGATTTAGAAGCGTCATCATTTGCAGGAATTACAAAATCAACCTCTCTTGGGTCAGAGTTTGTATCAACCATTGCAAAAATTGGAATGTTTAATTTTTGAGCTTCTTTAATCGCGATGTGTTCACGCTTGATGTCTACTACGAACAATGCACCTGGAAGACGTGTCATATCAGAGATAGAACCTAAGTTTTTCTCTAATTTTGCTCTTAAACGATCTACTTGTAAACGTTCTTTCTTAGATAAAGTCATGAACGTTCCATCTTTCTTCATTCTATCAATAGAAGCCATTTTCTTCACGGCTTTTCTGATCGTTACAAAGTTAGTTAACATTCCACCTGGCCATCTTTCAGTGATGTATGGCATGTTCGCTTTCCCTGCTTTTTCAGCAACGATGTCTTTTGCTTGTTTTTTGGTAGCTACGAATAATATTTTTCTACCTGAAGCTGCAATTTTCTTTAAAGCTTCGTTTGCTTCTTGAATTTTAGCAGCAGTCTTGTATAAGTTAATGATGTGGATTCCATTACGCTCCATGTAGATGTATGGCGCCATGTTTGGATCCCATTTTCTTGTCAAGTGTCCAAAGTGTACACCTGCATCAAGTAAGTCTTTTACTTCTATGTTATTTGCCATTTTTGTAAATAGTTTACGTTCCGTTGAATTAGCAATAGATAAGTAGCAATTGTGTCAATCGGTCTTACCTATTTAGATGCTAAACTAAATTTCACTCTCAAAGTGAAACAACGACAACATGATTTTAATTTCAATAATAAATGTACAGTACGTTTTTTTGAAAAACGACCAAAAATTAACGCTTCGAGAATTGGAACTTCTTACGAGCTTTCTTCTGTCCAAATTTCTTACGCTCTACCATTCTAGGATCTCTAGTTAACAATCCTTCTGGTTTTAAAACGGTTCTGTTTTCAGCATCAATCTCACATAAAACTCTTGAGATTGCCAAACGAACTGCCTCAGCTTGTCCTGTAGTTCCACCACCGTATACGTTTACGTTTACATCGTATGTGTCAACAGTTTCTGTTAAAGCAAATGGTTGCTTTACTTTGTACTGTAATGTTGGCGTTGGGAAATACGTTTCAAATGCTTTTTTGTTTACCGTAATATTTCCAGTACCTGGCTTTACGTAAACACGAGCAACAGCGGTCTTTCTACGACCAATTTTGTGAATCACTTCCATGTTACTTTAAATCATTTAAGTTAATAGTAGTTGGTTTTTGAGCTTCTTGTCCGTGCTCTGCTCCAACATACACTTTAAGGTTACGGAATAACGCGCTACCTAATTTGTTTTTTGGTAACATTCCTTTTACTGATTTTTCTACTATTCTAGCAGGATCTTTTTCAAAAAGTTCCGTAGCAGAAAGTGTTCTTTGACCACCTGGATATCCTGTGTGACGCACGTATGTTTTGTCGGCCCACTTGTTTCCAGTCAAGTTGATTTTTTCAGCGTTGATAATAATTACGTTATCTCCGCAATCAGCATGTGGTGTAAAGCTAGGCTTGTACTTACCTCTAAGTATTTTTGCTACCTTAGAAGCCATACGCCCTAGCGTCTGTCCTTCAGCATCAACCACAACCCATTGCTTGTTTGAGCTGGCTTTGTTCGCTGAAATTGTTTTGTAGCTTAATGTATCCACACTAATTTTTTTAATAATTAAACATTCCTATCTCTTTAAAAGAGTCCGCAAAGGTAAGATTTATTCTGTAGATAACAAATACATTCTGTAGAATACTTAAAATAGTTGAATGTATTGGTTTTCATGAGGTTACTTGTTATTTTGAGAAATCGGTCTCATGGAATTCGTAAATACCCAAATTGCAATTGTTCAAAATGATTCGTTTCGCTCATTTCATACGGTTAATTCATGTTTTATGTGATGCGTCATTACGAGGAGTTTACGACGTGGCAATCTGTTTCTACAAAGTCCAAATTTGCTATACAAAAATCAGATTGCTTCACCACGTTCCAATGACGAATCAAAGACTTTATTACAATCCCTTGTTTACTAAAGACTTCAAACTGATAAAAAATCACCAGAAAATTAATTTTGAAGTTACATTTAATCAAATTGAAACCGCATGAAATTTTTGCCAAAAATAAAGAAGATTGTCATTAATACTACTATTATTATGGTGACAAGTCTCCTTTTGTTTGAAGTTTTGTATCGCTATTCAGTGATCAACTTTTACAAAGCAGAAACGGCACAGTTAAATAATGAAGCAGATATGGCAAACACTTCCGTAGATTTTTTAGTGTTTGGCGATTCGTTTTCCGCTACGGCGAAAGCAATTCATTATATAGATGCGTTGCGCGTGAGTAATCCAGAAGTTTCGATTGTGAGGAATGTATATTGCTGAATTTCTGATTACTTTTTGAGTCGGAGTTAATGCTACACTAAACTTGTCACTTTTGTGTATTAGTTTCGAATTATAGAGTGCCTGACAATATTTGTAACAAACAAAACAAGTAAGTTCATACCTTTTAGAGCATGTGTGTATAAAATATGTATTGAAAAACAACAATAGCTACTTTATATACACATGCTTTACATCATATTCGTCAACTTTTTATTATTACAGGCATACAGAATCGTGAGGAAGTGCGCATAAGCCACCCCATTCTCCACCACATAAGATACAATCTTCCTCAGTGTGTATCGGACATAAACCTCCGACGATGGTTTGTTGTTCAATTTTATTTAATGACTGAACGCCTTTAAGTTGTAAAATGTTTTTTAGCATGATTTGAAGTTTTATGGTTATCTTATTAAAGATATACCATTTGATAATCAGATTAGTACGGTTAGACCGTAATTTGTGATCCATGAACCTCAAAAAAGATGGATAGTGAAGTGATGCAAACGTTTTGTCGTCAATTTCACAGCAGAAATGGATTTAAATTTGCGTATATGGTTTTGCTTTCAAGTAATACTCGATCTGACAGTTTATTTTTTGATTCGTCATTGCAAGAATTTTTCATATTGAGCATGCGAAATGAAAAATTTGGGGCAATCTCATTCAATGAAAACGCTAATTATACTTAGAATGAGATTACCTCGCTATCGCTCGTAAAGGCGAATCATAGTTTTTATCAAAAGTCATTCTAATTTTATAATGCAGGCATTTACTTTGAAAGTCCATTAACACATTGATACATTTTCAAATTTTCAAATTGATACATTAAACAAAACATCACTTCGAGTGTCCTAAACTTGATTCAGGATCTATCTAGAAGTACTTTGAAATACTAAATTTTAATTTGTTTTTAAAAGCTAAACTTATCAACCTATAAACTAATAAACCCCATAGTAGATCTCGATACAATTTTCTTCATTTCATTCTGAAAACCACTCGATCTGACGTTTGTCTTTCCATAAAATATACAATTTGAAAGCCCATTAACACATTAGCCCATTTTCAAATTTTCAAATTGAAAATCAAGCTTCCTTTTCCTCCACAGCACGATCCTGCGCTTCTTTCTTAGCCAATAAATTCTTCTGATAACGACCTTGCACGATATCAATAATCACTAAGGTTATAATGACGAAGTAGAACGTCGTTTTGCTCATCGGCGTGATTTTGTTTCCAAACAATTCGATATGAGCTAAATGTCCGCCCTCGGTTAACAACATGATTCCTACAATGAATAAAATGAACAATCCAAGGACTTCGTACATTTTGTTTTTCTGCAAGAAGTTCGACACTTTATCCGCCATCACAATCATTAACAATCCGCCTAAGACAATGGCAATGGTCATTAAAATCAATTGTGGTGTGGCGTCCATGTCGCTTGTCAATGCCATCGCACTTAAAATCGAATCGAAGGAGAACACCAAGTTCATTACTACGATCCAAGTCACGACACTTCTTACAGATTTTTTACCATCTGCACCTTCTACTTTGGCATGCTCTTTCATGAGCATCATGTGCCAAATTTCTTTGACTGCGGTGTAAATGATGAAAATTCCACCTGCTAAAACGATCAAACTGTGTCCGTTTAAGTCAAATTCTAAAAAGGTGTTGCTGTGCATGGACAAGAACGGATTCTGGAAATACTTGATCAATTCTAACAATATAAATAACAATACAATACGAAGAATAATTGCCAAGCCAACGCCCAACTTTCGCACATACGATTGCTTGTCTTTTGGCGCTTTTTGCGATTCTAAAGAAATGTATAATAAGTTATCAAAACCTAAGACAGCTTGCAGCAATACAAGCATAAATAAGGTGAAAAGACTGTCTAAAGTGAAAAGTTGCTCCATGTTTCTTTATGTAATTATTGATTTCAGTTAGTTGTTAGGTTTGCGATATTGTTACACGAATTTGTGCTTTTCTCAAAAGCATTTTAAACAGGGCAATAATAAACAATCCTCCATCGAATTTCTAATAAAAAGAACACAATTGGAATATTTCTAAGAAAATGACATGGTATATTTTATAGTAACATAGATTTTATTTTTTCTCTACACGTAATATTTTTTCCATTTTACGACCTTTTGCCAATTCGTCAACCAACTTGTCTAAATAACGTGCTTGTCGTGTCAATTCATTATCGATTTCTTCAATTCTGTAACCACAAATCACACCTTTGATGAGATGTGCATTTGGATGAATTGTAGCTTCTGCGAAGAAATCTCTAAACGTCGCTTCATTGCCAATAAACTCTTGTAGTTTGACTTCTTCAAAACCTGTGAGCCACGTCATGACTTGGTGTAATTCTTCTTTGGTTCTGCCTTTTTTCTCCACTTTGTTTACGTAATGCGGATATACAGAACTAAATTTCATTTTGGCAACGCGTTCGTTGTGTTCGGGTGTTACTTTCATGTGTTCGGTTATTTTAGGTGTATTCTTTAGGTTCTATCTTTTTTTGGGATGACGAATTTATGTCCCGACCAAATTTCATTGACAGCGCAGACTTTGACGTCGACAAGTCCATTACTTAAGCCAATTTCTCGGACAATATTTCCATTCAAATCTGTTTTTATTTTAGAAGCTTTTTTCGGCCAAGAAATCCAAATCATACCATTTTGTGTAATTTCTTCCCGTAAAGAGGTAATATCTGCGAGCAATTCATCCGCACTTTTCGTGAAGTAATGTATAAAATCTTTTTTAGTTTCAACATCTGAAACCTTTGTTAAGTCAGATGGCAAATCGGCAAAAAGATCAAAATAATCTTCAGGCGCACGTACAATTTTGATCGTAAATCCTGCTTTGATGCCCAATTTCTTAGCTAACGGCGTTCCTGAATATCCTGAAGTTGGCATGGTGTTGTGTTTAATTTGTTTCAACTAAAACTACAATAATATTCCACAACCTCAAAACAAGTCTGGACTGTGAGTGTTTTTTAATTATGTAACGCGTTGTAGCTTTTTTGGATTCTGTCGTGTATCAAAAACATCTACTATTTTTATAAAATTGGTTTTTTGATCAACTGAATATATGAGTTTGTAGTTTTTATAGATCAAATAACGATAAGCTATTTTTCGATTTTTAAGTAAAGTCTCTGTCTGACCTAGTAGCGGATTAAAATATCTGACGCTTCTATAATTTCTTTGATAAGTTTTACAGCAATATTTTCGCTAGCTTCTTCTTTGTAAAAAGTATAGATTTCATCAAGTTGCATTTCGGCAAAAGTAGCCCAAATAATTTCAAATTTCATTACTGGTATTTTGCTAACAATTCCTTGCTAGTTTTAAATCGACCATTTTCAAAATCAGATTCTGATTGATCAATTCTTTTATGTAATTCTTCTACTGTCATTGGTGAAAGAGGACACTTATTTGAAATTTCAGCAGCCAGTGTTTTTTCAAGACGCAAAATAGACGCTTCATCTTGAAGAGTCAAAAAGTCTTGAATAAATTTTATTTTTCTAGCTTCTAAGTCCATAATTTATTATGTAGATATTTAAAGATACAAAATTATTTAGAGGCGTTATTGAAAACCTATCGCCGCAACACTTTAGGATACGTAATAATAAACTTCGCACCTAATTTCCCATTCGATTCCACACGAATGCTACTTTGGTGCTTTTCTAAGATTTTCTTTACGATCGACAAGCCCAAACCAGTACTTTCATAGATTTCTTTATCGCTGAGCGTTTGAAAGACTTCAAAGATTTTTTTGTGATATTTTGGCGCAATTCCGGG
The DNA here is from genome assembly GCA_039026955.1 of Bacteroidota bacterium. Taxonomy (GTDB): domain Bacteria; phylum Bacteroidota; class Bacteroidia; order Flavobacteriales; family Flavobacteriaceae; genus Kordia. The sequence goes on from JBCCLH010000022.1 coordinate 17,362, forward strand.
ACCGTTATCGGCAAAAGTAATTTCGTAATGATCGGAAGTCTCTTGACTGGAAAGTGTAATTTCACAGACCTCTTTGTCGTTGTATTTTACGGCATTGCTAATCAGGTTGGACATGACTTGCGACAACTGTATTTTATCACCATTGAGCACAGGCAAAGTCCCTTTTTTGATAAACTTGACTTTCGTCGGATCGATATAATTTTTTGCTTCTCCACGTAGCATTTTGTTGAAATCTACTTCCTCTGGAACAATTTTTCCAATTTTTGAATAATGCAAAATTCCATCAATCAAACTTTCGAGTCGCTTCACGCGTCCTTGCATGGTTTCTAGGTGATCGTACACATCGTCCGTTTCGCCCGCTTCCAAATCTTCCTTAATAAAATCTGCCAGACTCGAAATTCCGCGAATCGGCGTTTTTAAATCGTGCGAAGTGATATACGCAAACTGCTCTAATTCTTTATTTTTTAGTTGTGTATCATCTAAATTTTGATTGAGTTCTTTCAACTTTTTAAAACTATCCAATCCGGTTCGAACCACCAAAAACACAAAGAGCGATCCCATAAAAAAGATAACTCCCGAAAGAAAGGCTAACAAGTCTGTTTGCCCCAAAATTACCACCGTTGCCACTGCCAAATAGCCTACCAAAAAGATCAACATTAAGACGCGCAATTTTTTCCAGTTTCCTTGTAATTCGCTGTTGGGAAGCGTATCAAAGATTTTTTTAGTCGCGCCAGCACTTAGTAGCATGATAAACGCTCCCAAAAGGATGAGCGCCGCAATAATATAATCGTAAAAGTGCATGTAATTTTGTTAAGCTTAGATTTTGAAATTCAACGTTTTAACTCAATAAAAGAAGAATTTTTAGGGACAAAATCATGATTATTGTGTATAAATGTAGCGCAAATAGAATTCATATACAATTGACTTTTGAAACCTACTTGAATTTGTCATGTTTTACGACATTCTTTTTGGAAGATTTTCAATGTGTAATTCTGCCGCCAAATCGAGTATTTTTTGTGGTGTATACAAGGTTTTTTCTAGATCAGATAATTGTAATCTGCCTGCTTTTGCCTTGAATACGAATGATTTATATGATAATTTGGCAACTTCTTGATTGAACTGTGTTCCGTGAGTTGCAATCAGTTTTTCTGTGTGTATTTCTATTGTTGTTTGAATGCGACTACGCAAAGCTTCAATTTCTTGAATCCACTCGCGTTGCTTCGTTAAAAATGCTTGAATTTCCGCTGCTGTTTTATAGCTTAATTTTTCCAATTGTCTGTAGACTTGTTCAATCTTCATATGTTCCCAATCTTTGGCTTTTAAGACGGGAATTTGCCAGCTTGCTTGTTGTTCCTTCCAATGATCGGTCTCGACATTTACTTGATAAATTTTGAAACTTGGAAGTTCAATCGCAGTTAATTTTCCAGCATGACATGCGCCTGTATCAATTCCGTAAGTATTGCTTTTTATTTTCACGGTATCGCCAACTACATGATGCCCGTAAATGATCGGTTTTTCACCTGTGTAATAATCGGACCAATACGTACCTTCTTCATATTTCTTTTCCAGATAACGACTTCCTGAAGTTGTTCCTGCCAGCACTTCTTCCTTTTGTTCGTACAAACTTTTATCATGCTCAAAAAAGGCATGCACAATCATCGCTTCAGGTGTTTCATAATAGTAGGGAAGTGTTTCAATCCAGTTGCAAAACTCATCATATTCCTCGCCAAATTGCACTTTCACAATCTCTTGCGAATAGCTTAATACACCATTCAAATGTTTGCGTTCATGATTGCCCATCAACACGAGTGCATTTTTCCGATTCCTAAAATAATGATATACTTCCAACGATTTATTCCCACGATCAACAATGTCGCCTAACGAAATCACCAAATCATCATCGGTCACTCCGATTTGATCCAGCAACTCCATAAATGCATCGTAACAACCGTGAATATCTCCTATGACGTATGTTTTGCTCATTTTTTATGTGTAAAATTACTTTTAGAAGTAAATAGAAAATCAAAAATCGTCAATCAAAAATCAAAAAACAATTGTGTTTGTCAAAAATTCTCCAATCATTTCATGTGCTTTCGGATTGATGTGTAAATCGGCATCCCAATAGACTTTTTAGTTGCGTTTTATAGTAGATTTGGTACAAGTGTAGTTGGAGTTTCATTTGAATGAGATTGCAATGAATTTTTCATTTCATAAAGCTCATTATAGCTATCGAAAACTATTATTTTCCTTAAAAAATCCACATAAAACCTTCATAATTAACGATATATTTAAATATTTAATCTGTTTTAAAATTTGGTTTATATTGTAAAGTAGTTTATATTTGATAAAAAATTTCACAAATGGAATCACAAAATTTTACACCTCAGGAGAGTCTACAACTAATTTCTCAGGTGATTGAAGACGCCAAAACACGGTTTGAAGAAAATGGTTTTATCTACGTTTTTTGGGGATTTTTAATCGCAGCGGTCGCGTTTGCACAATTTATTTTATTGCAAAATGAATACTATGCCATCAATTGGTATCCGTATTTTTTAGTTCCTTTTGGAGTGGCATTTTCTATGTTTTATTACATGCGAAAAAAGAAAAAAACCAACACCAGAAACAATCAAATTAGTACGATTATTTCCAAGATATGGATCGCTTTGGCAATCAATAAAATGATTTTAGGTTTTGTATTTGCGCCGATGTTGGCAGAAAATTTAAGCCCAATTATCTTAATTTTATTGGCAATTGGTATTTTGGTTTCGGCAGTCGCACTCAAAAGCAATGCATTATTCATTTCAAGTATTTTCATTAATATTGCGGGCATTGTTTGTTTTAAGGTCGATTGGGGATATCAATCGCTGATTTTAGGAACAGTTTCACTAGTAGCAGTGGCGATTCCTGGCTTGATTATGATGCGAAACTATAAAAGAAGAAATACAGTAGCTGCTGTTTAATACGATTGAATTTGCATGGCGAAGAATAAAAAATTTAAAGTCTTAGATCCGATGTTGCATTCGCAATTACGATTGGCAATTGTCTCGTTTTTGATGAGTAATGGAACTTCTGACTTTAATGAAATCAAAGAAGTCACCAAAGCAACTTCTGGGAATATCAGTGTGCAATTAAAGAAGCTTCAAAAAGTGAATTACCTCACGATTGAAAAAGGCTTTTTAAACAATTATCAACATACAACAGTAACCATTACCAAAACAGGAATCGAAGCATTTGAAAATTATGTGGAAGCACTGAAAGCTTACATCGAATAATTTTTTTATCAATTTAATTTATAACATAAACTAGTTTATAATGAAAAAAATCATCTCATATGTGATGGTCTTGTGTGTGAGTATCACAAGTCTATCGGCATGCCATCAAGAAAAAAAAATACCAGCACTTAGTGTAGGAGCACAATCGTCACTAGCGGAAATTGAAAAACGAATTTACGCCGCTTTTGTAGATAGCATTTTACAGAATGATCTCTCTTCTTTGGAAACAATCGACAAAGAATTGCAAGGAATTACACAGCGAAATCAAGCAAATTTGGTTTGGTATTGGCGTTCCTATCTCAATTATTACAAAGCTATTTATTATGTGCGACAAGATGATAAAAAGTTGGCTGAGAAATCTTGTGATGAAGCTATAACATGGTTAGAAGATTTAGACAATAAAACTTCTGAAGATTATGCATTACTTGCTTTAATTCAAAGTTTTGGAATTCAGTTCAAAGGTGCCAAAGCAATGTTTATTTCGAGCAAAATCAAGAAAAACGCAAAAAAAGCCATTGCGATGGAACCTAAAAATTTACGCGCACATTTTGTCTTTGCAAGCAACGATTTTTACACTCCTGAAAAATATGGCGGCGGAAAAAATGCAGAGAAGTTTCTGCTGAAAGCTATTGCATTGCCTAATCAAAAAATAAAGAATCCGTACTTGCCATCTTGGGGAAAAGAGCGAGCCTACGAAATGCTGATCAAATTGTACATCAAGAAAAAAGAACTCGAAAACGCAAAGAAATATTTCAAGGAAGGTATCGAACTGTATCCTGAGAGTTACAATCTTAAACAATTAGCCGCAAAATTGATAGAATAATCATCAGATGAAATCACTTATCTACATAGTATTCTTTTGTACGGCAATTTGCGCCGCGCAGACTAAGATTTCTGGGAAAGTCACGGATGGAAAATGGACAATCTTTGCAGCGAATGTCTATCTAAAATCAAGTCCAGAAACAGGAACCATTACCGATGAAAACGGTTTATTTTCTATCGAAATTCCGCAAGAGAACGATACGTTGGTGATTTCGTATATAGGTTATGAAGAATTATACATTCCCACAGCAACCTTACAAAAAGACGAACTGAATATTTTCAATTTACAGCTAAAAGAAGAAGTCTTACAACAAGTGGTACTGGAAAATCGAGATCCGATTTCAGAACAATTTTCCGTGGTTAAGCTGGACAAAATGGACATTTACCTAAACCCAGTCGCGCAAGGCGATCCACTAAAAGCAATTACCATTTTGCCAGCTTCCACGAATGTGGACGAAACTGCGAATCCGTCACTTCGAGGAAGTGATCCCGATCGTTCACGCGTGATTTTGAATGGTGTTCCGGTGTACAATCCGGTGCGTGCGAGTCAAATTAACAATCAAGGATTTTTTAGCCTATTTAATCCTGAAATTATTGGAAAACAGTATGTATATGCGAGCAATCCACCGTTGATTTATGGAAATAGCAGCGCAGGTTTGGTGGAAATTCAGACGACAAAATCGTTGGAGAAAAATCAACTCAAACTTTCAGCAACGTTGGTCAGTACAGGTTTTTTTGTGTCGCAACAATTGGACAGTATCAATTCGTTTGTACAAGTGTATGGAAATTACCAATTGAGTGATGCATTTGTGGGAATTCAAGAGCAAAATTTGCCCAATCTACAAGACTTTACAACGCTCGATTTTGGCGTGAATCTAGGTTTTGAACTGAAAAATAATTGGTTTTTGAACAGTTATACGTATGTAATTGACGAAGATTTTTTTGGGACAGATCAACGGTTTACCTACCGCGGACCGTTCACTTCTGAAAAAAGACGTTTGTTTACGATCAATTCTATCGGTCATGCTGTAGGAAATGGCTATATCAGTCTGAGTACAGGATTCAACACGGAACAACAAGATTTTGCTTTTGGAAATACGTTATCTGATCAGGAAACACAACAACTCTATGCGGGACTCAATTATAAAGTCAAGCTTGATGAATTAACCTTGCAATCGGTTGTTTCGGTAGATCATCAAACGAATGATTTTGAAGATAGCATTCCAACATTTTTCTATGCTTTAGCTCCCGATTCACCTTCACAAACTTCGCAACGTTCGTTAGACAATACTGCGGTAGAAACGGCTGTGTATGGAAGTTGGAAACCCAATAATGACATTACGATTTCTTCAGGAATTCGCGCTAATATTCCAACAAACGAACAAGCTTCCTTTTTCAGTTGGCAGTTTGGAGCACGTTACAATTTAAACAGTCAGCATGCATTTTTATTGAGCGGTGGAAAGTATCACAACTATACAACACCTTCCTTTTTTCGACAACGATTTGATTTGCTAAAAAGCGAGCAGATAGCTTTGGATTATACGTTTGAAGCTAAAAAAACAAGCGTCAGTGGCGCCATATATTACAAAACAGAAGGCGGCACACAACCCATTATTGGCAGATTGGCGATTGATGATCAAGAAACCTTTGGCGTGGAAGTATTTGTCAAGCAACAACTGCATCCGTACGTGAGTATTTCTGCTTCCTATTCCTATATTGATCAGCAATTTGGGCTAGGTGGCACACAATTTCCAGGTGCGCGTGATGCGGATTATTTTATCAAATCTACCTTTGAGTTTAAACATCCAAAATGGGGAACATTTTCGCTAAATTGGATCGGTAGAACAGGCACAAATTACACAGGAATTACAGGTGGAATTCCAGATGCAACTACAGATTTTTTCCGCCCGATTTTTTCTGAAAATCTTTTAGCAAATCGTTTTACAGATTACAACCGTTTGGATTTGAATATGAGCAAATATTTTGCCTGGGATGATAAAGAATTGGTGTTTTTTGCTTCAATCAATAATGTATTCAATCAAAAAAACCAACGCATCGATCAATACAATACAGACTATTCTACACGAAGTTTTGACGTTTTTCAGCGACGCTTATTTTTCTTTGGAATGGTTTGGACGTTGAATTATTAGACGCGCTTTGCTTTAGACTCGACTACGCCTTTTAGATCGCTTCGCTTTTGGACACGCTTTGCTTTAGACTTGGCTTTGCCTTTTTAGATCGCTTTGCTTTAGAAGTTTTATATGCCTTTGGTATAAGAGCCTTTTAACAAACACGCCACTTGTTGCTCCATAGAAATGTACGGATTTATCACAAAACGGTTCTTCCATTTATCGTTTTGCGCATCGTTTTTTGTATTGTAATCTACCAATAATAATTGTTCAAATCCGATTTCTTTACAATAATAAGCTAATTCTTGATTGTAAAAACCAAACGGAAAAGCAAATTCAGTGATTGGTTGTTTACAGATAGTTTCGAGCTGTATTTTACTATTGAGAATTTCTTGTTTCGCTTCTTCAATCGGAATATCTACCAAACTCGCATGCGTTTCTCCATGTGCGCCGATTGTAAACAACGGATGGTCTGCAATTTCTTTGATTTGTTGCGCGTTCATCAACATCCAATACTCCTCGTATTTTATTGGTGGCAAGGCTTCCCAATCGTCTTTAAAGATTTTATAGATCATTTCTAAAACATCATACGGCAAGGCTTTGGCAACATTTTTCATGGAAATGTCATTCCAAATAAATTCATGTTGCTCATTTTTGTGATACAAATTTCGCTCTAAGATGATTTCGGTTTTGTCTGTATGATACGAAACAATATCCAAAAAATCTGTCCATAAATAGGGCGCTTTCCCATGAATCGTCGTGATAAAAAAACTTGCAGGAACATTGTATTTTTCTAAAATAGGCACCGCGTATTTGTAATTGTTCAAATAACCACCATCAAAAGTGATGGCAATATTTAGCGTGTCTTTTTTAAACTTTTTCTGATAGAAATTATTCAGCGAAATGACGTTGTAATGTGTAGAAATGTACTGTATAAATTCCTCAAAAAATGCTTTAGAAACAAAGCGATCATTATAGTTTGTTTCGCCAACGGCATCAATGCCATGAAATAGCAATATGTGTTCTCCGTAGCGATTTTTCAATAGCAACTTTCCAAAACCAAGTTTGAATAACACCGTTTTGTAAAAGAGTCCTAACTGATATTTGAAACGCGTCCAATGCATGAAACTTTATTTGTGCTTTTTGAAGACGTTAAAATTAACAAATAAAATGCGACTTCTCTTAATTTTAAATGTTGATACCTTGACATGTATTTCTTAATAAGTGTTAATTTTTGACTACATTTTAATATAGTTATGCTAGGATTGTTACATTTACATACACCAATCAGTCAAAAAACAACAACATGAAATCTTTCCTATTGTTATATGTAGGGCTTTTGTGCGTTCCTTTTTTAGGACATTCACAAGAAAAAACAACCACGATTCCCAAACGAATTTATACCACTAGTCAATTGCAAGGAGAAGCACCTAAAATCGATGGTATTATTGACGATGCAAGCTGGAATTCTGTAGAATGGGCAGGCGATTTTATTGAAAATCAACCAGACGAAAATACGCCGCCTTCGCAGCAAACGAAGTTTAAAATTATGTACGATGCTAAGTTTTTATACGTTGCTATTCGTGCGTTTGATACCGAACCTGATAAAATTGTAAAACGCTTGTCCCGTCGCGATGGTTTTGATGGCGATTGGGTCGAAATCAATATCGATAGTTATCACGATTTGCGCTCTGGTTTCTCGTTTACGGTGACTGCTGCTGGTGTGAAAGGAGACGAATTTATCTCGAATAACGGAAACAATTGGGACGGAAGTTGGAATCCGATTTGGTATACAAAAACGAGTATTGACAGCGAAGGTTGGTCTGCTGAAATGAAAATTCCGTTCAGTCAGTTGCGTTTTGGAAAAAGTGAAGAACAAATTTGGGGATTGCAAATAAATCGTCGCTTTTTTAGAAATGAAGAACGCTCTACTTGGCAGCGAATTCCGCTAGATGCGCCAGGTTGGGTAAGTGAATTTGGCGAATTGCACGGTTTGAAAAATATCATTCCGCAGAAACAGTTAGAAATTCAACCATACGTAGTAACGCAATACGATACCTATCCTGAAGAAGCTGGAAATCCGTTTCGTGATGGAGACGATTTTACGTTAAACGGCGGTGTGGATGGAAAAATTGGAATCACAAATGATTTGACGTTGGATTTTACCATTAATCCAGATTTTGGTCAAGTAGAAGCCGATCCTGGGGCGATTGCCTTGGATGGTTTTCAGATCTTTTTCCGCGAGCAACGACCGTTTTTTGTGGAGAATAAAAATATATTTGATTATCGCTTTGCGAACGGACAAGACAATGTGTTTTATTCGCGTCGTATTGGACGAAATCCGCAAGGTTTTCCAAATATTGCTTCGCAAGAATTTGTAGATCAACCACAGAATTCTACCATCATTGGCGCTGCAAAATTCAGTGGAAAAACCAAAAATGGTTGGTCCATTGGTGTATTGGAAAGTGTAACGGGAAGAGAATTTGCTGAAATTGACAACAATGGAACCCGCAGAACAGAATTGGTAGAACCGTTAACGAACTATTTTGTCGGTCGCTTGCAGAAAGATTTTAACGAACGAAATACTTTTGTTGGGGGAATTTTCACCGCAACACATCGCCGATTGGAAGATAATTTGAACTTTTTGCATCGTGCAGCCTATTCTGGCGGATTGGATTTTACACACAATTGGAAAGACCGAACCTATTACGCACAAGGAAATATTGTAGCGAGTCATATTGAGGGAAGCAAAGAAGCCATTGCCGCAACGCAAAATTCATTGACACATTTATTTCAACGTGTCGATGCGGGTCATGTAGAAGTCGATCCAAATCGTACGTCACTCACAGGAACAGGAGGAAAGCTCGAATTTGGAAAAGCAGGAAGCGGAACGTGGCGTTATGATACAGGTGTCATTTGGCGTTCGCCAGAATTGGAATTGAACGATATCGGTTTTTTACGTCAGGCAGATGAAATTCGTCAGTATGCAAATATTCGGTATCAAACCACCAAAGCTTTTGGAAAATTTAGACAAATCTCAGGGCGTTTTTCACAATTCACTACCTACGATTTTGAAGGAAATTATAATCGAATTCAATATGAGATCACAGGAAACATGCGTTTTCTAAGCAATTGGTGGATTGATGTTGGATTTGGTCACAAACCTCGAATTTTTACCAATACCTTTTTACGTGGCGGACCGCGTTGGCGATTTTCAGATGAAAACTTTTGGTATGGATATTTTGGAACAGATGAACGCAAAAAGTTGCGTACCAGTTGGGGATTGGTCTATTCGGCGGCAGCACAAGATAATTTTTCCTTTTTTGAATTTAGTGGCGATGTTACCTATCAACCTACGAATGCGATGCGCATATCAATCAGTCCAACATACAGCAACAATCCGAATAAAACACAATATGTAACGGAAGTTGCAAACAATGGGACACCGCGTTATATTTTGGGAACGATTGACAATCAAACCTTAAGTGCAGCAATTCGTTTTAATTACACGATCAATCCGAATTTGACCATTCAGTATTACGGAGAACCTTTTATATCTATTGCGCGCTTTACCGATTTTAAATATGTGACGAATTCCATTGCAGACAATTTGAATGATCGTTTTTACCAATACCAACCTAATGAAATTAGCTTTGATGCCGCTTCTGATTCCTACATGGTTAACGAAAGTGGAAACGGCAACGGAAACTATTCTTTTGGAAATCCTGATTTTGCGTTTGTGCAGTTTCGTTCAAATTTGGTATTACGTTGGGAATACATTCCAGGCTCTGAACTCTTCCTAGTCTGGTCGCAAGGAACGACAGGTTTTGGAAACACACGCGATCATTTGTTACGCAGTTTAGACAATCAAATTTTGGGTCAACAACCTGAAAATATCTTTTTGATGAAGTTTACGTATCGGTTTGTACTTTGATGTTTAAGAGTTTATAAGTTTACTCGCTTTGCTTGCTGTTTATCAGTTTAGTTGCTTTGCTTGGTGTTTAGAAATCTACTGTCTTAATGTAAAGTTAAGTAAGGTAAAACCATATTTGGTTTACAATTCGTTGCGTTATCTTGTGTATATAACCAAAAATTCACATTATGATAAACAACATTTTAAAACTCGAAGGAGTTCAATTATTGAATAAAAAGGAGCAATCTATAATAAAAGGTGGATTTGAATGTCAATGTGATGGTCCTGAACCTCAGTATCCATACGAGACTCCTTGTTATGATACCTTTATTGGATGTTAACTTTTACGCGAACTTCGGTTCGCTTTTCTTTTTCCTTTTGATTTGCTCAAAGTGATTTTCTGCAGAAAACAGAATTGATTACTATTTTTTAAAATATCTATGTAATAATATTAAATTTTTCAATGAGCTGCCAAATCCATCTCAGATATTTATTAAGGCATTAAGCAAATTTTGTAGCAAAGAACTATCCCCTCGAGGGGATTACAGGGGTGAAACTAGCTTGTTAATTCTGCTACTTTCTCCTCCAAAGCCAATAACACACTAAAAAGTTGCTTTTTTACTTCGGCATTCGTGAAGCGAATGAATTTGACGCCATATTTTTCTAATGCTGCTTGGCGTTTTGCATCGTATGCCTTTTTATTATTGTGACTGCTTCCGTCAATTTCAATAGCAAGTTGTATTTCGTGACAATAGAAATCTACAATATAATTTAACATTGGAACTTGTCTGTGGAATTGAACTCCTAGTGCACGTTTTCGTATTTTTTGCCACAATAAAATTTCACATAGCGTACTGTTCTTTCGAAGTGATCGAGCATAGAATTTTAATTCAGGATTGTATGAGATTATTTTGTTTCGCATGACGTTTTTTACACCCCTATGATCCCCTCGAGGGGATAGTTTTTAGCGGGTTATATTTGACAATTGGATATATTGTCTGTTGATTTCTATCAAAGATAGGGTTTCATGTTGCACTTTGAATGACGCTTATGAAATAAACTGTTAATCAACAATGGGATGCTGAATCAAGTTCAGCATGGCGTTTACCAAGTAATTATCAATCTAAAATCAGCTTAATCGTCGATCAAACAAAAAGATTCTGCATTAGGTGCGGAATTGCGCTTTGCTTAGTGCGCTTCTAACCAATTTTGTCCAATACCAATTTCAACGTCTAAAGGAACAGCAAGTTCAAAAGCGTTTTCCATTTCTTCTTTGATGATCGGTTTGATGGTTTCGAGTTCGTCTTTGTGTGCATCAAAGACCAATTCATCATGTACTTGTAACAACATTTTCGATTGGAAACCTTCTGTTTCAAAGCGTTTGTGAATGTTGATCATTGCCAGTTTAATGATGTCTGCAGCACTTCCTTGAATTGGCGCATTTACGGCATTTCGTTCGGCAGCTCCGCGAACAATGGCATTTCTGGAGTTAATATCTTTTAAATAACGACGTCTTCCCAGCACTGTTTCGACATACCCATTTTCACGTGCAAACGCTACTTGATTTGCCATGTAGGCTTTCAATTTTGGATAGGTTTCATAGTATGTGTCGATCAATTCTTTGGATTCGCTTCGTGTTAAGGAAGTTTGGTTACTCAATCCAAAGGCAGAAACTCCATAGATGATTCCGAAGTTGACGGTTTTGGCGTTGCTTCGTTGCTCACGCGTGACTTCTTTCAACGCCACATCAAAGACTCTTGAAGCGGTAGAAGCGTGAATGTCCATTCCATCTTTAAAGGCTTGAATCATCGTGTCTTCCTCACTCAACGCTGCAATGATACGCAGTTCTATCTGAGAGTAATCGGCAGCGAGTAATACAAAGTTTTCACTGCGTGGAACAAACGCTTTTCGAACTTGTCGTCCGCGTTCCGTACGAATTGGAATGTTCTGTAAATTTGGATTATTCGAACTCAATCGTCCTGTCGCAGCAACGGCTTGCGCATATACCGTATGAATACGATTTGTTTTTGGATTGATTTCATTTGGTAACGCATCCACATACGTACTTTGTAGTTTTTTGTACTGTCGCCATTCTAAAATATTAGCTATGATTTGATGGTCTTTTGCAAGATACGATAGTACTTCTTCCGCTGTAGAATATTGTCCGGTTTTGGTCTTTTTCGGCTTGTCAACAAGTTTTAATTTATCAAATAAAATGGGTCCTAATTGTTTTGGCGATCCAATATTGAATTCTTCGCCTGCGAGTTCGTAAATTCCTTTTTCTAATCGGTCAATATCTGTGGTTAATTCTTTCGATAATTCTGCTAAAAAGTCTGGATTTAGGTTGATGCCTTCTATTTCCATTGCCGAAAGCACATTTACCAACGGCACTTCCACATCTGTGAATAAGTTGGTCAAATTACCGCTTTCCAATTCTTTGATAAAGTGTTGCTTCAATTGGTATGTGATGTCTGCATCTTCCACAGCGTATTCGGTTTGTTGCTCCAACGGAACTTCGCGCATCGACAGTTGATTTTTTCCTTTTTTCCCAATCAATTCCGTTATGGAAACAGGTTGGTAATTCAAATAGGTCTCTGACAATACATCCATATTATGACGCATATCCGGATTGATCAAATAATGCGCAATCATCGTGTCGAAAATTGGACCTTTTACTGTCATATTGTAGTTCGACAACACTTTAATGTCGTATTTTAAATTCTGTCCTACTTTTTCAATCGTAGTATTTTCAAAAAACGGACGGAATTCCTCTAAAATGGCTTGTGTTTCTGCTTGATCTTCTGGAAATGGCACATAATACCCTTTGCCTTTTTCCCATGAAAATGCCACACCGACCAATTCCACTTCCAACGCTTTTAAACCTGTTGTTTCGGTATCAAAACACACGCTTTGTTGCTTTAATAGCTTTTGCAATAACATTTTTCGCGGTAATGGCGTATTTACCAATTGGTAGAAATGTTCGGTTGTTGCGATGGTTTGGTAGCCCGAAGTCGCTGTTTCTTCCGTAACGTTTCCGGTGCCTGGCATAGCGAACAAATCGAATTGTCCGTTTGGCGCTGCTTGTTTTTTAGGTGTTGCAGTGGTTTTTGTGGTCGCTTCCGCAGCATTTTCTTGTGGCGCGCTAAATGTTTTGATCAAGTTGTCTAACAAACGACGGAATTCCAATTCGTTGAAGATTTCTTTCACAGCTTCCAAATCCGGATCGCACATTTCAAAATCATCTTCATTAAATTCCACAGGAACATCCAACATGATCGTTGCTAGTTTCTTGGAAAGCAAGCCTAATTCAGCATTGGCTTCTACTTTCTCCTTCATTTTACCTTTCAGTTCGTGGGTGTTTTCCAACAAACCTTCCATCGTGCCATACGCAGCTAAAAACTTCTTAGCAGTTTTTTCTCCAACACCAGGCAATCCAGGAATATTATCCACAGAATCGCCCATCATTCCTAAGAAATCGATCACTTGTTCAGGACGTTCTACGCCAAATTTTTCTTGTACTTCTTTAATTCCCCAAGTTTCATAACCGCCACCAAATCGCGGACGATACATGAAGATATTTTCAGAAACCAACTGCGCAAAATCCTTATCAGGCGTTACCATAAAGGTTTGATAACCTTGCTTTTCTGCTTTTTTAGAAAGTGTTCCGATAATGTCGTCGGCTTCGTAACCAGCTTTGACAATTACAGGAATCTTCATTGCTTTTAAAATATTCTCGATATACGGAATGGCAAGTGTAATCGGCTCTGGCGTTTCTTGTCGATTCGCTTTGTATTCTGGGAACACTTCCACACGATCGGCACTTCCGCCTTTGTCAAAACAAACCGCTAAATGATCTGGGCGTTCGCGTTTTATCACATCTAACAAAGAGTTGGTAAACCCTAGAATTGCTGAAGTATCAAAGCCTTTCGAGTTGATTCTTGGGTTTTTGATAAAAGCATAATATCCTCTAAAAATAAGCGCGTACGCATCCAGTAAAAAAAGTCGTTTTTGGTCTGCCATGAATCGTAAATTTGATGGAAAGTCAAATTTAAGAATATTAGCTAGATTCTATGAGAAATTGACAAATTATTCGCGTGCGGTTAAAATTCTGCAAATAGATAAGTGATTTAAATACGTATCATTGTCATAATAATTGGACTCGTACAACACTTCGGCATCAATTTTTTCCTGAAAAGAAATCATACAATCGCAATAGGCATCAAAATCTAGCTTTTGATATTGCGGTTGGTCTTTAATTTTTTGATATTCTTCTTTAAAGATTTGAATAGTTTCTGCATCCCACTTTTCTTTGGTAGGTTCAAAAATTTCATCGTAGTATAATTGTATGATTTTTTTGGCGTCTGTGAGTCCGTAAGCATCATAGAGTAATGAAGCACTAAAATTGAAGTATTCCCAAGAATCTTTGTAATGTATTGCGAGAATATCTGTGTCGCCTTTTACATCAAATTTGCTGGGACTTTCGGTATATTCAAACAGGTTGCTTTTTAAATAGTCTTTGATAACGGAATATGGAATTTCAGGAAATTCTTCTTTAAGAATAGAGAATTGTTGTGTGACATTGATGACTTTAAAAAGTCGCTCTTGCAGTTCAACCGTTGCACTTACCGAATTGATATCGATGGATCTGTTTTTGAATAAGCGTTGTATTTCATGTAAAATTTGCTGCTGTTGTTTCACTATTTTTTTGACGCTATCTCTTTTACGCGCGTTTGGATAGAAGATGTTTATCTTTTTGTCTAAGTCAAATCCACTAAGAATGGCTTTTTCAATGTTTGCTTGTTCATTTTCCAAATCAAAAGAAGGTGCACAACTCGTTACAAAAAGAGTACAAATAATAAGTGAAAAGAGATAATTCTTTATAGACATAATTGAAGTATTGATTACGGAATAAAACTACAAAACTTATTTGGGGAAAGAAAACGAGTGAATCGACAATTTCATAATTCCATCTATTAAATTGCTACTATTTTGAGTCGCCTTTGTTTTATAAAACGAAGGTGAGATTGTTTGTTTTTCGGTTTTTTCAGATTTAATTTCATTTTGTATTAATTTTAAAAATTATTAATTATGAAAAAGAAAAATCTTAGTGTATTGAAGTTAAACAAGAAAGCGATTTCCAATTTTGGACTGAACACAGTAACAGGAGGCGCGCCGAATACGAAGACCTACTGTAATTGTAAGGATCAACCTGATAGACCTATAACCATAGAGACGCGTTGCAATACCATGTGGTGTTAATCTGCAGAAATAGAAATCACATTTTGAGAGCGAACTTCGGTTCGCTTTTTTTGTTGATTGCTGTTGAATGATCCTATTTTCTTTAGATATGTAGTACCGATTTTTACATTTTATCTAGCTTTCATTAGTGGCAATAAGTTCTCGGTATTTATGAATTCTAAGTACCTATTTTTCTTTTGCGGATTGTTATTTAGTAGCTTTGTTCGTAAACTTAAAATATTCATTATGAAGAAAAAGAATCTTAAATCGTTACAACTTAACAAGAAATCTATCTCGAAATTAGACGGTAAAATAACAGGTCGTGGCCTAGGCGTTGATGACAGTGTAGACGGACCAAATGATGGTAGTTGGTGGTATTGTGACACCGAAGGTATGGGTTGCAGACTTGACACAAGAGGACCGAATCGTGCTTGTACAGGAACATTAGTAAATTCTTGTGCTTGTATCTCCCAAAATAATCAGTATAGTTGCGACTGTACAGTTGCTTAATATTGAGAGCGAACTTCGGTTCGCTTTTCTTGTATATAACATTGCTTTTTTAAACTCGGTATTGCATAATTACGACTACTACTTTTTTTAAGTATGTTATTTTTTCAAGTTCTTTATAATTATTAACTGTAACAACATTTATTATGAAGAAAAAGAATCTCAAAGGATTGAGTCTTAAAAAGAACTCAGTTTCCAATTTAAATGACCTTTCAGGTGTTGTGGGTGGATCTACAAGAGATATTTGCTACTCATTATCTGAATGTGCAATTCATACCTGTAGATTTACATGTGGTAATTGTATAGAAACTTGGGGTGATCCGACATGTCCTACTGGTTTCTGGCCTTTATGTATCGCTGAAAACTAGTAAGATGCTAAGTAAAATTTGAAGCGGACTTCGGTTCGCTTTTCTTTTGAAGCTTTTCTTGTAACTATCTGTTTAAATGTTAATTACGGGAATCCCGTACGTTGTTGCTATCTTGTTTTTGTATTTTTCTCATTATTAACTTTAAAATTATTTAATATGAAAAAAAGAAATTTTGAAACATTGAAGCTGAACAAAAAGTCTATTTCTAATTTTAAAGCAGTTGAAGTAACTGGTGGAGGATCAGGTGCAGAAACTTGTGGTGGGCAAACTTCAAGTTACCCAACATCATTCAGGGAATGTAAATTTAATTAAAAATGTACAACTCAATTTAGCATAGCGATCTTCGGATCGCTTTTCTTTTATGCTTTGTTTTTAATTGGCATTAAAATACCAAATACAGTATTCTGGTAAAAAATTCAGAATTTCATTTTGTAAATTTCTCTATTAGTAACTTTAAAATTATTTAATATGAAAAAAAGAAATCTTCAAACGCTAAAAATTACTTGACTGTAAAGGGAGGAGGAACGCATTATGAGTCAATTTGCGATTGTCCAGATACTAATACACGCTTACTCTAAAAGCTAACTAAATAGTGGAAATTATAGAAATTTAAAGCCGCTTTCGAGCCGCTTTTTCTTTTTACACATGTCATAATTCACAGTTTCTTTTTTAATATTTTTATAGATTATTAACTAAAATTCTTAATCATGAAAAGAAAGCATCTAAAATCATTAGTATTAAAGAAAAAGTCTATTGCTAACATTACGTCAAATGAAGTAACAGGCGGAGTGACAACAACATCAACAATAAAAACAATTCAAGATCTTACAAAATCGTGTCCACACGTTTGTGGTTCTAAGAAATAGAAAGTAGTAAACAATACAAGCGAGTTTCGACTCGCTTTTCTTTTCTCCTTCCTTTTACGTGAATTCCCATGCTGGAAAAGGGTTGTTTCACCTTGTAACCAACGATGTGACTGTCTTTAATTTGTAGTATGAATCTTAAATACTAGAAATTATGCCAGTAACTTTTAAACGAAAAACGGTAAACATCGGAACTAGAAATCCACGCGGGAATGAAAATCAACTTCAATTTTTTACGGAACATACCTTTGGTAGAAAAATCATTAGAGCCGAAACGGTACTTAATGGCTACAGATTGAAATTCACAAACGGAGATCATCATCTTGAGACATTGCAAGTAGATACCGATGCTATTATAGATGATGCCAATCGCGGGACTGTAACGGCTAGAATTGAACTTATGCTTGCAGATTACAATGCAGACGATCCTTTTAAAGGTTGGGTAACAGTAGTCATTTTTGTGGAGTATGAGTAGATTGTACTAAGGAAGTGATGTAAACTTTTTCTCTTGTAAAAAAATTGTAGATTTTGGTCTGAAGAAGCTTTTTTGTAACTACATCAAGATAAAAGTCAAAATCAGAGCGAAATAAAACAAATGTAAAGTCAGAAGAAAAAGTTTACATCACTTCACTAACAAATTTGTAGTTTTGCAGCATTAAATACAAAGCGAAATGCAAACGATCTCAATTGCGATCCACGGCGGTGCTGGAACCTTAGTCAAAGGAATGATGACGCCCGAATTGGAAGTACAATACAAAGCAGCTTTACAAAAAGCTTTAGATGCAGGGTATAAACTATTAGCCGCAGGAAAATCTTCTGTGGAAGCTGTTGAGGAAGCCGTAAAACTACTAGAAGATTCACATTTATTCAATGCTGGAAAAGGAAGCGTATTTACTGCTGAAGGAACGCACGAAATGGACGCAGCGATCATGGAAGGAAAAAGCTTAAATGCTGGCGCGGTTTCGTTGATAACTGGAATAAAAAATCCAGTGTCGTTGGCACGTGACGTGATGGACAAAAGCGAGCATGTATTCATGGCAGGAGCAGGCGCGATGTATTTTGCGAAAATGCACAACTACAAAATCGAAGATCCATCGTACTTTTACGATGAATTTAGATACAATCAGTGGCAAGAAATTAAAGATACCGATACCTTTCAGCTAGATCATTCCCTAAAAAAAGACTCAAAATTTGGAACGGTTGGTGCCGTTGCTTGCGATCAAGATGGAAACATCGCAGCAGCAACATCTACAGGTGGAATGACCAACAAACGTTTCGGAAGAGTAGGCGATTCTCCAATGATTGGTGCAGGAAACTATGCCAATAATGAAACCTGTGCAGTATCCTGTACAGGAAGCGGCGAATACTTCATTCGCGGTGTGGTTGCCTATGATGTATCAAGCTTCATGGAACACAAAAACTATTCACTAGAAAAAGCAGCAAATACTGTCATCAACGAACGCATCCTAAAAATAGGAGGCGACGGCGGACTCATTGCCGTAGATGCCAAAGGAAACATCGCCATGCCTTTCAACACCGAAGGAATGTACAGAGCCTGCAAATCTTCAAACGGAAGGGAAGAGGTGTTGATTTATAAATAGTTACTTCTAATTCTTTTAGCGTGAGATGCTGAATCAAGTTCAGCATGACGGGAAATAATCAAAAAAAGAGTTCACCTCTAACAGAAACAAAAGAAAATATTCCAGAAGAGTGGCAAATCTCGCTTTAGTGAAAGCAAACAAAGATTTTCGAGCAATAGCGAGAAAAAAGTCTAAAAAATCTCGCGCAAGCGAAAAAAGTCTAAAAGCGAAGCGATCCAACATCTAACAGCGAAGCGGTCTAAAAGCTTTCCGCTCAAGCGGGAACAAGTCTAAATAAAAGGTGCCTCAATAGGCAAAACAGTAACCTTACGCTTCTCAATATCAAACTGATCACCATTAGAAAGCACATGAATCGTCATATTTGCCATGGTCATCGGCGTACCTTCTTCTAGTATTTTTTCGTTGTTGTGGGTAAGTGTAGCACCATCAAACACAATCACCATTCCAGAGCCGATTACCGTACAATTATTTCCGTTCTTAATAATCATTCCGGTATCTTCTGCCAAGCCAATTCCGATCAACGCTGGAAATTTTGCTACAGCTTCCGACTGACGACCAAAACGTCCTCTGCGAATAAAATGTGTGTCAATGATCAACTCAGGAATCAAGCTCAAACCTTTATACATCTGTACTGCACCTTTAATAAACGATTCAGAAGCACTTCCACCAGCAATCATTTCATTCGCCATTGCCATCGCACCAGCGCTTGTTCCGGCAATCACAAAACCTGCTTCATTACGATATCGATTTGCCAAAATATCATGAATCTCTGTCCCACCAATTTTATCGGTAATCTTGGACTGATTTCCCCCCGAAAACATGATACAATTCGCAGTTTTAATCAACTCAATAGAAGTAGCTTTTTCAGAATCTTCTTTGCTTCTAATATCCAACACAGTCACATCAGTACAACCCAATTTTTGAAAAGCGGTCAAATAACTCTTTCCCACTTCCAAAGGAATACCAGATGCAGTCGGAATCACCACAATCTTAGCATCAACACCGCCAGCCTCTTTTACGACGTGAAATAAAATTCCCTCGTCAATAAAATCGAGTGTATACATTTCATCTTTCTCAATGCCTTTATCCTCATTTCCTCCAATCGGAATTAATGTTCCTTTAATCTGCTGCATGTTGTTGTGATTTTAGTGACTGCAAAAGTAATATAAATTTCGGTGTAGAAACTTTTTTTTAATGTAATCTTAACCGAAGTGGACAGAATGTGAAAATGGCGGTAGAAATCTGTGATTTTTTTCTATATTTATGATGATGCTTGTGATAAAGCAAGCGATTTAACCACCAAACCAAGATAACACATGGAAATTAGAAGTATCAATGCAATGCGAGGACCAAACTATTGGTCTATTAGAAGGCACAAATTAATCGTGATGGTGCTCGATCTACAAGAAATGGAAGAGTATCCAACGAACAAAGTCGAGGGTTTCGGAGATCGACTCAAAGCGATGTTTCCTTCCATGTACTCACACCGTTGTTCCAAAGGTTGTGATGGCGGATTTTTTATGCGTGTCGATGAAGGCACCTGGATGGGACATGTCATTGAGCATATTGCGCTAGAAATACAAACCTTGGCGGGAATGGACACAGGATTCGGTAGAACACGTGGTTATGGCGAATACGGAGTGTACAATGTTGTATTCTCGTATATGGAAGAAAAAGTAGGTCGTTATGCAGCGAAATCTGCAGTGCGTATCTGTGAAGCCTTAATTTCTGGAGAAGAATACGATTTGGCAGCAGACATTCAAGAAATGCGCGAAATTCGTGAAGAAGCACGCTTAGGACCAAGTACAGGTTCCATTGTAGAAGAAGCTGCAAGTAGAGGCATTCCGTGGATTCGATTGAATAAATATTCGCTGTGCCAATTAGGATACGGGGCGAATCAGAAGCGAATTCAAGCCACCGTAACTAGTGAAACCAGTAACATCGGAGTAGAAATTGCTTGCGATAAAGAAGATACCAAATACTTATTAGAACAAGCCGAAGTAGAAGTGCCGCGTGGTGACATCATTCGTCGGGAACGTCACTTGGAAAGTGCTTGTCGTTATGTAGGATATCCGTTGGTAATAAAGCCAATTAACGGAAATCACGGACGCGGAATTACCGTGGATATCAATACGTATGACGAAGCATTAGTAGCATTCAGAGCGGCACAAGAAGTATCTCGTTCTGTCATTGTAGAAAAATATATTACGGGAGAAGATTATCGTTTACTTGTGATCAATAATAAACTAGTGGCTGCTGCAAAACGTACGCCTGCACATGTCATTGGCGATGGAACATCCACGATTCAACAATTAATTGATGAGGTCAACAAAGATCCACGTCGCGGTTATGGTCATGAAAAAGTATTGACCATGATTAAGGTGAATGATCTCACAGAAACGCTCATCGCAGCAAAAGGATACACTTTGGAAACCGTCTTAGAAAAAGATGAAGTCATGATGTTGAAAGATACCGCCAATCTAAGCACAGGCGGAACTGCTGAAGATGTCACAGATATTGTACATCCAGCGAATGTATTCATGGCAGAACGTATCTCAAAAATCATTGATCTTGATATTTGCGGAATTGACGTGATGACGATCGATATCAGCAAACCACTTTCAGAAACTGGTGGAGCGGTATTAGAAGTAAATGCAGGTCCAGGATTCCGTATGCACCTAGCACCAACGGAAGGATTACCAAGAAATGTGGCGGCGCCAGTGATTGACAAACTTTTTCCTCCAGGATCGACCTCTAGAATTCCGATTGTAGCAATTACAGGAACCAATGGAAAAACGACAACGACGCGTTTAATCTCGCACATGGCGAAAATGAAAGGCTATCGAGTAGGTTATACTACAAGTGATGGCGTGTACATTCAAAATAGATTGCTCATGACAGGTGATTGTACAGGTCCGACAAGTGCTGAGTTTGTACTGAAAGATCCAACTGTGAATTTTGCTGTTTTAGAATGTGCACGTGGAGGATTACTTCGTGCAGGATTAGGATTTAAAAACTGCGATATCGGAATTGTAACCAACGTAGCCGCAGATCATTTAGGATTGAAAGGAATTCACACCATAGAACAATTAGCCAGAGTAAAAGGCGTAATTCCAGAAACGGTATTGCCAGACGGAACAGCTATTTTAAATGCAGACGACGATTTGGTATACGGAATGCGCAAAAATGTAGATTGTAACGTTGCCTTATTCTCGCTAGACGAACACAATCCGCGTATCAAAGCCATGCAAAAACGTGGTGGAATTTCGGCAATCTATGAAAACGGATATATTACCTTGTGTAGAGGTGAATGGAAAATGCGCATCATCAAAGCGGTGAATGTACCGTTGACTTTTGGCGGAAAAGCGACCTTCATGATTCAAAACGTATTGCCAGCGGTCATTACAGGATACTTAAAAGGATTTACGTTGGACGATATGAAAGTAGCGCTAGAAACCTTTATTCCTTCAGCTTCACAGACGCCAGGACGTTTGAATCTGTTCAAATTCAAAAACTTCCAGATTTTACTAGACTATGCGCATAATCCTGCTGGAATGCGTGCATTGAAACAATTTACGGATAACATAGAAGCTTCTGTAAAAGTGGGAATCATTGCAGGAATTGGCGACAGACGTGAAGAAGACAATAACGAAATGGGCGCAATTGCTGCCGATATGTTTGATGAAGTGATCATCCGACAAGACAAACACTTGCGTGGAAAAACAGAAGAAGAATTGATCAAAATGTTACGAGATGGCATCATCCAAAGAGATCCTGACAAGAAAATAAACATCATTCCATCTGAAGAAGAAGCCATCAAACATGCGGTGAAAAATGCAAAACCAGGCGCATTAATTGTCCTGTGTAGTGATGTGGTGCCTGATGCGTTAGATTTAGTGAAAAAACTCAAAGAAGAAGAATCAAAAGAACTCTACGAGTTTACACCTGACGACATTCCGAATTTGCAGTAAGCATTGTGTATGAGACAGTTTGTAGTAGCTTTATTTTTAATGCTATACGCGCCTTTGATTGCGGTAACTGCGTGTGCAGAACGTTTTATTATTGAGGAACATATCAACTTATATCTATGTCAAAATTATTCCAATTATAATGAAACTACTACACTGCTGTTCAAAGCCAGAGCAAAAGTATTAAATGAATACATTGCTACTAAAATTAAAGACAAGCAACTACAAGATAAAACATTTGAAATACAACTATATGACGGGATACTTTCTTTACCGCATTTAGAATTGACACAAGGAGCGAAAGGGTATTTTGTAAGTCTATCGGGATTTCCTTCATTAGAAAAATTGAGGATAATTATCGACTATTTTTCAATGCCAAATTGGCACTCTTTTAGTGCGGAAAGTAACGCAACAGAAACGATAGATGTAGTGATCGATAATTTTTTGTGGATTTGTTAATTCGTTAATTTGATGATTTGAAAATGTCTCACTGTTATATTTTTAGTTCGTCATTACGAGCGATAGCGCGGTAATCTGTCTAAATCAAAGAAGTATTCGTCTTTGAAAGAGACAGATTGCTACAAGTTTTTCCAAAACTTTCGCAATGACGTTTCAAATGGATTGTTAGACACGCTTTGCTTTAGACCGCTTATGCTATTAGATTTAGTTTTGAAGTTTAGGAATTGAAGAATTTACTTTGAAGTAATTCAAAATCTAACATTTAGTATTTAAAATTTTATATTTCCAAGTACTTCTCGATACTAAATCTCTGCGAGATTTCACTCGAAGTGACGTGTAGTGAAATTGAAATCGAAACTGAACTTGAATCTGAAATACATAACGTCAGTTCGAGTATTTTTATGAGGCGTAGCAAAATAAAAATGTATCGAGAACAGCTATGAACTATAAGTTTAGAAGTTGAAAAATTTAGTTTGAAGTAATTCAAAATTCAACATCCAACATTTAACATTCAAACATGTTTTAAACTCCTCACAATGTTAAAGTTTGGCTAAATGGAAAAACGATTCAGTAGAGAAAAATTACATTTGTTAAAATTTACAGCATGCTACGCTTTATTATCCCAATTGTTCTAGTCTTTATTTTAGAACTCTATACGTTCTTTTCCATTCGTACATTGACTAACAATAAATTCATACTCATCGGATTTTGGATATTTACCGTACTTGTCTATGCTTTCTTTTTCTACCAATTGAGCATGACGCAACGCGACAACCGTTTTAATTTGACTACAGGTTACGCCATTGCGTTGATACTTACGATGACTGTACCGAAAATATTTGTATTTGCTATTTTATTTATGGAAGATATCTTCCGATTTTTCTGTGGACTGTTCAGTTATTTTCAACAAGATGGAACCATCGCAGAAGCTTTGCCTGGCAGAAGAAAATTTATTAGTCAATTGGCATTAGGAGTTGCGGCGATTCCGTTTGCAGGATTTTTGTACGGGGTTTTTAAAGGGCGACACGATTATAGAGTCATCAAGCATACAATGTATTTTGACGATTTGCCAGATGCGTTTGATGGCTACAAACTCACGCAAATTTCAGACATCCACGCAGGAAGTTTTGACAATAAAGAAAAGTTAGAATATGCAGTCGATTTGATCAACGAGCAGCAAAGTGATGTCATTTTATTTACAGGCGATATTGTGAATGCGATTGCGGAAGAAATGTATCCTTGGATTGATACCTTTAAACGCATGAAAGCGAAAGACGGTTTGTATTCTGTCTTAGGAAATCACGATTATGGGTTTTATGCCTATGAAACGAGAGAAGAAATCGTGGAAAATCACAAAAAAATAGAACAAGTACACGAAGCGATTGGCTTTAATCTACTTCAGAATGATAAAAAGACCATTGAACGAAACGGTGAAAAGTTACATATTTTAGGAGTCGAAAATTGGGGTGCTTCCAGTCATTTTCCGAAAAAAGGAAGTTTAACAAAAGCAACAGAAGGCGTGGTTGATGGAGAATTTAATGTGTTGCTTTCGCACGATCCTTCCCATTTTGATTATAAAGAGATGTTTTTGCCAAAAAACAGAGAAGGAAAAGAAGTTGTTCGACCAACCGATGTTGTAGATGAATCCAATATTATCAACTTTGAGAAGAAAATTCAGTTGACCTTAGCGGGACATACACACGGAATGCAGTTTGGAATCGAAATCCCGTTTTTAAACTTTAAGTGGAGTCCTGTAAAATACAGATATCCGCGTTGGGCTGGTTTGTATGAAGAAGCTGGAAAATACCTGCATGTCAACCGCGGATTTGGCGTCTTAGCATTCCCTGGACGTGTCGGAATTTGGCCAGAAATTACCGTGATTGAACTGAAAAAACGCGATAAGATGGCATAATCGCAAGAAAATAGTACATTTGTAGTAGAGAATTATTAAGTAATGAGTTAAAAAAGTAATAATTCTATAAAAATTAAAACATTTGCTTATGTCTAAGTTTGGTGATTTAATTAGTGCAAATATTCCGATTCTGTTAGACTTTTACACAGAATGGAATGAGCAATCGAAGGCAATGCACGCTGTGTTACGCGATGTAGCAGCAGCCCTTGGTGATAAAGCCAAAGTGATTAAAATAGACGTGGATAAAAATAAAGAATTAGCAGAAGCACTGCGCGTAAAAGGACTGCCAACACTCATGATTTACAAAGGTGGAGAAATGGTGTGGAGACAAAGCGGAGAGCAAGATGCCAATACGTTAATCGGATTAATTTCTGAGCACGTTTAAAACAATATAGGTTCAAACGTATAGCCTAATTCATGAAAGTGTTTCAATACTTTCGGAAGCGTGTATTTCAATTTTTCAAACGCTTTTACACTATCGTGAAACACTATAATACTTCCCTTTTCTGTATTTTCTAGAACATTTGAGAGACATTTTTCAGGTGATAAATCGTTGTCAAAATCGCCACTAATTACATCCCACATAATAATGGTATAGCCTAATTTTTTGAGTCGTTTGCAAAGTTGTGGTGTCAATTTCCCGTATGGCGGACGGAATAGATTTGAGGTCGCTTCCGCAGAATTTTTCAATGCGTTTTCAATGGTCAATTTTGCTTGTTCTGTATTCGCAATATAGGCTTCTTTGGACACATTCCAAGCACTTATATGTTGTTGTGTATGATTGCCAATTGCATGTCCATCTTTTAGTAATTGTTCAAAAATTTCAGGATGTTTTTGTACATTATCACCAATGCAAAAAAAGGTAGCTTTGGCGTTGTATTGTTTCAGTTGCTTTAGTACCCAAGGTGTGACTTCAGGAATTGGACCATCGTCAAAAGTCAGGAAGAGTTGTTTCTCAGAAACAGAAAACTCCCAAACCAGCGATGGAAATAACCATTTTGCGAGTTTGGGAGTTTTGGC
Organism: Bacteroidota bacterium; assembly: GCA_039026955.1. GTDB lineage: Bacteria > Bacteroidota > Bacteroidia > Flavobacteriales > Flavobacteriaceae > Kordia. The sequence continues at coordinate 43,434 of JBCCLH010000022.1, forward strand.
TGTATAAAGCTTCATTAGCGCAGATTTTGGAAACTATTCAAAGGCTTCAAACACTGGACCGAATATCTTGATATAGCCGTTAAAAATTTCCATTTCTTGTTCTAATAAATCGTTTTGTTCATTCGCTTCTAATATTTCAATAAGCTGCTTATACTTTTCTACGTAGTAGTAAATTTCATCAATTTCTTCGTATTGTTGAATGATTGGCGCTTGCTTGTAATAATCCAAGTATTCTAAATATTTCTTACGGACTTCGTACAAGCGTTTTTTCGCTTTTTCAGTTTTTCCTATTTTGAAATATCCATCAATGAATGGTTCGTTCAATCCATAATAATCAAAGTACTTGATTGGCATCTTTTCAAACGCCAAATCGATTACTTTTTCCGCTTTATCATCTTTTTCTTCAAGGATTAATTGCGTCACGAGTTTTGCAAGATTTAATCGGTACGAAATACTTTGACGTCGTGTTTGCGGATCGTGATAAATATCATCACTTCCTGAATTCCCCCAATCCCACTTCATCACGTTTTTATACATCAACTCAGAATTCACTTGTCCCATATTTAAATCGTCCTTTAATTCGGTTTTAACAGGAATGAGTTTGTATACCAAACCGTCAAGTTGCAGATATTCTTTCATCCAAATAAATTCGGGAGGATCATAACTTCCGCCTGTAAAGTAAATTGGACGTTTCCAATCATTCTGATTCAAGATGTCAAGCATCATTAAATTGTTTTTGTACAATGCCGTTTTGGGCAATTCTATGTCAATATAATCTACAATTTTGTCATGATCTTTCGGGTCAACATACATTTTCGCATTTTCTTTATTGACAGGAACTCTAATTTTGTATACTGGATAGTAAATAATATTTTTTTGACTTTCTGGCATGTCTTCATCCACTTTATATACATCATTCACTAAATACCCATATTTCGTTTCTTTCTTGTCGCTCAATGCCCAATCCATAAATCGATCCAATTCCCAAACAGTACTATCTTCAATCGCTGGATGAAGTTCGTAACGCATATAGTTTCGCGTTCCGTGCTTGTATTTATCATGCGTCATTTCAGATGGAACAGCTTCACTTTCATATGCTTTGCGCTTCATTTGATCAATATACCAATCTGTTCCAAGTAAACTAGTGTTGATGGTTCGCACGTCCGTTCGGTAGCCTTCAATATCTTGCGCATACCAAAGGGCAAACGTATCGTTATCTCCAATCGTAAAAATCATAGCGCCCACATCTTCCTGAATCGAATTTAAATAGGCTTTCGCCGTAGATTGTGCTGTATAACGATTTGATCGGTCATGATCATCCCAGTTTTGACTTGCCATTAAGGTCGGAACTGCTAATAGTGCAATAACCGTGATGGAACCTGCAACTCCTGCTCTGTTCGCCACGTATGCTTTTACACTATCGTACAGCGCGTACACACCATAGCCAATCCACATGGCAAATACATAGAACGAACCTACTAAGGCATAATCACGTTCTCTAGGTTCATAAGGACGCTCGTTGAGGTATATTTTCAATGCCAATCCTGTAAACATAAAGAAGACGAATAGTACCCAAAACTGTTTTTGTCCGCGCGTCAATAAGAACACAAATCCAAAAATTCCTAGAATGAGTGGTAAGAAGTAATAGGTATTTCTGGCTTTGTTATTTAAAACATCTGAAGGAAGATTGTCTTGCGATCTGCCTAAATTAGCCTCGTCAATAAATTTGATTCCGCTAAGCCAGTTTCCGTGATTGTCCATGTTTCCTTGAATATCATCCTGTCTTCCCACAAAATTCCACATAAAATAACGCCAATACATGTATCCCATTTGGTAGGTAATCATATAATTAATGTTGTCCCACAAGGAAGGTGGTTTTACATCAATCACTTCTCGGTATTCTTTGACGATACGTATAAATCGCTCAGGAGACATTTCACCTCGGTTGATTTCGGCGCGCATTGAATCAATAAAACGTTCTGCGCGTGGTTCTCCTCTGAATCGTGGATTGATTTCAAAATCGAGGATTCCGCTAAATTTCATGTAGTTCTTTGCATGTTCTGAGCTCCACATACGCGGCAAAAATCCTCTGTGATTGCTATCTGAATTCTGGCGTGCGCCTTTCCATTGGTTTACGATTACATATTTTCCAAGTGTATAATCGCGTTCGTATTTTGGCTTGTCATCTACGTATGGTTCCTCTGCGTCGAGTCCGCCATAAATATCCGTATACATAGGTCCGTACAACAAATGTGTTTCTGGATATTGTTCTAAATTATAGTATGCTAACAACGAACGCGCATCTGATGGATTATTTTCGTTGATAATTGTATTCGCGTTGGCACGAATAGGAATCATGAGCCATGTAGAAAATCCAATCAAAATATATACAGTACATAAGATAATGGTATTGATGATTGGCAAATTCTTTTTTCGGGTATAATTTAAACCGTAATAAAAAATTCCGATCACAAGCAATGCTGCAATAATAGAACCTGAATTGAAAGGCATTCCGAAAGAATTCACAAAGAATACTTCCAAATATCCAAACAATCGCAATACGTTTGGTAGTAGTAATTTAAAGATAAAGAGCAATACACCCACAGAGATCACATTGGCGAGTATGAAATTTTTAATCGTAACGACTTTGTAGTTTTTAAAGAAATAAATCATTCCAATTGCAGGAATGGTCAATAATCCCATAAAGTGCACTCCAAAGGAGAGTCCAACTACTAACGAAATTAAAATGAGCCATTTATTGCCGCGTGGCGTATGCATTTCGTCTGCCCAGCGCAATGCGAGCCAGAACATGAGGGACATGATACAAATTGCCATCGCGTATACTTCTGCTTCTACAGCACTGAACCAAAAACTATCTGAAAATGTAAAGGCTAACGATCCTACCAATCCACTTCCTAATACGGCAATTTTTTTGCCGAGTGTAAACTCTGCATCAGTTCCGTCTTCGTTTTTCTTTAGCAATGCCATTTTACGGACTAAATTCGTAATAGACCAAAACATAAAGAGAATGGTAAATGCACTAGAAAATACCGAAAGGTAATTCACCATTTTGGCAATTTCTTCAGGAGCAGAGGCAAAGGTGGCAAAAATGGCACCCATCATTTGGAAAAATGGCGCTCCCGGCGGATGTCCTACTTGAAGCTTTGCAGACGTTGCAATATATTCGGCACAATCCCAATAACTTGCTGTAGGTTCTACTGTCAAGCTAAACGTAATTAGTGCTATCAAAAAAACCACCCATCCAAGAATGGTGTTCCATTTTGTAAAGTTAAAAGAAGTCATGTAAATGCTTTTAATAAGACTAACGGCGAATTTAAGAATTTATACGGTATCACAGGTATTTTTTTGGAAAACGTTAAGAATCATTTTCTCGGTTTTTGTGATTTAAGCTATGAATTTTGCCAGATAGAATTCGCTAACAATTAGAATGCTATAAATAGACCTTCTTACAATAGCTCATTTTGTAAAATAAATGAAAAAAATATTTGCACTTGTCAAAGTTTGTCTTAAATTTGCAACCGCATTACGCTGATGGCCTATGGTGTAACTGGCAACACGTCTGGTTTTGGTCCAGAAGAGTCTAGGTTCGAGCCCTAGTGGGCCAACGGAAAAACCCTTGAAGTTTACAAGCTTTGAGGGTTTTTTGATTAAAGGCGAGAAGTTTATATCGAGCCAATCTAGTTGAAAGTTGCCACTCGCAGAGAGCTTGGTATTAATTGGATTTCGTCTTATCCTGCTCACCTTCTAACTTCTTTGTTTCTTCCTTCAGTGTCTCAGAGAGTTCTATCAGAGCTACATTCATTTGTTGCCACTCAACATCCGTGCTGTCATTTTTAATCTTATCGAACTTTTTCTTAAATGCGATCATTGCTGAAATCACAGGTTGACTTTCTCCATAAAAAGGTAAATCTGCCCAGTACAATTGGTAATATCTTTTGGAAGCTTCTATCCAATCTGGTGAATTGTAAGCGTTTTTATTGGCGAGGACGGAAGTTACTTTTACGGTTTCCTTATATAGTTCAATTAAGGCAGATTGTTCTTTGATAAATATCTCTTCTTTGGTTGCCCAATCTAAAATATGAGCATCGGTAGAAAATTTTTTAATGAGTCGTAATTTGCGCAACCATAAATCAGGATTTGGAGTTTCTGTCGCTTTTAAATAGGAGTCTAACAACGCTTGCTCTTTCTGAGTTTTGGCTTTTTGTTTCTCTAACTTTAGCTTTCCTACATCAATTACATAAAAGGAGACTATTGCGCCAATCGCGGCAACTACCCATTTTAAAAGATCAATCAGTTCTGGTTTCATGTGGTGTATTTTTGGTTGACTTCGTTTATAAATATAGGAATTAATTTATTAGATGAAGCATCATGGTATTCCTTAGAAAGCTGTTGTAATTGGCATTGTGAAGTTGTTAGACTAGTGTAAGAAATACAATCTTCTGAAAAAGCACTCTGAATAGATGCATAAAAGATTTAGTCAAATTGCTTCTGAAAACGACAATTTGCAGGCACATTCCAACTTAAAAAAATCTTTTGCTTTTTTGTGCTGTAATTTTCCGAACTTTGTAGAGTCTAACCTCAAAAAGATTGGCAATCAGTCATTTGTGAGGTTGAAATTTGTTAAAATTTAACAAATTGTGTAATTTGTAAGTTTCTGAAAATCAGAATCATAAATTAAATTAATGTTAATGTTAATATCATTTTATGCAATATTAATAGTAATACTATTATCTTTGCGTTCGTAGATATTAAAAAAGTGATTTTACGGAATCATTTTTTTCATTTACAAACATCATAAGTGAACGCTTTAATGTATAATATATGGCAAATACACGATTAACACCTTGGCAGCGATTTGTTGGCTTACTTCAATTAGAGAAGAAAGATATTTTTCAGATTCTTTACTACGCCATCTTCGCAGGAATTGTAGCGCTATCGTTACCGCTAGGAATTCAGTCTATCATCAACTTGATTCAAGGAGCGCAAGTATCTACTTCTTGGGTAATCTTAGTCATTCTTGTAACACTAGGTGTAATTTTTACAGGAGCGTTGCAGTTAATGCAGTTGCGAATTATAGAAACAATTCAGCAGCGTATTTTTATGCGTGCTTCGTTTGAATTGAGCTATCGCTTTCCTAAAATTAGAATGGACGAGTTGCGCAACTATTATCCGCCAGAATTGGCAAACCGTTTCTTTGATACCTTAACGATTCAAAAAGGACTTTCTAAAATCTTGATAGATGTACCGTCAGCATTGTTACAAATTTTGTTCGCGTTGATTCTGTTATCATTCTATCATCCGTTTTTTATCATCTTCGGTGTATTATTGGTGGCATTGATCTATGTAGTATTTAAATACACTGCAAAAAGAGGATTGCAAACAAGTTTAGACGAGTCAAAAAACAAATATAAAGTAGCACACTGGATTCAGGAAGTTGCTAGAACAATGGTTAGTTTCAAACTTTCAGGAAATACCAGTTTAGCGCTTAAAAAGAACGATGCATTGGTAGAAGGATACTTAAAAGCACGCGAAAGTCACTTCCGCGTCTTGGTACTGCAATTCATTCAAATGATATCCTTTAAGGTATTGGTAACGGCTTCCTTATTATTAATAGGTGGAGCGCTTGTACTCAATCAGGAAATGAACATTGGACAGTTTGTCGCGGCAGAAATCATCATTCTTTTAGTGATAGGTTCTGTTGAAAAACTCATTGTTGGGTTGGAATCTTTTTACGATGTATTAACTTCAATTGAAAAGTTAGGACAAGTGGTAGACAAAGGATTGGAAGCACAAGAAGGAGATCGTCCTGATTTTGCAGAAGAAATGTTGATTGAGTTAGATAAAATGACTTATAAGGTTGCTGATAGAGAAAATCCAATTTTAGACAATCTATCGTTTAAAATTCATCCAAAAAGTAGAATTTTAATTCAAGGTGAAAGTGGTTCTGGAAAATCAAGTTTGTTACGAATGATTGCTGGTGTCATTGCGCCAACTTCAGGGAATATTTATGTCAATACCTTCTCAATTACAAGCTTGCATCTCAATCATTACCGATCGCATTTGGGATTGTCACTCTCTGAAGAATCACCTTTTGAAGGTACGGTGAGAGATAATTTAGCTTTTGGAAATGATGAGGTGTCAGACAAACGTATATTCTGGGCATTAGAAAAAGTAGGCTTGTCACAATTCATCAAAGAACAACCAAAAGGATTGCAAACCATTCTAAATCCGGAAGGAAAGCAAATCTCATACAATATCTCAAAGAAAATAATACTAGCAAGAGCGATTATCAAAAATCCAAAAGTATTAATCCTTGAAGATCCACTCGATCAATTCAATGTGGAAGAAAGCAATAAAATTATCGACTTTTTAACGGACGCATCCAATCCGTGGGCACTAATCGTAGTCAGTAGCAACGAACGTTGGAAAATGAGTTGCACCGAAGTAATTACACTCGATAAAGGAAAAATTAAAAACTAAAGGACATGCTAAATATAACGAACAATCAGTTAAATAAAAAGGTGAAACTTGCCGAGTATGCATCTGGTAAGCTTGTCTTCAACAAACAATATTACAAGCAACTCAACAGATTTTTATTTGTGTTTGCTGTCATTGTCATCATTGTATTATTTCTTCCTTGGACACAGAATATTACAGGACAAGGACAAGTAACAACCTTGCAACCAGATCAGCGTCCACAAACGATTCAATCGCAAATTCCAGGTCGTATAGAGCAGTGGTATGTGCGTGAAGGTGATTCAGTTCGCAGAGGAGATACTATCTTGAAAATTTCAGAAGTTAAAAGTGAATATTTTGACGATAAATTAATAGAGCGAACGAGTCAACAAATCGAAGCAAAATCATCTTCAGTAGTAGCATACAAAGGAAAAATTGGTGCGCTAGAGCGTCAAGTAGGTGCCTTATTAAAAGAAAGAGATTTAAAGCTAGAACAAGCAGAAAACAAGTTAAAGCAGGCGCTTTTTAAAATCAAAGGTGACAGTATTGATGTAGAAGCGGCGCGTATCAACAAAAAAATTGCAAAAACACAATTTGATCGCGCATTCACCTTAGAAAGCGAAGGATTAGCAGCGACCAAAGATGTAGAAGAAAAACGTTTAAAACTGCAAGAAACCGAAGCAAAACTCATTTCGCTTGAAAATAAATATTTGGCAAACAAAAACGATATCATCAACGCACAATTAGAACTATCGCGTACCAGGGCTTCGTTTGAGGATAAAATCTCAAAAGCACAAAGTGACATGTTTACCGCACAATCAAGTCAGTTTGATACAGAAGCACAAGTAACAAAACTAGAAAATCAACGTGCCAATTATGTGATACGTAACGGATTGCTATACATTTTAGCACCACAAGACGGATTCATCAACAAAGCGCTAAAAGGCGGAATTGGAGAAACGTTCAAAGAAGGTGACGAATTGGTCAGCATCATGCCATCAAATTACGATTTGGCAGTAGAAACCTTTGTACGTCCCATCGATTTACCGCTGATTCATATCAATGAAAAAGTACGTATTCAGTTTGATGGTTGGCCAGCAATCGTATTCAGTGGATGGCCGAATGTTTCTTACGGAACGTACGGAGCAAAAGTAGTGGCCATTGAAAACTTTATCAGTAGCAATGGGAAATACAGAATATTATTAGCGCCAGATGAGGACGATCATGAGTGGCCAGAGGCAATTCGTGTCGGTTCAGGAGCCAGAACCATTGCATTATTGGAAGATGTGCCAATTTGGTTTGAATTGTGGCGACAGTTAAACAGCTTCCCGCCAAACTTCTATCAGCCAGACAACAAAACCGCAGGTAAAGATTCTAAAGACAAGAAGTAATAGTTATGAGATATATTTTTCTTTTCCTTGTACTTCTTTTCAGTGGAAAGGTAGCAGCTCAAATAGACAATCCCCTAGACACCATTATGTCTTTGGATGAATATCTTGGGTATGTAAAAACCTATCATCCTATTGTAAAGCAGGCAAACTTAATCATCAGCGAAAGCGAAGCAAAATTATTAAAATCTCGTGGTGCTTTTGATCCGAAATTAGAAGTGGATTACGATCGGAAAAAATTTAAAAACACAGAATATTTCGATAAACTCAACGCTACGTTTAAAATACCGACGTGGTATGGCGTAGAGTTTAAAGCAAATTTTGAGGAAAATACAGGAGAATTTTTAAATCCAGAATTGAACGTACCGTTAGACGGATTGTACAGCGCAGGTGTTTCGGTTTCATTAGCCAGAGGTTTTTTGATGAATGAGCGAATGGCAATGCTCAAACAAGCCAAACTATTTACGCAACAAGCACAAGCGGATCAGCAATTATTGGTCAACGAAATTTTGTACGAAGCGTCTATCGCGTATTTCAAATGGTTAAAATCGTTCCGAAATAGGCAAGTATTTGAGTCGTTTCTGTCAAATGCACAACTGCGCTTTGACGGAATCAAACGAAGTTATCGAGAAGGTGAAAAAGCTGCTATTGATACCACAGAAGCACGATTGTCACTCAACAATAGAAAACTCGATTTAGAAAAAGCACGAATCAAATACATCAAAACCTCGTTAGAACTCTCTAACTTTTTATGGTTAAATAATGACACGCCTGTAGAATTGCGTCCGTACATTAATCCTGACTTGGAAACGGCCGATCGCATTGATGAGGTATTGAATGTTTCTGGATTTGATAGCGCAGATTTTGATGTAGAATCGCACCCAAAAATTCAGTCGTTAAACTTAAAATATGAAAGTCTATTGCTCAACAAGCGTTTAAAACAGAACAATCTGTTGCCGCAAATTGATTTGCAATACAATTTTTTAACCGAAACGCCCGATCAAGCAGGAACATTTAACTCGCAGAATTACAAAGCAGGATTAAACATCAGTTTTCCATTATTCTTGCGAAAAGAACGTGGAGATTTGCGTTTGGCGAAGTTAAAACTGCAAGATGTAGATTTTGAACGCACCACCACACGTGTCAATTTGCAAAACAAGATTGATGCGGTGACACAGGAAATTGATTCGTATCAGTTGCAAAATCGTCTCACAGAAGAATTGGTTGATGACTATGAAGTCATGTTAAGAGCGGAAGAACGTAAATTCTTCTTAGGAGAAAGTTCATTATTCTTAATTAATTCGCGAGAAGCAAAATTGATAGAAAACTTGCTAAAAGCGATTGATTTAGAAAATAAATTTTTCACCACCAAAGCCAACTTATTCAACATTATGGCGAATATGTTGTAGCGCGTTTATAACTGAAATCGAACACAATAACAACTTATGAAGAGATAATTAATTATTAAAAATTAAACTCAAAAATGATGAAAAAAAATAGTATTGCTTTTATTTTATTAATAGTATCGATATTTGTGTTCCAATCGTGTAGTAGCGATGACGATGCTGCAGACGCAAATCCAGGAGCTGCTTTTAACAATGAAATTTCCATTGGCGGAACCATTTACACGTTAGATGGAACGGCGGTCTTACAATCGTATGGAACCAATGACGATGGTAGCTTTGACAGAGATATCGAAATTTTTTCTACTGATTTATTTCTAGAATTTGATGTAAACACCAACGCTGCCAGTGGAGTTTCTTCAGGAACATACACCTACTCTAATGCGAGACAAAATTCTACGTTTTACAGTGTTGAAATTCAACTCCGAGAGAACAATCTGCCAACAGATATATTGTTCACAGTACAGCAACAGGGAAGTGTGAATATTAGTAATGAAGGAAACACTACCACAATTACCTTCAATCTTATGACGCAAGATGGAACCGAAATTCTTGGACAATGGTCGGGTGTGATTCAATAGTACATAATAATCTAAAATAACGTGAGTTCGATATAACTATTTCGATAAATACTTAATAATCAATAATTTAAAAAGATTGTCAAATCGAGCATTGCTGGAAGCACCGAGCATAGCTCACGAGATTCAATCGAGATTTTAACTTTTATAGTGTTCTCATGAGCTGCGCTCGGTATCTACGATAATGCTCTAACTGGCAAGTGTTTATTTTTCAATTAATTAAGATTGATTTGATAATTTCTTATATCGAACTCACGTTAAAATAATACAGAAAGATCATAGACTTAATCTCCAGCTTCAAACCGAAAAAAATCACAAATAAAAATCCCAGTCGCACAACTGGGATTTTTTAGTTTCATAATAATCGGTAAAAGGAAATGCTATGGTTCGCAGACAGCATTACTCTGTATACAAATCTTAGGATGTGATGGTGGATATGTTTGTCCAGAGTACGATACAGAAAATGTAGCTGATCTCCCTTTAATTAATTCTAGTTCTTCTGCAGATGCAACCGTAAACTTTTTTAAATTTAGTTGCTTTTTTTTCGTGTTACGCATAGTCAAATAATTTTTTGTTACGATGTAAAAGTATTATAAGTTTTGTGTAAAACCCGCATGTTTTCTAGGGTCGTTTGCACAATTTATAAATTGCATGTGTTTTTTTAGCAAGAAGAATGAGCTGCTTTTTGTAGATATAAAGAATGTGTCGTTAAGTATCATTAAAAAAATACAAACAAAAGAGGCTGTCTAAAAAGTCTTTGCGAGCGTCATTCTGAGCTTGATACTGAATCAAGTTCAGCACAGGCTTCAGAATCTCATCACACTGATTATTAACTGTTATGAGAAACCGAATCATACTGAATCAAGTTCAACACAAGAGTTCGGTTTGACGAAATCTGTACTTTTTAGACAGCCTCTTTTAAGTAGTATAATTATTGGTAAAAGTATGCTAATGTTAACAGCCAATGTGAGTTTCTAAACAAATATCTGGTGGATATGTTTTTCCTGAACATGCTGTTGTAACCGTCCCAGATTTTCCCTTTACAGATTCCAATTCTTTAATCGATGCAACCGTAAACTTTTTTAAATTCAGTGTCTTTTTTTTTATGTTACGCATAGTCAAATAATTTTTGTGTTACCTTGTAAAAGTATTATAAGTTTTACGCAAAACCTGCATGTTTTCTGAGGTCATTTGTACAATTTATAAATTGCATGCGATTTTTTTAAGGAACATAATTTGTTGCTCAAAGGATATAAAGTCAGTACTATTTATGAGATCAAACTCGCGTCAAATATGAATGCGTTACGGTAGTTTTTCTAATTATGCCACCATGCTTTCAAGTTGAGAAATGAAATCCGAAGGCTTAATCCCTGTTTTTCTTTTAAACGCTCGGGCAAATGATTGCGAATTGTTAAAACCTACTTCCAGCGCAATGGCTTTGATCGTATATAAACGAAAATGTTTATCAGTTTGAATCTTCTCAATCGCATACTCCACACGCAAATCATTTAAATATTCGGCAAATTTCTTATTCTTATATGTATTGACCACTTTGGAAAGATAAGCTGAATTGGTTTTAAAATTTTTGGACAACTCGGGCAAAGTAATATCGGATTGTATGAATTCTTTTTTTGCTTCAAAATCTTCCAAAGCTGCCAAAATTTGATCAATCACTTCCTTAGCTAAGCCAATTTTTGAAACATCTTCTTTGGCAATGCGAATTTTTTCTTTCGGAATTTTCACAGCTTCTTCGTGTTGCTGAACAAACTCATGAAAACGTTTTTTAATTTTCCGTTGGTTGCTATAAAAAATAATGACCACAATTATAAATAAGCAGATTACTAAAAAAGAAATGCGCATTAATGTGCTATAACTTTTATCTTTAGTATTCAATGCCTTGTTGAGTTGCTGCTGCTTTTGAAGCAACGCTCTTTGATCAAATGTGTTTGATATTTTACTGCTCAGGTTTCGGTATTTTTTCTTGCTAACATCAAAAAGGTCTAGTGCTTTTTCAATATAAAAAGCCTCATTTTTAGGATCGTTCTGAGATCTATAATACGTATACAATCGTTTATAAGTGTTCATTAAAATTGATGAAACAATATGTGGATTTCTAGCAAAAACAGAATCAACTTTCTTGTAATAGCGAATCGCATTTTTTTCTTGTCCCAAAGAATCATACGCTTTTGCCGCATGAAAAAGTCCGTTGCTTATCAAAAGTTTATCTCTTTCGCCATCTAGTGAATCAATAGAAGTCTCAATCTTCTCGATAGTGTTCTCATAATCTCTACCATAAAAATCAATAATTCCTCCATTAATTACAAAGTAGAATTTAAAATATTTTCGAATAGGATGCAGACGTAGCGACAACTCATACCCTTTCGTATTGTATGTTTGCGCAGCATCCAATTGCTGTGTTTTTACATAAATATCTGCTAATGAAAAATGAGAAAAAGCAAAATTATAAGCATCTCTATCAGGATCGTCCAATTCGTATGCATAACATTCCTTAAAGATTTCCAAGGCTTCATCATACAATTCCAAGCGCATTTTTAAAATACCGATATTGTGTTTATTCGCATATATCAATTCTTCATTGTAATTCTTCTCAGCATATTCAATAGCTTTCAAATGATTTTCCAAACCTTCTTCATATTTTCCATCGCCAGAAAACACAACTCCTTTATAAGTATAAAAAATAGCAGGATATTGTGTGTCTCCTAAATTTTTGGTAACCTCGATGCCTTTATCGTAGTATTCAAAACCTTTCAAATAATTTTTCATATACAAAAAACCAAACAATTCATACCCTCGAGCCATTTGCAAAGAATCGTTGTTTTGCACTGCTTTTGCGTAAAGTGTGTTGGCATAAAGTAAGCGTGTAGAAGCGTCAATTTCCTCAGGAAAAAAAGCAGCTCTCAGCTCATCATAGGTTTTCGATTGTAACGAATCGGGAATGATAAAGTCAGCTTCCTGTGCAAACGAAATGGCACAAGTCATTAGAAATACGGAGGGAAACAACACATTCTTCCAAAAAAAATAAAAATGCGTGCGCATAAAAGTAATGATCATTCTTATATAATAGTAGTAATGTTAGTAAAATCGGCTCAGTTACTTACAATAGTAGCTTTTTTTGTCATAATGTTACCATAAAGCATTGTTAATGTTTGTGAATCAATAGCAATCAATTTATAAATTGAATGATACAATTCGCAACAAAATAGGAGAAAACCCGCGCTGAGAGGAAATATCATAATACTTTTGAATTGTTGATTTTATTCTAGATGTAATAAAACACACGCTAGTGCGAATTAAAAAAAGAAGAATTCAAAAAAGTAAGTAGTTGCTATTCTTCTTTGGTCGAAAGAGCGAATAATTCTTTAGTTTTATAGAAGTAGATGGAGCTAATTATACCAACCAAAATGGTACGTGATTGCTAACAGTTCGTCATCAAGTTATATTCGCACAGGTCAAATCAAAAAAAGTAACTGATGACAATACGGCTTCCTAAATATTAGCTCCATCATTTGAGATACATAAGAAATAACTTAACTTGTGGTGATCGATAGTTAATGCGAATTTGACTAAAAAATCGATTTCATGAGAAAAAGAATCGTACTACTCATCATTTATCTCGCATTTATAAGCCTTGGACTTCCTGATTGCTTACTTGGCTCCGCATGGCCTACCATGTTTGAAAGTCTAAATGTTCCTGTGGATTATGGAGGAATCATAGCAATGATTGCTGCTGCAGGAACCGTAATATCGAGTCTGTTTAGTGGAAGATTGATACAACGATTTGGTACAGCAGCCATCACAACAATCAGTGCGTTTATGACGGCTGTTGGACTCATAGGATTTGCCTACACAAACAATTTTATATTCATGTGTTTGCTTTGTGTGCCACTAGGTTTAGGCGCTGGCTGTATCGATGTCGCCTTAAATAATTATGTAGCACTTCACTTTAAAGCAAGTCACATGAACTGGCTGCACTGTTTTTGGGGAGTTGGTGCGGCTACAGGACCTATTTTAATGGCAAGCTATTTAGATGCAGGACAATCATGGATGTTAGGATACATCACGGTGGGCTGGATTCAAATGAGTTTGGCGGTGCTATTGCTTTTATCCATTCCATTGTGGATTACACAACAAAAAGACAAAGCGAAGGATGCAATATCAAAGCAATCTTTCAAAGATCTATTGTCAATACCAGGGCTCAAATCTGCATTAGTGGTTTTCTTTTGTTACTGTACGCTGGAAGTAACTTTTGGCCTCTGGGGCGCAAGCTATCTAGTATTTGTGCGAGATTTTGATGCTGCCGATGCTGCCACATTTGTCGCCATATATTATGGAGGTATCACTATTGGTAGATTGATATCTGGTTTCATCTCTTTAAAATTAAACAGTAAAACGTTGGTGAAGTCAGGTCATGCAATCATTATTTTTGGAATTTTAATACTTCTCTTACCTTTTGATTTTACCATACTACCAGCATTTTTTCTAATCGGATTTGGTTGTGCTCCCATCTTTCCAAGCTTGCTACACGAAACACCTCAAAACTTTGGAGAGGAAAACTCAGCATCAATCATCGGGCTGCAAATGGCAAGTGCGTATGTAGGGATCATCATTATGCCATTTCTATTTGGGAAACTTGCTTCTGTCATCGGATTTTATTCACTAATTTGGTTCATGGTGATCATTTTAGGAATCAAAATCTATATGAATGTGCAGTTAAATAAAAGAGTAGAACAAGCAAAAAGTCATTAAAAAAGCTGTTCAACGCGCATTTTGCAAGTTAAACAGCTTTCAAAGTATAGATAGTAAGTGTGTGTCGTATTAAATCTTAAACGTGATCACAGGTCGCAATGCATGATTCACCAAATCTTCACTAATACTTCCGTTAAAGAAATGTGCCAATCCTTGTCGCCCGTGTGTGCTCATTCCGATCAAATCTGCATCTATGGAACGCGAAAAATTCAAAATTCCAGTTTCAATCTTGCTGTCATTATAAATATGCATCTCATGATCGCCCAAATCTTCAAAACCTTCAATAAAAGCATTCATCTTCTTTTGCGCGGCATCTGTTGTCACAAAACGATTAGGCGTATTGACAAAAAGTAAATGGAGTTTGGCATTGAAGCTATTTGCAAAATCGATCGCCTGCTCAAAAACCAATTTCTGATCGTCATCAAAATCTGATGCAAACACAAAATTAGTCACGCTAAAATCATCAATATCATTCTTAATCACAAGTACAGGTGCATCTGCAGTGCGGACTACTTTCTCCGTATTCGATCCGATAAACATCTCTTTCAAGCCAGAAGCACCGCTTGAGCCCATCACCACAAGATCAATTTCATGTCGGTGAATGGCTTGGGTAATTCCGTCAAAAGCTTTGTGCGTTTCAACCGTAATTTCCACATTCACATCCTTCATAAAATCTTGATCCATCGTTTTCTCAAAACGCTCATGCGCTATTTTCATAAACAGTAACTGTTCAGGAACATCCAAATTGGTATCGCCCGACAATAAATGGGAAGGCATTTCTAACATATGCATCAAATAAATAGTAGCATCATTCTGTTTTGCCAAAGAAGCGGCAACTTTTAATGCGTATTCGGCTTGCTCGGAAAAATCGGTTGGAAGAAGAATTTTTTTCATTGCGATTACATTTTTAAGACCCGCATAAGGTACAAATAAAAACCTTTGGATGAATAGTTTTTAAGATTCGAAAAAATGTGTATATTTGCACCGTTAAACGAAGTAAAGACTAAAAATGAGGGGACTAAAAGTCCCCTCTTTTCATACTAAAAATGTTGAAACAAAAGGTTACAGATTTATTACAAGAAGTACTAGAAGAAGAGTCGTCCTTATTTTTGATTTCAAAAGAAATAAAACAAGGAAACAAGATTGTGATTGTGATTGATGGTGATAACGGCGTAACACTCAACGATTGTATGAAAGTAAGTCGACACATTGAGCATAACCTTGATAGAGAGGAAGAAGACTTCTCATTAGAAGTATACTCTGCCGGAATATCAGAAGGAATCACACACATTCGTCAATACAAGAAAAATGTGGGTAGAAAACTAGAAGTCATCGTGGAAGACAGTTCAAAAGTAGCAGGTACTTTGGTAGCAGCCGATGATGATAAAATCAAACTGCAATGGAAAGCGCGTGAGTCAAAACCCATTGGAAAAGGTAAAGTGACGGTTCAAAAAGAACAAGAAATACCTTATGAAAATATTGTAAAAGCAAAAGTTATGGTAACATTTTAATTAAAGACATGTCATGGAGAATCTAGCATTGATTGAGTCGTTTTCAGAGTTTAAGGACGACAAGCTAATAGATCGTGTAACGCTAATGGCGATATTAGAAGATGTTTTTAGAAATGCATTAAAAAAGAAATTTGGATCAGATGATAATTTCGATATCATCATCAACCCAGATAAAGGCGATTTAGAAATTTGGAGAAACAGAATTGTAGTAGCAGATGGAGAAGTAGAAGAGCCAAATCAAGAAATTGAATTATCAGAAGCACAAAAAATTGAGCCAGACTTTGAAGTTGGTGAAGATGTGTCAGAAGAAGTAAAATTAGTAGACTTAGGAAGAAGAGCTATTTTAGCACTGCGTCAAAACCTAATTTCAAAAATACACGAACACGACAATACAACGATCTACAAACAATTTAAAGATTTAGTTGGAGACATATACACTGCTGAAGTGCATCATATCAGACACAGAGCAGTGATTTTGTTAGATGACGAAGGAAATGAAATCGTGTTGCCAAAAGAAAACCAAATTCCGTCCGACTTTTTCCGCAAAGGAGAAAACGTACGTGGAATTATTGATAGAGTAGACTTAAAAGGTAATAAGCCTATGATTATCATGTCGAGAACGGCACCAGAATTCTTGGAAAAACTATTTGAACAAGAAATTCCTGAAGTTTTTGACGGACTAATTACAGTGAAAAAAGTAGTGAGAATTCCAGGTGAAAAAGCAAAAGTAGCTGTCGATTCTTACGATGATAGAATAGATCCTGTGGGTGCATGTGTGGGAATGAAAGGTTCTCGTATCCACGGAATTGTGAGAGAATTAGGGAACGAAAATATAGACGTAATCAATTACACAAACAATTTACAACTCTATATAACACGTGCCTTAAGTCCCGCGAGAGTGAGTTCGTTAAAAATTAACGAAGAAACCAAGCGTGTAGAAGTGTTCTTAAAACCAGAAGAAGTTTCAAAAGCCATTGGAAAAGGCGGATTCAACATCCGATTGGCAGGACAACTTACAGGATATGAAATTGATGTATATCGTGAAGGTGTCGAAGAAGATGTAGAATTAACTGAATTCTCCGATGAAATTGAAGCTTGGGTAATAGAAGAATTTAAGAAAATTGGTTTAGATACTGCCAAAAGTGTTCTAGATCAAGAAATGGATTTCCTTGTAAAACAAACGGATTTAGAGGAAGAAACTGTTGGGGAAGTAATTAGAATTTTAAAAGAAGAATTCGAAGACTAGATCAGGCAGTTTTAAATATAAAAAGAGGGTAAAATTTAAAATAGCTTATGGCTGAACAAAGACAAATAAGGCTTAGTAAAGTACTACGCGAATTAAATATTTCGATCGATAGAGCTGTCGACTACTTGGCGCAGAAAGGTTTCTCTGTGGAAAAAAGGCCGACGACTAAAATATCGCAAGAAATATACAATGTGCTGCTTGATGGTTTCCAGACCGACAAGAGTAAAAAAGTGGCTTCCAAAGAACTTGGAGAAGAAAAAAGGAAGGAGAAAGAAGCATTACGAGAACAACTTGTAAAAGAGCAAGAAGAAGCGCAACGTCAACGTGAAGAGCGCGAAAAAATAGTGCGTGCCAAAGCAAACTTATCTGGACCGAAGACGATCGGAAAAATAGATCTAAACCCTCAAAAAAATGTATCGTCTCCGGAAAAGAAAGAAGCTGCATCAGCGCCAGTCTCTGAACAAAAAGCTCCAGTAGCTCCAAAGCAGCCTGTACAAAAAACACCTGAGAAAGTGGAAACGCCTCCTCAAAAAGAGCACAAACCACAACGACCTGAAACCATTTCCAATAGGCCGAAATTCTCAAAACCAAAACCTGTTCAAAAATTTGAACAAAAACCAAGATCTGTAGAAAAACCTACAGAAAACAAAGAAGAAGCTGCACCAACACCAGAAAAAAAGGTTATTGAAACGAAATATCAAAAACTATCTGGTCCAAAAATGACAGGTCAAAAAATTGACTTGACGCAGTTCAACAAAACCAAGAAGAAAAAAGAAGATCCGAAAAAAGAATCGGAAGCTGATAAACGAAAGAAACGTAAACGTATTTCTAAATCTGGACCAGGAGGAAACAATAACAACAATCGCCAAGGTCAAGGAAATAACAAATTTGGAGGCAACAATAATAACAGAGGAGGAAATCGTGGTGGAAACCGTAGAGGTGGAAATCGTAAGCCGCCTGTAGTGAAAGTAGAGCCTACAGAAGAAGAAGTACAAAAACAAGTACGTGAAACGCTTGAAAAACTACAAGGGAAAAGCAACAAATCCAAAGGGGCTAAATACCGTAGAGGTAAGCGTGACATTCACAGACAAAAAACGGAGGAAGAAATTGCGCAACAAGCAGCAGAAAGCAAAGTATTAAAAGCAACAGAATTTGTAACTGTTGGTGAACTTGCTACGATGATGGACGTTGGAATCAATGATATTATCTCTAAATGTATGATGCTGGGAATCATGGTAACCATGAACCAACGTCTGGATGCAGATACTTTAACAATAGTAGCCGAAGAATTCGGATTTACCGTAGACTTCGTTGCAGCAGATATCGAAGAAGCAATTCAGGAGGAAGAAGATGCACCAGAAGATTTACAGCCTAGAGCGCCAATTGTAACGGTAATGGGACACGTAGATCACGGTAAAACATCCTTACTTGACTACATTCGTGAAGAAAATGTAATCGCAGGAGAATCTGGAGGAATCACACAGCACATCGGAGCTTATGGGGTACAGCTTGATAGCGGTCAGCGAATCACATTCTTAGATACACCGGGTCACGAGGCCTTTACAGCGATGCGTGCGCGTGGTGCGCAAGTAACGGATATTGCGATCATTGTAATTGCGGCGGATGATGATGTCATGCCACAAACAAAAGAAGCAATCAGTCACGCACAAGCAGCAGGCGTTCCTATTGTATTTGCGATTAACAAAATTGATAGACCAACAGCAAATCCTGATAAAATCAAGGAGAAATTAGCAGGAATGAACTTATTGGTGGAAGATTGGGGAGGAAAAATCCAATCGCATGACATCTCTGCAAAAACTGGTTTAGGAATCAGCGAACTCTTAGAAAAAGTATTGCTTGAAGCTGAATTATTAGAATTACAAGCAAACCCTGATAAAAACGCCGTAGGAACGGTTGTAGAAGCGTTCTTAGACAAAGGACGTGGATATGTATCAACGATCCTAGTACAAAGCGGAACGTTGAAAATTGGAGACTATCTCTTAGCAGGAAAACACAGCGGAAAAGTAAAAGCAATGTTTGATGAACGTGGGAACAAAATCAAAAACGCCAATCCGTCAACACCAGTGTCGGTATTAGGTTTAGATGGAGCGCCACAAGCGGGAGATAAATTCAATGTCTTCGAAGATGAAAAAGACGCGAAGCAAATTGCAGCAAAACGTACGCAATTGCTCAGAGAGCAATCTGTAAGAACGCAGCGTAGAACAACGCTTTCAGATATTGGTAGAAGAATCAAAATTGGAGACTTCCAAGAACTAAATATCATCTTAAAAGGTGACGTGGATGGTTCGGTAGAAGCGCTAACGGATTCATTCCAAAAACTATCAACAGAAGAAATCGAAGTGAAAATCATTCACAAAGGCGTGGGTGCAATTACAGAAAGTGATGTGTTGTTAGCAACGGCTTCTGATGCCATTATCATTGGATTTAACGTACGACCAGCAGGAAACGCGAGAAACGTTGCAGATAAGGAAGAAATCGATATCAGAACGTATTCTATCATCTATGATGCGATTAACGATGTAAAAGACGCGATGGAAGGGTTATTATCGCCTGAAATGAAAGAAGAAATCACAGGAAACGCTGAAATTAGAGAAACCTTCAAAATCTCTAAAATTGGTACCATTGCTGGATGTATGGTGACAGATGGTAAGATTTTCAGAAACTCTAACATCCGATTAATTCGTGATGGAGTAGTGATCTTTACAGGAGAATTGGCTTCCTTAAAACGCTTCAAAGATGACGTAAAAGAAGTAAGTAAAGGCTACGATTGTGGATTGCAAATCAAGAATTACAATGACATCAAACAAGGTGATATTGTAGAAGCATTCCAAGAAGTAGCGGTAAAGAAAAAGTTAAAATAAATACCAAAAATAAACATAAAAAAGGATCGCAATTGCGATCTTTTTTTATGCATAAAAATGTATAAAATTACTTCTTTTTCTTCTTTTTTGGAGGGGTAAAAATGAACGCATTTGGGAAGGTCTCTTTGACCTCAATTAGGTACTTTTCGGCCTCCAAACTCGTCCTAAAATTCCCAATCCAAACCTTATAATTTGGCGTTTCAAATTTGATATTTGTAGGGATATCCTTATAGGTTTTTTCAAATTTTGACTTGGCTTTTTCAGCATTGCGAAGGTTGCCATTAAAAATTTGAATTTTAAGACGATTGTCATTGTCAGTCTCCTTATTGATTTCCTTCTGAAATATAAGTAATTGGTCGATTTTCGGATCTTTTGCAATAGAAATCTTACCTTCTTGACCAAGGGTGTTTTTTGTATAAAAAAATGCTAAAAAGATTAAACAAAAACACGTTTTTTTAGCTAAAAATCTCATAATGAATATAGTTTTGTGCAAATGTAAAATAACCTAACGAACTAAACTGTAAAAATGTTATTTAGAATTACTATAAATTACAAATTAAGAGTTGCGTATAATTTCGCAAATTCACCGCGATTTGTATTTTTGCTCAGATTTGGAACAAGCATGAAAATCTAGGTCAAAATCATTACTGAAAATATCATGCCAAATTAAGAAGACTTTATAGATATGAGAGAGGTGAACCGCCGCAATTCAATTTCAAGAATTTTAGGAACCGCACTAGCGATAATGTTAGCATTTTCGACCGTTGTTTTTGCCCAAGATGAGGCAGCAATAAAAGCGGGTGAAGCTTTGTTTAAAGCAAACTGTGCAGCTTGTCATAAAATGGATGCCATGTCAACGGGTCCAGCTTTGAGAGGTGTAGAAGCACGTTTGTCTGAAGAAGAAGGATTAGACAGGGAATGGTTGTACAAGTGGATCAAGAACAGTTCTGCTATGATCAAGTCGGGAGATACGTATGCTGTAAAAACGTATGAGAAGTACGGCAAGCGTCAAATGACAGCCTTTCCAAATTTATCAAATGAAGATATTGATAATATTTTAGCATACACTGCGCAACCTAAACCAGAACGTCCAGCGCCCGTGCCTGGGATAGTTGATGATGAAAATACTTCTGGTGGTGGAGGAATCTCAACACAAGTGGTATTAATTGCGTTAATCATCTTATTCGGATTATTAGCACTAGGATTAGTGTTAGTAAATAAAACCCTTCGTCGATTTGCCATTGCAAACGGAACCATCAATTTAGAAGAAGAAGTAAAAAGACCATCTATCTGGAAAGCATTTGTTCAAAATCAATTCTTAGTAATTGTTGCTGTTATTTTCTTCTTACTAGGTTCAGCGTATTTTGGATATGGATATTTAATGCAAGTTGGCGTCGATCAAGGATACGAACCAATTCAGCCAATTCACTACTCACACAGAATCCACGCAGGAGTTAATAAAATAGAATGTAAATACTGTCACTCTTCTGCAAGAGTGAGTAAACATTCAGGAATTCCTTCGCTAAATGTTTGTATGAACTGTCATAAAAACATTGCACAAGTTGCGGAAGAAGTACAGCAAGAAGGAATTTTAGAATATGGTGTAGACTACAATAAAGAAATTCAAAAATTATACGCGGCTGTAGGTTGGGACCCAACGCAGCAAGATTATGTGAATGAGCCAAAACCAGTGAAATGGGTGCGTATTCACAACTTGCCAGATTTCGTATATTTCAATCACTCACAGCACGTGTCAGTGGCGGGAGTTGAATGTCAAACATGTCACGGAGAAATTCAAGAAATGGAAATTGTAGCACAACACTCTTCATTAACCATGGGATGGTGTATCAATTGTCACAGAGAAACAAATGTGAATTTCAAAGGCAATGCGTACTATGAAAAAATTCACGAGCAATTAAAAGAAAAATATGGTGTTGAAGCATTCAAAGCAGCCGAAATGGGAGCGTTGGAATGTGGTAAATGTCACTATTAATAGTAATATTAGAAGCTAATTATATATAATATGGCATCAAACAAGAAATACTGGAAAAGTGTTGAAGAACTAAATGAAAATAGTTCTATTGTTGACGCACTTAGACAGAATGAGTTTGTAGAAGAAGTTCCTGTAGATGAATTCTTGGGAGACAAAGAGACGTTAGAGTCTTCTTCAACTTCTCGTAGAGACTTTCTTAAATATGTTGGTTTTAGTACAGCTGCTGCAACGTTGGCTGCCTGTGAAGGACCAGTAATCAAATCGATTCCCTATGTAGTACAGCCAGAAACGATTATTCCTGGTGTTGCTGATTTCTATGCAACTACAATTGCAGACGGATACGATTTTGCGAGTATCTTAATTAAAACAAGAGAAGGTCGTCCAATCAAAGTAGAAAACAACAAGGAAGCAGCTACGAAAGGAAGCGCAAACGGAAGAGTGCATGCCTCTGTGTTGTCACTATATGATAGCATGCGAGTGAAAGGTCCAAAAATTGATGGAAAAGACACTACTTGGGAAACGTTTG
Source organism: Bacteroidota bacterium (assembly GCA_039026955.1). Lineage (GTDB taxonomy): Bacteria > Bacteroidota > Bacteroidia > Flavobacteriales > Flavobacteriaceae > Kordia. Next base: position 66,205 of record JBCCLH010000022.1, read on the forward strand.
ATGCAGAAGTTGGTCAAAAACTAAATCAAGTTAGTGCTTCAGGAAAACCAATCGTTTTATTGACACAAACGTTTGCAAGTCCATCAATAGCTAAATTAGTTGGAGAATTCACTGCAAAGTATGGCAATGTAAAACATGTTGTGTATGATGCGGTTTCTGAATCAACAGCATTAGATGCGTTTGAAGCTAAATACGGAGAAAGAGCTTTAGTAGATTATGATTTCTCAAAAGCAGCAGTAATTGTATCTGTTGGAGCTGATTTCTTAGGTGACTGGCAAGGTGGAGGATATGACGATGGATATGCGAAAGGAAGAATTCCTCACGGTAAAAAAGGCCATAAGAAAATGTCAAGACACATTCAATTTGAATCGAATATGTCATTGTCTGGAGCAAATGCTGATAAGCGTATCCCATTAACCACTGCAGATCAAAAAGTAGTCTTAGCAAAAATCTATGCTGGTGTTACAGGAAATGCAGTTTCGGGTAGAAAATTAGCAGACAATGTAGAGCGTGCTATTGCAAGTGCGGTTGGGCAAATCAAACAAGCAGGCTCAAAAGCTGTGGTAATTACAGGAATCAATGATGTTGAAGCGCAAAGTGTAGCATTAGAAATCAACGAAGCATTGGCTAGTGAAGCATTCGATAAAGAAGCGCCACGTAAAATAAGACAAGGAAATGATAAAGCTGTAGCACAATTAATAAGCGATATGAAATCGGGTGCTGTTGGTGGAATCATCATGGTAGGAGTAAATCCTGTATACACTTTGGCAAATGGAAACGAATTTGCGGAAGCATTAAAAGGATTAGACTTAGCAGTAACATTTACGTTAAAAGAAGATGAAACTGCGCTAAATACAAAATATATTGCGGCTGCTCCACACTATCTAGAGTCTTGGGGAGATGTAGAGATTAAAAAAGGTCACTACAGCATTACACAGCCTACAATTCGTCCATTATTTGATACAAGGCAGTTTCAAGATGCTTTATTAAAGTGGACAGAAAATGACAAAACATATTACGAATACTTGCGAGCTTCATGGGCTGAAGATATTCTAGGAGAAGCTTCTTGGAATCAAGCAGTACATGACGGAGTATTCAAATCAACAACTGCAGTAAGTTTAGCAGACGAAGCAACGGAAGCCATCGAAGCAGCAGATGCGGCTGAAGCATCTGAAACAGAAAATACAGTTGTAGCGGATGCTTCTGCACAAGCAAGAAAACTTGCAGGCACAGCGGCAGCTTCAGGAATGGAGTTGGTACTATACACGAAGATAGGAATGGGAGATGGACAACAAGCAAACAATCCTTGGTTGCAAGAGTTTCCTGATCCAATTACCAGAGCTTCATGGGACAACTATTTAACTGTTTCTCATGTAGATGCAAAAGCGAAAGGGTTGAAAAACTGGAATGTTGCTAATGGTGGTTTAAATGGTAGTCTTGTAAACGTAACCGTAAATGGTGTTACTATCAAAGATGTACCTGTAATTATTCAGCCAGGACAAGCACCCGGAACAGCAGGTTTAGCCTTAGGTTATGGTAGAAATGCCGGAATCAAAAAGGAAATGCAAACTGGAGTTAGTGCATACCAAATATATAATAACTTCGATAATGTTCAAGATGTTACGATTGAACTTGTTGGAGGAGAACATGAGTTTGCATGTGTGCAGTTACACAATACCTTAATGGGTAGAGGTGACATCGTAAAAGAAACAACCTTAGAAATTTTCAATACAGAGCATTACCGCGAGTGGAATCCGATGCCACACGTATCGCGTGACCACGAAATGATTGACGCAACAAGTCCAAAAGCAGATATGTGGGCTGAGTTTGATCGTTCTATCGGACACCACTTTAACCTTTCTATCGACTTAAATGCATGTACAGGTTGTGGAGCATGTGTCATTGCATGTCATGCTGAAAATAACGTTCCTGTAGTTGGTAAAACAGAAGTAAGAAGAAGTAGAGATATGCATTGGTTGCGTATTGACAGATACTATTCTTCTCAAGATACATTCAAAGGTGATGTTGACAAAAAAGACGACATGAACGGATTGTTTGGTGAAAAAGGTTCTCTAGGTGGATTTCTTGAAATGGAAAGTCCAGCAGACAATCCTCAAGTAGCTTTTCAACCGGTAATGTGTCAGCACTGTAACCACGCACCATGTGAAACGGTTTGTCCAGTAGCAGCATCATCACACGGGCGTCAAGGTCAAAACCACATGGCATATAACCGTTGTGTAGGAACACGTTACTGTGCAAACAACTGTCCATACAAAGTACGTCGATTCAACTGGTTCTTATACAACAAGAATGATGAGTTTGATTACTACATGAATGATGATTTAGGACGTATGGTATTAAACCCAGATGTGGTAGTACGTTCAAGAGGTGTGATGGAAAAATGTTCTTTCTGTATACAGTCAACACAAGCAGTAATTCTAAAAGCAAAACGTGAAGGAAGACCTGTTGCTAAAGGTGAATTCAACGATGCTTGTGCTTGTTCGGCAGCTTGTAGTTCTGGTGCGATGCGATTTGGAGATATCAATGAAGAAGGAAGTCCAATTTCAGAGCTTATCAAAGATGATAGAGCATATCACTTACTAGAGCATGTTGGAACCAAGCCAAATGTGGTATACCAAGTAAAAGTAAGAAACTCAAAGGAGGCATAAATAACTAAATAAGAAACAATTATAAACTGATTATATGGCGTCGCACTACGAAGCACCTATAAGAAAACCCTTAGTAACAGGAGATAAATCATATCACGATGTAACTCTTGATATTGTTGCTCCAGTAGAAGGAAAAGCAAATAAGCAATGGTGGATGGTATTCTCAATTGCTCTGGTAGCCTTCCTTTGGGGAATTGGATGTATCATCTACACAATATCTACAGGAATTGGAACCTGGGGTCTAAACAAAACAATTGGTTGGGCTTGGGATATTACAAACTTCGTTTGGTGGGTTGGTATTGGTCACGCAGGAACCCTGATTTCTGCCGTACTTTTACTCTTCCGTCAAAAATGGAGAATGGCAATCAACCGTTCTGCGGAAGCAATGACCATCTTCTCAGTAGTACAAGCAGGTTTATTCCCAATTATTCACATGGGTCGTCCATGGTTAGCATACTGGGTATTGCCAATTCCAAACCAATTTGGATCACTTTGGGTGAACTTTAACTCACCGTTACTTTGGGACGTATTCGCGATCTCTACATATTTATCTGTATCGTTAGTATTCTGGTGGACAGGTTTATTACCAGATTTCGCTATGATTCGAGATAGAGCCGTAAAGCCTTTCCAAAAGAAAATATACAGTTTGGTAAGTTTTGGATGGAGTGGACGCGCAAAAGACTGGCAACGATTTGAAGAAGTATCTTTGGTATTAGCAGGGTTAGCAACACCACTTGTACTTTCGGTACACACCATTGTATCCTTCGACTTCGCAACGTCAGTAATACCAGGATGGCACACCACAATCTTCCCGCCGTATTTCGTTGCAGGAGCGATTTTCTCAGGATTTGCCATGGTAAACACTTTATTAATTATTATGCGTAAGGTGTGTAATATGGAAGACTATATTACCCTACAACACATCGAATTGATGAACATTGTAATCATGATTACAGGTTCTATCGTAGGATGTGCATATATCACAGAGTTATTCATTGCATGGTATTCAGGCGTAGAATATGAGCAATATGCATTCTTAAACAGAGCAACGGGTCCTTACTGGTGGGCATATTGGGCAATGATGACGTGTAATGTATTCTCTCCGCAATTCATGTGGTCTAAGAAATTAAGAACAAGTATTATGTTCTCCTTTATAATCTCTATTGTTGTAAACATTGGAATGTGGTTTGAGCGTTTCGTAATTATCGTAACCTCATTACACAGAGATTACCTTCCATCATCTTGGACGATGTTCTCTCCAACGTTTGTCGACATAGGAATATTTATTGGTACGATTGGATTCTTCTTCGTATTGTTCTTGCTATACTCTCGAACATTCCCTGTAATTGCGCAGGCGGAAGTAAAATCAATCTTAAAATCATCAGGAGAAAAATATAAAAAACTAAGAGACGGTAATCATGAGTAAAGTAATACAAGCCATGTATATTGATGACGACGTGCTTATGTCAGCAGTGAAAAAAGTACGTCAAGAAAATCATCATATCGAAGAAGTGTACACACCATTTCCTGTACACGGACTAGACAAAGCGATGGGATTAGCCCCTACGCGACTTGCCATTACAGCATTCTTATACGGATGTGTGGGATTGTCAGTTGCGATCACCATGATGTATTATATCATGATTGTAGATTGGCCACAAAACATTGGTGGAAAGCCAAGTTTTAGTTTCTTAGAAAATATGCCAGCATTCGTGCCAATTATGTTTGAGATGACAGTATTTTTCGCAGCCCACCTAATGGTAATCACATTTTACTTACGCAGTAAATTGTGGCCATTTAAAGAAGCTGAAAATCCAGATCCAAGAACAACAGACGATCACTTTTTAATGGAAGTGGCAGTTAGTGGAAACGAAGAAGAGTTAAAAGCACTTTTATTAGAAACAGGTGCTACAGAAATTAAAGTTACAGAAAAGGAGTAATAATAAGAATTATGAAGAGCCTTATAAAAATAGGAGTCGTATTTGGAGCAGCATTGCTTATGACTTCATGCTTTGATAAATCGCAACCAAACTATCAATACTTTCCTAATATGTATGAGCCTGTAGGATACGAAGCGTATCAAGAGGTAAAAGGTGTAGAATATGGAGGTTTTGCAGAAAACCAAATGGAAGCACAAATACCTGCTGAAGGAAGTATTAAAAGAGGTTGGATGCCGTATGAATATGACGATACCAATGAAGGATACGAAGCAGCAAAAGCGGAATTGTTAAATCCAATAGCAAAATCTGAAGAAAATTTAGGAAAAGGAAAAGAGTTATATGGAATTTACTGCGCTATTTGTCATGGTAACAAAGGAAATGGACAAGGATACTTAGTGAAAAACGAAAAATTCTTAGGAATCCCAAGTTATGATGATGCTGCCAGAGCCATCACAGAAGGTAGTATTTACCACGTATTAATGTACGGTAAAAACAACATGGGTTCACACGCAAGTCAATTGAGCATCAAAGAACGCTGGCAAGTAGTTCAGTATGTATTAAAATTGAAAGCAGATTTAGAAAAATAATAAGACCAATAACGATATAGAATTATATACAATGTATACGTTTTCAAATAGATTAAGACTTTTCGCAATTATTTCATTTGTACTTGGAGCCATCATGGTTGGCGTAAGCTTCATGAGTGCACCAGGCTCAGTTGAAGAAATGAAAGCAATGGAAACACATAGTGGACATGATGGTTCGCATGGCGAAAGTCATGGAGATGATAAAACAGCACATCATGGTGATCATAAACAAGAAGGTCATGCCACTGCGGGTCATCATGGCGATCACAAACAAGATGGGCATGCTGCTGCAGGTCATCATGGTGAAAAAGGACATGATGCACATGGAGGTCATCATGGAACAAACCATGACGAACACAAATTGCACCAATTACAAAATAAGCCATGGGCGGCGGTGTATGTTGCGGCATTCTTCTTTATGATGATTGCGCTTGGAGTTTTGGCATTCTATGCAATTCAGCGTGCAGCACAAGCAGGTTGGTCACCACTTTTATTTAGAATAATGGAAGGAATTGGGGCATACATCATCCCTGGAACAATCATTATGATCTTATTAATTGTGTTCTCTGTATTACATTGGAATCATTTATTTCACTGGATGGACCCGAGTTTACAAGATCCTTTAAGTGATAACTATGACAAACTAACAGTTGGGAAAAGCGGTTGGTTAAACGGAACAGGATTCATTCTTAGAGCAGTAATTTACAGTAGTATTTGGATTGCGTACAGTATCATTTCTAGACGTTTCTCTGTGAAACAAGACAATGCTAGTGATAATAGCAACTTTAAGAAAAACTTCAGATTGGCTGCGGTATTCTTAGTATTGTTCTTAATCTCTGAATCTATGATGTCTTGGGATTGGATCATGTCATTCGATCACCACTGGTTCAGTACCTTATTTGGATGGTATGTATTTGCAAGTATGTTTGTATCGGGAATTACAGTGATCGCTTTAATTACCATCTATCTAAAATCTAAAGGATATTTAGAATATGTAAACGATAATCATTTACACGATTTAGCAAAATTTATGTTCGGTATTAGTATTTTCTGGACATACTTATGGTTCTCTCAATTCATGCTAATCTGGTACTCAAACATTCCAGAAGAAGTTACCTACTTCATCACAAGAATTGATGATTACACGCTGCCGTTCTTCGGAATGCTAGGATTGAACCTTATATTCCCATTATTAATCTTAATGAACAGTGATTTCAAACGATTAAACTGGATCATTGTATTAGCAGGAATTGTAATTCTATTTGGTCATTATATTGATGTGTTCAACATGGTTATGCCAGCGACAGTTGGTCCGAATTGGTCACTTGGAATGGCAGAAGTAGGAGCAATCCTTCTATTCTTAGGATTATTCATATTTGTAGTGTTTACCACATTGACAAAGGCGCCATTAATGGCAAAACGAAATCCGTTTATTGAAGAGAGTAAACACTTTCATTATTAATTAATTTCAAAACAGTATAAAATAAGATGACTACTGGTTTATTAACATTTATAGTTCTTATCCTAATTGCAATCGCAATTTGGCAGCTCACAAAGATATTCGATCTATCGCAAGCGCGTAAAGACAATACCCAAGTAGCGAATGACAAGGATAACAATATCAATGGATACCTAATGATGGGATTCTTGATGTTCATATACATCATTACAATCATCTCTTTCTGGAAATGGGGAGACTTGCCTCTAATTGGTAATTCGGCTTCCGAGCACGGAACAAGTGTAGATACACTGATGATTATATCAATGATCTTAATCTTCTTTGTACAAACAATAACACAAGCTTTACTCCACTACTTTGCCTACAAATACAGAGGTAAAAAAGGTAGAAAAGCCTTATATTATGCTGATAATGATAAATTAGAATTTATTTGGACCATTATTCCAGTAATTACATTGGCAGGTTTAATTCTTTACGGACTATTCACGTGGAATGAAATTATGGATGTAAACATGGACGATGATCCAATAGTTGTCGAATTATATGCACAGCAATTTAACTGGAAAGCACGCTATGCAGGAGAAGACAATGTACTTGGAAAGGCAAATGTGCGCTTAATTGACTTAGGAGAAAATCCAAACATCCTTGGTCTAGACCGAGAAGATAAATACGCACAAGACGATATCATTGTACAGGAATTACATTTGCCTGTCAATAGAAAAGTAGTATTCAAAATGCGTTCACAAGACGTATTACACTCAGCATACATGCCACACTTTAGAATGCAGATGAACTGTGTTCCTGGTATGATTACAGAATTCGCGATGACGCCAACTAAAACAACGGCAGAAATGCGTGAAACACCGAAAATTCTAAAAAAGGTAAGTCGTATCAATGCGATCAGAGCTGCCAAAAGTGAAAAACTAGTAGCAAAAGGAGAAGAAGCATTAGAACCGTATGAATTCAACTACCTTTTATTATGTAACAAGATTTGTGGTGAATCTCACTACAATATGCAGATCAACGTAATTGTTGAAAGTCAAGAAGATTATGATAAGTGGATTGCAGAACAAGACACTTTTGGAAAAGAAAAATAAAAATTAACTAAAGAATAGGAAAACGATATGTCAGCAACAGCAGTACACGCAGGAGATCATGGACACGATCACGGACATCATCACAAGGAGACATTCATTACTAAATACATATTTAGTCAGGATCACAAAATGATTGCCAAGCAATACCTTATCACAGGTGTGATTATGGGTGTTATTGGTATTATGATGTCGTTACTTTTCCGCATGCAACTTGCATGGCCTAAAGAATCATTTACAATTTTCGAAATATTTTTGGGAAGTTGGGCTCCAGATGGAGTAATGAGCGCAGATAAATATCTTGCTTTAGTAACTATTCACGGAACCATCATGGTATTCTTCGTATTAACGGCAGGATTAAGTGGTACGTTCAGTAATTTATTAATTCCTTTACAGATTGGAGCACGAGACATGGCCTCTGGATTCCTGAACATGGTTTCGTATTGGTTGTTCTTTATCTCTAGTGTCATCATGATTTCATCTTTATTTGTAGAAGGCGGAGCAGCCTCTGCGGGTTGGACAATCTATCCTCCGCTAAGTGCCGTGCCTGCTGCAATTCCAGGTTCTGGACTAGGGATGACATTATGGTTAGTGTCGATGGCAATATTCATTGCATCGTCATTACTAGGATCGCTAAATTATGTGGTAACGGTAATTAACCTTAGAACCAAAGGAATGTCTATGACAAGATTGCCTTTGACAATTTGGGCATTCTTTGTAACTGCAATTATTGGTATCGTTTCGTTCCCAGTATTATTATCAGCAGCATTATTATTAATTTTTGATAGAAGTTTCGGAACATCGTTCTATCTATCAGACATATTCATACAAGGAGAAGCATTACACTACCAAGGTGGATCGCCAGTATTATTTGAACACTTATTCTGGTTCTTAGGTCACCCTGAAGTATATATTGTATTACTTCCAGCCCTGGGAATCACCTCAGAAATTATAGCCACCAACTCTCGAAAACCGATCTTCGGATATCGAGCCATGGTCGCCTCGATTCTGGCAATTGCATTCCTGTCAACTATTGTATGGGGGCACCATATGTTCATTTCTGGAATGAATCCGTTCTTAGGTTCTGTATTTACCTTTACAACCTTATTAATTGCGATTCCTTCCGCCGTCAAAGCGTTCAACTATATTACTACGCTCTGGAAAGGAAATCTACAAATGAACCCAGCGATGCTATTCTCAATCGGATTGGTATCAACATTCATCACAGGAGGTTTAACAGGAATTATTTTGGGAGATAGTACACTAGATATTAACGTTCACGATACGTACTTCGTAGTAGCACACTTCCACTTAGTAATGGGTATCTCTGCATTGTACGGATTATTCGCAGGAGTCTATCACTGGTTCCCAAAAATGTTTGGACGTATGATGAATAAAAACTTAGGATATGTGCATTTCTGGGTGACAGCCGTCTGTGCGTACGGAGTATTTTTCCCAATGCACTTCATCGGAATGGCAGGATTGCCAAGACGTTACTACACAAACTCTGAATTCCCACTATTTGATGACTTGGCAGATGTAAATGTAGTAATTACAATGTTTGCAATCATCGGAGGAGCGTTCCAATTGGTATTCCTATACAACTTCTTTAGCAGTATGTTCTATGGTAAAAAAGCAGAGCAAAACCCATGGAGATCTAACACGTTAGAGTGGACAACTCCTGTAGAGCATATTCACGGAAACTGGCCAGGCGCAATTCCTCATGTACACCGTTGGGCATACGATTATAGTAAGCCAGGTCATGATGATGATTTTGTTCCGCAAACAGTACCAATGAAAGAAGGTGAAGAAGAATTACATCACTAACATTTCTACGAAAGCGGAAATCCCCACGAAAGTGGAGATCTCATAAAAATGGAGATCCCACAAAGTGGAAACCCAATAAAATAAAAACAAAAATCTCACAAAAGAGATTACAAATAATAAAAAGCCTTTCTCCGAGAAAGGCTTTTCTTTTTTATCTTTGTTTTAATGAATGACAATTTAGACCCTACAAATCAGAACTATTCATCTGAAGAATTAGATATAGAAAAGGCATTACGTCCCTTATCCTTTGAAGACTTTACAGGACAGGACCAAGTATTAGAAAACCTAGAAGTATTTGTGCAAGCGGCAAACCTTCGTGGAGAAGCGTTAGATCACACCTTATTTCACGGACCTCCAGGACTGGGAAAAACCACACTAGCGCATATTTTAGCCAATGAATTGGGTGTAAGTATAAAAGTAACCTCAGGACCTGTACTGGATAAACCTGGTGATTTAGCTGGATTACTAACCAATTTGGACGAACGCGATGTATTATTTATTGATGAAATACACCGTTTAAGCCCTATTGTGGAAGAATATCTCTATTCGGCTATGGAGGATTACAAAATTGATATTATGATTGAATCGGGACCGAATGCGAGAACCGTTCAAATCAATTTGAATCCTTTTACTTTAGTAGGCGCAACCACACGTTCAGGATTACTAACCGCGCCAATGCGTGCACGTTTCGGAATTGCAAGCCGATTGCAATACTACTCAACAGAATTACTATCAACCATCGTACAGCGAAGTGCGCAAATACTCAATGTTCCTATCAGTATGGAAGCAGCCATTGAAATTGCAGGCAGAAGTAGAGGAACACCACGTATTGCAAATGCTTTACTCCGTAGAGTGCGTGACTTTGCACAGATCAAAGGAAATGGTACGATTGACATAGAAATTGCGCGATTCAGCCTAAAAGCATTAAACGTAGATGCGTACGGTTTGGACGAAATGGACAACCGAATTCTATCAACCATCATAGACAAATTCAAAGGCGGACCCGTAGGAATCACAACTTTAGCAACAGCAGTTTCCGAAAGTGGAGAAACCATCGAAGAAGTCTACGAACCATTCCTCATTCAACAAGGATTCATCATCCGAACACCAAGAGGAAGAGAAGTCACCGAATTAGCCTATAAACACCTAGGAAGAGTCAAAGGCGGCATTCAAGGCGGACTTTTTTGAAATGATAAATATGTCACATCGAGCGTAGTTGAGATGTTAAATGCTAAATTTTAAATTAAAAAACACAAAGCGTCACTTCGATTTCTATGACAAAAGCAAGCGATTTTACAGAAAAGTTTTGATTTTTGGTTTAGAAATCTGAAAGCGTAAATTATTACAATATATGTGATGGAAGCAAAATCACCATTGGTACATTTTCAAATTATCAAATCGTTACATTAAAATAAACGTCACTTCGAGTGATTTTCGAAGAAAATTGTATCGAGAAGTACTTTGAAAGTATAATTAATTTTTTTGCTACAGCCAGTTAAAAAAGTAAAGAGTGATTAGTAAAGAGTAAACAAATCCACAAATCCACGAATAAACAAAAAACACACAACAGAAGCGCAAGCAACAAACCAAAACCCAAAAGCATAGCGACCCAAAACCCAAGACCTAGCAAAACATGTACCACTACCCAAACACAATCCCATTCTACAAACTCCTCTTCCGATCGTCATCGATTACGCGGAATCCAATTCCGTTTCATAGAGAAGGGTTTCAAAAACATGGGAATTCGTTTGCGATAAAGCCGCCGATGTCAAAAAAAATCATGCTAACGTGTGATGCGGAAATTACATTGCATCTTTTGCGAAAAAATCAAAGGAACTACGAAAAATCTAAAATTCAAACAAAATTCTTATCCAGATATGTGGGTAAAGGATTGTTGACCTCTAGCGGTGATTATTGGTTAAAGCAACGACGACTCATTCAACCAGCATTTCACAAAGAAAAGTTGCAGAAGTTGGTTACAATCATGGAAAATACGATTCAACATCAAATCGAACATCTTCCTGAAAATACAAGCATCGATTCGTATCCAATTATGAACGAATTGGCGTTTCATGTCGTAGCAAAATCGCTGTTCAACTATTCTTCGGATGACAATACGATGCATCGTTTGCAGAAAATAATTGAAATGTTGCAAGACTTCATCATTCGTGAAATTCGTCAGCCACACAAACAATGGTGGTACAAAGCAAGTGGTTTGATCAAAAAACATCTCAAACTCGTTGCGGAAAGTCGCGAAATGATTAACAATGTCATTGAAATACGCCGAAATTCGAAAGAGGAACACAATGATTTGTTGGACATGTTGTTGAAAGCCAAATACGAAGATGATGGCACTTCTATGACCAATGACCAACTCATCGACGAAATCTTGATTTTCTTTGTGGCAGGACATGAAACGACTGCAAATGCGCTCACGTTCACCTTTCATCTCATTGCGAAACATCCAGAAGTATACAAAAAAGTACTCGCAGAAATTGATTCAATTGATGATGATTTGTCTCCAATGAAAAAAATCGCCAAACTCAACTATGTCAAAAACTGCATCGAAGAATCCTTGCGACTCTATCCGCCAGCGTGGATTACAGATCGCGTTGCGATTGAAGACGATTCGTTTGGAGGATATCATGTTGAAAAAGGGACTATGATTGGTATTTCCTTCTACGAGTTACATCGAAATGAGAAATACTGGAAAAATCCGCACGATTTCATTCCAGAACGTTTTTCGGACAAAAACCGAAAAGAAACCGCGAAATACTACTTTCCATTCGGAGCAGGACCGCGCATGTGTATCGGAAATGGGTTTGCACTCTATGAAATGATTTTGTCCGTATATCAACTATTGAAAAAATATCACATCAAAACCGATCAAGAAAAGATAGAAATTGCACCATTAATAACACTAAAACCCATCAATCTCACTTTAACATTTACCAAAAGAGCGACTTGAATTCAATACAAAAACATACAGAACTCATCAAAGCTGAGGCAAAACGCTTGGGTTTTCTGTCGTGTGGAATCTCAAAAGCTGAATTTTTAGAAGAAGAAGCACCGCGCTTGGAAGCTTGGTTGAATAAAAACATGCATGGCGAAATGCGTTACATGGAAAACCATTTTGACAAGCGACTCGATCCTACGAAATTGGTGGAAGATTCGAAATCGGTCGTGTCTTTATTATTAAATTACTTTCCTTCAGAAACGCAAAAAGATCCAGAAGCACCAAAAATTTCCAAATATGCCTTCGGAATGGATTATCATTTTGTGATCAAAGACAAATTAAAGCAGTTATTGCAATTCATTCAAGAAGAAATTGGAGAAGTGCACGGACGTGCTTTTGTAGATTCTGCGCCAGTGTTAGACAAAGCATGGGCAGCCAAAAGTGGCTTGGGTTGGATCGGAAAACACAGCAATCTACTCACACAAAAAGTCGGTTCGTTTTATTTTATTGCAGAACTCATCATCGATTTAAAACTCGAATACGACACGCCAGTCACAGATCATTGCGGAAGTTGTACAGCTTGTATAGATGCCTGTCCGACACAAGCCATTGTAGATCCGTACGTAGTAGATGGAAGCAAATGCATCTCGTATTTCACTATTGAACTCAAAAATGAAATTCCAACACACGTACAAGGACAATTTGACGATTGGATGTTTGGTTGTGATGTGTGCCAAGATGTATGTCCGTGGAATCGCTTCTCAAAACCGCATAACGAACCTTTGTTCAATCCACATCCCGAATTATTGTCCATGTCCAAAAAAGATTGGGAAGAAATCACACAAGAAGTCTTTAGTACGATCTTTAAAAAATCTGCGGTAAAACGTACAAAATATACAGGTTTGGTGCGAAATATCAAGTTTTTAAGTGAAAAGAAATAAAACGGTCAAAACCATCGAAACGTCATTGGAACGAAGTGAAGCAATCTGCCTAAATCAAAGTAGCATTCCTCTTAGAAAGAAACAGATTGCCACGAGTTTTCTAAAACTCTCGCAAAGACGTATCATTTAGCATTAGTACATTTTTCAAATTCACAAATTTCTACATCAATACAACCGTCACTTCGATTTCTATGATAAAAGCAAGTATTCTTAGAAAATCTTTGTTACGTCATTGCGAGACGAAGTCGTGGCAATCTGTCAAAATTAAAGTAGGATTAGTCTTTGAAATGACAATTGGTACATTTTCAAATTGTTACATTAAAAAAACGTCACTTCGAGTGTCCTAAACCATGTGCTGAACTTGATTCAGTATTGATTCAGGATCTATCGGAGAAGTCCTATGATAAGAAGTATTTCAAAGCAGTTCTCAATACAACGAATCGGAGATTCGCCACTCGAACTAACGACTAGTTTTCATAAAATCTTTGATTCGTCTTTACGAGCGATAGCGCGGTAATTTGCCCAAATCAAAGCAGCATTCCTCTTAGAAAGAAACAGATTGCTACGAGTTTTCTAAAACTCTCGCAAAGACGTATCATTTGGTATTAGTACATTTTTCAAATTAACAAATCTACAAATCCCCAAATCCACACAAAAAAACCTCACCACAAAAACAATTTTCTCACTATCAGTACTATAACTGTAACAAAAACAATTATTGCTACTCTTTAAGGAAACCATCAAAATCAATCGTTATGAAAAAACTATCCTGTATTGCTGTTGTGTTACTATTTTTAGGTTGCAAAACAGAGCAAAAAGAAACCATCTCTCCAGAAGTACTACAAATTGACAAAATTGTTCAAAAACAAAAAGAACTTTTCGAAGCGCCCGGACTTGCAGTAGGCGTCGTCAAAGATGGAGAAACATTATACGCAAATACCTTTGGAGTCAAAGAGTTGGGGACAGACAAAAAACTATCTACAAAATCTCTATTTCACATGGCTTCGGTTTCCAAACCTTTTGTGGCGACGGCTGTAGTGCAATTGGTAGAAAAAGGGAAAATTGACTTGGACGAAAAACTGACAACCTATCTTCCGTATTTTACGATGGCAGATGAACGTTACAAAGACATCACAGTACGTCAAACGCTCAGTCACACTTCAGGAATTCCAAATGTGAAAGATTACGAGTGGGACAAGCCTGAATATGATGACGGTGCTGCGGAACGCTATGTAAAAAGTCATGCCACGCTAAAACTCGATTTTACGCCAGGCGAAAGATACAGATACAGCAATGCTGCATTTGATATTCTGTGCGATCTCATCGCAAAAACTTCAGGAATGACTTTTGAAGCGTATATGAAAAAAAATATTTTTGAAGCTGTGGGAATGGTCAACAGTACCTTCTTCAAACCAGAAGTTCCAAAAGAACTCGCAACTTCACCGCATATAGTGGGCGAAAATTTGCAAAAAGAAGTCGGTAAAGTGTATCCGTACAACCGACGACATGCCGGAAGCTCAACCTTGCATTCCAATGTGGACGACATGTTATTGTGGGCAAAAGTGAATTTGAACAAAGGTATCATCAACGGAAACCGAATTTACTCCGAGAAATCCTATAAAATGTTGACTTCACTGCAAACACCAGAAGGACAAAAAAGAGTAGGGTTAAGCTGGTTTTTTGGCGATATAGAAGAATCTCCAATCTTTTACCATTCTGGCGGTGATCCTGGCTATAGAACCTTTTTCGCATTCATGCCTGAGAAAAAAGCAGCGATCGTTCTCATGACAAACACAGACTACTTTTGGACTTTAGAAAGTTCGGCAGTCATTCTTAAAAATATCGTCTTTAATGATTCGTTGCGACCAAAAGCACCGATTCACTACAAGCTAAAAAATTACATTCTCACAGAAGGGATTGAAAAAGTAAAAGAAGTCTATTTCGAAGAAGAAAAAAAATCACCACAAGACTATGTGTTTGACAATGGCGGACTGGATGATCTAGGTTATTGGTTGATTGAAGCAAAGCATCTAAACGCAGCATTAGAAATTTTCAAATTCAATGTGGAGTTAGAACCTAAGCATGCAGGTTGGCACGACAGTGTAGGCGATGCATATCGTGCAATGGACAGTATTGACTTGGCTATTGAATGGTACAAAAAAGCCTTAGCGATCAAACCAGATCAAAACTTTTCTATCAAAAAACTAAATGAATTATTAGAAAATAGCTCAAAATAATGCAGATGAATTTCAAGATCGAACCGTAAAAAAAATAAAAACGTTAACGAGAGTTCTGTATAAAACTCATTACCAAAAACTTACATCTCATTTAAGTAAGCAATTAGCAATTTCACTCAAAAATATAGAGGACTCGCGTTAACGTTAAATAATACCAAAGAACCTTATATTAAATTTTTTCCTTTACTTGCAGACTTTTAAATTTGCAAATTCATATTGCCGACCCCAAAAAATCTGAGCAATAAAATCAATTCACAATGAGCAAAAGCAACAAAGAACGCAAAAGGAGAGAAGCACTAGTCTATCACGCCAAACCGCGACCAGGAAAGATAAAAGTAGTGCCTACCAAACGATATTCTACTCAGCGCGATTTATCTCTAGCATACTCTCCAGGTGTTGCCGAACCCTGTATCGAAATCTCCAAAGACCCGAAAAATGTCTACAAATACACGACAAAAGGAAATTTAGTTGCGGTGATTTCTAATGGAACTGCGGTATTAGGCTTAGGCGATATCGGTCCAGAAGCCTCAAAACCAGTGATGGAAGGAAAAGGCTTGCTCTTTAAAATCTTTGCGGATATTGATGTATTTGACATTGAAGTGAACACAAAAAATGTAGACGAATTTATTGAAACGGTAAAAAATATTGCACCAACGTTTGGCGGAATCAACTTAGAAGACATCAAAGCACCAGAAGCTTTTGAAATTGAACGCAGATTAATTGAAGAATTGGATATTCCTGTGATGCATGACGATCAGCATGGAACGGCGATCATCTCTTCTGCGGCGTTGATCAATGCGTTGGAATTGGCAGGAAAAAATATAGAAGATATTCGTATTGTAGTTTCAGGAGCAGGTTCGGCAGCGATTTCTTGTATGAATTTATATGTGGCGCTTGGCGCGAGATTGGAAAATATTGCCATGTTTGATGTGGATGGATTATTGCACGAAGGACGAACAGATCTGTCACCAATGCAAGCGCGTTTCAGAACCTCTAAAAACTATACTTCTTTAGCAGATGCGATGAAAAATGCAGATGTGTTTTTAGGATTATCTGTAGGAAATATTGTCTCACAAGAGATGCTTCAATCAATGGCAGACAATCCAATTGTATTCGCGATGGCAAATCCGACACCTGAAATTTCCTATGAAGAAGCCATTGCTTCGCGCGAAGATATCATCATGGCGACAGGTCGATCCGATCATCCGAATCAGGTAAACAATGTACTTGGTTTTCCATTTATTTTCCGCGGTGCGTTAGATGTACGTGCCACAAAAATCAACGAAGCAATGAAAATGGCGGCAGTAAAAGCCATTGCAGCCTTGGCAAAAGAACCGGTGCCAGAACAAGTGAACATTGCCTATGCGGAAACCAGACTTACCTTTGGGAAAGAATACATCATTCCAAAACCATTTGATCCAAGATTGATCGCTAAAATTCCACCAGCCATTGCCAAAGCTGCGATGGATTCTGGTGTAGCTACAGAACCGATTGAAGATTGGGCGCGTTATGAAGACGAACTTTTACACAGATTAGGCGCCGACAATAAAATCATTCGTTTATTACACAAAAGAGCGCGTAGCAACAAAAAAAGAATTGTATTTGCGGAGGCAGATTATTTAGATGTACTCAAAGCGGCACAATATGTATATGATGAAGGCATCGCGATTCCGATTCTATTAGGAAATGAAAAACTCATTCATCAACTCAGAGACGAAATAGAATTTGATGGCGATGTAGAAATCATCGATCCAAAAAGTGACGAACAAATAGAAAGACGTGAAAAATTTGCACAAATCTATTGGGAATCACGCAAGCGTAAAGGCGTTACTTTAATCGATGCACAAAAGAAAATGCGCGAGCGTAACTACTTTGCAGCAATGTTGGTCAATGATGGTTATGCAGACGGTTTAATTTCTGGATATTCCAGAAGTTATCCAACGGTAGTAAAACCAATGCTAGAATTGATTGGAACAGCAAAAGGTGTACGTATTGCAGCGACGACCAACTTAATGATCACGGAACGTGGACCAATATTCTTATCAGATACATCGATCAATATTGATCCGTCGGCGCGAGAATTGGCAAAAATTGCACAAATGACCGCGATGACCGTACGAATGTTTGGATTGGAGCCAAATATTGCCATGTTGTCGTATTCCAACTTTGGTTCTTCGGGTCATGAAAAAGCCAAAAAAGTAGGCGAAGCGGTGGAATATTTACACAAATACTATCCAGATATCAGTGTTGATGGTGAAGTACAATCGGATTTCGCGTTAAATCGACACATGCATGCACAAAAATTCCCGTTCTCTAAACTTGCTGGAAAAGAAGTAAATACGTTGGTGTTTCCAAACCTAGATTCGGCAAACATTACCTACAAACTGATGAAAGATTTATATTCGTCAGATTCTATTGGACCCATTATGCTAGGAATGCAAAAGCCGGTGCACATTTTACAATTGGATGCGAGTGTAGAAGAAATCATCAATATGGCAGCGGTTGCGGCTGTTGATGCGCAGGAAAAGGAAAAGTGGCAGCAGCGAAAAGAAGAGGAATAAATCACCGTAAAATAGAATAGTATACCTTGTTGGTATATTAAGGTGTAAATCGTTAAATAAATGTGAATAAATTTATTACATTTGGGACTTTAACTAGCAGAACTAATAAATGATTACTCACATACAGGGGAAGCTCGTAGAGAAAAATCCAACAGATGTAGTGATAGAATGCAATGGAGTCGGATACTTTATCAACATCTCTCTCACTACGTATGCGCAGATTCCTAATCAAGAACTTATCAAATTATACACGCACCTTCATGTTCGTGAAGACGCACATACATTGTACGGTTTCTTTCAAAAATCAGAACGCGCCGTATTTCGCTTGTTAATCTCTGTTTCTGGAATAGGAACAAGTACAGCACGCACCATGCTTTCGTCCTTAACTTCTGACCAAATATGCGAAGCAATTGGTGGCGGCGATGTGGCAACCATTCAAGGTGTAAAAGGAATTGGAGCCAAAACAGCGCAGCGAGTGATCATCGAATTAAAGGATAAAATCTTAAAATTATACGATCTTGACGAAGTTTCAATGTCTCAAAGCAATACAAACAAAGAAGAAACGTTATCTGCTTTGGAAGTATTAGGTTACACCAGAAAACAGTCTGAAAAAGTACTCGATAAAATAATTAAAGAAATGCCAAACGGAAGTGTAGAAGAGTTAATCAAAATGGCATTAAAAAACTTATAATTACTTTGAAAAACATTACCAACCTAATAACAAATTACACCAAAAGTACGCTTGTCGTCTTTATTTTGTTATTTAGTAGCATACTTACGGCGCAAACACCGACAACGCAGCCACAAGATTCAACGCAAACAGGTTTTGCGATAGGGAAAATTGAATTGAAGCAACCTTCAAGCATTATCTCAAAATATACGTATGATCCAAAAATAGACCGTTACATCTACACTGAAACGGTTGCGAACTACGATGTAAGATATCCGCTGATCTTAACGCCAAAACAATTTCGTGAGTTGGTTTTAAAAGAAAGCATGAAAGGCTATTTTAAAGAAAAACTCGATGCAATTGCTGGTCAAAAAGACGGTTCGGAAGATGCGCAGAAAAACTTATTGCCTAAATTTTATGTCAACTCTAATTTCTTTGAAAGTATTTTTGGTGGAAATACCATTGAAGTCATTCCGCAAGGTTCGGTTGCGATTGACCTAGGAATCCGTTTTCAAAAAAATGATAATCCTGCGTTATCTCCGAGAAACCGAAGCAATCTAAGCTTTGATTTTGATCAACGAATCAGCTTAAGTTTGTTAGGAAAAGTTGGAGAACGATTGCAAATCAATGCACAATACGACACAGAATCTACGTTCGATTTCCAAAATCAAATCAAATTAGAATACACGCCAACAGAAGATGATATTTTGCAAAAAATTGAAATTGGTAACGTGGCCATGCCACTGAACAGTTCTTTAATCACAGGTGCGCAAAGTCTATTTGGGGTAAAAACCGAATTGCAATTTGGACGAACTCGAATCACAGGAGTATTCTCCGAACAACGTTCGCAAACCAGAACCATCACCGCACAAGGTGGCGGAACTATTGAAGAATTTGAACTCTTTGCTTTAGACTATGATGAAGATCGTCACTTCTTCTTATCACAATATTTTAGAGATAACTATGATGCTTCTCTAGAATCGTATCCGTTTGTAAATACGCCAGTAGAAATTACACGTGTGGAAGTTTGGGTAACCAATCGATCTGCACAGACACAAAACGTACGTAACATTGTAGGTTTGCAGGATTTAGCGGAATCTGATCCGACAAAAACCAGAATCAATAACGGAACAGTACCAGCAGGATTCTTCAATACGGTCAATCCAAATGATTTTCCAGATAACACGAACAACGATTACAACCCATTCACAATTGGAGCAGGTTCTGTGTTAAACGAACAAATTCGTGATATCGCAACTGTGCAACAAGGTTTTGGAGTGCTCTCAAACAGTGTGCAACAAGGATTTGACTATGTATTTTTAGAAAATGCGCGTAAACTGAACGAAAACGAATATAAAGTTCATACCAAACTCGGATACATTTCTTTAAATCAGCGTTTAAGTAACGATGAAGTATTAGCGGTAGCGTTTCAATACACCGCCAACGGACAAGTGTATCAAGTAGGTGAATTTGCCAATGGAGGAATTGATGCAACGCAGGTAACAGGAACAGATACGAGTGGTATTGCAACAGATATTCAAAATCAGAATTTGGTATTAAAACTCTTAAAAAGTGCCATTACTGAAGTAGATGATCCTATTTGGGATTTGATGATGAAAAACATCTATGCAACAGACGCTTTTCAGTTAAGTCCAGAAGATTTTCGCTTAAACATTTTATATACAGATCCTTCACCAGTCAACTATATCACTGCGGCAGAAGGTGGACCTGCATTGCCAGAAGATGTTGCGGACGAAATTTTACTTAAAATATTCAATCTAGATCGTTTAGATATCTACGACAACCCGCAAGCAGGCGGAGACGGTTTCTTTGATTACATTCCTGGAATTACAGTCGATCAAGAGTTTGGACGAATTATATTTACAACGGTGGAACCTTTTGGAGAATTCCTATTTGAACGATTGCGAAACTCTGCTGCGGAAGATTATGACAACCCAATTGGATATAACGGTAACCAGTCTTTATATGTATATCGTGCGATGTATGAAGAAACCAAAGCAGGCGCACTAGACGATGCAGAACAAAATAAATTCCAATTAAAAGGACGGTACAAATCGCAAGGTGGTGATGGAATTCCTTTAGGAGCTTTCAACGTACCACGAGGTTCGGTAGTAGTAACGGCAGGTGGACGTGTATTACAAGAAGGAATTGACTATACGGTAAACTATCAAGCAGGACGTGTAACCATTTTGGATGAAGCGTTAAAAGCTTCCAATACACCGATTGATGTTTCGGTAGAAAACAACGCCTTATTCGGTCAGCAAAACAAACGATTTACAGGAATTAATATTGAACACCAATTCAATGATGATTTCTTAATTGGCGCGACCTTTTTAAATTTAAATGAGCGACCAATCACACAAAAAGCAAACTACGGTCAGGAACCTGTAAACAACTCTATTTTTGGATTCAACGGAAACTATTCTACGGAAGTGCCGTTCTTAACACGTTTGGTCAACAAACTTCCAAACATTGATACAGATGTTCCATCAAACGTTTCGGTTCGTGGTGAATTTGCATACTTATTGCCAGGAAGTCCAAGAAATGCCGATTTTGAAGGAGAAGCAACTGCATATGTAGACGATTTTGAAGGCGCACAAGCATTAATCGATATCAAATCGCCTCTAGGTTGGTTCCTCGCAAGTACACCAGGAACTCCAGGAAATACACTTGGTGATAACTTAGGTGGTGAATTTGGAAACGACCAGTTGGAATATGGGTATAACAGAGCAAAAATTGCGTGGTATAGTATTGACCCGGTATTTTATGGAAACCAGGCGCCAGGGGAAATCACTGATGATGATGTTGCCAGAAGTGAAACACGTAGAGTATTTGTAGAAGAAATATTTCCGCAAACGGATATTGCGCGTGGACAAACTACGGTTTTAAACACACTGGATTTAGCATACTATCCAAACGAAAGAGGACCTTATAATAACAACCCTACTTTTGCAACGCAACCTGAGCAGGACAATTGGGGAGGAATCATGCGTCCGGTAACCACTACGAATTTTGAGCAAGCCAACGTAGAATACATTCAATTTTGGCTGTTAGATCCGTATTTTTCATCTCAAAACACTACAAGTACAGGTGGAGAATTGGTTATCAATATTGGAAACATTTCGGAAGATATCTTAAAAGATGGACGAAAACAATACGAAAACGGATTGCCAGAAGCCGATGCAATTGGTTCCCTTGTTACGCAGACAGCTTGGGGACAAGTGCCGCAAACCCAATCGTTAGTATATGCGTTTGACTCACAAGATGCCAACCGACAAGTGCAAGATATCGGATTAGATGGTTTAAATGACCAAGAAGAAGCGTCGATATTTACCAATTACGCCAATGAGCCAGATCCGGCAGCAGATAACTATCAGTTTTTCATAAATGCCACTGGGGATATCTTACAGCGTTACAAAAACTACAACGGAACACAAGGAAACTCACCAATTACGGTAACAGATACCAACCGAGGTTCCACAACGGTTCCTGATGTGGAAGACATCAACCGAGATCAAACAATGAATACGATTGATAACTACTTCCAATTTAGAATTCCTATCAATCCAAATATTGATACGAGCACCAGTTATATTACAGATGAACGTCTTACGGAACCAGCGTTGCCAGAAGGTCAAGGAACACTTCCATCGCGTTGGATTCAGTTTAAAATTCCAATCACAGATTTTTACAAGCTAGTTCCGGACGATCGAATTTCTTTAGATGATCTTAGAGCAATTCGTTTCATTCGTATGTATATGACTGGATTTGACGAGCCTACAGTATTGCGTTTTGGAACACTTGATTTGATTCGTGGCGATTGGAGACGTTACAATTTATCATTACAAGAAAACAACGACGAGCCTACAGACGACGGAACACAGTTTGATGTAAACATCGTAAATGTGGAAGAAAACGCGAATAAATTACCAATCGGATATGTAATTCCGCCAGGAGTTGTTCGTGAACAATTAAATAACAACAATACAGTTGTACGTCTGAACGAACAATCACTCGGAATGGTGTTGTGCGATTTAGAACCTGGAGATTCGCGTGGTGTGTTTAAAAATATTGACATTGATTTACGACAGTATAAAAACTTAAAAATGTTTGTCCATGCGGAATCACTTTTCCAGCAAACACAACAATTAGCTGATGGGCAGGCAGTGGCATTTTTACGATTTGGTAATGACTTTACGCAGAACTTTTACCAAGTAGAAATTCCATTAAACGTTACATTGCCAGATGAATCGTTGCCAGAAGATGTCTGGAGAAATGAATTTGACATTCCTTTGGCATTACTAACACGAATTAAAGCAGCAAACTTTAGCAACGCAACAGGTTCCTCAGAAGTGGCATATTATAATGAAAATGCAGAAGAAATTGTCAATCAATTTGAACCGTATGGACCCGATGAACGCATGCGTATTGCCATTATTGGTAATCCGACCATTGGTCGTGTACGTTCGTTAATGGTAGGTATCAAAAATACAACAGCTACAGGTTTAGATGCGACGGATACGCCTGTTGGCGGAATTCCAATTTGTGGAGAATTCTGGTTCAACGAATTGCGCTTGGCAGAATTGGAAAACCGTGGTGGATGGGCAGCGGTTGGTTCCTTAGATGCGAACATTGCTGACTTTGCTACGATTTCTGCAACAGGAAGAATCAGTACGGTTGGATTTGGTAATATAGAACAATCGCCAAACGATCGAAGCCGAGAAGATATACGACAATACGATGTGGTGACCAATGTAAATCTGGGGCAACTCTTACCGAAAAAATGGGGAATAAAATTGCCATTTAACTACAGTGTTGGAGAAGAGATCATTACGCCAGAATTTGATCCGTTCTATCAAGATATTCGTCTGGATGATCGTCTGGATTTAGCGGAAACACAAGCCGAAAGAGATCGAATACGGGAAGAAGCCATTACGTACACGAAACGAAAAAGTATTAACTTTATTGGAGTTCGTAAAGAACGTGGTGCCGAACAAAAAGCGCGTTTCTACGATGTGGAAAATCTTACACTTTCGTACTCATACAACGAAACCGAATTTCACGATTATGAAATCAAATCCTTACGCGATCAAAATGTACGAGCAGGATTAGACTATAACTTCAACTTCCAACCGAAATCAATTGAACCGTTCAAGAAAAATGATTCGCTCTTTACAGGAAGATATTGGAAATGGTTGAAAGATTTGAATTTTAATCCGCTACCGACAAGTATTTCGGTAAACTCAAATATTACAAGAAGCTTTAACGATCAAATTTATCGTGATCCGTTATTACCAGATGCAAACGTAGACAATTTACCGCGATTGCAACAACGTAACTTCTTATTTGACTGGTCGTACGCGATTAATTACAATTTGACGAATTCATTGCGTTTCAACTTTACTGCGGCGAATAACAACATTGTCAACAATTTCTTTGATGAAAATGGCGATATCAATGCTGATTTAGGAATTTGGGATGGTTTCTGGGATATTGGAGAGCCAAATACGCATACACAATCCTTGCAATTAACCTATGATTTACCGCTGAATAAAATTCCAACCTTTAGTTTCTTAACAGCAGCATACAGTTACACAGGAGACTTCAACTGGCAACGTGGTTCGGATGTATTACAAGAAGTGGCAGGAGAGCGTTTGAACACGATTCAAAATGCCAACACACACAACCTGAATGCTACTTTAGACATGACAAAGTTCTACAAGTACCTCGGTTTTGTGCGAAAGGGTAAAAATCGTAAAACCAATCAAAAAACTAGAAGTACAAATAGACCGGGCATTCCTGGTAATAGAATAGCTCAGGACAATGCCAAAAAGAATACCAACAAATCTAGTATTGGAACCAAAATATTCAACACGTTGGTAGATGTTGTGGGAAGTGTAAAGCGAGTAAATATCAGTTACTCCGAAAACAATGGTAAAGTATTGCCAGGATATACACCATCTATCGGATTTATTGGAACGTTAAAACCATCGGTAGGATTTGTATTTGGTAGTCAAGCAGATGTTCGATTTGAAGCAGCACGTCAAGGATACTTAACAGAATTTGCAGGATTCAACCAGCAATTTACGGAAGTTCAAAACAGAAATTTAGACATTACAGCGATGGTAGAGCCAATGCGTGATTTAAAGATTGATGTGGTTGCCAATCGTATTTATTCAGAAAACTTCTCAGAGCAGTTCGCTGTTCAGAATGGCGAATATATTTCCTTATCACCAAATGGAGCTGGAAATACATTTGGAAACTTCGGAATTTCTACCGTATTGATCAAAACCGCTTTTAAGCGAAGCGATGAAAATCAATCAGCAACTTTTGCAGATTTTGAAAATAACCGACAAATCATTGCACGTCGTTTGGCAATTGCAAATGGTCAGCCGCTTACTGATACAGATGGAGATGGTTTCCCTGACGGATTTGGAAAAACGAATCAAGCGGTATTATTACCTGCATTCATTGCAGCATACACAGGACAAGATGCCAATGATGTAAAATTGGGCGCTTTCAGAGATGTACCAATTCCAAACTGGACTTTAAAGTACACAGGATTGATGCGTTTAAAATGGTTCAAGAAGCGTTTCAAGCGTTTCTCATTAACACACGGATATCGTTCAAGTTATACGGTAAATTCGTTTAGAAACAACTTGGATTACGATGCGTCCAACCCATTTGGAGCTTCCAATTTGGACCAAGGAGGAAACTTTCACAATCAAAACATATTCTCTAATATCAACTTAGTAGAGCAGTTCAATCCGTTGATTCGTGTGGATATGGAAATGAAAAATTCAGTTAAGATTTTAGCCGAAGTAAAACGCGATAGAGCTTTATCCTTAAGTTTTGATAACAATCTATTGACAGAAGTTTCCGGAAATGAATACATTATTGGATTGGGATATCGTTTCAAAGATGTGCGTATTGATACAAGAATTGCAGGAAAGAAAACAACGCTAAAAGGTGATTTAAACTTAAAAGCCGATTTATCATTAAGAGATAACATAACCATCATCCGTAGTTTGGATTTATTCAACAATCAGGTAACGGCGGGACAAACGTTGTGGTCGTTGAAATTTACAGCAGATTATGCATTAAGCAAAAACTTAACGGCATTGTTCTATTACGATCATACTTTCTCTGAATTTGCGGTCTCTACGGCGTTTCCACAAACAACAATCAGATCGGGAATTACACTTCGATATAATTTCGGAAATTAACAATAACAGAGGTTGAAAACTTAAACAGAAAAAAGTATTTTTGTTCACATAACACTAAACAACTAAATAGTAAAAAAATGAACGTACCAGCAGAATTAAAATATACAAAAGATCACGAATGGGTAAGAATTGAAGGTGACACTGCCATTGTTGGAATTACTGACTTTGCTCAGGGAGAATTGGGTGATATTGTATATGTTGATGTGGAAACTTTAGATGAGGAAGTTGAGAAAGATGAAGTTTTTGGAACAGTAGAAGCAGTAAAAACGGTATCTGACTTATTTATGCCATTAACTGGAGAAGTCATTGAGTTGAACGAAAAACTAGAAGATGATCCAGAATTGGTAAACAAAGATCCGTACGGAGAAGGCTGGATGATCAAAATTCAAATCAAAGATGCATCTGAAATTGAGAGCTTGCTTGACGAAGCAGGATACAAAGAAGTCGTTGGTGCGTAAGTATATCTTTTCGTTCCTGGCAATCGCTTGGACAATTACAATTACCATTTTGAGTCTCATAGAACTAAAAGGACCGCAAGTATTGCAATTTTCCTATGCTGATAAGCTCATGCACGGAATCATTTATTTTTCAGTAACAGTCGCTTGGTTTTTGGCGTTTCAGAAAGGAATCACAAACGAAGCATTACAAAAAAATGCATTGACAAGGTGTGCGCTCTTTGCCTTTATCTATGGAATTGCTGTGGAAATTATGCAAGAAACATTGGTCACCACACGACAAGGCGATTGGCAAGATGCACTGGCAAATACAATCGGAATAATTGTTGCAATATTCACAATAAAATGGTTTATTGCGAAGAATAGAAAGTTAAAAACGCAGAATTAATTGTTTTTTCTGCTAATAAATAATTAAATTAGCAACCATTAAAACTATATTATTATGGAAGCAAAGAAGAATCCAGATGCTGACTTAAGAAAAAATAGTCTATTTTATTTAGCATTAGGTTTAGCATTAGTAACATTCCTTATTTGGCAAGGTATGGAGTGGACAGCTTACGATGAAGTAGCAAAAGAAGAAACTGTTGACTTGATTGAAGATGATGAAGAAGAAATGGTCATCACGGAACAGTTAACACAACCGCCACCACCGCCACCGCCACCAGCTCCAGAAATTATTGAAGTTGTTGAGGACGAAGAAGAAATTGAAGAAACAATTATCGAATCAACAGAAACTACAGAAGACGAAGTAATTGAAGAAGTAGAAGAAGTTGTAGTTGAAGAAGAAGAAGAAGTTATTGAAGATGTACCATTCTCAGTAATTGAAGATGCACCAATCTTTCCAGGTTGTGAAAAATATAAGAGTAAGGCAGAACGAAAAAAGTGTATGTCTGAAAAAGTACAAAAGCACGTAAACAAAAAATTCAACACAGAATTAGCTTCTGACTTAGATTTAGAAGGTGTTCAAAAAATCTTTGTTGTATTTAAAATTGACAGAACTGGAAACATTACAGATGTACGCTCAAGAGCACCGCATCCAAGATTAGCGAAAGAAGCTGAGAAAGTAATTAAGAGTCTTCCAAAAATGAAACCAGGGAAACAAAGAGGAAAGCCAGTAGGTGTAAACTACACGTTACCAATCGTTTTCAAAGTACAGTAAGTTAAAAAAACATAAAAAATATAGTAAAGCCTGAGTATTTCACTCAGGCTTTTTCTTTTTGGTACGTTTCTTGATGTTAACACAACATTAACATTAAAACCGATTAATATGAAAAATGCAAGTCACAACAAAGATGTGAACGCAACAGGTGTACACGAAAGTCACCTTGCCAAAAAGAACGATTTAAAGATCGAAAGAAGTCCGCTTCTGCGTTTCTCAGTAAGCCTCATGCTGAGTTTATTCATTGTCTACACCATCTTTCAAGTTCAAACAGTAGAAGCCGCTGAAGAAGTGGTACAAATTGAAGAGGATCTCCTTCAAGATGATTTGGAGTATGTACCTCATTTTAAAGAAGAAGTGGTTAAGGTTGAAGAGCCAGAGCCTGAGCCAAAAATTAAGCCGACAATCATTACTGATAAGATTGAAGAGGTTGACAATGACACCGAAATTAAAAAGCAAGTATTACAAACCGAAACACAGCCAAAAGAAGTCTCAAAGCTTGTCGATGTAGGTGATGTAGATGTCATAGACGAAGATGATGATAAAGATATTGAAGTACCTTTTGCGTTTATTGAAGATGCACCAATTTACCCAGGTTGCGAAAAATTCAAAACGAAAAAAGAACGTAAAAAATGCATGTCTGAAAAAATTCAGAAGTTAATCAATAGAAAATTCAACACCGGACTTGCGGAAGATTTAGACTTGAATTCAGGGTTACAAAGAATCAATGTATTATTCATCATTGATGAAAACGGAAATGTTACGGGAATTCAATCACGTGCACCGCATCCAAAGCTTCAAAAAGAGGCAGAGCGTGTAGTAAAACTACTTCCAAAAATGCAGCCGGGAAAACAAAGAAATAAAAATGTAAGAGTAAAATACACATTACCTATCATCTTTAAAATAGATTAGGTTGATGACCAGTGTATAAAAAAGGAAAACCGAGTTATTCACTCGGTTTTTTAGGTATACTTTCTGTGACATATCATTACATTAACATTAAAACCGATTATTATGAAAAATGTCAACTTAAAGCCTTTTGTAAATGTTACCAAGACTTACAAAGGTCATTTAATCAGAAAGTATACCACAAAAGTACGAAAAAGTAATTTATAGCGCTTTTATTACGCTTAAATAATACCTTTTATCGTTATATTTCTGCCTTTTGTAGATAAAACGTATGCTTCCTTACATGAAAATACTGAAAAAAACACCTCAAATTTTTTTAAAGCTGTTAAAAATTACGTCATTTTTTAAAAATCCGTCATTAAAAAGTCAGGAAAAGATTGATTTTTAGGAAAATATGAGCTGCTTCTGTGTTATAAATCTTCAAACATAAAGCAATTTTAACTGTCTATTTGTGTATCTTGATTTCTTACCGTA